>NZ_JBXARJ010000005.1:0-407666 GCF_058808115.1 Shinella sp. GW821-FHT11G07
TCGTCGGTCTCCACCAGCACGGCGCGGTCGGCACCCATGGCGAGTGCGGTGCGCAGCGTCTCTTCGGCCTTGGCAGGGCCGATCGACACGACGATCACTTCCTCCGCCTTGCCGGCTTCCTTCAGCCGCAGCGCTTCCTCGACGGAAATCTCGTCGAACGGGTTCATCGACATCTTCACATTCGCTAGCTCGACACCCGAGCCGTCAGACTTGACGCGAATTTTGACGTTGTAATCAACGACCCGCTTTACAGGGACCAAGATCTTCATGGCTTCCTTCCTTCATATGCCCGCGAGGGAAAATGCGCCTTTCAAGGGCGCCCTGATTGTCGGTTGGCGACATCGATACGCGTTTTTTCCCCAAACACAATGTGTCACGAGCCCTCCCCACGTGAAAACGGAGGCGTTATAAATTACCTTTACGTTCACGTCAATTTACCATCTGCGACACGTTCAACGCCCCCAATGGGTCGGCGGCACGGAGGGGCCCGACGGCGTCTCCTCGACGGCAGCAGGGGGCGCCTCGACATGCCGGACGGCCTTCGGCGTGACGATCGTCCGGTCGAACAGCGGCACGCCGCGCCGGCGCAGAACGAGCACGAGGATGGCCCCTGCGACGATACCGCCGACATGGGCGCCCCAGGAGACGCCGCTGTCACCATCGACCACCAGCATGTAGAATTGCTGCGCGATCCAGAAGGCGAGCGGAATGACCGCCGGCAATGGCAGCGGAATGCGGAAGAACACCAGAACCCAGACACGCACCTTCGGATGCAGCAGGAAATATGCCGCCACCACCCCGGAAATCGCCCCCGAGGCGCCGATCAGCGGCGCTTCCGAATCCGGCTGCACCAGACCGTGCACGAGGGCGCCGGCCGCCGCGCAGAGCAGGTAGAAGACGAGGAAGCGGAAATGGCCGAGCGCATCCTCGACATTGTCGCCGAACACCCAGAGGAACAGCATGTTCGAGGCGAGATGCATGAAGTCACCGTGCAGGAAGGCATAGGTGACATAGGTCGCATCTTCAGGCACCAGCACGAGGCTCGGCTCTAGGTCGGCGAAATCGAAGACGACCGCAGGAATATAGCCGAGGCCGACCACCGCGGCATCGGAAAACGACTGCGTCGAGGCAAGCCCCGTCACCAGCCAGACGACGACATCGATCACGATCAGGCTGATCGTGACATACTGCACCTTGATGTATTTCAGAGCATTCGCGTCGTGCAGCGGTATGAACATGGATCCCCTTCCCAAGGCCTGCTGCGAACGAGCTTATCTGTTCTGCCCCGGAACCCACAATATGTCCGAGCGTCCTTTGTCGTTGACCCAGCGCGCGGCGACGAACAGGAAATCCGAGAGCCGGTTGATATAGGCGACCGCCGCGACCGAGACGGTCTCCCCACTATCCTGAAGCGCCACGATCCGCCGCTCGGCCCGGCGCGCAACGGTGCGCGCCAGATGCAGCGCCGCCGCCGCAGGCGTGCCGCCCGGCAGCACGAAGGAACGCAGCGGCTCGAGATCGGCATTGAGCGTGTCGATCTCCACCTCCAGCCGGTCGACCTGCGACTGCGCGATGCGCAGCGGCTCGTAATCGAGTTTCTTGCCGGTATCGGGCGTCGCTAGGTCGGCACCGAGGTCGAAAAGATCGTTCTGGATGCGCACCAGCATCCGATCAAGCGCAGGGAAATCGGCAAGATGCTGGCGCACGAGCCCGATGTAGGAATTCGCCTCGTCGACCTCGCCGTAGGATTCGACGCGCAGGTCATGCTTCTTGCGACGCGGCCCCGCGACAAGACCGGTCGTGCCGTCATCGCCTGTGCGCGTATAGATCTTGTTGAGCTTGACCATCGTCCCCTCAGCGTCCGCCGCCGGTAATCCAGAGCGTCAGCATGATGAGGACGATGGCGACCGCCTGCAAGAGCACGCGGGCCTGCATCAGCTTGTTCGATGTGTTGCCACTGCCGCCCTTGGCCATGTTGACGAGACCGCGCACGAGCACGATCACCACGAGGCCCATGACGAGCAGGGTCATGAAGGTGAGAAAGGAAGACATGCCAACAATCCGATTTGATTTCCGTCAGCCCTATTCACATAGGGCATTCACGACAAATAGCACGTGTTTTCGGGCGAATGCGCCTGCGACGCCGCGCCGCGTCAACCAAGCCGGCCGATGATGCGGTAGAACAAGGCGGCCGGCAGCAGCTTCTTCAACAGCGCACCCTGCTTGGCCGGTGTCGTCACGATGTAATGCGGCCGTGGCGTCTTCGCCGTCAGCGCATGGCGCAGCACCGCATGCACCGCTTCCGGCCCCAGCTTGCCGCGCGCCGGCTTGGCTTCGCCGCGCAGCCGCTGCAACTGCCGCCGGTATTCCTCCGCATGCACGGAGTTTTCGAGATCGATATTCTTCTCGATATGGGTGAGCGCATTGGCGGTGAAACGCGAGGTGATCGGTCCCGGCTCGATCAGGCTGACATGCACGCCGGAGCCGGCAAGCTCCATGCGCATCGTCAGCGACAGGGCTTCGAGCGCGAATTTCGAGGCGTTGTAGGCGCCGCGCCAGCGATAGGGCACGATGCCGAGGATCGACGAGCATTGCACGATGCGGCCGGCCGCCTGGCTGCGCATGATGGGGATCACCCGCCGCGTCAGGTCGTGCCAGCCGAAGACGTTCGTCTCGAATTGCTGGCGCAGCACGTCCACCGGCAGGTCCTCGACGGCACCGGCCTGTCCATAGGCACCATTGTTGAAGAGCGCGTCGAGCCGACCGCCGGTGCGCGCCAGCACCGTCTCGACAAGGGCGGCGATCGTTTCAGGCTTGGTATAGTCCATCAGCAGCGCCTCGATGCCGTCGGCTTCGAGGCTCGCCAGGTCCTCCTCCCGCCGCACCGTCGCAAAAACCCGCCAGCCTTCCGCCTTCAGCGCACGCGCGCAGTGCGCGCCGATACCCGAGGAGCACCCGGTGACGATGATGCTCGGCGCGGTCGTCGCATTTGGAGAAGACATGGCGGTTTCCTGTACAAATCTGCGTCCGTTTCCCATATCACCACGACAGCACCACGCGTCGTCCTTAAAGCGTGGTGTTATGGAAATTTGAATTTGAGCATAACGTCTTAAACTGAATCCGGTTTAAGACGTTATGCCCAGGCAGACAATTGCGAAGACGGCCGGGCACGGTCGCAAAGGGACTGGATATTGCCGATGCCGACCGCCATCCGCCTTGCCTACAAGGTCGTCTTCGACGCGATCTGGCACTTTTCCGAGGACGACGGCTGGGCGATGGCGAGCCATGTCGCGCTCTCCACGCTTTTGGCGATCTTTCCCTTCCTGATCTTCGGCACCGCACTCGGCTCCTTCCTCGGCGCCGACCAGTTCGCCGAGACCGCCGTGCACCTGATCTTCGACACCTGGCCGGAATCGATCGCCGCCCCCATTTCCCGCGAGGTCGTCGCCGTCCTCACCATTCCACGCGGCGGCCTTCTCACGGTTTCCGTGCTCGCCGCCGCCTATTTCGCCTCGAACGGGGTGGAGGCGCTGCGCGTGTCGCTCAACCGCGCCTACCGGGTGGCCGAAACGCGCTACTGGTACGTGACGCGCCTGGCCAGCCTCGGCTTCGTCATTGCCGGCGTGCTGGCGCTCGCCGTCATCAGCATCGTGCTGGTCGCCGCACCGCTCGCGGTACGAGCAACGGGCGACTGGCTACCCTGGCTGAACTATGTCTATTCCTGGGTGGAAAGCTGGGGCCTGTTCGGCACCATCCTCGTCCTGCTCGTCGGCCTGCTGATCGCCCATCTCTGGCTGCCGGCCGGCCGGCGCAAGATCGCCGACGTGCTGCCCGGCATCCTGCTGACGCTTCTGGCCTGGGGTATCGGCGCCTATACCTTCGCCTCCTATCTCACGACCTTCGCCAACTACGTCTCCACCTATGCCGGCCTCGCCTCGATCATGATCGCCCTGGTCTTCCTCTACATCGTCGGGGTGATCTTCATCCTCGGCGCGGAGATCAACGCGGCCCTGATGAAGTTCCGTGTAAAACGCCTGATTCTCGACAAGATCAGGGGCGTGCGCAAACAACAGCCGCCAGCCGGTGACGATTCAATGGAAGACGAAGCCATAGCGCGCGAGCAAGGCGCGAATGCCGGCAGGTGAAACACCCTTTTCACGGTAGGCCGCAATCCCGGTATCCTGGTTGCTCTTCGACAGTTTTCGCCCATCCGGCCCCGGCACCAGCCCGTGGTGACGATAGGCGGGCGCCGGCAACCCGAACAGGCTTTGCAGGAGACGATGCACCGCCGTCGCATAAAAAAGATCCTGCCCGCGCACCACGTCGGTAATGCCCTGTACCGCATCGTCGAGCACGACGGCGAGGTGGTAGCTCGCCGGCGCATCCGGCCGCGACAGGATGACGTCTCCCCAGCGCTCGGGCCGCGCCGTCACGATGCCCGTCTCGCCCTCCGGCCCCTCGCCCGCCTCCGACCAGTCGAGGATATCAGGCGCCAGCGCCCGGGCCTTGTCCATATCGAGCCGCCAGGCATGCTGGCGGCCCCCTGCGATCCAGGCATGCGCCTGATCCCGGTCTAGCACACGTTCTTCCGTCGGATAGAGTGGCGCCCCATCCGGATCGCGCGGCCAGAGACCACCCGCCGCCTCATGCGCCTGGACCCGCGCCTTCACCTCGCCGCGGCTCAAAAAGCCCGGATAGAGCAGACCCATCGCCTTCAGCCGTTCCAGTGCCTCGGCGTAAAACGCGAGATGCTCCGACTGGCGCCGCACCGGCTTTTCACAGTCAAGCCCCAGCCAGGCGAGGTCCTGGTAGATCGCCGCCTCGAATTCGGCACGCGATCGGGCAGGATCGATGTCTTCCAAGCGCAGCAGGAACCGTCCGCCGCAGGCCGCGGCAAGGTCGTGGTTGAGGATGGCCGAGAGCGCATGGCCGAGATGCAATAGACCATTCGGGCTCGGCGCAAACCGAAAGACACGATTTTTTGACAAAGCACTTTGCATGAGGTCTTCTGGCATGAAGAGGCGTGTCACGTCACTACAGGGCTGCGCATTGAAATTGACGCACAAAGGCCGCTGTTGGAACAAGGATCGAGGCCGCTCGAAACCATGCGACTGCACATGATCAATTCGGAGGCGGATGTCGCGACGGGTCTGGTCGACCTCGCCCTGCTCGACGCGCGCCTGTTCACCGTCATCGACAAGGCCGGCCCGGTGCCGCTTCGCCGCCTGCCCCCCGGCTATCGCGGCCTTGCCGGCATCATTGTCGCCCAGATGGTGTCGCGCGCCAGTGCGGATGCGATCTGGCGGCGGCTGGAAGAGCTATCCGGCGATATCACGCCCCACCACATCCTCGCCCTCTCCGACGAGGCCTGTCGCACGATCGGGCTGTCGCGCGCCAAGGCGGAAACACTGCGCCGCGCGGCCGAAGCCGTCGATCGCGGGGAACTCGATCTCGACGCGATCTGCCGCATGGAAGCGAAGGCTGCGACCCACAAGCTCACCGCCATCAAGGGCATCGGCCGCTGGACCGCGGATGTCTACCTGCTGTTCTGCGGCGGCCACCCGGATATCTTTCCGTCCGGCGATATCGCCCTGCAAAATGCCGTCGCCCATGCGCTTGGCCTTGCCATGCGCCCGAGCCCCCAGGAGCTCGACCGGATCGCCGAAAGCTGGTCGCCCTGGCGCGGCGTCTCGGCCCGATTGTTCTGGGCTTATTATGCCCGCGAGATGCGCCGCGAGGTCGCGCCGGTGCTCGAAGGGTGAGCTTTGCGAAATACGTTGTTTTCGCTTTTCCTTTCCCGCTTCACAATGCTGTAACAACGGGCCTAATATAGAAGAGCAGATGCCGAATCGATCAGGAGAAGCCCTTGACGATTTCTGTTTCACCACAGGCCCTGCCAGCTCTTGTCTTGAATGCTGACTACCGGCCACTGAGTTATTACCCCTTGTCGCTTTGGTCCTGGCAGGACGCGATCAAGGCCGTGTTTCTTGACCGCGTAAACATCATCGCCGAATACGACCATTCGGTTTCCTCCCCGAGCTTCACGATGCGCCTGCCGAGCGTCGTGTGCCTCAAGTCCTACGTGCAGCCTTCACGCCACCCGGCCTTCACCCGGTTCAACGTGTTCCTGCGCGACAAGTTCGAATGCCAGTACTGCGGGACGCCCGACGACCTGACCTTTGACCATGTTATCCCGCGCGCCCATGGCGGCGAGACGACCTGGCACAATGTGGTCGCGGCTTGCTCCCCGTGCAATTTGAGAAAAGGCAGCAAGCTGCCGAAGCAGGCGGGCATGTTCCCGCATCAGAAGCCCTACCAGCCGACGGTTCAGGATCTGCACAACAACGGGCGACTGTTTCCACCCAACTATCTGCATGAAAGCTGGATGGACTATCTCTACTGGGACGTCGAACTGCAGCCCTGACGCAGGTCACGCAAAAGTGCCAGGCACTTTTGCGGCGACGACATGCGTGACGCCACGGGTTGCGGCATCTCAGGCTTTCGTGGACCGCACGCCCTTGAAGGCGATCGCGGCGAGGATGAGGCTTGCGATCACATTCCAGCCGGCAAAGGACAGGCCGAGGAAGCGGAAGGAGGCTTCCGTGCAGGACGGACCGTGCTTGCTGTTGAGATCGGACAGCAGGTCACCGGCATTCTGCGTGACGCCCTGGGCGGAGGTTGCGCAGGTCGCCGGCCCTTCCCAGAAACTCCATTCGACGCCCGCGTGATAGACGCCCATGCCTGCACCGACCAGCATCATGATGCCGGCAATCGCCAAAAGCAGGCGCGTCAGCCAGGCCGGGCCGCCGAACAGGGCGGAGACCAGCGCCGCAACCGCGACCGGAATGCCGTAATAATAGGGATCCCGCTGCAGCAGGCAGAGCGCACAGGGAATGTAGCCGCCGACATGTTCGAAGGCGAGCGCGCCGCCCACGGTCGCCACCATGCCGAGCGAAAGCAGGCTTGCGGATGTCTTGCGGGAAAGGTCGAGGAATGCCGTCATCAGGATCGTCCAATCGGGCCGGCGGAGGTGCCGGCGAACGGCGCCGAGTTCTATCAGGTGGCACGTCGTTGTAAATCACCTGCACGGATATGTGATCGGCCCATT
The DNA here is from genome assembly GCF_058808115.1 of Shinella sp. GW821-FHT11G07. Classification (NCBI taxonomy): domain Bacteria; kingdom Pseudomonadati; phylum Pseudomonadota; class Alphaproteobacteria; order Hyphomicrobiales; family Rhizobiaceae; genus Shinella; species Shinella sp. GW821-FHT11G07. The sequence goes on from NZ_JBXARJ010000005.1 coordinate 7,109, forward strand.
TAGCCCCGATTTCCCGGTTGCCGCCCACGAACGCTTCGTGTAAACGGCGATGGCTGCAGTACCGTGCCCCATTGGCGGAACTGGTAGACGCGCTCGACTCAAAATCGAGTTCCGAAAGGAGTGCTGGTTCGATTCCGGCATGGGGCACCATTCTTTTCCGCGCGACGCCGCCCACCTACCCATCGCGCTGGTTCTCGCTATCCCGCACCAGTACTTATCCTGGATAAGACTGGTTTTTCAGGCATTTTCGAAGAAATACCGTGACAATCCATCCAACGGCCGGCTTTTCGGGGCGCGGTAGAGGGCCTCTGACGGTTTAAGCGTCTTTGGTTGTGATTGGCAGGACGGTATTTCCCTCGGGTTTAAATAATCCTCGACGGCAACCCTCTGGGCTGCGCCACGTCCCTTCCCTCCCCGTACCATTTATGATTACCTATGATTGTTTTTCAAAGGGGAGCTTGCCGCAATGTCCTTCATGGTAGCAGCTAGCACTGGCTTTAGCGCTGCGAGAGATATTTACGCAGCAGGATATAAATCCAGCAACAAACTCCACTTAGACGGAAACTCCGCATTTGCCGCCAATCAGCACAACTATGCGCCGGTGGCATTCGGTGCGACATTTGCCGAGAGCGACCAGGCGCATGGAGATCAGCTGCGCGCTGCTCTTCGCCAGCTTGGCGGGTTCCGTGAACGTTTTGGTATTCCGACGACCCATTTCTTGCGCGATGGGAAGGCGCTTCTTCGTATGCGTCCCGTCGCGGCAAATTGCGGCGAACTTGCAATGATCGCGGCAGCAAGTGCCTGGGTCAGGCTGGGGGAGCCAAAACCTGCGCCAGTGGCATTGGTCTCTTTGGCGGCACCGGCGGACCACGTTTTCTGTGCTGTCGGACCGCGCGTCAAATGCGCGAATTTGGGAAACAATACAGTGGAAGAGTTGGCGGGAAGTCCGCTTTCCGTCGATGTCTGGGCGGCCGATCCATGGCTGAATGTGTTTTGCAAACTGCAGGATTACCCGGCGCGGGCCGGCGAAAAATTCAACAAATGGCACCTGGCCAATAAACGAATCGCCTGGGGAACCGGACCGCAAGGTGCCGGATGGTACCCACCGCTCGGAGACTACGCCCGCGGCTTTGCGACAGCTGGTTTGGTCGTGACCCTGGGCTGAAGCACGCGACAGACAATCAAAATCTATCGTCCGCGCCTTGTTGGGGCTGGCATCAGGGCGATCCCATCCCCGTCTGCGGAAGCCGAAATTCGGGGCAGCCTGCAAAAAATCATTTTTTAGCGGGAACAAATTTTGCTGTGCCGCATTTTACGGGGGCAGCCGCAGACACCCCCGGATGCGGTTGTGAGGGGGACCCGAGAGCGATGTGCACGCTCTTGGGTCTCAACCATTTTAGGCCCGATAAACGGAAATACGGGGCCACTCGCGGGCCATGATCAGAGAATGAAATCCGCCTTGGTGAAGGTGATGGACGCGTCCACCACAATCGAAAAATCCGCCTTGCCATCACCGTTCACGTCGCCCTGGATATAGGTGTCGCCACCCGTCTTCACGTAACGAAGTTCGCCGGCATCCTTCGAGAAGGCCTTGTTGCCGATGAAGGAGAACGCCTGGTCCTTGGCAAGCGTGGTATCGGCGTCGATCGCCTTGAGGTCGATCCTGTCTTTTTCCTTCTGGCTGAAGTCGAAGATCGTATCGCGCCCGCTCGCAGCCACCGTCGAATCCTGCGCTGAGAGGAAGACGAAGGTATCGGCACCGGCACCGCCATAGAGCTTGTCCGCGCCGGCACCACCTTCCAGCCGGTCATTGCCGGCATCGCCCTTCAGCGTGTCGTTGCCAGCACCACCGTAGAGCTTGTCCACGCCATTGCCGCCGGACATCGTGTCGTTGCCGTTGTAGCCGTAGAGCGTGTCATTGCCATTGCCGCCCCAGAAGACGTCGGCATAGTTGGTCGCCTTGATGACATCGTCACCGGACAGGAAGGCATTGAGGAACTTCGTGGTGCTGCCGCTGTCGATCGCCGCCGTTAAGGCCTTGCCGGTCAGCGAAAGGTTGGTGACGTCGAGGACGGCGATGCCGTCGGAGACGGCCTTGAAAGCCGTGATCGTGCCGCCGGTGACACCAAAAACTTCCCCGCCCACGACCTTGTACGTCAGGTTCGTACCGCTGAACTTCATGTAGTTCTTGCTGTCGTCACGAAACTCGAGGTAGGTCGGCTTTGCAACTTCGCGATCATAATCCAGGATTGCCTGCAACTTTTCGGAAACGAATTTGTTGAAATTTGCGCCGGATTTCAAAGAGAAACCCCTAATATTGATATTGCTCATACTCTATCCCCGGTTGCGATAACCGATGCTTAGCCTGCGCCAAACAGGCCAACAACTCCCAATTCGGGGCGGATCTGTCCGACTTCGGAACAGTCCTAACCATCCCTAAACAGCACCGAACAAATCCTCCCCTTCCGCGTTTCTATTCAGTCAACCACAGGAGCGTTCCATGGTCTTCAAAGAAGGTACCTTCAAGGGTGAACCACCCGAACACTTCGAAGCACCACACCCCGCCTGGCTCGAACAGGCGGTCGCTGACGCCCTGTCCGTCGCCGGCGACGTGGATGCGTCCGATGTAACCGTGACCTGCGAGGGCACGCGGATCATTCTGTCAGGCAACATCAGTTCCCCGCAGGAGGCGGAGCGCGCAACGACAATCGCAGCGTCCATTGCGAATGTCAGCAGCGTGGACAACCGCCTGTCCTGGCTCTGACCCCCACAAAGGCGCCATTGCGGGCTGCCCCTCCGGAATGCTAGGTGCAATGCAGCAAACTGGAGTGCCGCCGGATGCTCGCCGAGAGATCGACCTATGATGCGCTGTACCGGGATTTCCGCTGGAAGATCCCGGAACGGTTCAACATCGGCACCGCGGTCTCCAATGCCTGGGCCGAGCGTGAACCGGAGCGTATCTGCCTTCAGCATTTCCGCCCGGATGCGCTGCCGCGTTCGATGACCTATGGCGAGCTCGCCGCACGCTCCGACGCGTTTGCGGCGGCGCTTGCTGCGGAAGGCGTCAGCCGGGGTGACCGCGTCGCGATCCTCCTGCCGCAAGGTTTCGAGACGGTCATCGCGCACCTGGCGACCTACAAGCTTGGCGCCATTGCCCTGCCGCTCGCCTTGCTTTTCGGCGCCGATGCCCTGCTCTACCGGCTGAAGAACGCCGAGGCGAAGGCGATCGTCACCAACCATTTCGGTTTCGACCGTTTGCAGCCGATCCGGCCGGAGCTGCCGACCCTCGATCTGGTGATCACGATCGAACCGGTCGGCGATCCGGCAGCGAAGTCCTTTCAGGACCTCGTCGACCGCCACGCCGGTCCGTTCAAGGCGATCGAAAGCGGCCCGGACGACCCGGCGATGATGATCTATACCTCGGGCACGACCGGCCCGCCGAAGGGCGCCCTGCATGGCCACCGGGTGCTGCTCGGCCATGTGCCGGGTTTCCAGATGCATCACGAATTCCTGCCGCAACCGGGCGACCGCATCTGGACGCCCTCCGACTGGGCCTGGGCGGGGGGCCTGCTCAACGTACTGCTGCCGGCCCTGCTGCTCGGCGTGCCGGTCGTCTCCTCGCCAGGGCAGAAATTCGATCCGGACATGGCCTACCGCATCATGCAGGATATGGACGTGCGCAACGCCTTCATCCCCCCGACGGCGCTGCGGCTGATGAAGAGTGTCGCAAACCCGCGTGAAAAATACCGGCTGAACCTGCGCACCATAGGCTCGGCCGGCGAATCGCTCGGCCGCGAAACCTGGGAGTGGGTCCGCGACACGCTCGGCATCACCATCAACGAATTCTACGGCCAGACCGAGTGCAACATCGTGCTCGGCTCGATCGGCAAGCTCGGCGTGTCGCGGCCCGGCCCGATCGGCAAGGCGGTGCCCGGCCATGTCGTCGCGATCATCGACGCCGATGGCCGGGAAGTGCCGCGCGGCACGGTCGGCCAGGTCGCGGTCAAACGGCCCGATCCCGTGATGTTCCTCGGCTACTGGCAGAACCCGACGGCGACGGCGGAAAAATTCGTCGGTGACTGGATGACGACCGGCGACCTCGGCCGCATGGACGAGGACGGCTACGTCACCTTCTTCGGCCGCGACGACGATGTCATCACCTCCTCCGGCTACCGCATCGGCCCGAGCGAGATCGAGGATTGCCTCGCCGGTCATCCGGCCGTGCAGCTTGCCGCCGCTGTCGGCAAACCGGATCCGGTTCGCACCGAGATCGTCAAGGCCTATGTCATGCTGCGCCCGGGAGAGACACCCTCGGAAGCGCTCGCCACCGACATCCGCGACTGGGTGAAATCACGGCTTTCCATGCACGAATATCCCCGCGAAGTGGATTTCGTCGAATCCCTGCCGCTGACGACCTCCGGCAAGGTCATTCGCCACCTGCTGCGCAAGCGCGCGGCGGAAGAGGCGCCGTTCGCGGCCTAGAGCAATTCCGGCAAAGTGCGCCGTTTGGAATTGCGCCTAGCGCCGCGCCAGCGACCGGATCTTGTCGCGCAGCAGCCGCGCAACATTGCGCGTGTTGCGGTAAAGGTGAAGCTGCGCCGCCGTCTGGCGGACGTCGCGGTCGCGGTTCTGTTGCAGCCCGACGACGAGCGTGCCCATGTCCTCGCGCTCTTCCCAGAAGCGGCTCATGACCGGATGGTCCGGCACCGCACAAGAATCCGACCGCGCGATATTCGCGTCGTCGAGGTGCCATTCGGTCAGCTCGGCGACGAGCAGCTTGCCGGGCGAATATTTCCCAAACGCCTCGTCATAGGCCGTCTTCCACGTATAGGCCTCGCCGCCCGTCATGAAGACGATCATCGAGGCGATGGCGCGCCCGTCGAGATCGAGCGTGTGGATGCGCACGCCGTCGGTTTCCGCAAGATTGCTGATCGCCTCGCGGGCAAAGGCAGCGCGATAGCGGTCGTTGATCATCGCCGTGCGGCCGCGTCCCTTCCAGCCGGCCGCCTCGAGCAGCAGGAATTCTTCCATGCGCAGGCGGATGTCGGCGGGCTGGCGGGCGACGTTGTAGCTGAGCTCGCCCATTGCATCGAGCCGGCGCCACTGCCGGCGCAGCTCACGGAAATGCTCGGGCGAGATGGCGTTCTGCAGATAGGTTTGGCCATCGAGCAGGCTGTCCAGCATCGGCCGGCGATAGGTATCGGTGATGGTGACCGGCAGGTTGCGGCCGATCGCGACCGCGCGCAGCAGCTGGGCGAAGGCACCGATGAGGCGCAGGTCCGGCAGGACGAGGATCGGCGGCAAGCCGGTGCCCGGCCCACCGAGCGCTTCGAGGAAATTGTCGAGTGTTTCGGCCGCGTCCTCGGCATCGACGAGCGGCGTGCCGAGCGGCCCGAACGGGTTCGACCAGGCACGCAGAATGCTGGAGCCGATGGAGAAGCCCGGCTTTTCCACGGAGAACGGCATCAGGAAGCGCATGCGGCTGCGCCCGTCGCCCTCGTCGCGGATGACCGAGAGCCGCACGGTGCGATCCTCCAGGCGCGGCATGGCCGGCGCCAGGAACCGTCCCGTAAAGAAGACGTTCGGCTCCATGACGCGGTTCGACAGGAAATCGAGCTCCTGCTGCAGCTCATAGCCCGCCGTTGCCGGATAGAGCGCCAGCGAGCGGCCCGGCCGCCCGACGATGAAACGCTGGTCGGCCGGCGGTTGTGCCAGTGGCGGGGCTGGCGGGATAGCGGCCTGGGCGCGCCCTGCCGCGATGGCGTGGTCGATGCCGTGGCTATCGGTCATGATGGTCCATCCCGTTGACGAGGCTCGCCTTCACCGGATTGGCGAAGGCGAAGAGAATGATGGAAAGTTTGGTGCGCACCACGATGTGCAAAAGCAGCGCCTCGACGACCATGGCGCCAGCGGTGGCGATGGCGGCGCCCGTCAGGCCGAAGAGCGGAATGAGCGTGACGTTGAAGAGGATGTTTGCCGTAAGCGCCACGGCATAGACGCCGACACAGAGCCGCTGTTCACCGCACATGGTGAGCAGCACTTCGCCCGGCCCGACAAGAGCCTTGACGAGAATGCCGGCAAAGAGAATGAACATCAGGCTCCAGCCGGCCGTGAAAGCCGGCCCGAAGAGCGACAGCAGCAGATGGCCAGACAGCAGCACCACGCCGCCGACGGCGAGCGATGGCCAGAAACTCCAGCGCACGGTCTCGCCGGCAAAGCGCGCAAGGGCTACGCGGTCACCCGCGGAGAACATGGCAGAAAAACGCGGGGCGGCGGCAGCCTTTACGGAGAAGAACACGAAGTGCACGAGCGCCATGGTTTTTGCCGCGGCGAAATAGATGGCCACACTTTCCGGATCGAGGAAGAGGCCGACGACGATGACGTCGGAATTGGTAAGCAGGAAGCCGAACCCTTCGATCAGGAAGATCGGCAGCGCCGCCTTGATCCAGAGCGAGAACTCGATCTTGCGCGGGCCTGCGACATAGCGTTTGCCGAGCCGGTAGACGATGTTGAAGAACTGCACGACCGTGGTGAGGTAGGTCGCGGCCAGCGCCGCGGTCATCGCCGTCAGGGCGGTATGTGGCGCGCCGAGCGTCACCGCCAGCACCATGAAGACGAGGATCAGCAGCGGGCGGACGATATAGGTGGGGCTCAGCGCCACCACCGCCCAGCTATGGGCGCGCGCGGTGCTTTCCAGCACGTCGCCGAGCGCGATCATCGGCATGCAGAACAGGCCGATGAACAGCGGCAGGACATAGTAGCTGGCAAAGGAATCGCGGAAAAACCAGAGGCAGAGGAACCCGAGCACCGCAAGCGTGGTCGAGGACAGAATGGCGAAGATGCGGGCGGTGGAGGTAAGTCCGCGGATTTCCGCAAGGGCACTGCGGCCCACATAGTCGGGCAGGAAGCGCACGACCGTCGTGTGGAAGCCGAGACAGGACATGTCGCCGACGATGACGATGAGCGCCCAGACGAAAACAAAGATGCCGTATTCGAACTCGCCCATCACCCGGGCCAGCACGATCTGCGTCAGGAAGGCGATGGCAGCGCTGGCAACCCGGATGGCAAAGGCAATGAGCGCCATGCGCTGGGCGAGGTTGCGGGGATCATCGCTGGACAGGATTGTCGCGAGCGCACGCGTGAGCGGCTCCGCCTTGCCGCGCAGGCCGGATGGCAGCAACCTCTCAGCCGATTGAATGACCGCCATCAACACAGGAACCCAAACGCTACGCAGAACTCAACAGCGTCAGTCTTGTCAGATCAGGGTTAACAAACGGTTGGGTCGCGGCGTCACGCGCCTTGGCCGGACAAAGAAAATGCCGCCCGAAGGCGGCATTTTCAGTCTCTGCGATCAGGCCTGTTCGAAGGCACCGTGGCAATGTTTGTATTTCTTGCCGGAACCGCAGGGGCAGGGCTCGTTGCGCGAGACGCGGCCCCAGCTCGACGGATCGTTCGGGTCGCGGTTCTCCGGCTCGACGCCAACCGCCATGAAGCCGCCGCCATTGCCTTCGCCGAAATCGTCCTCGCCGGTCGTGCCGTCGATATGGTGGCCTTCCATGGCCGGCAGGGACGGTGCCGGTCCGTCGGCAGCCTGGCGCACGAGTTCGACGCGCATCAGCTGTGCCGTGACCGTCTGGCGAAGGTTCGCCAGCAGCGCCTGGAAGAGTTCGAAGGCTTCCGCCTTGTATTCCTGCAACGGATCACGCTGGGCATAGCCGCGGAAGCCGATGACGGAGCGCAGGTGGTCGAGGTTGACGATGTGCTCGCGCCACAGAAGGTCCAGGGTCTGGAGCAGCACGGAGCGCTCGACATAGGTCATGATTTCCGCGCCGAAGCGTTCGGCACGGTCGGCGGCGGCATCGTCGGCTGCCTTGTGCAGGCGCTCGAGAATGTCCTTCTCGTCGATGCCTTCCTCGGCCGCCCAGGCCTCGATCGGCAGGTCGAGATTGAGCTGCTCGACGACGCCGGCCTTCAGGCCTGCAACGTTCCACTGCTCGGCATAGGCGTTTTCCGGAATGTTCAGGCGGACGAGGTTCTCGACCACTTCGTTGCGCATGTCGGTGACGATTTCCGACAGGTTCTCGCTGTCCATCAGCTCGATGCGCTGCTCGAAGATCACCTTGCGCTGGTCGTTCAGCACATCGTCATACTTCAGGAGGTTCTTGCGGATGTCGAAGTTGCGGGCTTCGACCTTCTTCTGCGCGCGTTCCAGTGCCTTGTTGATCCACGGATGGACGATCGCCTCGCCTTCCTTGAGACCGAGCTTCTGCAGCATGGAATCCATGCGCTCGGAACCGAAGATGCGCATCAGGTCGTCCTGCAGCGACAGGAAGAACTTCGAGCGGCCCGGGTCGCCCTGACGGCCGGAACGGCCGCGCAACTGGTTGTCGATGCGGCGGCTTTCGTGGCGTTCGGTGGCAAGAACATAGAGTCCGCCGCCGGCAAGCGCCTGCTCCTTCAGCTTCTTGACCTCGGCAATCACCGATTCGCGCTTTGCGTCGCGCTCGGGACCCGGCTCCATCTCGGCAAGCTCGCGCTCGAGGCGCATTTCGAGGTTGCCGCCGAGCTGGATGTCGGTACCGCGGCCGGCCATGTTGGTGGCGATCGTCACCGCACCCGGCACGCCGGCCTGCGAAACGATATAGGCTTCCTGCTCGTGGTAGCGGGCGTTCAGCACCTGGAAGTCCTTGAAGCCGGCCATCTTTAGGCGCTCGGCAAGATATTCAGACTTTTCGATCGAGGTCGTGCCGACGAGAACCGGCTGGCCCTTCTCGCGTGCGTCCTTGATCTCCTGAATAATCGCCTTGTATTTTTCTTCGACGGTCCGGTAGACCTCGTCGTCCTCGTCGAGGCGCTTGATCGGCAGGTTGGTCGGCACTTCCACGACGTCGAGGCCGTAGATGTTGCCGAACTCTTCCGCCTCGGTCGACGCCGTACCGGTCATGCCGCCGAGCTTGGAATACATGCGGAAATAGTTCTGGAAGGTGATCGAGGCCAGCGTCTGATTTTCCGGCTGGATTGTGACCTTTTCCTTGGCTTCGAGCGCCTGGTGCTGGCCTTCCGAATAGCGGCGGCCCGGCATCATGCGGCCGGTGAATTCGTCGATGATGACGATCTCGTCGTTGCGAACGATGTAGTCCTTGTCGCGGGTGAAGAGCTTGTGGGCCTTCAGCGCGTTGTTGATGTGGTGCACGATCGCGACGTTCTCGACGTCATAGAGCGATTCGCCCTTCAGAAGCCCCGCCTGGCGCAGCAGGTTTTCGAGCTTCTCCGTGCCGACTTCCGAGAAGTTGGCGGAGCGCTGCTTCTCGTCGATTTCGTAATCCCCTTCATCGAGCAGCGGAATATAGGCATCGATGGTGGTGTAGAGATCGGAGCGGTCGTCGAGCGGGCCGGAAATGATCAGCGGCGTGCGCGCTTCGTCGACGAGGATCGAATCCACTTCGTCGACGATGGCAAAGAAGTGCCCGCGCTGGACCATCTGGCCGCGCTCGTACTTCATGTTGTCGCGCAGATAGTCGAAGCCGAGTTCGTTGTTCGTCGCGTAGGTAATGTCGCAGCCATAGGCCGCGCGGCGCTGGTCGTCGTCAAGCCCGTGCATGATGACGCCGGTCGTCATGCCGAGGAAGCCGTAGATCTTGCCCATCAGCGCGCTGTCGCGGGTGGCGAGATAGTCGTTGACGGTCACGACATGCACGCCCTTGCCGGCGAGCGCGTTCAAGTAGACCGGAAGCGTCGCGACGAGCGTCTTGCCTTCACCGGTCTTCATTTCGGCGATCGACTTCTCGTGCAGGATCATGCCGCCGATCAGCTGGACGTCGAAGGGACGCAACCCCAGAACACGCAAGGCCGCCTCGCGGGCGACCGCAAAGGCCGGCACCAGGATGTCGTCGAGCGTCTTGCCCGCGGCGAGCTGCTCGCGGAATTCCACGGTCTTCGCACGCAATGCGTCGTCGGAGAGCGCTTTCATCTGCGGTTCCAGCGCATTGATGGCGTCGACACGCGGACTATAGGAGCGGATGCGACGATCGTTCGAGGAACCGAACAACTTGCGGGCTATGCCGCCGAGGCTGACCATCAGGATGGTCCTTTCTTTGTGGGCACCCGGCGCGTGACAGGTCGTAGGAATTGCGCGCAAAGCCGTGAAACGCCCGGAAACTGATCTGGACGCGGGATTGCGTGACAGATAAGAGGGGGGTCGAATGATGTCAACGGCTCAGGCGGTTGCACAACTGCCACATTCTGGTGGTGTTGAGCCGTTTGGCACCGGATATCCGCTTGATTCCGGCGAGGATGTGAAAGGTCTTTCTCTATGTTGAAGTACAGCAAGCTCGCGGCAGTCGCCCTGATCGCGATCGTCGCCGCAAGCACGAGCGTCCGCGCACAGGACGCCGCCGCCGATCCGGTCGTCGCCAAGGTCGGCGCGCTCGAGATCCACGAATCGGAACTGAAGCTCGCAATCGCAGGCCTCGACCCGCAACTCGCCAACCTGCCGGACGAGCAGAAGCGCGTCGCCGCCCTTTCCTCGATCATCGACGTCAAGCTGCTTGCCGCCGATGCCGACAAGGAAGGCCTGAAGGACGACGCCGAGTTCAAGCAGCGCCTCGCTTTCCTCACCGATCGCGAACTGCACAACGCCTATTTCAAGAAGCATGTCGTTGATGCCGTCACGCCGGAAGACGTGAAGGCGCGCTACGAAAAGGAAGTCTCCGCCATCACGCCGGAAGACGAAATCCGCGCCCGCCACATTCTCGTCAAGACCGAGGAAGAAGCCAAGGCCGTGATCGCCGAGCTCGATGCCGGCAAGGATTTCGTCGAGATCGCCAAGGCGAAGTCGACCGATCCGAACAAGTCGGAAGGTGGCGACCTCGGTTACTTCGCCAAGGGCCGCATGGTTCCGGAATTCGAAACCGCCGCCTTTGCCCTCGAAAAGGGCGCCTATTCCAAGGTGCCGGTCAAGTCGCAGTTCGGCTTCCACGTCATCAAGATCGAGGACAAGCGCAAGCAGCAGCCCCCGGCACTCGACCAGGTCGAGCCCCAGGTTCGTCAGCTCGTCATGCGCGACAAGTATCTTGAGCTTCTGGAAAAGGCCAAGGCTGCAGCACCGATCGACATCCAGGATCCGGCGCTGAAGACCGCTTACGACGCGGTTAACAAGGCGGAAGCTGCAGGCGAAGGCGAACCCGCGCCGGCCATCGAAGGCCAGCAGTAAGAACGACAACGGCCCGGCGTTTTCCGCCGGGCCTCATTCACTCAAGGCCGGCCCGGCTGTCTACCGTCGGGCCTTTCTTCAAACAGGCCGGCCCGGCTCCCGTCGGGCCTTTCCTCAAACAGGAATGCACGATGTCCGGCTCGATCTCCCCGCTTGCCCCGAAAACCTATGCCGATATGCCGCCGGTCCGCGGCGTGCGCATGGCGACCGCCGCCGCAGGGATCAAGTACAAGAACCGGACGGACGTGCTGATGATGGTCTTCGATCGCCCCGCGGCGGTCGCAGGCGTCTTCACCCGCTCGAAATGCCCTTCCGCCCCGGTCGATTTCTGCCGGGCCAACCTGGCCGGCGGCGTCGCCCGTGCGGTGGTCGTCAATTCCGGCAATGCCAATGCCTTTACCGGCCGCAAGGGCCGCGAATCGACGAAGCTGACCGCCGAAGCGGCCGCCAAGGCGATCGGCTGTGCCGAGAGCGAAGTCTTCCTCGCCTCGACGGGCGTCATCGGCGAACCGCTCGACGCCACGAAATTCTCCGGCGTGCTCGATGGCCTCGCCACCTCCGGCGCGGAAGATTTCTGGTTCGAGGCCGCCAAGGCGATCATGACGACGGATACCTATCCGAAGGTCGCCACGCGCACCGCTGACCTCGGCGGCGTTACCGTGCGCATCAACGGCATCGCCAAGGGCGCCGGCATGATCGCGCCCGACATGGCGACCATGCTGTCCTTCGTCGTTACCGATGCCGACATCCCGGCACCGGTGCTGCAATCCCTGCTGTCGGCCGGCGTCGGCCCGACCTTCAACGCCGTCACCGTCGACAGCGACACCTCGACCTCCGACACGCTGATGCTCTTTGCGACCGGCGCCGTCGATGGCCAGCAGCCGGTAACGGCCGACAACGCATCGCTCGACGGTTTCCGCGCCGCCCTTAACGATCTGCTGCGTGATCTGGCGCTTCAGGTCGTGCGTGACGGCGAAGGCGCGCGCAAGATGGTCGAAGTCACCGTCGAAGGTGCTGAGACCGACGCCGCCGCCAAGCGCATCGCGCTGTCGATCGCCAATTCGCCGCTCGTCAAGACCGCGGTTGCCGGCGAGGACGCCAATTGGGGCCGCATCGTCATGGCCGTCGGCAAATCCGGCGAGATGGCCGACCGCGACCGCCTCGCCATCTGGTTTGGCGACGTGCGCGTCGCCGTCGATGGCGAACGTGATCCCTCCTATTCCGAAGATGCGACGACGGCTGTCATGCAGAAGCAGGACATCCCCGTCCGCGTCGAGATCGGCCTCGGCAGTGGAAAGGCGACGGTCTGGACCTGCGACCTGACCAAGGAATATGTCGAGATCAACGGCGACTACCGTAGCTGAGGCCGGGACCCGCGTGACCCCCTCCGGACAAAAGACGATGAACGACCTCCCCAAAGTCCGCCGGCTCGAGGCCGTCGGTTTTCGCGCCTGGCCGGCAGCCTCGGTGCAGTATGACGGAAGCTGGCTCTGCCGGCTAACCGCCGGCCACCCCTCCCGCCGGCTGAATTCGGTAAACCCGCTCGATCCATCCGACTACCGCGACATCGACATCCGCCTGCAGAAGGCGGCAAAGCGCTTTGCCGACTACGGCCGGCCGCTGCTCGTGCGCCAGACGCCGCTGACGCCGCCAAAACTCATCGACTTCATGGACGAGGCCGGCTGGGTCGAAGACGGCCATACCGTCGTCATGATGGCCGACCTTGCCACCCTTCCCCGCGACGAAGGCCTCGACCACCTGCCGAGCCGCGATGTCGGCCGCTTCGTCGATGCGCGCATCCGCGTGGCCGGCGACGACCCGGCGCTGAAGCCCGGCCTGACCGAGATCATCAACGCCATCAAGCCGGAAACCGGCCTCTTCATCTTCGAGGATGCGGAGTTCGGCCCGACGGCCGTGACGATCGCTGTGCACGATAATGATCTGGTCGGCATCCTCCAGCTTGGCGTCGCAGAAGAGCGGCGCGGCCAGGGCCTCGGCACCGCGATCCTGCATGCGAGCCTGCGCTGGGCCAAGCTCAAGGGCGCCCGCCATGCCTGGGTGCAGGTCGAGGCGGACAATGCGGCGGCCATTGCGCTCTACCGCCGCGCCGGTTTCCAGGACGTCTACCAGTACAGCTACCGGGGACCTGCCGCGGCATGACCGAACCGACGCCCAAGCCCCGCCGCATCCTGCTCGTCGCCGCCTGCGCGCTCGTCGATGCCGATGGCCGTATCCTTCTGGCACAACGCCCCGAGGGCAAATCGCTCGCCGGTCTCTGGGAGTTCCCGGGCGGCAAGGTCGAGGCCGGCGAAACGCCGGAAGAGACGCTGATCCGTGAACTGGACGAAGAACTCGGCATCCAGACGAAGGTCGCCTGCCTCGCGCCGCTGACCTTCGCCAGCCACACCTATGACGACTTCCACCTTTTGATGCCGCTCTATGTCTGCCGCCGGTTCGAGGGCACCGCCCACGGACGCGAAGGGCAGGCGATCAAGTGGGTGCGGCCGAAGGCGCTGCGCGATTATCCGATGCCGCCGGCCGACGAACCGCTGATCCCCTTCCTGATGGATCTTCTTTAAGCGTTCGGCAGGAAATAACCCTGCATTTTTCGTTTCCCGTTAAGCAATCGTTTAGCACCGTCGTTCAAAGATTAGCTTTGAACGTTGCAATGCCTACGAGACCCTGTGATGCGTGACGATGACTTCTGGAAAGCCGTTCAGGAGAAGGACTACACGCCGGCCGGAGATACCCGGACCGGTGCGCTGAACCTTGCTCTGCTCTTCGGTACTGCCGTGATAGCACTTGCGCTTGTCCTCACCCCGGTCCTCTCCGCGAAGACCGACAAGCGCATGATCGCGAACGTGCCGGACGACTTCGACATGATCTCGACGGGCTCGATCCCGACGGATGGAACCAAGCGATACACGGTACGCCGAAGCGTACTGCAGGAAATGCCGGGCGCCGTCTGCATCGTCAGCGGCAATGGTCAGGGCAGCGGCTGCTGAGCCGACAGGAAACCTCAAGTGCTCGAAGCACGCAGGAGAGATGAATGGTGCGCAGGCTGCTGAAATCATTCCTCTCAAGCTGCAATGGCGCGACAGCTGTCGAATACGGGCTCCTCGCGGGGCTCATCGCCATCGGTCTCCTGGCCGGTCTGCAGGCCTTTAGCGGCAGCCTCGGAAATGTCTTCAACACGGTCACGACCAGCATCGAATCTGCACGGAATTAACGCGGTTATTCCTGCCCGGTCTGCTTGAGCGCATCGGCCAGACGCATCGTCGCCGAGCCGGGTTTCAGCGGTTTCTGCTGGCTTTCATGTGGCGCCCAGCCTGAGACATAGATGACCGAAAAGGTCGCCCGGATGCGCCCGTCGGGATCGGAAAAGCGTTGCGCATAAAGCTCCGCCGCCCTTAGCAGCACGCCGCGTGCCAAAGGCCTGCGGCTGCGCCCGGCAAGCGGATTGGCCATGCCCATGGCGCGCAGGTCCTTCATCAGCGGAAAGAGCGAATCGTAGCGGACCGTATAGGTCTCCTTGTCGGTCACCGGCAGGGCGAAGCCGCCGCGCTGGAGCAGCGCACCGATGTCGCGCACGTCCGGGAAAGGCACCACCCTTGGGCTCGCCCCACCGGTCATCTCGCTTTCCGCCGCAAGCAGAACCTCGCGGAGCTCCTGCAACGTGCCATTGCCCGGGATCACCGCGAGAAACAGCCCGTCCGGCTTCAACGCCCGGCGGATCTGCACGAAGACCCCCGGCGTGTCATTGGTGAGATGCAAAGCGAGCGGCGACACGATGAGGTTTGCCGATTGCGGCGCCAACGGCACCGTTTCCAGCGGCGAGACGGTAAACTCGGCACCGGGCGTGGCAAAGCGCTGGTCGCTCTCGATCCGCTCGATGGTATCCACCTTGCCCGTTTCGGCAATCGCCCGCGCAACGGCACCGGTATGGCCATGCAGTTCCACCGCCCGCTCGAAGCGTCGGTCGATGACGCTGAGGCGCTCGGCCAGTTCCCGCGCCACCACGTCGAGCAGAAAATCCGCCGGCCCGTCTTTGAGGGCCCGCAGCCGGTGCATGTCGATCAGGGCGTGGTCGAAGAGCGTTTCCATCGTCAAAATCCAGTTCGGAATCCCATCGCTTTGGCCATTGGGAGAGACTATTGTCAACCGCATGGGCGAAATCGAGGCCGAGGCAGTGCCGGCAATCCCGCTCCGGCTGGTCGTCGCCCGCCGGTTGCGCGGTCTTGCAGGTGCCGCCCTCGACCTCGTCTATCCGCCGCCCTGCGCCGGGTGCGGCGTGCTGCTCGGCAGCAGCGCCAGCCTCTGCCCGCACTGCTGGGCGAAGCTCGCTTTCATCGAACGCCCCTATTGCGAGATGCTCGGTACACCCTTCTCGCACGATCTCGGCCCCGGCATCCTCAGCGCCGATGCCATCGCCAATCCGCCGCCCTTCGACAGGCTGCGCTCCGTCGCGCTCTATGACGACCTCGCCCGCGTGCTGGTGCATTCGCTGAAGTACCGCGACCGAACCGACCTGGCGCCGATGATGGCGCAATGGATGCTGCGCGCCGGCGACGGCAGCGTGCAGACAGCCGATCTCATCGTGCCCGTTCCCCTGCACCGCTTCCGCCTGCTCTGGCGCAAGTTTAACCAGGCCGCCGAACTCGCACGTGCTCTCGCACAGCTCTCCGGCAAACCGGTGCTCATCGACGCCGTGCGCCGCGTGAAACGCACCCGCCGCCAGATCGGCCTCGGCCCCCGCGCCCGCGAGGAAAATGTGCGCGGCGCCTTCGCCATCACGCCGGAAGGCCGCGAGAAACTGTTCGGCCGCCGCGTCGTGCTCGTCGACGATGTCTACACGACCGGCGCCACCGTCGCGGCTGTCACCCGTATCCTGAAACACGCCGGCGTTGCCGACGTCACCGTTTTGACCTTTGCAAGGGCGCTTCCCGGACCTATATGAAAGACAAGGTTTTCCAAGCTTTGGAGCAGCAAACTATGGCTTCGGTCGTCATCTATACGCGTCAGTTCTGCGGCTATTGCAGCGCCGCCAAGAAACTTCTCGAGACCAAGGGCGTGGCCTTCGAGGAGCATGACGCAACCTATGCACCGGAGGTGCGCCAGGAAATGATCAAGCGCGCCAACGGCCGCACAACCTTTCCGCAGATCTTCATCAAGGACCGCCATGTCGGCGGCTGCGACGACCTGCATGCGCTGGAACGCGCCGGCGAACTCGACGCGCTGCTGGCGGCGTAGGGAGACAATCCATGACCGTCACGATCGCCGCCGTCCAGATGTGCTCCGGGACCGATCCCGTCCGCAACGTGGAAACGATGCGGCGCCTCGTGCGCGAGGCGGCCGGCAAGGGCGCTGTCTATGTCCAGACGCCGGAGATGACCGGCGCCCTCCAGCGGGATCGCGCCGGGCTTAAAGCCATCCTCCGCTCGGAGGCCGACGACCTCGTGGTCGCGGCCGCTGCGGAACTCGCCAGGGAACTCGGCATCCATGTGCATGTCGGCTCGACGGCCATCGCGCTTTCCGACGGCAAGGTCGCCAACCGTGGCTTCCTGTTCGGCCCGGATGGCGAGAAGGTCTGCAGCTACGACAAGATCCACATGTTCGACGTCGATCTCGACAATGGCGAGAGCTGGCGCGAGAGCGCGGTCTATTCGCCGGGTGCCGTTGCCCGCATGGCCGACCTGCCCTTCGCCAAGCTCGGCTTCGCCATCTGCTACGACGTGCGCTTCCCGGAACTGTTCAAGACGCAGGCTCAGGCCGGCGCCGAGATCATCTCAGTGCCCGCCGCCTTCACCCGCCAAACGGGTGAAGCGCACTGGGAAACGCTGCTGCGCGCCCGCGCCATCGAGAACGGCGTCTATATCATCGCCGCAGCCCAGGCAGGCGTGCACGAGGACGGCCGCGAGACTTTCGGCCATTCGATGATCATCGACCCCTGGGGCCGCGTCCTTGCCTCGGCCGGCGGCACCGGCGAAGCCATCGTGCTCGCTGAGGTCGATCCTGCCGCCGTCAAGGCCGCGCATGACAAGATCCCCAACCTGCGCAATGGACGCGCCTTCACCCTCGAGGTGGCGGGCGAGCCCGCGAAGGGAGGCGTTGCCGCTTGATCCGCTACGAGCTTTCCTGTGACAACGGGCACGCCTTCGAAGGGTGGTTCGGCTCGGCGGGCGATTTCGACCGCCAGCAGACGATGGCGCTTGTCTCCTGCCCGTCCTGCGGTTCCGCCCACGTCGCCAAGCGCCTGATGGCTCCGTCCGTCTCGACCGCCCGCAAGAAGGAGCGCCGCCAGGAACTCGTCGTGCAGGCCGGCCAGAAGGAAATGATGGCGAAGCTCCGGGAGGTCGTCACCTCCATCCGCGCCAATTCCGAGGATGTCGGCGAGCGCTTCCCCGAGGAGGCCCGCAAGATCCACTATGGCGAAACCGAGCAGCGGGGCCTGATCGGCCGCGCCTCCGCCGAAGAGGTGCGCGACCTCTTGGAAGAAGGCGTCGAAGTCGCCCCTCTCCCCGTCCTGCCTGACGATACGAACTGATGCGCGGCCATCACCTCGCCGCCTACAATTTCGGCCTCCATGTCGATGACTACGAAAGCCCGCGCGTCGAAGGATTTCGCCTGCGCGAACCCTTGAACTTCGAGGCGGCAAGCCGGGCAGACGGCTATGTCGGCCGCTCGGGCTATGACGACGTGCCGGGACCGGAAAGCTGGGGCGAGAAGGTCTATCCCCGCTTCATCAAGGGCAGCGGCTTCGAGGACGCCCCCTCCTCGCTGTCGCTTTGGGCCGACCTCGAGGCGCTGATGGCCTTCACCTATAACGGCGTGCACGCCGACGCGCTGAAACATGCCCGCAACTGGAACCAGAAGCAGGCCTGGCCTTCGCTCGTCCTGTGGTGGGTGCCGGACGGTTTGCGGCCCGTGTGGGCCGACGGTGCGGAGCGACTGGAGCACCTGCACGACAACGGCCCGACGCCGCGCGCCTTCACCTTCAAGGTCGCCTTCTGTCCGGATGGCCATCCCGTCGCCATCGACCGCAACCGTGTGAAGGCAAAGGCCGAACACAATGCGGCCGGACAGGAAGACCTGCTCGCCGTTGCGAAGACACTGAAACCCTGACTACACGGAGGCGCGGCGGGCGACCATCATGTAGTTGACGTCCATGTCCTTCGACAGGTTCCACTGATTGAGCAGCGGATTGAAGAACACGCCGGTCCGGTCCGTTACCGTCAGGCCCGAAGCCGTAAGCGGCTTCTCGATCTCTTCCGGACGCACCAGCTTTTCATATTGATGCGTGCCGCGTGGCAGCCAGCGCAGCACATTCTCCGCGGCAAAAATCGCAAGTGCGGCCGCCTTCATGGTGCGGTTGATCGTGGCGACGAACGTCATGCCGCCGGGACGCACCATGGAAGCGCAGGTGGTGAGGAAGAACTCGACGTCGGAGACGTGCTCGACCACCTCCATATTGAGCACGACGTCAAAGGTCTCGCCGGCTTCCGCCAGCGCCTCGGCCGTCACCGCCCGGTAATCGACCGGAACGCCGCTGCCGGCCGCATGCGCCTTGGCAATACCGATATTCTTTTCCGACGCGTCTGCGCCGACCACATCCGCCCCCATGCGCGCCATCGGCTCCGAGAGCAGGCCGCCACCGCAGCCGATGTCGAGGATGCGGAGCCCCTCGAGCGGGCGATGCGCCTTCGGGTCGCGGCCGAACTGGGCTGCGACGAGATCGCGGATATAAGTGAGGCGGACGGGATTGAACTTGTGCAGCGGACGGAACTTGCCGGCCGGGTCCCACCACTCAGCGGCCATCGCCGAAAAGCGGTCGACTTCCGCCTGGTCGATCGTCGTGCGGGCTGCCTCGCTCATGGCTCGTCTCCTTCGCGTCCGTATCCCCGTGAAGTCGGCCTCCACGGGGCGGATGTCAAGAGGGCGAAGCGTCTCAGCCGAGCCGCGTTGCCTTGAGCCGCTCTTCATCGAGCACGATGCCGAGGCCGGGCGCCTCGCCAAGCAGCAGCCAGCCATTCTCATGGCGCAGCGGCGTGGCGAGTGGATAGTCGCGGCGCGCCTCGCTCCATTCCGGCGCGTCATAGGGATATTCGAGGAAGGGCGCGTCCCCCGCCCCCGCCGTCAGATGCGCGTTGGCCAGCACGCCGATGCCGTTCGTCCAGGAGTGCGGCGTGAAGGTGACCCCCGCCTCGCGCGCCTGGAAGGCGAGCCGCCGACAACCGGTAATGCCGCCGACCAGCGCCACGTCCGGCTGGATGACGTCGAAGGCGCGTTCCTCGATGATGTCGCGGAATTCGTAGAGCTCGCGCGTCATCTCGCCGCCGGCGATGCGGATATCCGTCGCCTCCTTCAGCGCCTTCATGCCCTTGCGGTCGGAGCGGTGCAGCGGCTCCTCCATCCAGTAGATGCCGAGCCGTTCCAGTTCGCGCGCAACGACGAGCGCATCCTTGAAGGTCCAGGGTAGCGTCGTGTCCCAGGGCATGCGCCAGCCCTGGTTACAGTCGACCATCAGCTCCAGCCGATCGCCGACGCGCGCCCGGATCGCCTCCAGCGCCTTGACGTCGTCGCGCCAGCCATTGCGGCCGCCGGCAGACGACGAGAAGCGCACCTTCATCGCCGGAAAACCCTCTTCGATATAGCGCTCCGCCTGGTCCGCCATGGCGGAGGGCTCGCGCAGCACGCCGGAGGAGGCATAGAGCCGAACGCGATCAGCCCGGCCGCCAAGCATGCGCCAGACTGGCTCGCCCGTCACCTTGCCGGCAAGGTCCCAGAGCGCGAGATCCAGCGGCCAGCAGCGGCCATAGTGGAAGTTGATATGCGACACCACCTCGTAGTGCCGTTCGAGATGGCGTGGGTCCTGGCCGATGAACAGGTCGTCGTGCCCCTCGAACCCCTTCATCAGGTCGCCGGAGCCGATGCCCTCGCGGCCCTCGTCATCCGTCACGCGCACGATCGTCGCGTCGAAATGCCGACGCGGCCGGCCATCCCAGCTGGCCTTGAACGGCGGATCGAGCGGCAGCCGGTGGTGGCTGATCCCGATGGAAACGATCTTGCTCATGCCTTCCCCCTTCAAGAGCAGTTCCAGGAAAAGTGTGAAACGGTTTTCCGTGGGAACTGCGAAAAAACAAAAAGCTCAGCCGAACTGCTGCCAGATCGTCTTGTAGTCGCAGTATTTGTCGATCGCATGCACCGAACGGTCGCGGCCGAAGCCGGATTGCTTGAAGCCGCCGAAGGGTGTCGCGAAGTTCGACATGTCGTAGGTGTTGATCCACACCGTGCCGGCATGGATCGCCTCGGAAAAGCGGTGCGCCCGGTCCATGTCGCGGGTGAAGACCGCGCCGGCCAACCCATAGATCGTGTCGTTGGCGATCGCCAGCGCCTCCTCCTCCGTGTCGAAGGCAATGGCCGCCAGCACGGGTCCGAAAATCTCCTGGCGTGCGATGCGCATGTCGTTCGTCACATCGGTAATGACGCCCGGCGAGACATAATAGCCTCCAGTTTCCGACAGCACCCGTTCCGCCCCGAAAGCACGGCGACCACCATCCTTCTCGCCAATGGCGATCAGCCCGAGCACCTTGTCCATGTGCTCCGCCTCGATCAGCGCACCGATCTGCGCCGAGGGCTCGAAGGGATGTGCAAGCGCAATCTCGCGCTTCACCACCGCCTCGATCTTCCCGATCAGTGCATCCTGCACCGAGCGCTGCACGACGAGGCGGGTGGCGGCGTGGCAGGTCTCGCCGGAATTGTAGAAGCAACCCCAGGCGGCCGCACTCGCCGCCGCATCCAGATCGGCATCCTCGAACACGACGAGCGGCGACTTGCCGCCAAGCTCCAGCGCCACGCGCTTGAGGTTCGATTGCGCCGCATACCCCATGATCAGCTTGCCGACCTCCGTCGAACCGGTAAAGGCGACCATGTCGACATCCATGTGCAGCGCAAGCGGCTTGCCGACCTCTTCGCCGAAGCCGGTGACGACATTGAAGACGCCGGCGGGAAGGCCCGCCTCGATCGCCAGTTCCGCCAGCCTCAACGCCGAGAGCGAGGACTGTTCGGCCGGCTTCAGCACGACGGAATTGCCGGCCGCGATCGCCGGCCCGAGCTTCCACGCGTCGATGATCATCGGATAGTTCCACGGCGTGATCGCCGCGACGACACCGATCGGCACCTTGCGCACCAGCGCCCGGGCCTTCGGCCCCGTCGGCGCGATCTCGTCATAGAGCTTGTCGATCATCTCGCCGTAATACTGGATGCCATCGGCGCAGAGCCGCACGTCAACGCCGAGCGACGCCTGCACCGGCTTGCCGACATCGAGCGTTTCCAAAAGCGCCAGTTCCTCGCCATGGGTACGGATCAGCTCCGCCCAGGCCAGCATGATCTTCTTCTTTTCCAGCGGCTCCTTGCCGCGCCATACGGCGCTTGCAAAGGCGTTGCGCGCCGAGGCGACGGCCAGGTCGACATCCGCCGCATCTCCCTGCGCCAGCACCGCACCCGGCTGGCCATCCATCGGGCGCGTGCGCACGAAGGTCCGGCCGGACGTGGCAGGCTGCACCTTGCCGTCGATGAAATGTCCGCGGTCGAACGAGAGCCCGGCAAGGCGGTCTTCCCAATAGGCACGGCTGAACTGTTCGGTCATGTCAGGTCCTCAGAGCGTCTTGGGCAGGGCCATCATCGCGGCGGCCATCGTATCGATATCGGCGTCGGCAATGCCGCGGATCGTCGAGCGGCGCATCGGCTGGTTCTCCGCTGCGCGCATCTCGCGGGCGAGATCATCGGCGGTGAAGGCGGCAAAGGCTTTCGGCAACGCGCGGACAATGCCGCAGCGATCCATCAGGTCTCCGACGAAACCGGGCAGCATTGCCGCATCGGACAGGCCGCAGGCAAGCGCGGCGGCGGCAAGATCCGCGGTATCAGCCTCCACGAGCCAGGCAAGCGTCGCCTCGAAGCCGAGCGCCGTGGCCAACCCGTGGTGCACGGGCGCGAGGCCGGCAAGCGCATGGCTGATATTGTGGGCGACCGCGGTGCCGCAATTGTCGATCGCCACGCCCGCATAACACGAGCCGAGCAGCACCTTGCCGCGCGCCTCGATATCCGCCGGGCTCTTCACCGCCTTCTCCAAAGCCTCGGTGAGAAGGCGCAAAGCGGCATGGGCATAGAGCGTTGCACCCGCATGGGCATTGCGGTTGGTCGCCGCCTCGAAGGCGTGCACGAAGGCATCGAGCCCACACCAGGCGGTGAGGCTGGCCGGCAGCGTCACCGTCAGCGCCGGATCGAGCAGCACCAGATCGGCCTTGGCCTCCGGCCCCCAGATCCAGAGTTTCTTTCCCTCCGGCCCGGCAAAGATCGTCGTCGCCGAGGTCTCGGAGCCCGTGCCCGCCGTGGTCGGCACCATGATCTTCTTCAGCGGCCTGTTGGGAAGCGGATTGGCGGCCAGCGCGTAGTGCATCGGATCTGCATCCGCCGCCGCAGCACAAGCCGCAATCTTCGCGATATCAAGCGCCGAGCCACCGCCGATGCCGACGACGAGATCCTTGCCGCGCGCGGCATCCGTCGCCGCCCTGACATGGGCCAGTTTCGGTTCGCCCGCAAAGTCGGAAAACAAGTCCGCGCTCAGACCTTCCGCTGCAAACTGGGTAGCGAGACGCCCGCCAAGGCCATTCCCCGCAAGAAAACCATCGATGACGACGAGGACCTTTTCGGCCCCCATCGCGCGGGCAGACGCGGCGATGGTGTCATGGACCCCGTCACCAAAACGGATATCAGGCACGAAAGACGTTGCGAACTTCACGAGAACACCCCGAATTGATTTGCCGAACCGTGCATCACGATTTCAGATTTTCAAATCCTTGGATTTTTCGGGCTTTTTGATAACTTCATATCATGAAAGCCAGTTTACTCGCCCATATCCCCCTTGAAGCCTTTCGCGTCTTCGACGCCGCCTGCCGCCACATGAACTTTTCCCGTGCCGGCCGCGAGCTGAACATCACGCAAGCCGCGGTCAGCCGCCGCATCAAGGGGCTGGAAGACCATCTCGGCACCCAGCTCTTCGCCCGCAGCGGCAAGAACCTGACGCTGACACCGCGTGGCGAAAAATTGTTCCAGCGCGTGCGCGCCTCGCTCGACTATCTGGAGGAAAGCCTCGAACCCTTCCGCACCGGCGCCGGGCAAAGCATATCGCTTGCCGCCAGCGGCTCGGTCTCCCATCTCTGGCTCGGCCAGCGCCTGCGCAATTTCGCCCGCGACAACCCGGACGTCTCCCTCCGCCTCGTCACATCGGACAGCCCCGCCGATCTCGCCTCGGAAAACAACGACCTCGTGATCCTCTACTCCGCGGGGGAACATCCCCGCTGGGACCTGACCCCGCTGCTGGCCGAGGAACTGGCGCCGGTGGCCGCACCGGGCTACATCGCCCGCAAGGGACTGGAGGCCGCCACGGTCAAGCCCGCCGATCTCGCAGGCCTCGATCTGATCGACTACGAGCGCTTCAACGCCAACTGGATCTCCTTCCGCCCGTGGCTGGAGCGCGTGGCACCCGAAGCCTACCGCCGGATGCCGTTTCCCCGCCCGCACCTCACCTTTTCGACCTATGCGCTTGCCATCGACGCAGCCCTCAGCGGCGATGGCGTGGCGCTCGGCAGCCTCGGTCTTATTGCCGCAAAGCTTGCCGAAGGCTCCCTCGTGCAACTGGGCACGACAAGCCTCGTCACCGGCTACGGTTATCATCTCGGCCTGCCGAAATTTCGCACCCCGCCGCCGGAAGTGCTGAAACTGCACGCCAGCCTGCTGGCCGCGCGAAACGGGCTGTAGCAGAACCATCCAAACATGCTTACCGACATCATGTTTCTATTGGCAACGATGGTAAACAGTGTCACACTTTGGGGCATTCAGGAGAGAAGCGAGGCCGTGGGGAGGCCTCGGTGATCGTGTGGTCCGTCGAGGACCATGGGGGTGGCTTACACGCCGCCCTCCTGCAACGAAAGATCGTGGGACGATGACACTTAGCGCCTTGCTCATGGCCTTCTACACGCTGATCGCGCTGCTGTTCATCGACTGCAGCCTGCGCGAAGGCGCGGAAAAGGGCGGCCGGTGGGATCTCGACCGCGTGCTCGGCCTGCTGCTTTGCGTCGCCTGGCCACTGGCGCTTGCCGGCACCCTGCTTGTAGCCTATCAGGAGCGTGAGATCGGCTGATCCAGGGGCCTTGCCCTGCCTGTTGCACAATGACCGGCATCAGCTCCATCGCCACAGGCAACGGCGCGGTTCGGCATGACGGAGCGGAGAAAACAGGGCATATCCGGCTTGCTTGTCTTCGGGCTCTTCGCCGTAGTGCTGCTGGGCGCGATCGGCGCCACCGTGCTTCTCGCCAACAACTACCGCAATCTCAACCTGCTGCTTTCCCGCTTCGGCTTCGATCCCATCGACACGACCCCGCGCGAGCGAGCGCTTCGGCCCTATGAGCTGAAGGGCAATCGCATGCCGCGCCCGAAGGGTCTCATTTCGGAACGCCTGCTCACCCCCGTCACCCCCAGCCAGACGCAATTCGTGCGCACGATCCGCAAGGCACCGCAGGCCCTCTGCGAAGCCCTGGAGCGCAGCGGTTTTCCCAATCCCGGCTGGAAGGTCGGGATTTTCGACAAGGAAAGCTGGGATTGCCAATCCTACCGCGAATTCCCGCACGCGCAGGATGGCGCAAACGCACCCTCGTCCGCCTTCCTTGCCATCAAGGGCAATGCTGAGACACGCGTTTCCTCCTTCCGCATCAAGCTCAACATCGAAAACCCCGCAACGCAAGGCCTGGTGACGGGCGCCGTCATCGCCGCCCTCGAAGTCTTTCTCGAGGAGGTGCGCTGGGAAGAAGCGCCGGAGATTTTTGCCGATATCCGCGCCCTCAAGGAATTCGACATCATCCGCTTCGGCAACCGGATCCAGCTCAAGAAGGAGTTCAGCGAGACGCCACGCTACAACTTCGTCATCACGCCGGACCGTACGCGAAACCGCGGCTCCTACCTGCCGGACTATTTCGATCGCGGCCGCTGGATGCCGCTGCCCGATACGCTGTAGTCCTCCCTTGATGGCAGACATTCCCAACCACACTCCTCCCATTCAAACCGGAGCAGGCATGAAAGCGGCGACGAGGACGAAACCGAACGGGCGGGCGATTGCATGGGCAATGGCAACCTCGCTTCTCCTGTCATGGACGGCAGCGCTGGCCGCGGGCCTGCAATCGGGTGCGATTTCCGACGATCCGATCTGGACCGACAAGCCCGTTCGCATCGACCGCAAGGCGCAAGGCTATGAGCGGGTAAAAGTCGAACGGAAAATCCCGCCGCTGACCCTGAAACCGACGACGCGCGTCACCGTCTTCGACAGCAGCTCGTTTCAGGAGGGTGGGCGCCTCTACGTGCTGGCGGATGCCGTGGCGGTCAACCCGAAGCGGCTTTGCCGTGGCGATGACAGGCACATCGCCGCCTGCGGCCAGCAGGCACGGCTTTTTTTGAAGCGCCTGATCACCAACCGCACACTGGCCTGCCGTGAACATTTTCGCGCTGGCCATGCCGTCTTCGTCTCGTGCCGTGTCGGTGACGCGGACCTGGCGGAAAGTCTCATTGCCAAGGGAGCAGCCTGGGCTGCGACGCCACGCCTGGCTGCGGTCCAGCAACGGGCGATGGCCGCAAAAACCGGGATCTGGATCGACACGGAATGCCGCGCAAACGGGCGCTGCCCGCCACAGGAGCGGCGCTGAGTGCTGCAACGCCCCTTGCCAGTTCACAGCGCAATCGCTTCCGCCTATGGTCTGCCCATATGAAAAACCTTCTCCCCCGCATGTTTCGCAATACAGAAACCACCACCCATGACGCCCCGCCAAGACGCCGCATCGAAATCGACCGGCGCCGGTCGACGATCTACGCCATCGGCGACATCCACGGCTGCCTCGATGCGCTGCTCGCACTGGAAGCACGCATCCTGGCGGATGTCCGGCAAAGCGGCGTGCAGGACCCGCTGCTGATCTATCTCGGAGACTATATCGATCGCGGGCCGGATTCGAAGGCAGTGCTCAGCCATATCGCCCGGCAGGACCACGGCGACGGCATCGAGCGCATCGCGCTCTGCGGCAATCACGACGATACGTTCCTGCGCTTCATTCATGACCCGGCGAACAATGCGGCCTGGATGAATGTCGGAGGCGATGCGACCTTATGGTCCTACGGCCTCGGAGAATTCGCGCATCTGCGGCGGCCCGAGGAGCTGGCGGATATCGGGCCGATGCTGCGCGCGACGATCCCGAACGAACACGTCACCCTTCTCGAAAACCTGCCTGTCATGGCGACGATCGGAACCTGCCTCTTCGTGCACGCCGGCATCCGCCCGGGCATTGCGATCGAAGACCAGACGGATCGCGACCTGCTGTGGATTCGCGAGCCGTTTCTGAGCGAAGGGCCGCTTCTGCCGATCAACGTGATCCACGGCCATACGGCCGGGACGGAGGCAGTTTTCGGCACCCGCCGGATCTGCATCGATACGGGCTGCTACAAGACGGGACGACTGACGGCGCTGAAGGCGACCCCTGACGGGGCAAGGCTGCTTTAGCCTTGCCGCCTACCCGATTTACCCGCGGCCGAACTCATCCTCGATGCGGATGATATCGTCTTCGCCGAGATAGGACCCCGTCTGGACTTCGATCAGCTCCAGCAGGATCTTTCCGGGATTTGCCAGGCGGTGCAATTCGCCCTGCGGAATATAGACGGATTCGTTTTCGCGCAGCGGGATCGTCTTGTCGCCGATCGTCACTTCGGCCGTGCCGCGCACCACGATCCAATGTTCGGAACGATGATGGTGCTTCTGCAGCGAGAGCCGCTTGCCCGGCGTCACGAACAGGCGCTTCACCTGGAAGCGCTCGCCGTTCAGCACGGAGGTATAGCCACCCCAGGGACGATAGGATGTCGGGTGGGTTTCGGTCAGCTTCGCCGTCTTCGGCAGGGCCGCCAGGTGCTTGACCAGCTTGCCGACATTCTGGCTGTCTTCCATGCGGCCGACATAGACCGCGTCTTCGCTGGCGATGACCGCGATATTGTCGAGCCCCTGCACCGCGACATGGATGTCGCGCGAGATGACCAGCGAATTGCGCGTGTCGAGTACCGTCGTGCTGCCATCCGCGACGTTGCCGGCCTCATCCTGCTTGCCGGTCTTCCACACCGAATCCCAGCTGCCGAGATCGGACCAGGTGATCGGCGAGGGCACGACGGCAGCGATCGGCGTCTTCTCGAAGATCGCATAATCGACGGAAATATCGGGCGCCCGGGCAAAGGCCTCTTCGTCCAACCGCTCGAAATCGAGATCATGTTTGGCCTTGGCAACGGCTTCGCTCGCCGCATCCAGCACCTCGGGCGCATATTGCCGAAGCTCGCGCAGGAACAGGCCGACCGGCAGCATGAACATGCCGGAGTTCCACAAGTAGCCGCCCGCCGCCAGCATGGCCGTCGCGCGGTCGCGATCCGGCTTCTCGACGAAGCGCCGCACCGCGTTCGCCCCGTTTCCGAGGTCCTCTCCGATCTCGATATAGCCGTAGCCGGTAGCCGGTTCGTTCGGCGTGATGCCAAAGGTGACGAGACGGCCGGCCTCAGCCGCGGCCTGCGCCTTGGCGATGCAGGCGAAATAGACGTCGTTCGCATCGATCTCGTGGTCCGATGCCAGCACCTGCATGACGGCCTGCTCGCCAAACTGGCGCGCGATGACAGTCGCCGCGACGGCAAGCGCCGGCGCGGTGTTGCGCGCGACGGGCTCCAGCAGGATCGAGGTCAGCGCGATGCCGGCGGCACGCGCCTGCTCGGCGACGAGAAAGCGGAAATCATTGTTGGTGACGACGATCGGCGGCGCATAAAGGCCCGCGTCCGCGACTCGCGCCAGCGTCTTCTGGAACAGCGTCGCCTCCCCGAGAAACTCGAGGAACTGTTTTGGCGCAGACGCGCGGGAGAGCGGCCACAGGCGGGTGCCCTTACCGCCGGCCATGATCACGGGTACGATCTTGCTGGTCATCATTCCTCGTCCTGATGCTTGGCCCACCGTCATGGCGGGCATGGCATATGTGACGCCACTCTCCACCTGCCCCGTAAAGAAACAGCAAATTGCATGGCCGACACCTTGCCCGCAAAAGTGCCTTCTTGACGTTAAGGTAAAGAGGACCTTCTGCAAGGCCCGCGCATTTGACGGACAACAAAAAAGCCCGCCAAGGCGGGCTTCTGTTTCAAGCGATCACCCTATGGGGATCAGACCGGCATTACGATGCCGTTCAGCGTGGTCAGCTCGGCAAGGTACGTCTCGACACCGAACTTGTGCTCGTCAGAGGCAGCATGTTCGAGTTCCTTGCGGGCGGCCTCGATGCGGCGGGTGATGTCTTCGCTCTTGATGTCATCGACATGCACGGCCGATTCGGCCAGCAGCGTGCAGCCGGTCGGGATGATATCGGCAAAACCGCCGAAGACCACGTAGCGGTCCTTCTTGCCATCCGCGAACGTCACGGTGACGACACCCGGCTTGATCGTCGTCATGGTCGGCGCATGGTTGGCCATGACGGTCATCTCGCCCTCGGTCGCCGGAATGACGACGGAGCTGACGCTGCCGGAAACCAGCAGGCGCTCGGGAGAAACGAGTTCAAAGTTGAAACTGTCAGCCATGACCATTCACTTCTTCTGATTTCATTCGGCCGGGAAATAGGGCGCCCGGTTCAGGGCGCCCAAAGTTCATCAAGCGGCTTCAGCAGCCAGCTTCTTGGCCTTTTCGACGGCTTCTTCCATGGAACCAACCATGTAGAAGGCGGCTTCCGGCAGGTGGTCGTACTCGCCGTTGACGAGGCCCTTGAAGCCCTTGATCGTGTCTTCGAGAGCGACGAGCTTGCCCGGCGAACCGGTGAAGACTTCGGCGACGAAGAACGGCTGGGACAGGAAGCGCTCGATCTTGCGGGCGCGGGCAACGGCGATCTTGTCGTCTTCCGACAGTTCGTCCATGCCCAGGATCGCGATGATGTCCTGAAGCGACTTGTAGCGCTGCAGGGTCGTCTGGACCTTACGGGCGACTTCGTAGTGCTCTTCGCCGACAACCATCGGGTCGAGCATGCGCGAGGTCGAGTCGAGCGGGTCCACGGCCGGGTAGATGCCCTTTTCGGCGATCGAACGGGACAGAACCGTCGTTGCGTCAAGGTGGGCGAACGAGGTTGCCGGCGCCGGGTCGGTCAAGTCGTCGGCGGGAACGTAGATGGCCTGAACCGAGGTGATCGAGCCCTTGGTCGTGGTGGTGATGCGTTCCTGCATCTGGCCCATGTCCGTGGCGAGCGTCGGCTGATAGCCCACGGCCGACGGGATACGGCCGAGCAGAGCCGACACTTCGGAACCAGCCTGCGTGAAGCGGAAGATGTTGTCGACGAAGAACAGAACGTCCTGGCCCTTGTCGCGGAAGTCTTCAGCGATCGTCAGACCCGTCAGAGCGACGCGTGCGCGTGCGCCCGGCGGTTCGTTCATCTGGCCGTAAACGAGGGCAGCCTTGGAGCCTTCGCCGCCGCCGTGCTTGTTCACGCCGGATTCGATCATTTCGTGGTAAAGGTCGTTGCCTTCGCGGGTGCGTTCACCCACGCCAGCAAACACCGAGTAACCACCGTGCGCCTTGGCGACGTTGTTGATCAGTTCCATGATGAGAACGGTCTTGCCGACGCCTGCGCCGCCGAACAGGCCGATCTTGCCGCCCTTTGCGTAAGGTGCGAGCAGGTCGACGACCTTGATGCCGGTGACGAGGATCTGCGCTTCCGTCGACTGCTCGACGTAGGACGGTGCTTCCTGGTGGATCGAACGCTTGCCGGAAGTGACCAGCGGGCCAGCTTCGTCGACCGGCTCGCCGATGACGTTCATGATGCGGCCGAGCGTTTCCGGGCCGACCGGAACGGTGATCGGGGCACCCGTGTCGGCGACCGGCTGGCCGCGGACGAGACCTTCGGTCGAGTCCATGGCGATGGTGCGCACGGTGTTTTCACCGAGGTGCTGGGCAACTTCGAGAACAAGGCGGTTGCCGTTGTTGTCGGTTTCCAGCGCGTTGAGGATCTTCGGCAGGTCGCCGTCAAAGGCGACGTCGACGACGGCGCCGATAACCTGCGTCACGCGGCCGGTTGCGACGAGTGCGGCCGGAGCGGCAGCCTTCGTGACGGCCTTGGCGACAGCGGTCTTTGCAGCCGGTGCCTTGGCTGCCGTTGCCTTCGCGGCCGGAGCCTTGGTTGCTGCTGCTGCGGCCGGAGCCGCCGCTGCTGCTGCCGTCTTGGTCGCAGCCGGCTTCTTCGCCGCTGCGGTGTCCTTCGGGGTAGCTGCCTTAGCCATATCTCTTACCCTCTTTGTCCTGGTCCTTAGAGCGCTTCAGCGCCCGAGATGATTTCGATGAGTTCCTTGGTGATCTGAGCCTGGCGCTGACGGTTGTAGGAAAGCGTCAGCTTGTTGATCATTTCACCAGCATTGCGGGTCGCGTTGTCCATGGCGCTCATCTTGGCACCCATTTCGCCGGCGACGTTCTCGAGCAGGGCCCGGAAGATCTGGACGGAAATGTTGCGCGGGATGAGATCCCCGAGGATCGCGGCAGCATCCGGCTCGTAGTCGTAGATCGCCGTCGCGCCGGTCGTCTCGGCAACAACCGCCGGAGCGGAGGCCGGAATGAGCTGGAGCGCGGTCGGGATCTGCGAGATGACCGACTTGAACTCGGAATAGAACAGCGTGCAGACGTCGAACTCGTTCTTCTCGAACAGACCGATGACCTTGCGGCCGATCTGGTCAGCGTTCTCGAAGCCGACGCGCTTGACTTCACGCAGGTCGACACGGTCGATGATCAGCGAAGCGAATTCGCGGCGCAGGATATCGAAACCCTTCTTGCCGACGCAGATGATCTTGACCGTCTTGCCGCTCGCCAGAAGCTTGCGGGTGTGGTCACGCGCCAGACGCGCAATCTGCGAGTTGAAACCGCCGCACAGGCCGCGTTCCGCCGTGCAGACGACGAGCAGGTGAACCTGGTCCTTGCCCGTGCCGGTCATCAGGCGCGGTGCCGAATCGTCCTGGCCGACGGCCTGGGCAATGTTGGCGAGCACGACGCTCATGCGCTGCGAATAGGGCCGGGCGGCCTCGGCCGCTTCCTGGGCACGCCGAAGCTTTGCCGCGGCGACCATTTTCATCGCCTTGGTAATCTTCTGCGTCGCCTTGACGGAGGCGATCCGGTTTTTCAGATCCTTAAGTGAAGGCATCCGTTTTCCGTCCTGTGACATGATCTGGGTAGATCATGCGTCAAATCCTAAGTTCGGGACACCTGCGCGCCAGATCAGCGCGCAGGGCTGGAACCGTCAGCTTCAGCCGAAGGTCTTGGCGAAGGCATCGAGGGCGGCCTTGAGCTTGCCCTTGGTGTCGTCGCTGATCGCCTTGTCGGTGCGGATCGCATCGAGGATCGCCTTGCCCTCGGAGCGGAAGTAACCGAGCACACCCTGCTCGAACTTGCCGACCTGGTTGACTGCGATCTTGTCGAGGTAGCCGTTGACGCCAGCGAAGATCACCACGACCTGCTCTTCCGTCTTCAGCGGCGAGAACTGCGGCTGCTTCAGGAGTTCGGTCAGGCGTGCACCGCGGTTCAGCAGGCGCTGCGTTGCGGCGTCGAGGTCCGAGCCGAACTGGGCGAAGGCTGCCATTTCACGATACTGGGCGAGTTCGCCCTTGATCGAGCCGGCAACCTGCTTCATCGCCTTGATCTGAGCGGACGAACCCACGCGGGAAACCGACAGACCGACGTTAACGGCCGGGCGGATACCCTGGTAGAACAGGTCCGTTTCAAGGAAGATCTGGCCGTCGGTGATCGAGATCACGTTGGTCGGGATGAACGCCGAAACGTCGTTACCCTGGGTTTCGATGACCGGCAGAGCCGTCAGCGAACCAGCGCCCATGTCGTCGTTGAGCTTTGCAGCGCGCTCGAGGAGACGCGAGTGCAGGTAGAAAACGTCGCCGGGATAGGCTTCGCGGCCCGGCGGGCGGCGCAGCAGCAGCGACATCTGGCGGTAGGAAACGGCCTGCTTGGAAAGGTCGTCGTAACCGATGAGGGCGTGCTTGCCGTTGTCACGGAAGTATTCGCCCATCGCGCAACCGGCGAACGGTGCGAGATACTGCATCGGCGCCGGATCGGAGGCGGTTGCAGCAACGATGATCGAGTACTGCAGAGCGCCACGCTCTTCGAGAACCTTCACGAACTGGGCGACGGTCGAACGCTTCTGGCCGATAGCGACGTAGACGCAGTACAGCTTCTCGCCGTCCGGGCCGTTGTCGTGGATCGCCTTCTGGTTCAGGATCGCGTCGAGGATGATCGCGGTCTTGCCGGTCTGGCGGTCGCCGATGACCAGCTCGCGCTGGCCGCGGCCGACCGGGATGAGGGCGTCGATGGCCTTGAGGCCGGTCGACATCGGCTCATGCACCGACTTGCGCGGGATGATGCCCGGAGCCTTGACGTCAACGCGCGAGCGCTGCTTGGCATTGATCGGGCCCTTGCCGTCGATCGGGTTGCCGAGCGCGTCGACGACGCGGCCGAGCAGTTCCGGACCAACCGGTACGTCCACGATGGCGCCCGTCCGCTTGACGGTGTCGCCTTCCTTGATGTCACGGTCCGAACCGAAAATAACGACACCGACGTTGTCGCTTTCGAGGTTCAGCGCCATGCCACGGATGCCACCGGGGAATTCCACCATTTCGCCGGCCTGGACGTTGTCGAGGCCGTAAACGCGGGCAATACCGTCACCGACGGAGAGCACCTGGCCGACTTCCGAGACTTCCGCCTCTTTGCCGAAATTTTTGATCTGATCTTTGAGAATTGCGGAAATTTCCGCGGCGCGGATATCCATCAGCCGACCTCTTTCAGTGCAAGCTTAAGAGTAGAGAGTTTGGTGCGAAGGGACGTGTCGATCTGGCGCGATCCCACCTTGACGATCAGACCACCGAGAATGGACGGGTCGACGGTGACGGCGATCGCCACGTCTTTGCCGGTGACGCCCTTGAGCGCCGCCTTCAATTCTGTTTCCTGCGCTGCGGTCAGCGCGTGGGCCGAAGTGACTTCGGCCGTGATTTCGCCGCGGGCGCGGGCCGCGATGACGCGGTATGCCTTGATCATGCCCGGGATAGCAAAGAGGCGGCGATTTGACGCAACCACCTTGAGGAAGTTTGCGACGAGACCCGTGATGCCAGCCTTGGCGGCAACGGCGGCAATGGCCTTGGTCTGATCTTCGGCGGAGAAGACAGGGCTGAGAATCAGCCGCTTGAGGTCTTCGCTTCCATCGATCAACGCCTGGAAACGGGCGAGATCTGCACCGACACTGTCAGCCGAGCCGGCTTCCTGCGCGAGGTCGAAAAGCGAAGACGCGTATCTTTCTGCAACACCGGAAACGAGCTGGGATGTGTCTGCCACGGGCACAAGCTTCTCTTCTTATCATCCAGAGCGGAGGGCGGTAGCGGTGCCACAGTCCTAACGCACTGAAATCGTTGCGGTAATCTTCAGTCCCCACGGGCTCTTGCGCCCGCTTTTTCTGAATTTCGCGGTTCGTCTAGCATACGAAACCGGGACTCGCAACACGCGCGGCGCAGGAATGCGCCATAAGTCGGCCATAGTCGGAGCAAAAGTTGACTGCGCAGACTATGCTCTGGCGCCACTGAGGCGGAAAACGTCGTTTTTTCGCTCAGAGAAAGCCGAAAGCATAGCCGAGCGGCAGGGCGGCGAGCACTGCCTGCACGACCAGCACGAGAAGATTCTTGGCCGAAAACGACCCGTCCGACATCAGCGACAGGATGCGGCCGAAGGCGGCGAGCGCGAAACCGCCGCCGATCGCCATATAGATCCAGCTCTGCGCCATCAGAAGCGCGACGATCGCCAGTCCCGCATAGAAGCCGCCGGCCGAACGGACAAAGGCGAAGCCCTCGCGGCTCGTCTCGCGGGGCTGGAGGCCGGCAAGTTTCAGCGCCATTCCCGGCGCGAACAGGCCGAACAGCCCCAGCAGGGCCGTTGCGATGGCCGCTGAGAAGGCCAGGAACTCGCCCGTCTCGGTGGGGATGTAGAATTCCATTTCGGCGTTTCTCCGTCGGTGCTTATTCGCCCTCTATCGCACAGGCGCGCGAATCGCAGAAGCCGGCCGGCCGAATTCACACAACTCTTTGTTAACCCTGCAACTCAGAGGAAACTCTGCGGATCGATGTCGAGCTGCACCTGCAGCGACGCCCGCTCCTTCGGCCCGTTGGCGATCATGGTACGCAGGAATGCCTGCATGTCGCTGTTGCGGCGGCCATGCACCAACAGGCGAAACCGATGCCGGCCGCGCACGAGCGCCAGCGGCGCCTCGGCCGGACCCAGGATCGAGATGCCGTCGACATGGGGTGCCGCCTGGCGCAGCCCCCGCGCATGGGCCTCCGCCTCGATACGGGTGTCGGCCGAAACGATGACCGAGGCAAGCCGACCGAACGGCGGCAGCAGCGCCTTCTCCCGTTCGCCGATCTCGCGGTCATAAAATGCCTGCGCATCGCCGGACACAATCGCCTGCATGACGGGATGCAGCGGCTGGTAGGTCTGGATGAGACCGTGGCTCTTGAGGCCGGAGCGTCCCGCACGCCCCGTCACCTGAGAGAGAAGCTGGAACGTCCGCTCCGCCGCCCGCGGGTCGCCATTGGCAAGCCCGAGATCCGCATCCACCACGCCGACCAGCGACATCAGCGGAAAATTGTGCCCCTTGGCGACAAGCTGCGTGCCGATGACGATATCCGCCTCGCCGCGCGCAATCGCCTCTAGCTCCAGCCGCAACCGCTTCACGCCCATCAGGTCGGAGGAGAGCACGATGGTGCGCGCTTCGGGAAAATGCTTCTCCACCTCCTCCGCAATACGCTCCACCCCCGGCCCGCAGGCGGCGAGATGATCGAACGTTCCGCATTCCGGGCAGGATTCCGGGGTGCGCTCGGCATAGCCGCAATGGTGGCACTGGATCTGACCGCGAAACCGGTGCTCCACCAGCCAGCTCGAGCATTGCGGGCACTGGAAGCGATGGCCGCAGACCCGGCAGAGCGTCAGCGGCGCATAACCGCGCCGGTTGAGGAAAAGCAGCGCCTGCTGCTGTTTTTCGATGGTGCGGGCAATACCGCGCAGCATGATGGGCGAAAGGAAACCGCCGCGCGCCGGCGGATGGCGCCGCATGTCGACGAGATGCAGGTCGGGAAGGGCAGCATCGCCGTAACGCGTCGGCAGGTGCAGTTTCTTGTAGCGCCCGACATCGCTGTTGACGCGGCTTTCGACTGACGGCGTTGCCGAAACGAGCACCGCCGGAAAATCACCGATGCGCGCCCGGACCACCGCCATGTCGCGCGCATTGTAGAAGACGCGGTCCTCCTGCTTGTAGGCCGGATCGTGCTCCTCATCGACGATGACGAGGCCAAGATTCTCGAAGGGCAGGAACAGCGCCGACCGCGCGCCCGCAACGACCCGAACATCTCCCGTCGTCACCTGCCGCCAGACCTTTTCACGGATGCGCGGGGCGAGGTCGGAATGCCATTCGGCGGGCTTGGCACCGAAACGATCCTGGAACCGCTCCAGGAAACTCGCGGTCAATGCGATTTCCGGTAGCAGGATCAGCACCTGCCTGCCCTGTCGCAAGGTCTCGGCGATCGCCTCGAAATAGACTTCCGTCTTGCCCGACCCGGTAATGCCGTCGATCAGCGAGACATTGAAGCCGCCGGCCTGCACGCTTTCCACCAGCTCCGCAGCGCTGTCCGTCTGCGGCCCTTCGAGCCGCGGCTCGACATAGTCCGGGTCCGGTGCCGCCACGACAGGCGGCGGCGGCAGGAACACGGTCTCGAACGTGCCCTGCTTCACAAGCCCATCGATAACGCTCGTCGAGGTCCCCGCGGCATGCGCGAGCCCAGACCGGGTCCAGGGAATGCCGTCCTCGACCATTTCCAGCACGCGCTCACGCGCGCTGGTCAGCCGCTCCGGCCGATGTCCGGTAAAGCGCAGCCCCTCGATCATCGGTTCGGGATCGAAGGCGGCCGGCGCGCGCAGCGCCATGCGGGCGACGAGACCGGGCGGCGTCACCGTATAGGCGGACACCCAGTCAAGGAAATCGCGCATCTCCTTCGAGAGCGGCGGGCAATCGAACACCTTCTCGATGGGTCGCAGCTTCTTCGGATCGAACTTGCCGTCGTTGTCGCCATCCCAGACGACGCCCGGCACCAACCGCGGCCCAAGCGGCACCTGCACGATCGAGCCCGGCTCGACCGCCATGCCCTCCGGCACCGTGTAGGAATAGGGCACGGGCGTGGGCACCGGCACCATCACGGGCACCGTGCGCGGAAACAGTTTTTCCCCGAAAAGGTCTATCGAATCGTTGTCCATCAGGCGCGAAGATGCCCCCGCCACGCCGGGAAGAAAACCGCAAAGATCGCGATCCTCCCGCTCATTCGTCATCCTCCGCCATTTCGCCGGTCAGCCGCATGCCGTCGATCC
Source organism: Shinella sp. GW821-FHT11G07 (assembly GCF_058808115.1). NCBI lineage: Bacteria > Pseudomonadati > Pseudomonadota > Alphaproteobacteria > Hyphomicrobiales > Rhizobiaceae > Shinella > Shinella sp. GW821-FHT11G07. Next base: position 43,855 of record NZ_JBXARJ010000005.1, read on the forward strand.
AGGTCGCGCCATCATTGCGCACGACACGTTTGGCGCGCACACCACAGCGCGTCTCCACTTCCCGCGCCAGCCGCTCGGAATGGGTGACGATCCACAGCTGGCTCGACTGCGCGGCGCGCGCGATCATTTCGGCCAGCGCCGGCAGCATGTCCGGGTGCAGGCTTGCCTCCGGCTCGTTGAGCGCGATCAACGGCGGTGTACGGTAGGAGAGCAGTGCCGCCGCCAGTGCCAGAAAGCGGATCTGCCCATCGGAAAGTTCGCGTGGCTGGAAGACGCGCTGCGGAAACTGCGGGAAAGTCAGGCCATAGGAAGCGAACTCCTCCGGCTCCGGCACGGAAAGCTGCGCGCCGCCAAAGGCAGCCGCCACCGCCCGGTCGAGGTCGACCGTGTCGCCCCGCGTCCACTTCAGCGTCGCGAAGACCGCCGCCATGTTCGCCCCGTCCTCATCGAGCAGCGGCGCGGTGACGGCAAGGCACGGTTGGCGTAGCGCCGAATCCCGATCAGAGCGAAAACCGTGGAAGAAGCGCCATTGCGAGACGGCGCGCCGAAACGTCCCGACCTCCGGATAATGACCGGCGTCGCCAAGCAATGCCACGGCGGTCTCCGAGGCCAGCGCCTGCTCCGGATGTTCGGCCATGCGGCCCGCCTCGTTGCGCACCATGATGCCGGGTCCCGCCCGCTTCATCATCGTCACCGGCCGGCGGCCGGTCTCGATCGACAATTCCTCGACCTTGACCTGCGGCTCGAAGGCGAAGCCGGCGGCTGCCGGTGGTCGCAACCCCGCTTCGATCCGATAGCGGAAGGTGATCGCACGATCCTCGTCGAGCAGTTCAGCTTCCAGGCGAATGCGCACCGGCTCGTTCGGCCGCCGCTTGCCCGTCCAGAGCGCCGAGCCCATGCCGCCCTCCGCCGCGATCTCCTGGGCGAATGTGCCACGCACCGCGGCCTGCACCAGTTGCAGCGACCGGTAGAGGTTGGATTTCCCCGCCCCGTTTTCGCCGACGAACAGGTTCACCCGCCCGAGATCCATGCGGATTGCGCGCAGCGAGCGGTAATTTTCGGCGGACATGGAACGCAGCAGCATGAAACGGATCCGAATTCGAAACGATGGCGCTCTCTATACAAGCCACCATGTCTAGAGGAAGGCAGGCCGACTTGCCCAGCCCTCGCACCGACCATTAGCAAATCCCTAACGCAAATCACCCATCCTGCCGCAAACGGCGGATCGCCTCCGACGATCCCATTTTTGTTTTGCGCACATTCCGACGCAAGACCGCTCAAGCATTTTGCCGGAATTGCGCCAGGGGCAGGACATGAACGAACTTCTCATCATCGCCGACCCGACGCTGATGGCCGAGCGGCAGGGCTGGCTGGCAGCACTTGCCGACGAGCGACGGCTCTCCGGCAACACGCTCGACGCCTATGAGCGCGACACCCGCCAGTTCCTCGCCTTCCTCACCGGGCATCTCGCCGCCCCGGCCCGCCTCAAGGACATCGACAACCTGCGCCCGGCGGACCTGCGCGGTTTTCTCGCCTCCCGTCGCCGCGATGGAGCCGGTGCCCGCACGCTCGGCCGTGGTCTCGCCGGCCTGCGCTCGTTCCTGCGCCATCTGGAGCGCAAGGGCCTCGCCAATGCCGCCGGCGCCTCCGCCGTGCGTTCACCAAAACAGCCGAAGTCGCTGCCGAAGCCACTGTCCGATCGCCAGGCCATCGCCGTCGTCGATGCGCACGAGCAACTGGCCGACGAACCGTGGATCCGCACGCGCAACGCCGCGGTGCTGACGCTGCTCTACGGCTGCGGCCTGCGCATCTCCGAGGCGCTGTCGCTGACGCCCGCAGATTTTGCCGGCACGCCCACCTCGCTGCGCATCACCGGCAAGGGCGACAAGATGCGCATCGTGCCGCTGATCGCCCCGGCGCTCACCGGCGTTCAGGATTACATAAAACTCTGCCCCATCCCGCTGTCCGACGACAGGCCGCTCTTCCGCGGTGCGCGCGGCGGGCCGTTGCAGCCGGCCATCATCCAGCGCGAGATGCAGAAGATGCGCGGTGCGCTCGGCCTTCCCGACAGCGCCACGCCCCATGCACTGCGCCATTCCTTCGCGACGCACCTGCTTGCCGGCGGCGGGGACCTGCGCACCATTCAGGAACTGCTCGGCCATGCCAGCCTCTCGACGACGCAGGTCTATACCGGCGTCGATTCGGCCCGGCTTCTCGAAATCTACGACCGCGCCCATCCCCGCGCCTGACGTTCGTTAAGAGATTATGAGGGCGAGGCCGCTAGGGTCGCCAAAAATGACAGGGAATCGACCATGATCGTCACGCTTCAGAAAAGCCGCACTGCCATCGCCGACCGCCTGGCTGATGCCGGCCTCTGGATGATGGCAGCGCTTCATGTGCTGGTCGCCCTCTCCTTCCTCGTCGTTCTGGCGACGCTCTCTCCCGCCAACGCACAGGAACCGCCGGTCTGCGGTGGCGATAACCTGCTGGTGAAATACGAGAAGGACGACCCGGCAGGCTTTGCCAAGCTGCGCGCCGAGGCAGACGCCGTGCCGAACGGCAAGGGCATCTTCTGGAAGATCGAGAAGGATGGCAGGCCCGCCTCCTGGCTGCTCGGTACCATGCATGTGACGGACCCGCGCGTGCTCGCAATGCCGGAGGCCGCACGCACCGCCTATGCCGATGCCACGACCATCGTCGTCGAATCGGACGAGATTGCCGACGAGAAGAAGGCGGCCGCGGCGATCATGACCCGCCCCGACCTCACCATGTTCACGGATGGCAAATCCATCACCGACTTCCTCGACAAGGCCGGTGAGGACAAGCTGGCGGAGGGCCTCAAGACCCGCGGCCTGTCGCTGGCCGCCGTCGGCCGCATGAAGCCATGGATGATCATGAGCTTCGTGGCACTTCCCGCCTGCGAAGTCGCTCGCAAGACATCCGGCATTGCCTTCCTCGATCAGCGCCTCGCCAGGGATGCGCTTGCCGATGGCAAGACGCTGAAGGGTCTCGAAACCCTGATCGAGCAGATTTCCGCCCTCGATTCGCTGCCGATCGAGCCGCAGGTGGAAGGCCTCGTCCAGACGCTGGCGCTCGGCGATACGCTGAAGGACGTCATCGAAACGATGAGCCAGCTTTATCTCGCCGGCGATACCGGCATGATCATGCCGATGATGCGCGCCGCCGCCCCCCAGACGGACGACGACAAAGCCGCCTATGCCGATTTCGAGCAGCGCATCATCATCGACCGCAACCACACCATGGCGGAGCGCGCAGCCCCCATCCTGGCGAACGGCAACGTCTTCATCGCCGTCGGCAGCCTGCACCTTCCGGGTGCGGAAGGTGTCGTGGAACTGCTGCGCAAGCAGGGCTTTACCGTCACCGCGGTGAACTAAGCCTCACCTCTGGACGACCCGGCGTCCGATGCCGGACAGCATCGTTCGAACAATCAGCTTGTGGAACGGCATGACGGCTGCAAGATAAAGCCTACCGAGCAGGTTGTTGCGGTGCACGAGCGTCATCACGCTCAAGGTCTGGCCGCTCGGCCGGTCCTGCCGGATATCAATGACGATGCGGAAATCCAGATGCCGGTCGTCGAAGCCGAGCACGACCCGGTCGTCGGTCGCGCTCACCACCGGAAAGCCGCCGATCTCCGTTTCCGATGTCTTCACCTGCTCCGCCGCCCCCTTCAGCCCGAAGGGCGCGACGAGCGCATTGCGCAGCACCATCAGCCGGCGCACCCAGCCCGGCGGGTGCTCCAGCGCCAACCGTGCCGCCTCGCGCGCCGTGAGGTTGTCGACGGGCAGGCCAAGCGTAAAACGATCCGCCCAGTCAGCAGACGGAAGAAGTGGATGCGGGAGCGAGACGGGTCTCGATACGGGGGACATGAAGGCCATCCTTTGTGGCTTTCATGGTGCCCCCGTTCGGCGGGCGAGGACAGGCGGCCGGTTGTCGCAGCCGCCTGAGGCGATCACATATGGATCGGCTTGAAGAAGGTCGCGAGTGCGGCTTCCTTGACGGCTTCCGACATGGTCGGGTGCGCATGGCAGGTGCGGCCGAGATCTTCCGACGAGCCGCCGAACTCCATCAGCACGGCTGCCTCATGGATCATCTCGCCGGCGCCGAAGCCGACGATGTGCACGCCGAGCACGCGATCGGTGTCCTTGTCGGCCAGCACCTTGACGAAGCCGTCGGTCGCCAGCATGGCGCGGGCGCGGCCGTTTGCCGTGAAGGGGAACTTGCCGGCCTTGTAGGCGATGCCCGCGGCCTTCAGTTCCTCTTCCGTCTTGCCGACGGAGGCGACTTCCGGCTGGGTGTAGACGACGCCCGGGATGACGTCATAGTTCACGTGGCCCGCCTGGCCGGCGAGGATTTCGGCAACCGCGACACCCTCGTCTTCCGCCTTGTGGGCGAGCATCGGGCCGCGCACCACATCACCCAGCGCATAGATGCCGGGAACGTTGGTCTGGAAGTGGTTGTCGATCTCGACGCGGCCGCGGTTGTCGAGTGCCACGCCGGCTTCCTTGAGGCCGAGGCCTTCGGTATAGGGTTTGCGGCCGGTGGCGATCAGCACGACGTCCGCGTCAATGGTGGTCGCGTCACCGCCCTTGACCGGCTCGAAGGTCACCTTGGCGCCCGAACCCGCCTTCTCCACACCCGTCACCTTGGCGCCGAGCTTGAACTCCATGCCCTGCTTGGCGAGCATGCGCTGGAACTGCTTGGAGACGTCGCCGTCCATGCCGCCGAGGATCGTGTCAAGATATTCGACGACCGTCACCTTGGCGCCGAGGCGGGCCCAGACCGAGCCGAGCTCGAGGCCGATCACGCCGCCGCCGACGACGATGAGATGACCCGGCACCTTCTCCAGCGCGATGCCGCCGGTGGAGGAGACGATGATCGTCTCGTCGATATCGACGGGAACGCCCGGAATGCCGGCGACGTCGGAGCCGGTGGCGATGACGATGTTCTTCGTCTCCAGAACCTGCTCTTCGCCCTTGTCGCTGGTGACGGAGACCTTGCCTGCGCCCAGCACCTTGCCGGTGCCCTGGATGCCGTCGATCTTGTTCTTCTTGAACAGGAAGGCGACGCCGTCGACGTTCGACTTCACGGTCGCATCCTTGTGCGCCATCATCTTCGGCAGGTTGAGCGTCGGCTTCACGCCGTCGATGCCGAGCGCTTCCATGCCATGGGCGGCATGGCTGTAGGTCTCCGACGCATGCAGCAGCGCCTTCGACGGAATGCAGCCGACATTGAGGCAGGTGCCGCCGTAGGTCGCGCGCTTTTCGACGACCGCGACCTTCAGGCCGAGCTGAGCCGCCTTGATGGCGCAGACATAGCCGCCGGGGCCGGAACCGATAACGATGAGATCATATGCCATGACAAGTCCTTCCTGCGCGGGGGCCTAGCGGCCGCCGCTGACGTTGAGGGCGGCACCCGTCACATAGGATGCCGCATCGGAGAGAAGATAGAGAATGGAATGGGCGACTTCATCGGCCGTGCCCGGCCGCTGCATCGGAATGAGCGCCGCCATGTCGCGCGCCCGCTCCGGCAGGCCACCGGAAGCGTGGATGTCGGTGTCGATGATGCCGGGGCGAACGAGATTGACGCGGATGCCTTCCAGCGCCACCTCGCGGGCAAGCCCGATGGTAAAGCTCTCAATCGCGCCCTTGCTGGCGGCATAATCGATATATTGCCCGGCCGAGCCGAGCTGGGCCGCCACCGAGGAAATGTTGACGATCGAACCGCCCTTGCCGCCGTGCAGCGTCGACATGCGCCGTACGGCCTCCTGCGCACAGCGGATCGAGCCCATGACGTTGACGGCGAACATGCGCTCCAGCCGCTCGGCGGACATCTCGTCGAGACGCTGGGGCTGGGCGACGATGCCGGCATTATTGACCAGCCCGTCGAGCCGGCCGAAGGTGCCGTCGATCGCCGAAAAGATCGAGGCAAGGCCGAGCTCACTGCCGACATCGCCCTGAACGGCAATCGCCGAACCGCCCAGCGCATGGATCTGCGCGACGACAGCCTCGGCCGCGTCGAGGTTGGAGACGTAGTTCACCGCGACCTGCCAGCCGGCAGCGCCCGCCATGCGGCAGACACTTGCGCCGATGCCACGACTGCCGCCGGTGACGAGAAGAACGGGCGCTTCCGTCATGCGGCGCATCCCTTCCGCTTGAACACGTCCCAAGGCGCGACCTTGGCCTTGCCTTCGTCCCACAGCGTCGAATAGCGCAGCGACGGCCCGAAGCCGGCCAGCAGCAGAGTTTCGGCAGCCTTTGCGCCTTCCTCAGGCAGGACGGCGGCATCACCGGCGCCGTCGAGCACGTAGATCACGCCCTCCCAGACCGTGCAGGCGGCGATCTCCTCGCCGGTCACGTCGCCCTCCGGGCAATTGTGCATGACCATGCCGTTGGAACGGACAGGGTCGTCACCGGGCATGACGATGCCATCGAGCACCGTACTGCTTGAAAGAACCTTCAGCTTGAAATGATGGCTGGTTGCCGCTGCACTCGACCCGACCGGCTCGAAGGTCAGCTCATAGCCCCCGTCGCGATCCGCATAGATCGCGCGGTCCTGCCGGCACTCCGCCGCGGAAGCGGCGGGCGCGGCAACGAGACCGAGGAAAACGAGGGCGGTGCGCATGCTCAGTGGGCCTTTTCCGTGGCGAGCTTGATGCCGAGCGCGATGAAGACGAGGCCGCTGGCGCGATCGATCCACTGGCTGGCACGGGAAAACGCCGCCCGCATGCGCGGGGTCGTCATGAACAGCGAGACGCCGACGAACCAGGCGATCAGGCAGGACGCCATGACGAGGCCATAGCCGAACTTGATGGCGATCGGCGTATGGGCGCTGACGACGGTCGAAAAGATCGACAGGAAGAAGAAGACCGGCTTGGGGTTCAGCGCATTGGCGAGGAAGCCGAGGCCGAAGGCGCGCAGCGCCGACTGCTCGCCCTTGCCGTCCTCGTTGCCCTTCACAGCCTCGACGGACATGTCCGTCTTGCCGGCGCGCAACGCCTTGATGCCGATATAGATGAGGTAGGCGACACCGCACCATTTGACGATGTTGAAGAGGTAGATCGACTGGGAAATGATGAGGCCGAGACCGAGGATCGTGTAGGTGACGTGGAACATCAGCGAGGTGCCGACGCCGAAGGACGTGATGATCGCCGAACGGCGCCCATGCACGATCGACTGGCGCATGACCATGGCAAGGTCGGCACCCGGCGAGACGATGGCAAAGGAGAAGATCGCCATCAGCGAGGCGAGTTCCAGAAGATAGCTGCTCATTGTCTCTCCAGGGGCGCGTTGAAGGCCCAGATATGGCCGAAGGGATCGGTGATGCGGGCGTAGCGGGCGCCCCAGAACACATCGGCTGGCGGCATCAGTTCATGGGCGCCGGCATCCACCGCCTTGGCAAAGGCCGCATCGACGGCGGACGGGTCGGCCAGGTTGATGCTGATGGCAAAGCTCGTGCCGCCGACCGTCGTCGGCGCGCTGACGGCCATCTCGAATTCCGGGAACTCGTCGTGCAGCATCACCTCGCCGCCATAGATGGCGAGATTGGCGTGCATGACGCGCCTGCCATCCTCGGCAAGCTGGTGGAACGTGTTTTCAGCGCCGAGCGCCTTTTCGTAGAAGGCGATCGCTTCCAGGCCGCCCTTCACGCAGATATGCGGCTGAAGCGGGGGAACATTGGTGAATGCCATGCCAGCCTCCTAGAAAACGACCACACCCGCCATGACCGCGAGACCTGCCAGCGCGACGAGCCAGACGATCGAACGGATATAGGGAATGCCTGCGAGATAGAGCGGGATATAGACGAGCCGGGCCACGAACCACAGCCACGCCCCGATGAGGCCCCAACCTGCCGGGTCGCCCGCGATGGCAAGCGCCAGCGCAAGGGCGACGAAGGCAGGATAGGTTTCCCGAAAATTCGCCGACGCGCGGGCGGCGCGTCCGGCAAGCTTGCCTGTCGGCTCCCGCGCGCCATCGCGCGGGCCGGCGTTCCAGGCGGAGCCAAGCTCCCTCGTGGAGAGCATGCCCTGGAGCCCGATATGGAAGACGAGCAGCGCCACGCTCAGTGCAAGAAGCACGAGCATCGGCGAAGATGCAGACGCTGCCGCCTCCATAGGGACCTCCCTTACAGATCGAGAACGAGGCGTTCCGGATCTTCCAGGCTGTCCTTGACGCGGACCAGGAAGGTAACCGCTTCCTTGCCGTCGACCATGCGGTGGTCATAGGAGAGGGCGAGATACATCATCGGGCGGATGACGATCTGACCACCGACGACGACCGGGCGCTCCTGGATCTTGTGCATGCCGAGAATGCCGGACTGCGGAGCGTTGAGGATCGGCGAGGACATCAGCGAACCGTAGACGCCGCCGTTCGAGATGGTGAATGTGCCGCCCTGCATGTCGGCCATGGAGAGCGCGCCGTCACGGGCGAGCTTGCCGAGGCGGCCGATGTCCTTTTCGATTTCGGCAATCGACATCTGGTCGGCATCGCGCACGACCGGAACGACGAGGCCCTTGTCGGTGCCGACGGCGACGCCGATGTGGCAGTAGTTCTTGTAGATGATGTCGGTGCCGTCGATCTCGGCGTTGACGGCCGGCAGTTCCTTCAGCGCGTGCGTCACGGCCTTGGTGAAGAAGCCCATGAAGCCGAGCTTCACGCCGTGCTTCTTCTCGAACAGGTCCTTGTAGCGGTTGCGCAGGTCCATCACGGCCGACATGTCCACCTCGTTGTAGGTGGTGAGCATGGCTGCGGTGTTCTGCGCGTCCTTGAGGCGCTTGGCGATCGTCTGGCGCAGGCGCGTCATCTTCACGCGCTCTTCGCGCGGTGCATCGGCTTCGGAAGATGCCGCACGGGCGACAACCTTGACCGGCTCGGCGGCAGCAGCAGGGGTTGCCGTGATGCCCTTGGCAACAGCGGCGATCACGTCGCCCTTCAGCACCTGGCCGCGCTTGCCGGAACCGTCGACCTGATCGGCCGAGACGTTGTTTTCGGCAAGCAGCTTTGCAGCGGACGGGGCCGGCGGCATGGAGGACGCAGCAGCGGCCGGCTTGGCTTCGGCAGCCGGAGCAGCCGCAACCTTCTCGACCTTTTCGGCGGCAGCCGGAGCAGCCGCACCGGCAGAAGCGCCTTCGGAGATCTGGCCGAGCAGGCCGCCCGGGGCGACGGTGTCGCCGGCATTCGCAACAATTTCTGACAGGACGCCGGCGGCCGGTGCGGGCACTTCGATCGTCACCTTGTCGGTTTCGAGCTCACAGAGCGGCTCGTCGGCCTTGATGACGTCGCCGACCTTCTTGAACCAGGTGCCGACGGTGGCTTCGCTGACGGATTCTCCCAAAGTCGGGACGCGGATTTCGGTAGCCATGAGTGTGTTCCGTTCTTGATTTCGTTGTCGCGGGTGCGGGGAACTGGGCGGATCAACCGCCCAGTGCGTCCTCAAGGAAGGCAGCGAGCTGCGCGAGGTGCTTGGACATCAGGCCCGTTGCCGGCGAGGCAGCGGCCGGACGGCCGGTGTAGCGCACGCGCTGGTACTTGGCGTCGATATGGGCAAGCACCCATTCGAGATAGGGGTCGATGAAGGCCCAGCCGCCCATGTTCTTGGGCTCTTCCTGGCACCACACCATCTCGGCATTGCGGAAGCGCGACAGCTCGTTGATCAGCGCCTTGGCCGGGAACGGATAGAGCTGTTCCAGGCGCAGCAGGTAGACGTCGTCGATGCCGCGCTTTTCGCGCTCTTCCAGCAGGTCGTAGTAGACCTTGCCCGAGCACATCACGACGCGGCGGATCTTCGCGTCCTTCTGCAGCTTGATCGGGCCGTCCTTGATGACCTCGGCGTCGTCCCACAGCAGACGGTGGAACGAGCTTTCGCCCGCCATTTCCGACAGCGAGGAGACAGCGCGCTTGTGGCGCAGCAGCGACTTCGGCGTCATCATGATCAGCGGCTTGCGGAAGTCGCGCTTCACTTGGCGGCGCAGGATGTGGAAGTAGTTCGCCGGCGTCGTGACGTTGGCGACCTGCATGTTGTCCTCGGCGCACATCTGCAGCCAGCGTTCGAGGCGGGCGGAGGAGTGCTCCGGACCCTGGCCCTCATAGCCGTGCGGCAGCAGGCAGACGAGACCCGACATGCGCAGCCACTTGCGTTCGCCCGACGAGATGAACTGGTCGAAGACGACCTGCGCGCCGTTGGCGAAGTCGCCGAACTGGGCTTCCCACAGCGTCAGCGCGTTCGGACGGGCCAGCGAATAGCCGTATTCGAAACCGAGCACCGCCTCTTCCGAAAGCATCGAGTTGATGACCTCGTAACGGGCCTGGGTCGGCGCGAGATTGGCGAGCGGGATGTAACGGTCTTCGGTCTCCTGATCGTAGAGCACCGAATGGCGCTGCGAGAAGGTGCCGCGTTCGCAGTCCTGGCCGGACAGGCGGATCTTCGTGCCCTCGACGCAGAGCGTGCCGAAAGCGAGCGCCTCGGCCATTGCCCAGTCGATGCCTTCGCCCGTCTCGACCATCTGCATGCGGTTGTCCATGAACCGCTGGATGGTCTTGTGGGCGCGGAAGCCTTCCGGGATCGTCGAGATCTTGCGGCCGATTTCCTTCAGCTGCTTCATCGGCACGGATGTCTTGCCGCGACGCTGTTCGTCCTGGTTGTCGGCCGAGCGCAGGCCCGACCACACACCGTCCAGCCAGTCGGCCTTGTTCGGCTTGTAGGACTGACCGGCCTCGAATTCCTGTTCGAGGCTGGCACGCCAGTCGGCCTTCATCTTCTCGAATTCGCCTTCGCTGATCACGCCCTCGGCAACGAGGCGCGAACCATAGAGGCTGACCACGGTCTTGTGGGCGCGGATCGCCTTGTACATCTTCGGCTGGGTGAACGCCGGCTCGTCGCCTTCGTTGTGGCCGAAGCGGCGGTAGCAGAATATGTCGAGCACGACCGGCTTGTGGAACTTCATCCGGAATTCGGTGGCGATCTTCGCAGCGTAGGTCACCGCTTCCGGATCGTCGCCGTTGATGTGGAAGATCGGCGCCTCGATCATCTTCGCCACATCCGACGGATAGGGCGAGGAGCGCGAGAAGGCCGGATTGGTGGTGAAGCCGATCTGGTTGTTGATGATCACGTGCACCGTGCCGGCGACGCGATGGCCGCGCAGGCCCGACAGGCCGAGGATTTCAGCCGTGACACCCTGGCCGGCAAAGGCCGCATCGCCGTGCAGCAGCAGCGGCATGACCTGGGCCCGCTCGGACAACGGAATGATGTCGCCCTCGAAGATCTTCGCCATCTGGTCCTGCTTGGCGCGTGCCTTGCCCATGACGACCGGGTTGACGATTTCGAGGTGCGAGGGGTTGGCGGTCAGCGACAGATGCACCTTGTTGCCGTCGAACTCGCGGTCCGAGGACGCACCGAGGTGGTACTTCACGTCGCCCGAGCCTTCCACCTCGTCCGGCGCGTAGGAGCCGCCCTTGAACTCGTGGAAGACGGCGCGGTGGGGCTTGGCCATCACGTTCGTCAGAACGTTGAGGCGGCCACGGTGGGCCATGCCGAGCACGATTTCCTTGAGGCCGAGCTGGCCGCCGCGCTTGATGATCTGCTCGAGCGCCGGGATCAGCGCTTCGCCGCCATCGAGGCCGAAGCGCTTGGTGCCCTTGTACTTGACGTCGATGAACTGTTCGAAGCCTTCCGCCTCGATCAGCTTCTGCAGGATCGCCTTTTTGCCTTCCGGCGTGAAGTCGACGCCCTTGTCCGGACCTTCGATGCGTTCCTGGATCCAGCCCTTCTCTTCCGGGTTGGAGATGTGCATGAACTCGACGCCGATCGTCGAGCAATAGGTGCGCTCGAGGATTTCGACCATTTCGCGAATGCTCGCATATTCGAGGCCGAGCACGTTGTCGATGAAGATCTTGCGGTCGAGGTCGGCATCGGTGAAGCCGTAGTTCGACGGCGACAGCTCGTGATAGTCCTCGACGGGTGCGGCAATGCCGAGCGGATCGAGCTTGGCATGCAGGTGGCCGCGGGCGCGGTAGGCGCGGATCATCATGATGGCGCGCACGCTGTCGCGCGTCGCCTGGTTGACGTCGGCCTGGTTGACCGGCGCGCCGGTCTTGGCGGCAACGGTTTCCGCCTTTGCCTGGACCTTCTTCTCAAGCACCTTCTCGACGACGCCCCAGTTGCCGTCGAGCGCCGAGACGAGTTCGCCATTGGCGACGATCGGCCAGTTCGCCCGCTGCCACGAGGCGCCCTTGGCGGCCTTCACAATGTCAGAGGGCTGGTCTTCGAGGGCCTTGAAGAAGGCCTGCCACTCTTCGCCGACGGAAGCGGGGTCCGCCTCGTACTTCGCGTAGAGCTGTTCGATATAGGCTGCGTTCGCGCCGTCGAGGAAGGACGTGGCGAGAAATTGTTCGTTGGCGTCTAGTCGTGCCATGGTGTTTCGCGGGCGTAGCACCCGCCTCCCGAACGATCGTGTTGACCGGGCTTTCCCGGCTTGCCACCCGTCGCGTGCCTGTCCGCACCGCGCCGGGAAGAGACGGACCGGCCGGCATTTTCAGCCGGCCGACCCAGTTCTGATGTGTCAGCCCTTGAGGACTTCGACCAGCGTCTTGCCAAGGCGTGCCGGCGACGGCGAGACGCGGATGCCCGCGGCTTCCATCGCGGAAATCTTGGATTCCGCGTCGCCCTTGCCGCCGGAAACGACAGCGCCGGCGTGGCCCATGGTGCGGCCCTTCGGTGCGGTACGGCCCGCGATGAAGCCGGCCATCGGCTTCTTGCGGCCCTTCTTGGCTTCGTCGATGAGGAACTGCGCCGCATCTTCTTCAGCCGAGCCGCCGATTTCGCCGATCATGATGATGGAGGTCGTGGCGTCGTCCGCCAGGAACATCTCCAGCACGTCGATGAATTCGGTGCCCTTGACCGGGTCGCCGCCGATGCCGACAGCCGTCGTTTGGCCGAGGCCTTCGTTGGAGGTCTGGAAGACGGCTTCATACGTAAGCGTGCCGGAGCGCGAAACAATACCGACCGAACCCTTGCGGAAGATCGAGCCCGGCATGATGCCGATCTTGCATTCTTCCGGCGTCAGGATGCCCGGGCAGTTCGGGCCAAGCAGGCGCGAGGAGGAGCGGTCGAGGCGAGCCTTGACGCGCACCATGTCGGCAACCGGAATGCCTTCGGTGATGCAGGTGATGAAGGGGATTTCCGCTTCGATCGCCTCGATGATGGCGTCCGCGGCGCCGGCCGGCGGAACGTAGATCACGGAGGCGTCCGCGCCGGTCTTTTCCTTGGCTTCGGCAACCGAGGCGAAGATCGGCAGGCTTTCGCCCTTCGAGCCGGTCCAGGTTTCGCCACCCTTCTTCGGGTGGATACCGCCGACCATCTGCGTGCCGTAGTAGGCGAGCGCCTGTTCGGTGTGGAAGGTACCGGTCTTGCCGGTCAGGCCCTGAACGAGGACCTTGGTGTTCTTGTTGACGAGAATCGACATGAGGTCAGGTCCTTCAATTAGCCGTTGATCGCGGCAACGATCTTCTTGGCAGCATCATCCAGATCGTCGGCGGCGGTGATCGCCAGGCCCGATTCGTTCAGGATCTTCTTGCCAAGTTCGACATTCGTGCCTTCGAGACGAACGACCAGCGGAACCTTGAGGCCCACTTCCTGCACGGCTGCGACGACGCCTTCAGCGATGACATCGCACTTCATGATGCCGCCGAAGATGTTGACGAGGATGCCCTCGACCTTCGGGTCGGCCGTGATGATCTTGAAGGCCGCCGCGACCTTCTCCTTGCCGGCGCCGCCGCCGACGTCGCAGAAGTTCGCCGGCTCCTTGCCGTACAGCTTGATGATGTCCATCGTCGCCATGGCGAGGCCGGCACCGTTGACCATACAGCCGATGTTGCCGTCGAGCGCCACATAGGCGAGGTCCCACTTGGAGGCCTCGATTTCCTTGGCGTCTTCTTCGGTTTCGTCGCGCAGCGCCTTGATGTCGTCGTGGCGGAACAGCGCGTTGCCGTCGAACGACACCTTGGCGTCGAGGACGCGCATGCGGCCGTTCTTCATGACGATCAGCGGGTTGATCTCGAGCAGGCTCATGTCCTTCTCGACAAAGGCCTTGTAGAGGATCGGGAAGAGCTTTTCGGCGTCAGCCTTGGCTTCGCCTTCAAGCTTCAGGGCCGAGGTGAGCTTGGCCAGGTCGTCGGCGGTCACACCGGCTTCCGGGTTGATCGCGACGGTGAGGATCTTTTCCGGCGTGTCGTGGGCGACAGCCTCGATGTCCATGCCGCCTTCGGTCGAAACGACGAAGGCAACCTGGCCGACGGAGCGGTCGACGAGCAGCGACAGGTAGAGTTCACGGTCGATGTCGGCGCCATCCTCGATATAGAGGCGGTTCACCTGCTTGCCGGCCGGGCCGGTCTGCGCGGTGACCAGCGTGTTGCCAAGCATTTCCTTGGCGTGGGCCTTGGCTTCCTCGATCGAGAAGGCGAGGCGCACACCACCCTTGGCGTCGGGGCCGAGTTCCTTGAACTTGCCCTTGCCGCGGCCGCCGGCGTGGATCTGGCTCTTGACCACGTAGAGCGGGCCGGGCAGCGACTTCGCTGCCGCTTCCGCCTCGTCGGCGGAGAAGATGGCAACGCCCTCGGCGACCGGGGCGCCAAAGCTCTTCAGCAGAGCCTTGCCCTGATATTCATGAATGTTCATAGGGGAATCCTATCCTGATACCGGATTACTTCAGCGAAGGGGCGATGTTGATGCAGGCTTCGCAAAGACCCGCAACGGCGCCGACCGACTTTTCGAAGGCTTCCTGTTCGGCCTTGTTGAACTCGACCTCGATGATGCGCTCGACACCACCTTCGCCGATGATGGTGGGCACGCCGACATACATGTCCTTCACGCCGTACTGGCCGGAAAGGTAGGCGGCGCAGGGCAGCACGCGCTTCTTGTCCTTGAGGAAGGATTCGGCCATTTCGATCGCCGAAGCGGCAGGCGCGTAGTAAGCCGAGCCGGTCTTGAGCAGGCCGACGATTTCGGCGCCGCCGTCACGGGTGCGCTGGATAATTTCTTCGAGGCGTTCCTTGGTGACCCAGCCCATCTTGATGAGGTCGGTCAGCGGAATGCCGCCGACGGTCGAGTAGCGGGCGAGCGGTACCATCGTGTCGCCGTGGCCGCCGAGAACGAAGGCGGTGACGTCCTGTACGGAGACCTTGAATTCTTCGGAGAGGAAGAGGCGGAAGCGGGCCGAGTCCAGCACGCCGGCCATGCCGACGACCATGTTCTTCGGCAGGCCGGAGAACTTCTGCAGTGCCCAGACCATCGCGTCGAGCGGGTTGGTGATGCAGATGACGAAGGCGTTCGGGGCATATTTCTTGATGCCGGCGCCGACCTGTTCCATGACCTTGAGGTTGATACCGAGCAGGTCGTCGCGGCTCATGCCGGGCTTGCGGGCAACACCGGCGGTGACGATGCAGACATCGGCGCCTTCGATTGCGGCGTAGTCGCTTGCACCCGTCAGCGAGGCATTGAAACCTTCGACCGGCGAGGACTGGGCGATGTCGAGGCCCTTACCCTGCGGAATGCCGTCGGCAATGTCGAAGAGGACGATGTCGCCCAGTTCCTTCAGGCCGGCGAGATGCGCCAGCGTGCCACCGATCATTCCAGAACCAATAAGTGCGATCTTCTTGCGGGCCATGAAAGCTTCCTCTTGCTCCGATCAACAGGTCCCGAATGTCGCAATTGCAGGACCTTTCGGCGCAAGGGCTTACGCCCCTCGCGTTAAAAATTCAACACCTACTTTTGGAGTGAAGCTTTTCAATCGGTTAGATGCAAAAATTCTTACGTAGACGTAAGAATTACCGTCACGCTTTCGTCACGTCATTGGTGTAACGGGCCTTGTGGTCGGCCAGATACTCGGTGCTGCGGATCTCGATGAGGCGCGACACCGTGCGGTCGAACTCGAAACCTTCCGTGCCCTTGCGGGTCGCCAGCAGGCTCTCCGGTGCCGCCGCAGCTGAAGCGAAGAGCCGCGCGCGATGGTCGTAGATCGTATCGACGAGGTTGATGAAGCGCTTCGTCTCGTTGCGCTTTTCCGCCCCGAGCAAAGGCACATGATCGACGAACAGCGTGTCGTAATGCGCGAGGATTTCGAGATAGTCAGCCGCGCCCAGCGGCCGTTCGCAGAGATCGGCGAAGGAGAAGCGTGCAACGCGGCCCGCCGCCTGCGGCACGGCTATTTTTCTGCCCCGGAAGGAAATCGTCTCGAGCGCAACCGTCTTGCCCACCGTCTCGCGCCGCCATGCCGCATCCATCGCCATATCGGCTTCGGCGCTCAGCGGATAGCGGAAGACCGGCAGGCCGCTGTCCTTCTCCAGCCGGTAATCCGTCAGGGAGTCGAGCGGCACGATCTCGACATATTGCTTGAGAAGATCGACGAACGGCAGGAAAAGACTGCGGTTCAGCCCATCCCGATAAAGATTGTCCGGCTCGACATTCGACGTCGCGACCAGAATGCAGCCGCGCCGGAACAGTTCGCCGAAGAGACGCGACAGGATCATCGCATCGGCAATGTCGGTCACGGAAAATTCGTCGAAGCAGAGAAGCCGCGCCTCCTCGATCAGGCTTTCGGCGACCGGCGGCACGGGATCGGCCTGCTTGGTCTCGCCGGCCTTCAGCTTCTGGCGATGTTTGTGGATGCGGTCGTGCACGTCGGCCATGAATTCATGGAAATGCGCCCGGCGCTTGCGCTTCACGCGCGCCTGCTCGAAGAACATGTCCATGAGCATGGTCTTGCCGCGCCCGACGCCGCCATGAATGTAGAGCCCCTTGGGGGCGCTGACGGTCTCGGGCTTGCGGGAGGCGAAGAGCCAGCCGAGCGCACTCGACTTGCGCGCCGGCCGCTGGGCATGAAGCTCGACAAGCAGGCGGTCGAAACGCGCCGCCATCGCCCTCTGGGCCGGGTCGGGCTTCAACTCACCGCTTGCGACAAGCGCTTCAAGCCGATCCGAAACGCCATGGTCCGGATGCGTCGAACCCCTGTCCCAGTCCTTGCCCATAGGCGGAGGCTACCCGTATCGGAGAGATCGGAAGGGGATCAGCGCGAAAGGCTGACGGGCTGGCCCGAATTGGTCGTACCGTTGAAGCGGGCATCCGCCGACTTGTAGAGGCGCGCGATCGCGTTGCCGGCACGGTCCTTCAGCACGACCTGCTTGCCGGCGACTTCCCAGGAGCCCATCGCCGTCAGTTCGCCGGCACAACCGCGCGTGCCGCCGCGCGAGCCGCCGCCAAGGTTGGTAAGCGTCAGGAACATGTCGCAGGAGGACGGGCCGCTTGCCACGCGCCAGTTGCCGACCATGGATTCCTTGGTGACATCAAGCGCCGCCGCCGCCGCCGCGTCCACCGTGCCGCCGGCAACAGCGGTGCCCGTCGCCATCGCCGTATCGGTCGTCGGCTTTGCCGGGAACTGCGAGGTGTCGGTAGTTGGGTCCGGAAGCTGGCTCGACTGGACAGTCCCGATCGGCTGGGCTTCCAGCGGCGTGAGGTTCTGCTGCGTATTCACGCTGTCCATCGACGAAGTCCGCTGGCAACCGGCCAGAGCAAGCGCCATCATCAGCCCGCCTGCCACATGTACAATCCGCATGTCGATACTCCTGCCTTCGTGCGATGCCGTGCATACGCGACAATCATGGCGAATTAGCGTGAATCGTTGGTTTAAATCAAGTGTCGGTGAGCATGTTTCGAGTTCACGGAGTCTGTCACACGTTTACTTTACGCGCAGTAAACTTGCCGACACTCTCTAGGAGGACCCGCTAAGAACTTCGGCTCGGTAGAACGCATTCGCCTTTTCTTTTCGCCAGTCGATGTCGGGCGCAGTTTTTAGTAGCTGCTTATCCATGTGGACGAAGCGCGCGCGGGCCTCCGCCACGAAGGCCCGCAAGGCCGGATGTGGCAAGCCCTCACCCATCTCCCGTGTCCGTTTCTTGATGTCTATCAGCAGCAAGGTTTCGCGCGTGACCTCATCCGGAAGCGCTACCCCCTCCATGCATTCCACCATGTTCATCGGCGGCAGCGACTTGAAATCCCGCGCCGACATCCAGGCAAGCGCGATTGCGGGACGAAGCGCGTAAAGGAATTTCTTCAATCTGGCCGATTCGAGCAGGCTATCGTCGGCGTGTTTTTGCAGAAGCCCGACATAGTGCTTCGCCACTCTCTGTGGCTCGACGATCTCATCGAGCAGCGCAGACAGTCGAGCACGGAAGCCCGCTTCTTCCTCGTAGACCAGCGGCGATTTCAGCCACTCAATGATCACGGCATTGCCCGAAAGGGCGAGAAGAAGCGCCTTGCGAAGGTCCCAGCCCCCCGTATCGACAAGGCCGACAATCGGAAACTCGATGACGTCGCGGACCACCTGTAAACTCAGGTGGTCCTTCACCGGCCGCACATAAACGAAACGGCAATCATAGTCGCTGTCAGGCGAAGGGAACCCCCAGGCCCGACTGCCACTTTCGATGGCAAACCCGATCCGAACACCCTGCGCCCGCACGCTGTCCAGACGACGGCGTATCTCTGCGACGATGTCGGGCGCGAAACTGTCAAGCATGGCTCAGAGACGGCGCTCGACCATCATCTTCTTGATTTCGCCGATGGCCTTGGCCGGGTTCAGCCCCTTCGGGCAGGCCTGGGCGCAGTTCATGATGGTGTGGCAGCGATAGAGGCGGAAGGGGTCTTCCAGATTGTCGAGGCGCTCGCCCGTCGCTTCGTCGCGGCTGTCGATCAGCCAGCGATAGGCCTGGAGGAGGACGGCGGGGCCGAGATAGCGGTCGCCGTTCCACCAGTAGCTCGGACAGGAGGTCGAGCAGCAGGCACACAGGATGCACTCGTAGAGGCCATCGAGCTTGAGGCGGTCCTCGTGGCTCTGCTTCCACTCCTTGGCCGGCGCCGGCGACACGGTCTTGAGCCACGGCTCGATCGAGCGGTGCTGGGCGTAGAAGTTGGTGAGGTCGGGGACGAGGTCCTTCACGACAGGCATATGCGGCAGCGGATAGACCTTTACCGTACCCTTCACCTCGTCCATGCCCTTGGTGCAGGCAAGCGTGTTGGTGCCGTCGATGTTCATGGCGCAGGAGCCGCAGATGCCTTCGCGGCAGGAACGGCGCAGCGTCAGCGTCGGGTCGATCTTGTTCTTGATATAGAGCAGCGCGTCCAGCACCATCGGGCCGCAATCGTCGACGTCGATGGTGAAGGTGTCGATCGACGGGTTCTTCCCGTCGTCCGGGTTCCAGCGGTAGATGCGGAACTCGCGGGTGTTCGTGGCACCGGCCGGCTTCGGCCAGACCTTGCCTTCGGTCATCTGCGAGTTTTTCGGGAGAGCGAGTTCAACCATGTCCTGTTCTCCTCGGGATCAATACACGCGGGCCTTGGGCGCGATCTTTTGGGGATCGATCCCGTCCGCGATGAGGTCGGTGTGCACCGGGCGGTAGTCGAGCGTCACGTCGCCCGCCTCGTTTACCCAGGACAAAGTGTGCTTGCGCCAGTTGACGTCGTCGCGGCCGGCGAAGGGGCCGTCGACATAGTCTTCGCGGGCATGCGAGCCGCGGCTCTCCTTGCGCGCTTCGGCACCGTAGACCGTGGTGATGGCATTCGCCATCAGGTTTTCCAGCTCCAGCGTCTCTACGAGGTCGGAGTTCCAGATCATCGAGCGGTCGGTGACCTTGATATCCGGCAGTTCCTTCCAGATCGCCGTCATGCGCTTGCAGCCGCTTTCGAGCGATTCCTGCGTGCGGAACACCGCCGCGTCGTCCTGCATGGTACGCTGCATCTTGTCGCGCAGGATGGCCGTCGGCGTGCCGCCATTGGCGTTCCTGAGGCGATCGAAACGGTCCATGATCTTGTCGCAGGCGGCAATGTCGAGTGCGGGCACGGAGCCGACGCGGTCGATCACCTGGCCGGCGCGGATGGCGGCGGCACGGCCGAACACCACAAGGTCGATCAGCGAGTTGGAACCGAGGCGGTTTGCGCCGTGCACCGAGGCACAGCCGGCTTCGCCGACAGCCATCAGGCCGGGCGCGATGCGCTCCGGGTTCTCGCTGTTGGCGTTCAGCACCTCGCCCCAGTAGTTGGTCGGCACGCCGCCCATGTTGTAGTGAACGGTCGGCAGGACCGGGATCGGCTCGCGCGTTACGTCGACGCCGGCAAAGATTTTTGCGCTCTCGGAAATGCCCGGCAGGCGCTCATGCAGAACGGCCGGATCGAGATGATCGAGATGCAGGTAGATGTGGTCCTTGTTCTTGCCGACGCCACGGCCTTCACGGATTTCCATCGTCATGCAGCGCGAGACGACGTCGCGCGACGCGAGGTCCTTCGCCGACGGGGCATAACGCTCCATGAAGCGCTCGCCTTCGGAATTGACGAGATAGCCGCCTTCGCCGCGCGCCCCCTCGGTGATGAGGCAGCCGGCACCATAGATGCCGGTCGGGTGGAACTGCACGAATTCCATGTCCTGCAGCGGTAGGCCGGCACGCGCGATCATGCCGCCACCGTCGCCCGTGCAGGTATGCGCCGAGGTGGCCGAGAAATAGGCGCGACCATAACCGCCGGTCGCCAGCACCACCATCTTGGCAGCGAAGCGATGGATCGTGCCGTCATCGAGGTTCCAGGCGACGACGCCGGTGCAGCGGCCATCGGGGGCCATGATCAGGTCGAGTGCGAAATACTCGATGAAGAATTCCGCATTGTTGCGCAGCGACTGGCCGTAGAGCGTGTGCAGGATGGCGTGGCCGGTCCGGTCGGCGGCGGCACAGGTGCGCTGCACCGGCGGGCCTTCGCCGTAGTTCTGCATATGGCCGCCGAACGGCCGCTGGTAGATCTTGCCTTCCGCATTGCGCGAGAACGGCACGCCGTAATGCTCCAGCTCATAGACCGCTTTGGGCGCTTCCATGGCGAGATACTGCATGGCGTCGACGTCGCCGAGCCAGTCGGAGCCCTTGACGGTGTCGTAGAGGTGCCACTGCCAAGAATCCGGCGTCATGTTCTGCAGCGAGGCCGCGATGCCGCCCTGGGCGGCGACGGTGTGCGAACGCGTCGGGAAAACCTTGGTGATGCAGGCCGTCTTGAGGCCCTGCTCGGCCATGCCGAGCGTGGCGCGCAGACCCGCACCGCCGGCGCCAACGACGATCACGTCGAAGGAGTGGTCCACATAATTATAGGCCTTGCCGTTGGCCGCCGGGGAGGAGATCGCTGCCATGATGGATTATCCTGCGAAAGCGATTTTGAGGACGGCGAAAAGACAGAGCCCGCCGACGAGAATCGCGAAGAAGGTGTTGAGCATGAGAAGGCCGATCTTGATGCCCTCCGCATGCACGTAGTCCTCGATGATGACCTGCATGCCGAGCTTCATGTGGATGAGGCCGGAGACGACGACGAGGCCCATGAGGACGGCGACGATCGGGTTCGAGAGCGCTGCGGTGACTTCGGCATAGGACGCGCCGTTGTAGCAGATGAGGAAACCGACAAAGAACAGGATAAGCGGAACGTTGGCGACGGCCGTCAGGCGCTGGCGCCAGAAATGCTCCGTGCCGTCCTTTGCCGAGCCGAGGCCGCGAACCTTGCCGAGGGGCGTGCGCATGTCCATGGGGCTCTCCTCAGCGGGCCAGGTAGGCCACGATCCAGATCAGCAGCGTCAAAGCGACGGAGACGACCGGGGTTGCGATGGCGAGTTTGGTGGAAAAATTCTTCTCGTAGCCGTGGCCCATGTCCCACATGAAGTGGCGAAGGCCGCCCAGCATGTGCTGCATCAGCGCCCAGGTGTAGCCGAACAGCACGAGGCGGCCGATCAGCGAGCCGAAGAGCCAGTTGGCCCATTCGAAATAGGCTTCACCGGACGCAGCCGCGATCAGCCAGAAGGCGACCAGCACGGTACCGAAGTAGAGTGCGGCACCGGTGATGCGATGCACGATGGACATGACCATCGTCGGGATCGGTTTGTAGACCTGGAGATGCGGCGAGAGCGGCCGGCTTCGAGTGACATTCGCCATCTGAACCTCACGGAACCCCGGAGAGCCAAAAACTGGACAAATTTTCTCCGGAATTGCAGTATGTTGTGCACAATGTAGTGAGTGCGACGTTTACTCACCAGAGGGCGGGACCACAAGCCTCATTGCACTGCAAAATGAATTTAATCGATTATACGGCAGTCGTCGTTTGCGCCATTTCGAGACGCTTTCCGTCAATTAACGATAACGCCAAAATTCATAACCAAATCCGTGACTTTTGCCCGGCCCTGCCCCATCTTGCCGTTAAGGATTTGTTAAGCGTAATCCGAAAGGCAGGACAGAATGAGTCTGTTTTCAGTATCCCGTGCGACGAAAGTTCTAGTGCTTTCGGTCGCATTGGCAGCGGGCGGCATGACGGCCGCACAGGCGAGCGACCGCAACTCCGATGTCGGATGGTCGCGCGGTTCCGAATGGTCGCAGGACAGCATCAGCGGCCGCGTCACGACGCAGCGCGACCGTCGCGAATGGCGACCGCGCGACCGAAACCGTTATGAGCGCCGGGTGGAGCGCAATCGCGACCGCCATTGGCGTCAGGACCGCAACTTCTACGGCGGCGCCATCTCGGCCTACCGCGATCCCGGCAACGGCCTGTATTTCTACATCGACAGGGACCGTTATTCTGACGACCTGATCGATGCGCCGTTCGTCGAAAACCGCAGGCCCAAGGTCATCACGGTCACGCCCGACCAGGATGGTTGTTCGTGGGAAGCCGGCGTCTGCGTCATCCGGCCGGGTTCCTGAACCGCCAGACGGTGGTTTTCTTGACCTCGCTGTCCTCCAGCGCCCGTGTCACCGGCACCGTATAGGTCGCGAGCGCTTCCATGCGCTCGCGCGGGCAATAGGCGCGGCCCGGATCGCCGACGATCACCATTGCCCCGCGTGCCGCAAGGGCGGCAAACCACGGGATGAGGACGTCCGCAAAGGCGCGGTCATAAAACACGTCGCCGGCAAGCACGACATCCCAGCCCTCGTCCCGGCCCACCATGTTTTCGGCGGTAGAGGCGAGCTCCACGCCATTCAGCGCCGTATTGAGCCGGATGGCGGTTTCGCTCCAGGGATCGATATCCGCCGCCAGCACGGATGCAGCACCGGACAGGCGCGCCGCTATGCCGACGAGGCCGGAGCCGCTGGCAAAATCCAGCACGGACCGCCCCGCCACGAGGGACGGATGATCCAGCACATGGCGAGCCAGTCCCTGCCCGCCGGCCCAGGCAAAGGCCCAGAACGGCGGCGGCAGGCCGATGGCCTCCAGCTCCTCCTCCGTCTTCAGCCAGAGCTCATGCGCCTCGGTGGCAAGCCTGAGCTTCACCTCCGGCACATGCGGCGGCGACAGCACGTCGGTGTTTTCGCGGATGAAGACTTCGGGGTGGGTTTTCACCGAAGCATCGTCCCGAAAAGGGGGAACCGGTTTTCGGGAAGACGATGCGGAGAACAAAAAAGGCGAAGCATTAGCGCGGCGGCTTGGAGAGCCCACCCATGCGGCAGACCTCGATCCACTCGTCCTCGGTCACCGGCTGCACCGAAAGGCGCATGGAGGTGACGAGCGCCATGTTGGAGAGCTTGGGATTGGCCTTGATATCCTTCAGCGTCACCGGCTTGGGCATATCCTGCAGCGCGCGAATATCAACGCAATCCCAGCGAGGATCCTCGCCGGCCGTCGAATCCGGATGCGACAGCGCACAGACTTCCGTGAAGCCGACGATCTCCAGCCCTTCATTCGAATGATAGAAAAAGCCCTTGTCGCCGACCTTCATCGCCCGCATGTGGTTGCGCGCCAAATAGTTGCGCACGCCGGTCCATTCGGTGCCCGCTTCACCGGCATCCTTCTGCATCTGCCAGGACCATTTGAAGGGTTCGGACTTGTAGAGCCAATATGCCATGCGTCTCAGGCCTCCGGATTGTTGAAGACCCAGTTCCAGGCCTTCACCTCGACGGAGGCGAACAGGCCAGCCTTGGCATAGGGGTCGTTGTCGGCGATCTGCCGCGCCTCTTCGATCGTCTCGGCCTTGACCACGACGAGGCTGCCGGTCGGCTTGCCGTCGTCACCGAGAAACGGGCCAGCATAGGCGAGTTTTCCGCCCGCATTAAGCTCGTTGAGATAGGCGACGTGTTCAGGCCGTGTATCGAGGCGGATCTGAAGCGCACCGGGCTTGTCTGCGCAGATGAATGCGAAAAGCATGAAACAATCCTTCCTGTCTATTCCTGGGTGATCGGGCGCGTCATCAGCTGCCCGATCGCTGTCTTCACGTCGAGCGTGCCGTCGATGATGCGGGCGACCGCATCGGTGATCGGCATGTCGATACCCTTTTGCACGGCAACGCCGGCGGCAACCGAAGCGGCAAAGGCGCCCTCGACGAGATCGCCTGACCAGCCGGCGGCATTGCCTTCACGACCGAGCGCGATGCCGAAGCGCAGATTGCGCGACTGGTGGCTCGTGCCTGTCAGCACGAGATCGCCGAGGCCCGAAAGCCCCGTCACCGTGTTGCCCTCCCCGCCATGCGCCGCAACGAAGCGCGACAGTTCCGCAAGCCCGCGCGAAATCAAGGCTGCACGCGCCGAATCACCGAGCTCGGCGCCCTCGATGATGCCGCAGGCGATCGCCAGCACATTCTTCAAGGCACCGCCAAGCTGCACGCCGATCCGGTCCGTCGACGGATAGAGCCGGAACGTCGGCCCGGACAGGGCCTGCGCCAGCGCCGCGCCGATCTCCGCCGTCCGCGCGGCAATCACCATCGCCGTCGGCAGGCCACGCGCGATATCGGCGGCAAAGCCGGGGCCGGACAGCACCGCAATCTCGCGGCCCGGCAGTTCCTCTTCCAGAACGTCCGTCAGAAGCCGGCCGGTGCCCTTTTCCATGCCCTTGGCGCAGATCACGACCGCTGTGCCCGGCGCCAGCAGAGGCGCCAGATCCCGCGCCGCCTGGCGCTGCGCCTGCGAGGGCATGGCGAACAGCACGATGCCGGCACCGCGAACGGTTTCGACCTCGGCGCTGAACGCCAGCGCTTCCGGCAGGTCGATGCCCGGCAATGCCTTCTCGTTGCGCCGCGACGCGCGCATCATCTCAACGCCCGCAGCATCGCGGCCGATCAGCGTGACGTCGCCGCCGCTCGCCGCGGCGACACTCGCCAGCGCCGTACCGAAGGCGCCCGCGCCGACGACGGCAATCCTTGGGGTGGTGCTCATGCCTTGGCTCCCCGTTTGCCGGATCCAAGCATCGTCGCGGCCTCGCGGTCGAGCGGCCAGCGCGAACGCGGCGCGACGGCGAGGTCATCCGGCGCAAAGCCCGCCGCCATGCGCTCCAGTCCCGCCCAGGCGATCATCGAGGCATTGTCGGTGCAGAGCGCCAGCGGCGGCGCGATGAAACGGAATTTGTGTTTGTCGCAGAGCGCCTGCAGCGTGGACCGCAGTTCTGCATTCGCCGCAACACCACCGGCAACGACGAGCGCCGGTGTCGCCATTTCGGGAAAGAGCGTCCGAAACCGTTCGAGCCCGCGGCCGATGCGGTCCTTCAGGGTGCGCGACACGGCGCGCTGGAAGGAGGCGCAGATATCCGCGATATCCTGCTCCGTCACCGGCTCGATCGACTGCGCCGCCTGGCGCACGGCGGTCTTGAGGCCTGAGAAAGAAAAGTCGAGCCGCGCCTCGCCGACGAGCGGCCGCGGAAAGGTAAAGCGTTCCGGGTTGCCGGTCTTCGCCATGCGCTCGACCGCCGGCCCGCCGGGATAGGGCAGGCCGAGCAGCTTGGCCGTCTTGTCGAAGGCCTCGCCCAGCGCGTCGTCGATCGTCGTGCCCCAGCGCTCATAGTCGTCAACACCACGGATCAGCACGAGCTGGGTATGGCCGCCGGAGACGAGCAGCATCAGATAGGGAAACGACAGCCCGTCCGTCAGCCGCGCCGTCAGCGCATGGCCTTCGAGATGATTGACGGCATAGAGCGGCTTGCCGGTGGCGCGGGCGATCGCCTTGCCCGTCATCAGCCCGACGATGAGCCCGCCGATCAGCCCCGGCCCGCTCGTCGCGGCGATGGCATCGACATCCTTGAGCGAGCGCCCGGCGCGCAAAAGGGCTTCGGCAATCAGGCTGTCCAGCGCTTCCACATGGGCGCGCGCCGCGATCTCAGGCACCACACCGCCATAGGCGCTGTGCTCTTCGAGCTGGCTCAGCACGACTTCGCCGAGAATCTCGCCCCTTCCGTCCGGATCGCGCACGACAATGGCAGCGGCGGTCTCGTCGCAGCTCGTTTCGATGCCGAGAATGGTCAATTGGGACGACATGAAGCACTAGGATTGATTGCGGGCGGCTTTAAAGCCGGTTACGAGACATCCCGGTAACAACGGATTACGGCGGATGCAAACAAAACCTTTCAGGATCGGCACGCGTGGCAGCCCGCTGGCGCTTGCCCAGGCCCATGAGACCCGTTCGCGCCTGATGGCGGCCCATGGTCTTTCGGAAGCAATGTTCGAGATCGTCGTGCTCTCGACGAAAGGCGACCGCATCACCGATCGTTCCCTGGCGCTGATCGGCGGCAAGGGCCTGTTCACGGAAGAAATCGAGGCGCAGCTCATCTCCGGCGAACTCGATTTCGCCGTGCATTCCTCCAAGGACATGCCGACGAAACTGCCGGACGGCCTGCATCTTTCCGCCTTCCTGCCCCGCGAGGATGTCCGCGATGCCTTTATCGGCCGTGCGGCAAAACGCCTGCTCGATCTGCCGCAGGGCGCCACCGTCGGCTCCGCGTCACTTCGCCGCCAGGCATTGATCCGCCGCCTGCGGCCGGACCTCAACGTCAGCGTCTTCCGCGGCCAGGTCGAAACGCGCCTCGCAAAACTCGCCGAAGGCCAGGCCGATGCAACGCTGCTCGCCTATGCCGGTCTCAAGCGCCTCGGCAAGCTCGACGTGCCGACGGAAATCCTCGATCCCGTTTCCTTCCCGCCCGCCCCGGCGCAGGGCGCGATCTGCATCGAAAGTCGTCTAGGCGATGATCGTATGAACGGCCTGCTCGCCGCCATCGACGACCGGGCGACGCGCACCGCCGTCACCTGCGAACGCGGCTTCCTCGCCACGCTCGACGGCTCCTGTCGCACGCCGATCGCCGGCTATGCGACGGTCGAGGGCGAGCACCTGCAGTTCCGCGGCATGATCCTGACACCCGACGGCAGCCAGTACCACGAGATCGAGACGAGCGGCCCGGCGGGTGACGCTGGTCAGCTCGGCGAGGAAGCCGGCCAGGCGATCCGCGACAAGGCGGGAGCGGATTTCTTCGAAAGCTGGGGTTGATCCGTGCAGGTTGTCGTCACACGACCGCAAAAAGCGGCGGCACGCACCGCACGCAAGCTGGAAGCGCTCGGCCATGACACGCGGCTGCTACCGCTGGCCGCGCCGGAACACGACGTCGAGGCCCTGAAATCCGCCCTTGCCGTGCGCCATTCGGCAATCGCCATCACCAGCGCGGAAGTCGCCCGCCTTTTCGGCATGGTCGGCGAGACACTTGACCGCCACCTGCTAACCACCGTCTTCTCTGTCGGCCGCGCCTCGGCAGAGGCCGCGTCAGAGGCCGGTTTCCGCACCGTGCTGACCCCCGAGGGGGACGGCCGGGATCTGGCCAACATGATCATCGGCCATTGCCGGGATTTCGGCATGCCGGCCGAACCGATCCTCTACCTTGCCGGCAATCCGCGCGCGCCCGCCTTCGAAGCCCGCCTCACGGAAAACGGCATCCCCTTCCGCACGGTCGAATGCTACCGCATGGTGCCCCGCATCCCCAAACGCAGCGAAACGGAGGCCGCCCTCCTCCGGCCGGTGCCGGATGCCGTGCTGTTCTATTCGCGGGAAACGGCGCGCACCTTCTTCGAACTGTCGCCGCTGATCGAAATGCCCGAGCGCTTTCTTTCGACGCTCATGCTCTGCATGAGCCCGAATGTCGCCCATGGCGTACCGCAGCGTTTCGCGGCCTTGACGGTCGTTGCCATCGCGCCCAACGAGGAAAGCCTGCTCGATCTGCTCTAGGAGTGCCGAACAAAACCTCCGGGCGGAGGATTACCGAGGGACTTTCGTCTGCCCCGAGGAGCTTCCCGCAGTCGATGCTACCGGCGTCGGCGACGACGCGACAGGCGAAAAGCGCCGGCAAGCCAACCCCGCGCGGTTTTGTCAGGCACTCTAAGCGCAGGCGCCGGCGGATGAATTTACCGCAAGGGTCTTTCCCTCCTTGCCTTCCCTGTCTACGTTTAATGCAATGCACATGAACGCGAGGAGCTCGCCATGGAACCGGAAACCCCGTCCCGTCGCAAGAAGGCCAGCGATGAACCCGTGACCATCGACCTGGAGGCGGTTCCGGCCTCCGTGAGCAACGAAGCGCTCACGGCTGAGGAAAAGGCCGAAGCCGAGGCCGTCACACCGGAAACCGCAACCGAGGAACCGGTCGCCGAAGAGATTGTTGCCGCTGAGCCCGAGGTCGTCGAGGAAAAGCAGGACCCGGTCGAGCCGGCCCGGTCGACCTATGAGGAGCCGGTGCGCGCGCAAACGCCACCGCCGCCGCAGAAAAGCAATGCCGGCATGCTTGCTACCGGCATTCTCGGTGGCCTGATCGCGCTTCTCGGCGCCGGCAGCCTGCAATATGGCGGCTACCTGCCCGCACTCGGCCCGGAACGCGCCGGCGACACCAGTGCGGTCGCAGCCCTTTCCAATGAAGTCGAGGCGCTGAAAACCCGGCTCTCCGAAACCACGCCCGCCAGCCCGGTCGATCTCCAGCCGATCGAGGCCCGCATCGCGGCGCTCGAAACCTCGGCGGGCGACGGCACGGCTGCTGCCGGTGCGGCGCCGGAGGCTGTCACCAGGCTCGAAGCCGACGTGACGCGCCTTACGACCGAACTGACGGCACTGCGCGAAGCCGTTGCGCGCACCACCGAGGCGGTCAGCTCCACCGAAACCCAGCTGACCGAGCGCATTGCCGCCGCCGAGCAAAAACTCGACGAACCGCGCAACGACACCGAGCTGGCGCGCGCCGTGGCCGCGAGCGCACTCAAGACCGCGATCGACCGCGGCGGCCCCTATCTCGCCGAACTCGAGGCCTTCGCCAGCATCTCGCCGGATGACCCGTCCGTCGCGGGCCTGCGCGAACATGCCGCCATCGGCGTGCCGTCGCGCTCGGACCTCGTGCGCGATTTCCAGAAGACCACCGACGGCATCCTCGACGCCGTGCACCAGCCGGACGGCGACCAGGGCATCTTCAACCGCCTGATGTCGAGCGCCGCCTCGGCGATCCGCGTGCGGCCGGTCGGCACGGTCGAGGGGGATTCACCCGAAGCCATCGTCGCCCGTATCGAGACCAAGCTGCAGAACGGCGATTTCAAGGGCGCGCAGATCGAATGGCAGACCCTGCCGGACGTCGGCCAGGCCGCGGCAGTCGACTACAAGCGCACGCTCGACCAGCGCGTCGCTGTCGAAGGCCTGATCGGCAGCGTCGTTTCCGGCGCGATGACCGGCACATCCACCGGCAACCAGGGCTGAGGAGAAGACTTCATGATTCGCATTCTGGTCTTCGCTCTCTTCGTTCTCGCCCTCGCCGCGGGCTTTGCCTGGCTTGCCGACCGTCCCGGCGAGCTGTCGATCATCTGGCAGGGCCAACGCGCCGACATGAGCCTGATGGTCGCCGCCACGCTCGTCGTGTCGCTGATCGCCGCCGTCATGTTCTCCTGGTGGATCGTGCGCGTCGTCTGGACGTCTCCCCACTCGATCCAGCGCTATTTTCGCGCCCGCAAGCGCGACCGCGGCTACCAGGCCCTGTCGACCGGCCTGATCGCTGCCGGTGCCGGCGACGCCGCCGGTGCCCGAAAGATGCTCGGCCGCACCAAGGGCCTGCTCAATGCCGATCAGGAGCCGCTGCTCCACCTGCTCGAAGCGCAGGCGGCGATGATCGAAGGCCGCTATGACGATGCGCGCAAAAAATTCGAGCTGATGGCCGACGACCCGGAGACCCGCGAACTTGGCCTGCGCGGCCTCTATCTCGAAGCCCGCCGCCTCGGCGCCAACGAAGCCGCCCGGCAATATGCCGAGCGTGCTGCGGAAAAGGCGCCGCAACTGCCTTGGGCGGCGGAAGCCGCACTCGAATACCGCTCCGCCGCCGGTGACTGGGACGAAGCCCTGAAACTGCTTGGCGACGGCCGCACCGGCTCGCCCGAAGAGAAGAAGGCCCATGCCCGCCGCAGGGCCGTGCTGCTGACCGCCCGCGCCGCTGCAAAACTCGACGCCGACCCCAAGGGTGCGCGTGACGATGCGCACCAGGCGCTGAAGCTCGACGAAAACTTCGTGCCGGCCGGCCTCATCGAGGCGAAGGCCTATCTGCGCGAGGACAATCTGCGCAAGGCCGCCACCATCCTCGAAAAGCTCTGGAAGGCGACGGCGCACGGCGACGTGGCAAAACTCTATGTCCGCGCCCGCAGCGGCGATTCCGCCTCCGACCGGCTGAAGCGGGCGGAGAAGCTGGAAGCGCTGCGGCCAAACAATGCCGAGGCGCTCTATGCGGTTGCCGAGGCCGCGCTGGAAACCCGCGACTTCGCGCTTGCCCGCACCAAGGCGGAGGCCACCGCACGCCTTTCGCCGCGCGAAAGCGCCTTCCTGCTGCTCGCCGATATCGAGGACGCCGAGACCGGCGATCAGGGCCGCATCCGCCACTGGATGAACCAGGCGCTGAAGGCGCCCCGTGACCCAGCCTGGACCGCCGATGGCATCACGGCGCCGGAATGGCACGCCGTTTCGCCCGTCACCGGGCGTCTCGATGCTTTCGAATGGAAGACACCGGTCAGTGAATTGCAGGGGCCGGTCGAAGAGGGCTCGACGGATGCCGTCGACGAGGCCATCCGCACCTTGCCGCCGCTCGCCATCGAGGCGAAGCCGGTCATCCGGGTCAAAGAGGTGGTGAAGGTCCAAAAGGCCGAGGCCGAGGCACCCGCCGTGATCGCCACGGTCGTCGAGCCGATCCCTCTCAAGACCGTCACGCCGGCCAAGACACCTGAAAAGGCGCCCGAAAAGGCGAAGGTGGAGACGGTGGAGGAAAAAGAGGAAGAACGTCCCTTCTACGGCCTGCCGGACGATCCGGGCGTCAAGGAAGGGGCAGTCAAGCGAGACGGAACGAGCGGCTTCAGGCTGTTCTGAGGGTTTGGGGAACGGGGCTAAAAATCGATGTTCGAACGCTTGCAGCAATTCCTCGCGAGCCTCTCCGGCGGCGACGACAAGCCGGCCTTTGCCGCCGATGATCCGCGCGTCGCGGTCATGGCGCTGTGCATCCAGGTGATGGAGGCGGACGGCAAGGTGCTTGAGGTCGAGAAGAAGGCGCTGCGCGCCCGCTTCAAAGAATTTTACGGTGTCGACGAGGCGGAACTCGATGCCCTCGTCGCCGCCGGCACGGATGCCGAAAGCGAGGCGATCGATTTCTTCCGCTTCACCTCCGAGCTGAAACGCCAGCTTTCGGAAGAGCAGCGTGTCGACCTGATCGGCCTGCTGTGGGAGATCGTCTATGCGGATGGCGAGCGCAGCGAGATGGAGGATCATGCCATCTGGCGCATTGCCGACCTGATGGGCGTCTCCGGGCGAGAGCGCATCATGAAGCGGCAGGAAGTGGCCGGACGTGTGGGAGCAGCCGGGGAGAAAGAGGAACAGGACGAAGCCTGAGCCATGCTCGATTTCCCGCGAAACCCGCGCCGCAGGCGCCCTGTCCTGATCGTGCTGCATCAGGAGACCTCGAGCCCCGGCCGCGTCGGCCAGATCCTGCAGCAGATGGGTCATGCGCTGGATATCCGTCGCCCGGTGCTGGGCGATCCACTGCCCGAAACGCTGGAACAGCATGCCGGCGCCGTGGTTTTCGGCGGGCCGATGAGCGCCAATGACGACGAACCCTATGTCCGGCAGGAAATCGACTGGCTCTCGGTGCCGCTGGCGGAGAACAAGCCGTTCCTCGGCATCTGCCTTGGCGCGCAGATGCTGGTGAAAAATCTCGGCGGCACGGTGTTCGGCCACGAGGACGGCTGGACGGAGATCGGCTGGTATCCGCTGAATGCCACCGAAGCCGGTACGGCCCTGATGCCCTGGCCGGAGATGGTCTACCAGTTCCACCGCGAAGGCTTCGACCTGCCGACAGGCGCAACACTGCTCGCCACCGGCCATCACTACGAGAACCAGGCCTTTCGCTACGGCGACAATGCCTGGGGCATCCAGTTCCACGGTGAATTGACGCTCGCCATGATGCACCGCTGGGTCGTGCGCGGTGCGCATCGTTTCGAGTTGCCGGGCGCGCAGGCCGGCCGCGCCCATCTCGATGGGCGCCTGCTCTATGACGCGCGCCTGCGCCTCTGGATGACGGCCTTCCTCGACCGTATTTTTCACGAGGGGTAAGCGCAATTCCAAGAGACGGGCGAAGCGGTTTTGCGCCGGCGATTGCGTGGGGATAAAGGCCGGCATTAAACATGTTGCCGCACCCTATGAACCCCGGCCTTGCTGGCGGGGCCTGCAATGGCTACATGTCGTGACGAAACCAATTGGAGACGTCAATGATAGCGGTCATCAACACCCTATTGTTCATCATCAGCATTGCATGGTTCCTGGTGATCGCCTCGGCGATCTTTTCCTGGCTCTACGCTTTCAATGTCATCAACGCGAACAATCAGGTGATCGCGACCATCGGCCGCTCGCTCTACCAGCTGACCGAACCGATCTATCGCCCGATCCGCCGCATCCTGCCGAATTTCGGCGGCGTCGACCTTTCGCCGCTCGTCGTGCTCGTCATCCTGTTCTTCCTGGAGCAGGTGATCCGCAGCGTGCTGGCGCCCGCCCTTCTGTCCTGATCTCAGGGCCGACGACACTCAGAAAAAGAAAATCCTCCGGATCGACAGCGACCCGGAGGATTTTTGTTTCAGGCTCGAAGAGCGCAGCAGGCGCTTACTTCTGGGCGTTGTAGCGGTCGACCGCCTCGAGAATCATCCGCTTGGCGACGGTGACGTCTTCCCAGCCGGCGATCTTCACCCACTTGCCGGGCTCCAGATCCTTGTAGTGCGAGAAGAAGTGCTCGATCTGCTTCAGCGAGATTTCCGGCAGGTCGGTGTAGTTCTCGACCTTGTCGTAACGGCGGGTCAGCTTCGGCACCGGCACGGCGATGATCTTCTCGTCCTTGCCGCCATCGTCTTCCATGACCAGCACGCCGATCGGGCGCACGTTGATGACACAGCCCGGAACGAGCGGGCGGGTGTTGGCGATCAGCACGTCGATCGGGTCGCCGTCTTCCGACAGCGTGTGCGGCACGAAGCCGTAATTGCCCGGATAGGTCATCGGCGTGTAGAGGAAACGGTCGACGACGAGCGCGCCGGCTTCCTTGTCCATTTCGTACTTGATCGGGTGGCCGCCGACCGGCACCTCGACAATGACGTTCACGTCGTCCGGCGGGTTCTTGCCAACGGAAATCGCATCGATACGCATGGGGGCTCCCTCAGTGCACTGGGTTGATTGCGGGCTTCCTAATGCGAATCCCGCTGCGGCGCAACATGACTTTCACTGGGGCCGAATAGACCGCTGCGATGTTTCGTCTTCTCAGGACCGGAGGATACCCATGCACCTGACAGCTTTTCTTCTTGCGACAACCCTCGCCGCTTGCGTCGCGACCGTCGCACAGGCGAACGAAAGCGCCTATTCCGAGCGCAATCTCGATGCCTGCAAGACGCTGTCGCAAACCGACGAAGGCCCGAGCATCACCCTTCAATGCGACGGCTACAAGGATCTCGCCGTCTATTTCAAGGAGGGTGACCTCCGCCAGAGCCAGGCCTATGGCCCGATCAGCAAGGTCTGGCTCGACGAGGCTTTTGAAAGCTTCGGGCCGTTCAATCACACCAACGCCAAGATCGAATGGCGCCTCGGCACGGATGGCAGGCCGGTTGCGACCATCGTCCGCTGGTTCGTGTCCGACCCGGAGACCACCAGCGACGTGACGACGCGCTACGGCCAGGTCCTGGTCGTCTCGACGGTCGCAACCGCTGAAAACCCGACGAGCTGCGTCGTCGGCTATGTCGATGCGCTGGAAAACAAGGATGCCAACACGCGCGCCCGAACGGTCGCGGACGAGGAAGCGCACAATTTCGCCTGCGGCGTCAGCGAGCCGCAATGGCATGGAACAAGGGGAAAACTGGCAGGGGAACCGATGCGCTATCTGCCGGAGACCAAGGAATAGCCTAAGGCCAGACGAAACCGACCTTCTTCAGTTCCTTCACGCCGAAACTCTCCATGCCTTCCGCAATATCGCGGCCGCCGGCGGATCGGAAGAAGCGGTCGGCATGTTCGCTGTCTTCCAGGCACCAGACGATCAGGCCGTTGCAGCCGAGCGATTTCAAAAGCCGTTGCGCCTCGCCGAACAGCATGCGGCCAAGGCCGATACCCTGGTATTCCGGACGCAGATACAATTCGTAGATCTCGCCTTCCTGCGGTAGGGCCCGGGCGCGGTTGAGGCCGAGCGTGGCATAGCCTGCCACCGTACCGGCGACATCCAGCACCAGCAAAGTCGCGGGACCGCGCGTCGCCTTGCGCCACCAGGTCTCGCCCCGCCGATCGACCATCTGGTTGAGCGGGATATGCGGAATGAGGCCGCCATAGGTCTGCAGCCACGATACCCGATGTACCTCGGATATCGCGCGCGCGTCCTGCGGCTCGGCGCGCCGCACATCGATCGACAGTGTTTTCATAACACCACTCTTATTCCCGCACCGATTCCATCGGAATCCCGCACCATGCAATGGCATCCATTGCCCACAGGCGAGTTCCGGATGGCACGCGGAAAAGTTAACGCTTTTTTAACAAACGTCACAAGTCGTAAAACGATGGCACACACATGAAAAACCCCGGCCCCCTTATTTCAGGGGGCCGGGGTTCAAAATGTCCCGTTTCGGGAAGAAGTGGCTTATGCCGCGCCGGACGCGCGCTGCTTGTCGAATCGCTTGCGGTCGTTGGCGTCGAGGAACATCTTGCGCAGACGGATCGACTTCGGCGTGACTTCCATCAGCTCGTCGTCCTGGATCCACGACAGCGCGCGGTCGAGCGTCATGCGGATCGGCGGGGTCAGCTTCACGGCTTCATCCTTGCCGGCGGCGCGGATGTTGGTGAGCTGCTTGCCCTTGAGAACGTTGACCTCGAGGTCGTTGTCACGGGTGTGGATGCCGATGATCATGCCTGCATAGACCTTTTCGCCCGGCTCGATGATCATCGGGCCGCGGTCTTCAAGGTTGAACATGGCATAGGCGACGGCTTCGCCCGAAGCGTTCGACAGCAGCACGCCGTTGACGCGACCGCCGATGGCGCCCTTGTAGGGCTGGTAGTCGTGGAACAGGCGGTTCATGACGGCCGTGCCGCGCGTGTCGGTCAACAGTTCCGACTGGTAGCCGATCAGGCCGCGGGTCGGCGCCAGGAACTTCAGGCGAACACGATTGCCGCCGGACGGACGAAGTTCCGTCATCTCGGCCTTGCGCTCGGACATCTTCTGCACGACGACACCCGAATGCTCTTCGTCGACGTCGACGACGACTTCTTCGATCGGCTCCATCGTGGTGCCGTTCTCGTCCTTGTGCATGACGACGCGCGGACGCGACACGGCCAGTTCGAAACCTTCGCGACGCATGGTCTCGATCAGAACGGCGAGCTGAAGTTCGCCGCGGCCGGAAACGTAGAACGAATCCTTGCCTTCGGCCTCTTCGATCTTCAGCGCGACATTGCCTTCGGCTTCCTTGAACAGGCGGTCACGGATGACGCGGCTCGTCACCTTGTCGCCTTCGGTGCCGGCAAGCGGGCTGTCATTGACGATGAAGGACATGGTGACGGTCGGCGGGTCGATCGGCTGTGCCGTCATGGCCTCGGTGACCGACGGATCGCAGAACGTGTCGGCAACCGTGCCCTTGGAGAGACCGGCGATGGCGACGATGTCGCCTGCATGGGCTTCGTCGATCGCCGTGCGCTCGATGCCGCGGAAGGCGAGGATCTTCGAGATACGGCCGGTTTCGATGAGCTTGCCGTCCTGGCCGAGAACCTTGACCGCCTGGTTCGGCTTGATCGAGCCGGAATGGATGCGGCCGGTGATGATACGGCCGAGGAAGGGGTTGGCTTCGAGGATCGTGCCGATCAAACGGAACGGACCGTCGGCGACCGTCGGCTCCGGCACATGCTTCAGCACGAGGTCGAGCAGCGGCGCCATGCCTTCGTCCTTCGGGCCTTCCGGGTTGACGTTCATCCAGCCGTTACGGCCCGAACCATAGAGGATCGGGAAGTCGAGCTGTTCGTCGGTGGCGTCGAGATTGGCGAAGAGGTCGAAGACTTCGTTCAGCACTTCCTCGTGGCGGCCGTCCGGACGGTCGATCTTGTTGATCGCGACGATCGGCTTCAGGCCGACCTTGAGGGCCTTGCCGACCACGAACTTGGTCTGCGGCATCGGGCCTTCCGACGAGTCGACGAGAACGATCGCGCCGTCCACCATCGAGAGGATACGCTCCACTTCGCCGCCGAAGTCGGCGTGGCCGGGGGTGTCGACGATGTTGATGCGAACGCCCTTCCAATCCACCGAGGTCGCCTTGGCGAGAATGGTGATGCCGCGTTCCTTTTCGAGATCGTTCGAGTCCATCACGCGTTCGGCAACGCGCTGGTTTTCACGGAACGAGCCGGACTGCTTCAGAAGCTCGTCAACAAGCGTGGTCTTGCCATGGTCGACGTGCGCGATGATCGCGATATTGCGGATAGACATGGTGTAATCTCTGAGGTTCGGGGCGCGCAGGGTATAAGGGCGCCGTCTTCAATGGTCGGGCTCTTACATGTTTTTCCGCAAATGCGAAAGGGGCGGGATGCAACTCTGTTGCCCGACCAGCGCGCGGCTTGCTCTCATGATGAACGCACGGGCGGCAGCGTGACGCGCCAAAGCTCCTGATCCTCCCGGTCCATCAGCCGCACGGTCATCTCCTCGCTCGATCCGTTGATATCGACGAGACCGAAGAATTGCAGGCCGGCGGACGGCGGCAGGTTGCTGTCGACCCCGCCTTTCGACGACTTGATGAAGCGCACTTCCGGGCCGAAGGTCATGTCGAGCGGTTTCGGCCCATAGGTGCCGGAATGCAGCGGCCCGGAGACGAATTCCCAGAACGGATTGAACTCCTGGAATTTTGCGCGCGACGGGTCGTAGTGGTGCGCAGCGGTGTAGTGCACGTCCGCCGTCAGCCACACGACATTGTGGATCGCATTGTCCCGCATGAAGGAAAGCAGGTCGGCGATTTCGCGCTCGCGCGCCGCCGGCGGACCATTAAGACCGTCCGCAACCCCTTCATAACCAAGGCTGTTGGCATAATCATCCCAGATGACGAGGCCGAGCGGCATGTCGCAGGCGATGACCTTCCAGACCGCCTGCGAGGCGGCAAGCTCTCGGCGCAGCCAGTCTGCCTGCCGCCAGCCGAACAGGCCGTTTTCCGTGCCGCCGCGGTTGGGGCTGCGATACGAGCGCAGGTCGACGAAGAACACGTCGAGCAGCGGACCATAGGCGACCTTGCGGAAGATACGGCCGGGCTCGGTGGGAAAATAGCGGATCGGCGTCATTTCATGGAAGGCGCGCCGCGCACGCTCTTCATAGACGCCGATATCCTTGTCCGGATAGCGCCGGTCGCCGGTCAGGTCGCTCGATTCCGACCAGTTGTTCAAAACCTCGTGGTCGTCCCACTGGAAGAAGGTCGGGCACTGGGTGTTGAAGGACAGCAGGTGGTCGTCGAGCAGATTGTATTTCCACTGGCCGCGAAATTCTTCCAGCGTGCGCGCCACGCTGCGTTTCTCATCCGTCACGATGCGGTTCTTCCACACGCCGCCGTCGCGCAGCGGAATTTCGTCCGGGATCGGGCCGTCGGCATAGACGGTATCGCCGGAATGGATGAAGAAATCCGGCTCATGGCGCAGCATGGTCGAATAGGTCTTCATGCCGACATTGTCGATGCCCCAGCCTTGGCCTGCCGTATCGCCAGACCAGACGAAACGCACAGAGCGCTTGCGCATCGGCGCCGTGCGGAAGCGTCCGACGACCGGCTCGGAGATCAGATGGCTGGAATAGGGATCGTTTGCGGTGAAGCGATAGAAAATATCCTGGTCCGGCAGCAGGCCCTGCAACATCGCCTTGACGGTATTGTCCGTGCCCATCGTCGCTTTCTGCAACGGCAGGCGTGCCGCATCGAGAAAACTCTCGGTGGTCGAATATTCCAGCGTCACCTCGGCCGGCCGGTCGACCCGCGCCCAGACCATGCCGGACGAACAATCGACATCACCCGACTGCACGCCGTGGGAAAAGACCGGACTGCCATGACGCCGCGCATAATAGGGCACCGCCAGCGCCGAGGACGTCGCAAGCGCGCCGGCCCCTGCGGTCAGAAGGAAAGAACGCCGCGTCAGCGTCTCCGGAACAATCGCCATGCCACCTCCGGCCTGACCCGCGAATCGAAACGCCAGGCGGGCAGACCATGAGTCCCGGCCATGTCAGTCCGGTAACGGGACGATGACGATTCACCGAAAGTTCAGTGACGGGACGATGACTGCCAGTAGCTGGTGCGACAGATCCGGCCAGCAACCATCACCCTCAGGCCGTCGACTTACTGGCCATGAGCCGCACCCTCTCCTCCGTCATCCTCGGGCTTGACCCGAGGACCCATGCCACAAATTTAACGCATGCCGTGATGCGTGGATCCTCGGGTCAAGCCCGAGGATGACGGCGACGGGTGGCGTGACGGTTCAGGGAAGGGAAACAGCACCCCTAAGCCGCCAACCCCTTTTTCTCCAGCATCGCCTCCGGGCTCGGCAGCTTGCCGCGGAAGGCCTTGTAGGCGTCTTCCGGGTCGACGGCACCGCCGACGGCGTAGATATAGGTCTTCAGCCGCTCGGCCATGGCCGGGTTGAAGGCGTCGCCGGTCTCGGTGAAGGCCGCGAAGGCGTCCGCGTCCAGCACTTCCGACCACATGTAGGAATAGTAGCCGGCCGAATAGCCGTCACCGGAGAAGACGTGCTGGAAGTGCGGCGTGGCATGGCGCATGACGATGGACGCCGGCAGGCCGATCTTTTCCAGCACCTCGGCCTGCACCGCCATCGGATCCGCGACGGCGCCGCGCGTGTGGAAGGCCATGTCGACCAGCGCCGAAGAGGTGAACTCCACCGTCGCGAAGCCGGAATTGAAGGTGCGGGCGGCGAGCACCTTGTCGAGCAGCGCTGCCGGCATCGCCTCGCCGGTCTGGTAATGCACGGCGTAACGCGTCAAGATTTCCGGCACCGTCAGCCAGTGTTCGTAGAGCTGCGAGGGCAGTTCGACGAAGTCGCGCGAAACGCCGGTGCCCGACACCGACGGATAGGTGACGTCCGACAGCATGCCGTGCAGCGCATGGCCGAATTCGTGGAACAGCGTGCGGGCATCGTCGATCGACAGCAGCGCCGGTTTGCCCTCGGCGGGTTTGGCGAAATTGCAGATATTGTAGATGATCGGGATTTCGCCGACCGAACCGTTCGCAAGCGGCAGCCGGTGCTGGCTCTGGTAGGAGCTCATCCAGGCGCCCGAGCGCTTGGAGGACCGGGCGAAATAATCGCCAAGGAACATGGCGACAAGCGTGTCGTCGCGGTCACGGATCTCGAACACGCGCACGTCAGGATGATAGACCGGCACATCCTTCTTCTCGATCGCCTGGATGCCGAACAGCCGCTCGGCAACGTCGAAGCTGGCATCGATGATCTTTTCAAGCTGGAGGTAGGGTTTCAGCTCGGCCTCGGAGAAGTTGAACTTTTTCGCCCGCAGCTTTTCCGCATAGTAGCGCCAGTCCCACGGCATGACCGCGTGGTTGCGGCCTTCATCGGCGACAAGCACGGCCAAATCCGCCTCCTCTTCCCGCGCCCGCGCCACGGCCTTTTCCCAGACCTGCATCAGGAGCCCGTTCACCGCGTCAGGCGTCTTCGCCATCGTGTTGTCGAGCTTCAGCGCGGCAAAGTTCTCGTAGCCGAGCAGGCCCGCCTTTTCCGCCCGCAGCGCCAGCGTGTCCTTGACGATACCGCGATTGTCCGTCTCGCCCTCGTTCTCGCCGCGCGCCACCCAGGCACGAAACGCCTGTTCGCGCAGGTCCCGGCGCGCCGAAAACGTCAGGAAGGGTTCGATGATCGAGCGCGACAGCGTGACGGCATAGCGCCCGTCCTCGCCGCGCTCGCGCGCCACGGATGCCATGGCATCCTTCAGGAAATCCGGCAGGCCATCGAGCGCATCGCCCTCATCGAGGAACAGCACCCAGCTCTTTTCGTCGGCCAGCACGTTCTGGCCGAACTTCGCGCCGAGCCCGGCGAGCGTCTCGTTGATCGTCGACAGCCGCTCCTGCTCCGGCTTTTCCAGCTTGGCGCCGGATTTCACGAAACCCTTCCAGTGCCGTTCCAGCACGCGGATCTGCTCCAGAGAGAGGTTCAGGGCCTCACGGCCTTCCCACAGCGCATCGATACGCTGGAAGAGCGTGGCATTGGTGCCGATCTTCGAATAGTGCCGCGACATTTTTGGCGCGATCTCGCGTTCCAGCGCCTGGATCGTGTCGTTGGTGTTGGCGCCGGCACGGCTCCAGAACAGGGCGGAAACGCGCGACAGCTGGTCGCCGGCAATTTCCAGCGCGACGATCGTGTTCTCGAAGGTTGCCGGCTCCGGGTTATTGGCAATCCCATCGATCTCCGCCTCATGCGCCGCCAGCGCCGCATCGAAGCTCGCGGCGAAGGCCTCGTCCTTGACGCGATCGAAACGCGGCAGGCCGTTGAGGCCGGTCCACTCGACGAGGGCGGGATCGATGCGCGTTTCAGTCATGCGGGCGGTTCCTTCTGGCAAATCACTGTGCGGCGAATATAGGAACGGAGCAGCGTGTTGGTACAGGGCGCCGACATAAAATACGGGAACAGGGGTCGCGCAAACGCGTTGAGGGCGATGCGGCACCCTGCCTCTTGACGTGGAGGGCAACTTCGGTGAAAACAGCCCTTATCGCGGCTTTTGACATCCTGCCGCGGTGAACCCTGGTGCCGGGCCCCTCTGGCGAGAGTTTTTACGGCGCTCTCGTGATGTCGGTACCGCCAGCAATTAGCCGGCGGATTCAAACGCACATGAAAATCCTGACCATGCCTTACCCGCATGCCCGTTGTGGTATGCACAACCTCGCTTCCCGCATTTCCTCCAGCATGGAGGCGCTGTCATGATCGGCAACGGCGAAGGCAAGACCACTCTTTCCTACCTGAAATGGGCCATCATCTCCACCGTCATCGGCCTGGCGCTCGGCGCCTTGCTCGGCTGGCAGACCGAAGGCACGCTCGCCGGCATGGCGACCGTCTTCTTCATCTGCGCGGTTCTCGCGGTTCTGGAGATTTCGCTCTCCTTCGATAACGCAATCGTGAATGCCAACAAGCTCAAGGACATGACG
Organism: Shinella sp. GW821-FHT11G07; assembly: GCF_058808115.1. Lineage (NCBI taxonomy): Bacteria > Pseudomonadati > Pseudomonadota > Alphaproteobacteria > Hyphomicrobiales > Rhizobiaceae > Shinella > Shinella sp. GW821-FHT11G07. The sequence goes on from NZ_JBXARJ010000005.1 coordinate 85,343, forward strand.
CCGGTCTGGCAACACCGGTTCCTGACCTGGGGCATCGTGATTGCCGTCTTCGGCATGCGTATCGTCTTCCCGCTGCTGATCGTCGTCATCGCCGCCCGCATCGGCCCGATCGAAGCGATCATTCTCGCCGCGCGCGAGCCTGCGGAATACGCCCGCATCATGAACGACGCCCACCTGCCGATCGCTGCCTTCGGCGGCACCTTCCTGATGATGGTCGGCCTCACCTACTTCTTCAACCATGAGAAGGACGTGCACTGGATCGGCTTCATCGAGAAGCACATGGCCCGTTCGGCGACCGTCAAGGGCATCGAGATCGCCTTTGTTCTCGCGCTCATCCTCGTCTTCTCGAACCTGCTCGAGGGTGAAGACGCCAATACCTTCGTCTTCTCCGCCATCTACGGCCTCCTGACCTTCCTCGCAGTGGAAGTCGTCGGCGGCCTGCTCGATGCCTCGCAGAAGGCGATGTCGGAAGCGGCCAAGGGTGGCCTCGGCGCGTTCATCTATCTTGAAGTGCTCGATGCCAGCTTCTCCTTCGACGGCGTCATCGGCGCCTTCGCGCTGACGCAGAACCTCTTCATCATCGCCATCGGCCTCGGTATCGGCGCCATGTATGTGCGCTCGATGACGATCATGCTGGTGGAGAAGGGCACGCTTGCCGAATACCGCTACCTGGAGCACGGCGCGTTCTACGCGATCCTGGTCCTGTCGGTCGTCATGTACTTCCAGACGCTGGTGCACATTCCGGAAGTCATCACCGGCCTTGGCGGCGCGACGCTGATCGGTATCTCGCTCTGGTCGTCGATCCGCTACAACAGGCGCGAACGCGAACTGGGCAGCCATGCCGGCCACGGCTCGGACCGCGTGTCGGCCCAGCTTGGCGAGAACAACGCGTAACGAACATTGAGCCGGCCGTTTCGGCGGCCGGCCATTGCACTTTGAAACCCTCTCCTCCGTCATCCTCGGGCCTGACCCGAGGATCCAGGCCGCGGGTGTGGCGTGGATGGTCGGGTCAAGCCCGACCATGACGATAGAGAGGGAGGACGTCCAACAAAGTGAGATCAAAACGGACGCAAATCCCAAAACACAGAAGGCCCGCTGATCTTGCGATCAGCGGGCCTTTTCATTCAGAGAATTCTATACTTCGCGTTAGACGCGCGGGAAGTCGGCAGGGTTGATGCCGAGCGTCTTCAGGTCGCGTTCCTTCGGGCGGCGGTGCCCTTCGACAGCCGCGGCGGCTGCATTGGCAGCGCTCAGTACGGCGAAGGCCCGGCCGAAGAAGCCCTGGGCGAAGGAGTTGCGGAGGGTGGTCATTTGATTGCTCGCTTTCTGTTTTAGCTTACGAGCAGAAGATGATGCTTGCGGCCCGAAAGAACAACTGACGGTTTGTCAGCCCAGCCATGCAACGAATGCAGGCCGGAAACGGGGGTTTCCGGCCTGCACTGCTTTCGATCGCGGGAGGAACCGAGATCTAGTCTTCGTTCGCTGCAAACTGCGAGAGAACTTCACCCTTGCCGCGTGCCCGCAGGATGAGCGGCACGACGACGGCGAGCACGGCCAGCACGAAGAGCACGGCAGCGATCGGCGACATAAACAGCGAGGTCACATCGCCCTGGCTGATCGCCAGCGCGCGGCGCAGCTGCTGTTCCGCCATCGGCCCGAGGATGAGGCCGACGACGACAGGCGCGATCGGATAGCCGAAGAGGCGCATGGCAAAGCCGAGCAGGCCGAAGGTGAGCAGCATGCCAAGCTCGAACACCGACGGATTGGCGCCGATCGTGCCGAGCGTCGCAAACAGCAGGATGCCGGCATAGAGCCAGGGCTTGGGGATCGTCAGAAGCTTCACCCAGAGGCCGATCAGCGGCAGGTTCAGCACCAGCAGCATGAAGTTGGCGATCAGCAGGCTGGCGATGAGGCCCCAGACGAGCTGCGGATTGGTGGCAAACAGCAGCGGACCGGGCTGGAGCCCGTATTGCTGGAAGCCGGCAAGCATGATCGCCGCCGTCGCCGTCGTCGGCAGGCCGAGCGAGAGCAGCGGCACGAGCGTGCCGGCAGCGGATGCGTTGTTCGCAGCTTCCGGACCCGCAACGCCCTCGATGGCGCCCTTGCCGAACTCGTCCTTGTGCTTGGAGAACTGCTTTTCCGTCGAATAGGACAGGAAGCTTGCAATATCCGCGCCGCCGGCCGGCATGGCGCCGATCGGGAAGCCGATGAACGTGCCGCGCAGCCACGGTTTCCACGAGCGCGCCCAGTCCTGCTTGCTCATCCAGACCGAACCCTTGACCGCCTCCACCTTCTCGGGGATGCGGGAGCCCTGACAGGCGACGTAGAGCGTCTCGCCGATGGCGAACATGGCAACGGCAAGCGTCGTCACCTCGATGCCGTCGAGGAGATCGGGAATACCGAAGGAAAGCCGCGCCTGGCCGGTCTGCTGGTCGATGCCGATGACGGCAAGTGCGAGGCCGACGAAGAGGGCGGTAAGGCCGCGCAGCGTCGAATCGCCGAACGCGGCCGAAACGGTCACGAAGGCGAGCACCATCAGCGCGAAATATTCGCGCGGGCCGAAGGAGAGCGCGAATTTCACGACGAAGGGTGCGATGAAGGCGAGGCCGAGTGTCGCGATCAGGCCGGCGACGAAGGAGCCGATCGCGGCCGTCGCAAGGGCCGGTCCACCACGGCCGGCGCGGGCCATCTTGTTGCCTTCGAGCGCGGTGACCACCGAGGCGCTTTCGCCCGGCGTGTTGAGCAGGATCGACGTCGTCGAACCGCCATACATGCCGCCGTAATAGATGCCGGCAAACATGATCAGCGATCCGGCCGGATCAAGCTTGTAGGTGACGGGCAGAAGCAGCGCGACCGTCAGTGCCGGGCCGATGCCGGGCAGAACGCCGACGGCGGTGCCAAGCGTGACGCCGATCAGCGCATAGAGCAGGTTCATCGGCTGCGCGGCGATGGCGATGCCCTGCAGCAGGAATTCGAAAGTACCCATTGTCAGGCCCTCAGAAGAACAGGTGCTCGAGCGGCCCGGCAGGCAGCGAGAGCTGCAGGAAGCGGCCGAAGATGATGAAGACGACGAAGCTGAACGCGATGCCGATCGGCAACGAGATCCACAGCTTGCGCCGGCCGAAACCGAAGGCCGTCAGCGCGAAGAGCACGCCCGTCGCAATGGAGAAGCCCGCGGTCTTGAGCAGGAGCATCTGCCCAGCAAGGCCCGCGACGATGAAGATCACCGGCTGGACCTCGATCGGCTCGCGCTCGGGAAAATCGCCGCGCCAGGCTTCAAAGGCCGTCCAGATGGCGAGCAGCGCCAGGCCGATGGCGACGACATGTGGCACGGTGGCGGGGCCGATGCGCGAATAGTTGCTCATCTCCGCAAGGCGGCCGGCATCCCACCAGATCACGGCAGCGATGATGAAGAGAACCGGTGCGATGACCAGCGCCGCCCTGTCAGGGCGGCGCTTTTCGTTGGAGGACTGGACCTCGCTCATTTGACGAGCCCGATGTCCTTGAGGATGCTTGCGGTCGAAGCAATGTCCTTGTCGAGCTGGGCGTTGAAGGCGTCACCGGCGAGATAGGTGTTCTGCCAGCCCTTGGTCTTCAGGATGCCCTTCCAGGCGTCGGAGTTCACAACCTTCTCGATATCGGCATTGACCGCGGCCACCTGCTCGGCCGAAAGGCCGGGGGCTGCGGCCACCATGCGCCAGTTTTCAACGACGACGTCGAGGCCGCCTTCCTTGATGGTCGGGGCATCGATGCCTTCGACACGCTCGGCGCTCGAGATGGCGATCAGGCGCAGCGTGCCGGCCTTGACCTGGGCTTCGAACTCGCCGTAGCCGGAAATGCCGGCCGTCACCTGGTTGCCGAGGATCGCGGCAAGCGCTTCGCCACCGCCGGAATAGGCGATGTAATTGATCTTGGTCGGGTCGACGCCGGCTGCCTTGGCGATCAGGCCGACTGCGATGTGGTCCGTGCCGCCGGCCGAACCGCCAGCCCAGGAAACGGCACCCGGATCGGCCTTCAGCGCCTTGACGAGATCGTCCATGTTCTGGATCGGCGACGCGGCCGGAACGACGATCGCTTCGTACTCGCCGGTCAGGCGGGCGATCGGCGTGACGTCCTTGAGGGTCACCGGCGACTGGTTGGTGAGGATTGCGCCGACCATGACGTAGCCGCCGACGATGAGCGCGTTCGGATTGCCGGAATTCTGGCTGGCGAACTGGGCAAGGCCGATCGTGCCGCCGGCGCCCGGAACGTTCACCACCTGGACGCTGCCGGAAATCTTCTCATCCTGCAGAACCGTCTGCAGCGAGCGGGCCGTCTGGTCCCAGCCGCCGCCCGGGCCTGCCGGTGCGATGATCGAATAATCGGCGGCAAAGGCCGGAAGCGCCATGGCGCCGGCAATCAGGGATGCCAGGAAGAAATGTTTCAAGAGTGTGTCCTCCGTCAGGCGCGGCTTGTTTCGCGCATCGTTGATTATGGAGGGAGGAACGGATCGGCCACAGCAACGCGAACGTCGGTTCGCGGGCGCAATTTTGGCTGAAGTCTCCTCCCGGTCTTCCGTCCGCCTCCACGGACGTTGAAGACCCCTAAACCAACACAAGAAGCTGACATCTACCTGACATGGACAGGCTCTCTATTCGCTGGTCGAGCATGACCGCGCTATTGCGTGCGCAGAACCTCGTTCCAGCGTGCAATCAGCCGCGCGCGCTTCACCTGGTCGAGATAGACCATGAGGCCCGGGCTCACCGGCACCGGCTTCAGCTGCGCGCCGAGCAGCGCGCTCATGGTGCGCGCCGTGTTCGAACCCGAGACCTCCGGGCTGACGGCGGCGATCTGCAATTCGCGCGCCATGATGGTCTGGCCCTCCTTCGACATGAAGAAGGCGAGGTAACGCCGCCCGAGTTCCGGGGAGGCGGCCGCCTGCGGCACGAGGCCGATACGCGACATGACGACGGTATAGTCCTTCGGCAGGACGATGCCGACATCCGGATGGCGCGAGGCCCAGTCCGCCGCATAGGAGCCGAGGATGTTGTAGCCAAGCACGAAGCGCCCGTCGGCGACCCGCTCGAGGATCGCCGAACTCGTCGAATAGAGTTTGACGCCCGCCGCGCCCATCGCCTGGATCACCGTCCAGATATCGCCGAACTGCTCCTGGTCGCGCGCCATGAAGAGAAAACCGACGCCCGAACGCTCGATGTCATAGGTGCCGATGCGGCCGTAGACCTTCTCGCCCTGCCGTTTCAGGTACTCGACGAACTCGGCGCGCGAGGCGGGCGGCTTCTCGTCCTTGAAGCTCGGCTTGTGATAGACGAAGACGGCCGGCTCGAAGGTCAGCGCATAGGCCGTGTTGCGCCAGTTCGCCCATTGCGGCCAGCGCTCGCTCATCGGCAGGTCGCTGCGCTGGGCATAACCGTCATTGCTGAGCTTGACCTGCAGGTCCATCGCCGAAGAGAAGGCAAAATCCGCGGTCTTCTCGCCGGCATCCGTCTCGCGCACGATGCGGTCGTGCACTTCCCCGGTCAGCATCTCGTCATAGCGCACAGCGACATCGGGATTGGCCTCCTGGAAGCCCCTGATCATCGGCCGGGCGAGCGGCTCGTCGAGCGAGGAATAGACGACCAGCACCGGCGCCTCCGCATTGCCGTCGCGCGCCGGAAAGAAGGTCGGCTCCGCAAAAGCCGGAAGCGGCACCGCAATGAGGGCAAGAAGGATGAGGACAAGACGCATGGCGCGACCTTGCCAAAGCGCGAGGCCGTTCACAAGTGCACGCGCCACCGTTAGAGTTCCGCAAGGAGGACGAAACGACGTGCGCATTCTACTGGTCGAAGACAATGATGCCCTGGCGGACGGCCTGTCCGCCATCCTCAAGGGCACCGGCCATGCCGTGGACGTGGTGCGTGACGGCGCGTCTGCCGATGCCGCCATCGCGTCGGAAAATTTCGACCTCGTCATTCTTGACCTGACCTTGCCGGAAATGGACGGCCTCGATGTGCTGCGCGCCATGCGCGCCCGCAAGGACAAGGCCTCCGTGCTGATCCTGACGGCGCGCGGTGCCCCGGAGGAGCGGGTGCGCGGCCTCGATCTCGGCGCCGACGACTACATGATCAAACCCTTCGACATTTCTGAATTCGAGGCGCGCGTGCGCATGCTGCTGCGCCGCCAGGCGGGTCTGCGCTCCTCGGCCATCACCTTCGGCGGCGTCGCGCTCGATCTCAATTCGCGCACCTTCTCGGCCGAGGGTGCGCCGCTCGACATTCCGGCCCGAGAAGTCGGCCTGCTCGAAATCCTCTTCATGCGCGCCGGAAAAGTCGTCGCCAAGGAGGCGATCATGCAGTCGCTCGCCGCTTTCGACGACGATCTCTCCGCCAATGCCATCGAACAATATGTCAGCCGGCTCCGCAAACGGCTGGCCCCGCACGGCCTGACCGTGCGCACCGCGCGCGGCATCGGCTACTATCTCGACAAGGCGCCCGCCGCTTGACCCTCTCCCCCGCCTCCTCGCTTCGTCGGCGCCTGCTGCTCTGGCTGCTCGTCTCGACGGCGGTGATCGGCATCGTCGCTCTCGTCGACACCTACTGGGAAGCCGTCAAGACGGCGAACGCCGTCTCCGACCGGGTGCTCGCCGGCTCGGCGCTCGCCATTGCCGAACGTGTCGTGGTCGCGGAAAACGGCAGCCTGGAAGTCGACATCCCCTATGTCGCGCTGGAAATGCTGACTTCCGCCGCGCAGGACCGCGTGTTCTACCGGGTCGACGGCCCGCCGGGCCAGTTCATCACCGGCTACCAGACGCTGCCGACCATCGACGACATGCAGGGCCAGCCGATCGGCTTCCAGGATGCGACCTTCCGCGGCGAGCCGATCCGCATCGCGGTGCTGCAACGCTCGGCCTCGACCGGCATCAACTCCGTGCCCTTCGCCGTCACCGTCGCCGAAACCACCATAGCCCGCCGACAATTGGCCCAGGCCATCCTGCTGCGCTCGGCGCTGCGCCTTGCCATGATGATCGCCGGTGCCGCCACCATCGTCGGGATCGCCGTCACCGTGTCTCTGCGCCCGCTCTATCGGCTCAGCGACGCCATCGCCGAACGCAGCCCGAACGACCTGCACCCGATCGAGCAGCGTGTGCCGAGCGAGGTGCAGGGCGTGGTCGAAACGGTCAATTCCTTCATGGTGCGCCTGCAGTCGGCACTCGATGCGCTACGCCACTTTTCCGGCAATGCCAGCCACCAGCTGCGCACGCCGCTCGCCATCATCCGCACCCAGCTGGCGCTTGCCAGCCGCGCCGGCACGCTGGAGGAAGCGCAGGAGGCCGCCCGCAAGGGGGATGCTGCCGTGGCGCATGCCGAGCGCATCCTCGCTCAGCTTCTGCTGATGGCCAAGATCGACGCCGCCGGCTCCAACGAACCGAAGAAACCGGCCCCGATCGATATCGCCGCGCTCGCCCAGCAGCTCACGGCTGACCGCGTGCCATCGGCCGCCGAAGCCGGTATCGATCTCGGCTATGAAGGCGATGGCCCAGCACTTGCCCGCGCTGAACCGCTGCTGTTCGGTGAGCTTCTGCGCAACCTCGTGGAAAACGCCATCGCCTATGCCGGCAACGGCGCAGAAGTGACGGTCCGTGTGCGCGAGGCGACAGATGCCGTGCTCCTCATCGTCGAGGACAACGGCCCCGGCATCCCGCCGGAGCGCCGCAGCCTCGTGCGCCAGCGGTTTTCCCGCGGCGACCACAACACGGCGCCGGGCATGGGGCTGGGCCTGCCGATCGTCGAGGAAATCGCCGCGCTGTTCGATGCGACGATGGTGCTGGAGAGCGGTGCGGACGACAAAGGCCTGCGCGTGACGATCCGCTTCCCCGCCGTCGCTGTCTAGGGTTTGCGCCAGCCCAAGAGACCGGGCGCCGCATGCCAGACGGCCTGCACGGCAAAACCCATGAAGAGCAGGCCGGACAGGCGCACGATCGCCAGTTCGTGGCGCCGGTAGAAGCGGCGCACCAGGCCGGCGCCGATGATGGCGACCAGGATGATATCCGCCATCAGGAAGCCGAAGAACGAGACACCGAGCAGCGCCGGCAGCGCATCGAAATCAAGCGCGTTCGAGGAACCGGCAAGCAGGGCAGTGAAGGTCGCCAGCGCCACCGGGTAGCCCTTCGGGTTGGTGAGACCGAAGATCAGCCCGCGGCGCAGCGGCCGGTCGACCGTCATTACCGCGCCGCCATCCGCGCGCGGTTTTGCCCTGAGCGCCGACCAGCCGATCCAGGCGAGATAGAAACCACAAAGCAGGCCGAGCACGTCGAAGACCGTGGTGCCGATCGTCTTGGCCCCGACAATTGCCACCAACGCCAGGCTCGACCAGAGCAGGTCGCCGGCAAGATGTCCGCCCATGAACAGCGCGCCCGCCTTGCGCCCCTGCCCGGCACCGATGCCGAGAAGGGCGAGGAAAGCCGGCCCGGGAATGAGCACATAAAGCAGGGCAGCCATGAAGGCGCCGAATAGCATCGAACCGGTCATCGGGAATCCTCTGGAATCTCAGGGCATTCCAGCGCCTGCGAAGGCGTTCGTCAAGGGTGCATTTGTCGTTTCGCAAGGCAGCCATGCGTTGCAGCGCTGGCTTGGCCGTTGTTCATTTCGGCCCGGTATAGTAAGTTGAACTTATAATAAGCCAGAAAGTGATCATGTCCCCTCGCCCCGATCCCGACGCCCTCGGTTTCGTCCTCATCGACGTTGCCCGCATGCTGCGTAGCGCTTTCGAGCGCCGCATCGCCACCGCCGGTCTCGGCCTGACACCGGGCGAGGCCCGCACGCTGGTGCGCATCGCCACGCTGGAAGGCAGCCGGCAGCTCGACATTGCCCAGCGCATGGGCATCGAACCGATGACGCTTTCCACCTATCTCGACCGCCTCCAGAGCCTTGGCTTCATCGAGCGCCGCGCCGATCCGGTCGATCGCCGTGCCAAGCTGATCTTCACGACGCCGGCCGCCGGCGGCCTCATCGCCAGCATCCGCGACGAGCAGATCGAGCTGATGCAGCACGTGACGAGCGGCATCGGCACGGCTGATATCGATGTGATGCGCGGCCAGCTGAAGCAGCTGCGCGCCAATCTCGTGGCACTCGAGGAAGACAGTTCTGCACTCGCCTTCGTCAAGGAAGGTATTCGATGACGGCGCCACGCATGAGCGAACGCCGGACCAGCATCATCAGCGCCTTCCTCGTGGCGCTCGGCCCCGTCTCCATGGCGCTCTACACACCGGCCATGCCGGAACTGGTGCATGCCTTTGCCTCGACGGAATCGGCGATCAAGCTGACACTGTCGCTCTACTTCGCCGGCTTCGCCCTGTCGCAGCTGGTGTCCGGCACCATGTCGGACGTGCTTGGCCGACGCAAGACGACGCTGATCTTCATGAGCGTCTACCTTGCCGGCAGCCTGATGGCCGCCTTCGCGCCGAGCGTCGAAGTGCTGCTGGCCGGCCGCCTCGTTCAGGGCATCGGCGCCTCCGTCGGCATGACGGTGTCGCGCGCCATCGTGCGCGACCAGTTCACCGGCACCGAGGCCGCCCGCATCATGAATATGGTGGGCATGATGCTCGCCATCGGCCCGGCCGTCTCGCCGACGCTTGGCGGCTTCGCGCTCGGCCTGTTCGGCTGGCAGTCGATCTTCTTCCTGATGGTCGGCTTTGCACTGACCGCCTGCGGCGCGGTTTATTTCTGCATGGCCGAGACGACAACACCGGACCCGGCCAAGGGCCATATCGGCCCGATCCTGCGTGGTTATCGCGAACTCGCGACCAGCAGCCGCTTCGTCTCCGCCACGCTTGTCATGGCGGGCGCCGTCGGCGCGCTTTACGGCCAGGCGACCATGCTGCCCTTCGTGCTGATCGGCAAGGTCGGCCTGACGCCCACAGAATTCGGCGTCGGCATGCTCATGCAATCGGGGTTCTTCTTTGCCGGAACCGTCGTCGTGCGCTTCCTGATGCGCAAAATGCCGCCGGCCCGCATCGTCTTCCCCGGCCTCTGCTTCATCGGCATTGCCAGCATCCTGATCGCCACCACCTCGCACCTGCTGGAGCCGACCTTCCTCAGCGTTATGGGTCCGGTGGGCATCTATGCCTTCGGCATCGCCTTCGTTATGCCCTACATGATGACCGCCGCCATGGAACCCTTCCCGCACATTGCGGGCTCGGCGTCTGCCGCCATGGGCTTCATCCAGATGGGCTCCGGCTTCATCGCCGGCCTCACCGCCGCAGCCATCGGGCTGCCCCTCTTCGCCTTCGGAACGATCATCCCGACCATGGGCCTGATCGCCATCGTCTCCTACGTCTGGTACCGCGCGATCTGCAGCCGCGACGCGCAGCTTGTGACGAAACCGGCGGAATAATCGCCCCAAACGAAAAGGCCGGCGTAAAGCCGGCCTTTCACTGCAACCACTGCGAAATTCAAGGGCTGTTAGCGGCAACCTTCGATCTGCTTCAGCGCAGCCGAGATACCGGAAAGCGAATAGGAATAGGACGTGCCCGTGCCGCGGCGCGATTTCGCCTGCACCTGCATGTCCTTGCCGCTGCGCATGGCCGCGACGAGCGCCGGCTCTTCGGCAGCATTCTCCACCCAGGCCGAATTGCCCTTGGTGAACATCGCGAAGCTCCGGCCGTCGATGACGACGTTGACCTTGGAGTTTTCCTGAAGCGGATAACCCATCATCGCCTGCGGCTCGTAGCTGATGTTCTGGCCGGGGCGCTGCGAGACCAGGAAGAACACATCGCCGTGGTCGACGCCGGGCGGGTTCTTGTCCTTCGGCACGGAGAGCACGTAGCAGACCTTGCCGCCGTTCGCCTGATAGGAATAGGCGCCCCAGGCATTGAACTGCTGAATGCGCGTCGGCGTCTGGGCCGAGGCAACGCCTGCGGTCGCGACGACAAGGGCGAGTGCGGTTGCGAGCTTTCTTACGAACATGTTTTCCTGCCGGTTGTCTTGCCTGTGGTGTACCGACCGAAGGCGGCGCCCCCGATGCCGGTTTAAGCCATGCATGATGACGATTTGGTTCATTTTGACTTAATTCAGGTTACCAAACCGTCAACAGACACGCATTTTACGTGGAGTTTCCGCACTGCACCGGGACAGTTTGCGTCAAGAACCCGCCGCTGCCTTCGCAAGAAAGGCGGGCGCCCCCGATCCCCATATGGTGAGATAGAAACCCGTCGAAACCCCTAATGGCACAAGGAATAGGGCAAGAATTTGACTGGCGCTACCACGGTTTACGCGAACAACCGGGAGATGCCGTCCAGGACCGCCGATTAACCGGTGGCCTGCATGTCCGGCTCGTCCGCCATGGCCTTGTCTGCGGCCACATAGTGATCGGGGCGGATGTGCCCGCGGATCGCCGCGAAGGCCGCCGTCAGCACGGCAATATCGTCGGAAAAGCCGACAAGCGCGAAGAAATCGGGAATGCCGTCGAGCGGCAGCACGAAATAGGCAAGTGCCGCCAGAAGGATGCCGCGAACCCGGGCCGGCGTGCGGGAATCGAGCGCGCAATAGTAGGCGGCAACGAGATCGCGGGAGAAGGGAACCTGCCGCATTGCGCGCTTCAGAACCGGCCAGAACCGCCTCTTCACGCGGCTCTTCTGCCGGTCCTGCTCGTCCTCGTCTCCCGGCAGAAGGATCTCGCCGATCTTCACATCATCCATGCAGGGCCTCCTTCAGGTGGCAAAGCCGGCCTGCGCGCAAGGCGCGCTGTAACGTTCAAAACCGTCCGGCGAGGATCATATGGGAATGCGCTCACGCAGCTTCAACTCTTCGTGCGCAGTGCCGCCGCCTTGTCCATGGCGGTCGCCAGCTTGACATCAAGCTCGGTCAGCCCACCCGCATCGTGGTTGGTCAGCCGCACATCGACGCGATTGTAGACGTTGAACCATTCCGGATGGTGGTTGAATTTTTCCGCCGCAAGCGCCCCTTCGGTCATGAAGCCGAAGGCCTCGCGAAACGTCTTGAATTTGAATCGCTTCTCGATGGCGATGCCGTCGCCGGAACGGCTCCAGCCGTCCAGTCCCGCCAGTGCCTCGGCAATCGCCTCTTCGCTCAATCGTTCCTGTTTCATGGCCCTCTCCGTCTTGCGTACTGTACCACATGAAAACGGCGCCCGAAGGCGCCGTGTTCCGTTTTGTTCAAAATGGCGTCAGACGAAGAACTGCCCGCCATTCGCCGAAATGGTCGAGCCGGTGATGAAACCGGCATCGTCGGACGCGAGGAAGACGACGACGCGGGCGATTTCTTCCGGCTCGCCGAGGCGCCCGACGGGGATCTGCGGGATGATCCGCTCGTTCAGCACCTTTTCCGGAATGGCGCGCACCATTTCCGTGCCGATGTAACCCGGGCAGATGGCGTTGACCGTGATGCCCTTGGCGGCACCCTCCTGGGCGAGCGCCTTGGTGAAGCCGAGATCGCCGGCCTTGGCGGCGGAGTAGTTCGCCTGGCCCATCTGGCCCTTCTGGCCGTTGATCGAGGAGATATTGATGACGCGGCCGAAATTGCGGTCGCGCATGCCGGTCCAGACCGGATGGGTCATGTTGAACAGGCCCGTCAGGTTGGTGTTGATCACCGCACCCCACTGGTCGGGCGTCATCTTGTGGAACATCGCGTCCTTGGTGATGCCCGCATTGTTGACGAGAACGTCGACGGGGCCGAGATCGGCCTCCACCCTGCCGATGCCCTCGACGCAGGCCTCGTAGCTCGAAACGTCCCACTTGTAGACGGGGATGCCCGTTTCGGCCTTGAAGGCATTGGCGGCATCGTCATTGCCGGCATAGCTTGCAGCCACCTTGTATCCCGCGGCCTTCAGCGCCACCGAAATGGCAGCACCAATGCCCCGCGATCCACCCGTTACCAATGCTACCCTGCTCATGTCGCTCACTCCCCTGAAACTGTTTTTTGAGTCGACCTGTCGCCCGCTGGCGGCAGGTCCTGGCAAAGCAGAATGTCAGTCGATGCTTACAGGCTCTCGACGCACATCGCCACGCCCATGCCGCCGCCGATGCAAAGCGTGGCGAGGCCCTTCGAGACGCCGCGGCGCTTCATCTCGAAAAGGAGCGTGTTGAGGATACGGGCGCCAGAGGCGCCGATCGGATGACCGATGGCGATCGCGCCGCCGTTGACGTTGACGATCGACGGATCCCAGCCAAGGTCCTTGTTGACCGCACAGGCCTGCGCCGCGAAGGCTTCGTTGGCTTCCACGAGGTCGAGATCGCCGATCTTCCAGCCGGCGCGCTCGAGCGCCTTGCGCGATGCAGGGATCGGGCCGGTGCCCATGATCTTCGGGTCGACGCCGGCGGTCGCCCAGGAAACGATGCGGGCGAGCGGCTGGATGCCGCGGCGCGAGGCTTCGGCTTCCGACATCAGGAGGGCTGCGGCCGCACCGTCATTGAGGCCCGAGGCATTGGCCGCCGTCACCGTGCCGTCCTTGTCGAAGGCCGGGCGAAGCTTGGCCATCGAATCGAGCGTCGCGCCATGGCGGATGTATTCGTCGGCATCAACCGACACGTCGCCCTTGCGGGTCTTGACGATGAAGGGAACGATCTCGTCCCGGAAGCGGCCGTCCTTCTGGGCGGCCTCGGCCTTGTTCTGCGAAGACACGGCGAAGGCGTCCTGTTCGTCGCGCGAAAGCTGCCACTGCTTGGCGACATTTTCCGCGGTGATGCCCATATGGTAGCCGTAGAAGGCGTCGGTCAGGCCGTCCTTGATCATCGTGTCGATCATCTTGAAGTCGCCCATCTTCACGCCGGCGCGCATATGCGCGCAATGCGGCGCCATGGACATGGATTCCATGCCGCCGGCAACGATGATGTTCGCGTCACCCGTCGCGATCTGCTGCATGCCGAGTGCCACGGCGCGAAGACCCGAACCGCAGAGCTGGTTCATGGTCCAGGCGGTGGCTTCCTGCGGCACACCGGCCTTCATGGCGGCCTGGCGGGCCGGGTTCTGGCCTTCGCCGGCCTGCAGCACCTGGCCGAGGATCACCTCGTTCACCTCGCCCGCTGCCACGCCCGCGCGCTCCAGAACCGCCGAAATCGCCGTCGCCCCGAGTTCATGGGCGGGCGTATTGGCGAAGGCTCCGTTGAAGGACCCGACCGCGGTGCGGGCGGCGCTGGCGATGACGATGGATGGGGTGCTCATGGTGTAACTTCCTCAGTTCTGACGGCCTTGCGGACGGCCCTGGAACCGGGCCCGATGCGCGAACGGCGCGAGCCCGGCGGTTCTCCCAAATCAAAACTGGCAAAGCGGAGGGGGAGAGTCAAACGGGATATCCCGCAGCGCTAAAATTTCATCGAACGGGCATGCAGCATGAAATTCCATGTTGCGCAGCATTCCTCGCCGCATCGCACAATTCGATTGTCAGGAAGCCTGTTTTTGCGGATACTCCCCGGCATCAAAAAAGAAACAGGAACACGGGGATGAGGAGACCCTAATGGCCAAGAACGACGGTCAGATCGTCATCAAGAAATACGCCAACCGCCGCCTCTACAATACGGGCACGAGCACCTATGTGACGCTCGACGATCTCGCAGTCATGGTGAAGAAGGGCGAGGACTTCACCGTACAGGATGCGAAATCGGGCGACGACATCACTCATTCGGTGCTGACGCAGATCATCTTCGAGCAGGAATCCAAGACCGGCAACACGCTCCTGCCGATCTCCTTCCTGCGCCAGCTGATTTCCTATTACGGCGATCAGATGCAGATGGTGGTGCCGAGCTATCTCGAACACTCCATGCAGGCCTTCACCGAGCAGCATTCGCAGATGCGCGAGCAGATCAACAAGGCGCTGGGCGATACGCCGCTTGCCAAGAACCTGCAGGTGCCGATGGCGCTGATCGAGGAAACGACGCGACGCAACACCGAACTGTTCCAGCAGGCGATGAAGATGTTCGCCCCCTTCGCCAATGCCACGCCGCCGAAGGAAACCCGCAAGGCCGAGCCCAAGGATCTCGACGAGCTGAAGGAACAACTGCGCGCGCTGCAGACCAAGCTCGACAACCTGAGCTGAGACCAGAAACGGCGCGGGGCCTCCCCGCGCCTTGTCAGAGCCCGATCGAAAGATCCCGGCCCGCCGTGCGGATCGAGACCGCAAAGCCCGCGATGACGTCGATGAAGCAGATGGTCATCAGGATGAAGAAGATCTGCGTGGCCGCCCCCTGCACCAGCAGGAACTCGACGAGAGACGCCACGAAAAGCACCATCGACAGCATGTGATCGAAGAGCGCGCGCGAGCCCGGCCGCGTGGCCTTCAGGATTTCCACGAAGAGCAGCACGAGCGCGATGAAGATGAGCAGGTCGCCAAAGGCCATCGTCCAGGTCGTGCCAGACAGCATGTTGACCGCCAGCACCTCGCTGTCGAGCACGGCGGTGCCACCGTCACCGAACAGCCCGGTCATGGCGAGATTGTAGAGAGCGAACGGGATGATCAGAAGCGGGATGGCAAAAAGCATGGATGGCGCTCTCCTCTGGCCGCTCTCGCACGAGCAGCCCTTCCGGCCCTCTTAGCCTAAGATTCGGCACAAGAAAATGTCGTGTCGATGAGACCGGCAAAAATGGCGCAAAAGAAAAGGGCCGGTCGAACCGGCCCCTGATCTCAGCTGATGCCGAAAACGCAGATTATGCGCTTTCCTTCGGCGTCAGAACCTGGCGACCGCGGTACATGCCGGTCTTCAGGTCGATATGGTGCGGACGGCGCAGTTCGCCCGAGTTCTTGTCTTCGATGTAGGTCGAACCCTTCAGAGCGTCTGCGGAACGGCGCATACCGCGCTTGGACGGGCTCGTTTTTCTTTTTGGTACAGCCATTTCACTAACTCCACTTATCGGGCAAACACATCCGCAGGCCACCGAATGGCTGACAAAGACATGTCTTTATTTCGGAAATTTGGCGGGCTTATACATGGCAAAACGCCGCTTGACCAGTCCCTGACCCGAATTTTTCGATTCCGTCGGTCAGGCTTCGTCTTCCGGCACGATCCAGGTCTCGGCGCGCGCGGCCCGCTCCCATTCCTGCCAGGCCGGATGCGCCTTCATGCGCGCCATGTAGGCCAGTACGGTTTCATCCTTCGTGAGGCGATAGGCTTCGAAGCGATTGACGACCGGCGCATACATGGCATCGGCCGCCGAAAACGCACCGAACAGGAACGGGCCGCCGGAGCGGGCCAGCGCCGTCTTCCAGATCGTTTCGATGCGCGCGACGTCGTTTCTCACGCCATCAGACAGGTCGACCGCGCCGGGCTCGCGGCGGATGTTCATCGGGCAGGTATTGCGCAGCGCGTGGAAGCCGGAGAGTATTTCCATCGAGATCGCCCGTGCCTCGGCGCGGGCCGCCACGTCTTCGGGCCAGATGCCCTTGTCGGGAAAAAGCTCGGCGGCATATTCGATGATGGCGAGCGATTCCCACACCCGCACGGCGCCATGATACAGCACCGGCACCTTGCCCGTCGGAGAGACTTTTCGAATTTCCGGATTGCCCGCGGCGAAATCGAAGGGGATCACCTTGTCCGTGAAGGGCACGCCGGCCGCTGCCAGCGCAATCCAGGGCCGGAAGGACCAGGAGGAATAGTTCTTGTTGCCGACATAGAGGATGAGGTCTGACATTGCGTGCTCCTTGCAGGCGCCGAATCCTATGGGCTCAGGCCGGCAAACGCCAATGAAAAGCCCTGACGTCACTCATAAAGGCATTTGATATATTCGCCCGACCGGCTCGCCCGCCGTTCGATCAACCGTGCCAGCCGTTGCAGGCCGCGCCCCGGCTTGCCGGCATTGCGCTCGAAGGGATTGGGCAGCGAAACGGCGAGAAGGGCCGCCTGCCGGCGTGAGAGTTTTGCGGCCGGGACCCCGAAATGGTGCTGTGCCGCTGCCTCGACGCCGTAGATGCCCGGCCCCCATTCGGCGATGTTGAGATAGATCTCCATCAGCCGCCGCTTGCTCCAGACGAAATCCGAAACGACGGCGAGCGGCAGTTCCATCACCTTGCGCAGGAAGGAGCGGCCGTTCCACAGGAACAGGTTCTTTGCCGTCTGCATGGGGATGGTGCTGGCACCACGCGTCTGCTCGCCGGCCAGCGCCTCGTTCACCACCGCCCGCATCTCGCCCCAGTCGACGCCGGCATGGCGACAGAATTGCCCGTCCTCCGACATCATCACCGCCTGCACGAGATTGGGTGAAATCGCATCGAACTCCACCCATTGCCGGTCGTAGCCGCGCAACAGCACGAGGTCGCTCAGCATGAGGGTCGAAACCGGACGGACGAACTCGATCGTATAGAGCAGGATCAGCACATAGGGCAGTGCGATAAAAGCCGCCACGGCAAGGACAATGCGTCGCCAGTGCCGGCGAAGGCGGGTCATCAAACCATCCCTGCCACCGGCATCTGCCTCCGAATTGACCGTGTCTGCCCGTGTTTCCGGTACGATGTCCAAGTGCCGGCGCCCATCCTTGCGTCGTTGCGCTTTCATACCGTCACGGCTCGCCAAAAACCAGCGGCGTGCCGCGATTCTTTGCCGCCATCCCGGCATTCCCGTTGCCTAAGCCCGGAGCCCATGCCAAAGAGCGGCCATGAGCGAACGTTACCAGGAATTCCAATCCCTCCTGAAGAGCAATGCCGAAGCGGTGGAAGCGCTGCTCGCCGCACTGTTGTCGAGTACCGTGCAGGCGGACGAAATCGCCCGCCCCGAACGGCTTCTCGCCGCCATGCGCCACGGCGTGCTGAACGGTGGCAAGCGCCTGCGCCCCTTCCTCGTCATCGAATCCGCCGCCCTCTTCCCGAATGTCGAGCGCGCGACGGCGCTGCGCATCGGCGCCGCGCTCGAATGCATCCACTGTTATTCGCTCGTGCATGACGACCTGCCGGCGATGGACGACGACGACCTGCGCCGTGGCCAGCCGACCGTGCATATCGCCTTCGACGAGGCTGCCGCCATCCTTGCCGGCGACAGCCTGCTGACGCTTGCCTTCGACATCGTCGCCGCGCCCGAAACCCGCCTGCCGGACGCCACCAAGGCGGCCCTTATACTGGCGCTCGCCCGCGCCGCCGGCATTGGCGGCATGGCCGGTGGCCAGGCGCTCGATCTTGCGGCGGAAAAACAGGCGCCGGACGAAGACGGCGTCGTCACGCTGCAGGCCATGAAGACCGGCGCACTCCTGCGCTTTGCCTGCGAGGCCGGGGCGATCATCGCAGGCGCCTCAAATGATGAGCGGGCGACGCTGCGCCGCTACGGCGAAACGGTCGGCCTCGCCTTCCAGATCGCCGATGATCTGCTGGATCTCACCGCTGATGCCGAGACCATGGGCAAGGCGACCGGCAAGGATGCCGACCGCGGCAAGGCGACGCTCGTGTCACGCCGCGGCCAGGCCTGGGCGGAAAGCCGTCTTCAGGAGCTTGTGAAGGAGGCCGAGGCGCTTCTTGCGCCGTTCAGCCATCGGGCGGGGATTCTCATCGAAACCGCCCATTTCATCGCCAATCGCAGGAACTGACCTCATGAGCAAATTCTGGTCGCCGATCGTCGCCACGCTCAAGCCCTATGTCGCGGGGGAGCAGCCGCGCATTCAAAACCTCACCAAGCTCAACACCAACGAAAACCCCTACGGCCCCTCGCCAAAGGCGATCGCCGCCATGCAGGCCGCCGTCGCCGACAGCCTGAAGCTCTACCCGGACCCGTCTGCCTTGGCGCTGCGCCAGTCGATCGCCCGCTTCTACGGTGTGGAGGCCGACGAGGTCTTTGTCGGCAACGGCTCGGACGAGGTGCTGGCGCACGCCTTCGTGGCGCTTCTCAACCACGAGCAGCCGCTGTTCTATCCGGATATCACCTACAGCTTCTACCCGACCTATTGCCGCCTGTTCGGCATCGAGGCCGTGGAGATCCCGCTGAAGGACGATTTCACCATCGATCTGGCGGATTACGCCCGCCCCGCCGGCGCCATCATCCTGCCGAACCCGAACGCGCCTACCGGCATCGGCCTGCCGCTGGCGGCGATCGAAAAGCTCGTCTCGGAACACCCGGACCAGCCGGTCGTGGTCGACGAGGCCTATATCGATTTCGGCGGCGAGAGCGCCATCCCGCTGACCAGGAAGTACGACAACCTGCTCGTCGTGCACACGCTGTCGAAATCCCGCTCGCTGGCCGGCCTGCGCGTCGGCTACGCCATCGGCCAGCGCCCGCTGATCGATGCGCTGGAGCGCGTCAAGGACAGTTTCAACTCCTACCCGCTCGACCGCGTCGCCCAGGCCGGTGCTGCCGCCGCCGTGGACGACCGCGCCTGGTTTGACGAGACCCGGGGCAAGGTCATCGAGACACGCGAACGCGTCACCGGCGCGCTTCGCCAGCGCGGCTTCGAGGTCCTGCCCTCGCAGGCCAACTTCGTCTTCGCCCGCCACCCCGGCCATAGCGGCGAAGCCCTCGCCAAGGGCCTGCGCGACCGCGCCGTGCTGGTGCGCCACTTCGCAAAACCCCGCATCTCGGACTTCCTGCGCATCACCATCGGCACGCCGGAGGAATGCGACCGGCTGATCGCCGCGGTCGAGGACATCGTCTGAGGGTTCGACCAGGGCGGCGACAGCCCCCTCATCCGCCTGCCGGCACCTTCTCCCCGCTGGGGAGAAGGGGACAAGGCCTCCTTTTCATCCTCTCGACGGCGCGTTCAACAACACACCGCACCTCCCCTTCTCCCCAGCGGGGAGAAGGTGGCCCGAAGGGCCGGATGAGGGGGATGCGCCGACCTTCCCGACCGACAGTGACATGTGGTGCAATTCTCCAGCTAGGAGCGGAAAACACGATCGGCTATCGTCCACCGATATCCACCGGTGAACCATGACCGACATCACGCCCTACCTGCCGCAACTCGCCGTCGCCTGGACCGCCTATTTCATCGCGACAGCCTCGCCGGGACCGGCGATCATCGCCATCATCGCGACCTCGATCAGCCAGGGCCGCCGCGCCGGGCTGGCGCTCGCCTCGGGCGTGCTGACAGGTTCCTACATCTGGGCGATCCTCACGGCATCGGGCCTCTCGGCCCTCATCCGTACCTACGGCCAGGCGATCATCGTGCTGAAGATCGTCGGCGGCTGCTACCTGCTGTGGCTCGCCTGGAACGCCTACAGGGCGGCGCGCAAGAGCGAGGAAGTCTATCGCGCGCAGATGGCGGCCATGCCGCCGCTGTCGCCGCGCCGGCAGTACCTCAAGGGCCTCGGCATCCACATCACCAATCCGAAGGCGATCTTCAACTGGATCATGCTGACATCGCTCGGCATGCCGCCGGGCGCGCCGGGCGGTGTGATGATCACCTTCATCGCCGGCTGCATGGTGATGGGGATTGCCGTCTTCCTCGGCTTCGCGCTGGTCTTCTCGCTCGGCCCCGTGCACCGGGCCTATCTCAAGTCGCGTCGCGCCATTGAAGGCGTCATGGCCGCCTTCTTCGCTTTTGCAGGCTTCAAGCTTTTGACAACGCGGCTCTGAGTCTGAGCCGCGCCAGGAAAAGTGTGAAGCGGTTTTCCGTCCGGCGTGGCGCCTGAGAAAGCTTATTCAGCCGCCGCCTGGCCCTGCCCGTAACGCTTCTCGATATAGTCGTTGACCAGCGTCTCGAATTCGCCGGCGATGTTGGTGCCGCGCAGCGTCATCGCCTTCTTGCCGTCGACATAGATCGGCGCGATCGGCAGTTCGCCGGTACCGGGCAGCGAGATGCCGATATCGGCATGTTTGCTTTCGCCCGGCCCGTTGACGATGCAGCCCATGACGGCGACCTTGAGGCCCTCGACACCCGGATATTTTTCACGCCAGACCGGCATGTTCTTGCGGATGTCGTCCTGGATTTTCTGCGCCAGTTCCTGGAACACCGTCGAGGTCGTGCGCCCGCAGCCCGGACAGGCGGCCACCACCGGAATGAACTGCCGAAAACCCATGACCTGTAGCAGTTCCTGCGCCACCTGCACCTCGCGGGTGCGGTCGCCACCGGGCTCCGGCGTCAGCGAGATACGGATCGTGTCGCCGATGCCCTGCTGCAGCAGGATGCCGAGCGAGGCCGACGAGGCGACGATGCCCTTGGTGCCCATGCCGGCTTCCGTCAGGCCGAGATGCAGCGCATGGTCGGAGCGGGAAGACAGCATCGCATAGACGGCGATGAGATCCTGCACGTTGGAGACCTTGGCCGACAGGATGATGTGGTCGCGCGGCAGGCCGATTTCTTCCGCCAGATCCGCAGAGAGCAGCGCCGACTGGCAGATCGCCTCGCGCATCACCTGCTGGGCCGTCAGCGGAAAACCCTTGGCCTGGTTTTCGTCCATCAGCCGCGTCAAAAGCTCCTGGTCGAGCGAGCCCCAGTTGACGCCGATGCGAACCGGCTTGTTGTGGCGGATCGCCGTCTCGACGATTGCCGAAAACTGCCGGTCCTTCTTTTCCTTGAAGCCGACATTGCCCGGATTGATACGGTACTTCGCCAGCGCCTCGGCGCAGGCCGGGTGATCGGCGAGCAGCTTGTGGCCGATATAGTGAAAGTCTCCGACGAGCGGTATGTCGAGGCCAAGACGCAGCAGGCGCTCGCGGATCTTGGGCACCGCCGCCGCACTCTCGTCGCGGTCGACCGTGATGCGCACGATCTCCGAACCCGCGCGATGGAGGGCCGCGACCTGGGCGACCGTACCGTCGATATCGGCGGTATCCGTATTGGTCATCGACTGCACGACGACCGGCGCACCGCCGCCGACCAGCACGCCGCCGACATCGACCCCGACGGACTGGCGCCGCGGCTTCGGTTCAAAGTCGAAGGAAAAGGACATAATGGAGCCTCTTGCTCGAAAAGCGGCTGCACGCGAGCCTTGGCGCGCGGCCTTTTCCCTCAGGTGGATCAGGAAACCGGGCTTGTCAACTGCAAGCGCCAGAGCATTTCCGCTTTTCTGCGAGACGCGAAAACGCCCTATCTCTTTGTTTTTAGGCAATTCCGGACGCAAAACCGCTGCGCACTTTTGCTGGAATTGCTTTGGGACACGCGACGATTTGATCGCCGCGCGTCGTTTTGCCGTCAACGGTGATCGCGCACATCCGCATGCACCGCATGGTGCGACAGCAGCAGCACGACGATGAACAGCACCGGCAGCAGCGCGAAGATGATGGCAAAGCCGGTATGCTCGGCAATGAAGCCGATGATCGACGGTGCAAACAGCGAACCGGAATAGCCCATGACGGTTGCAACCGACAGCGCCACGCCCTGCGCGAAACCGGGCAGGTTGCCGGCGGCGGAAAACGCGATCGGCACCATGTTGGAAATCCCGACGCCGCAGATCGCAAAGCCGATCACCGCAATATAGGCGTTCGGCGCCAGGCCGGCGGTGACCATGCCGATCATCGCCATGACGGTGCAGAAGCGCAGCGTCTTCACCGCGCCGAAGCGATCACGCACATGGTCGCCGGCAAAGCGCATGACGGCCATCGTCAGTGAGAACGCACCGAAGGCGAAACCCGAGAGCGCCAGCGACGCGCCAAGCTCGTCGCGCATATAGAGCGCACCCCAGTCGAGGATCGCGCCCTCGGGCGCCATGGAGAACAGCGCCATGAGGCCGATCAGCCAGGGCAGCAACGTCATCGGCAGGCGCACCTTCTGGCGCTCCTCGTTCGGATGCGGCGCATCGTGCAGGACAAAGGGCCAGATGAACACGAGTGCGACGGCACCGACCACGGTGAGCAGTCCCGCATGGCCCATCACGCCGAGCCGCTCGATCAGGAAACCGCCGGTCGTGGCCCCGATGAAGGCGCCGAGGCTCCAGAAGGCATGGCAGGACGACATGATGGCGCGCCGCATGGATTTCTCCACTTCGACTGCATTGCCGTTCATGGCGACGTCCATCGCGCCCATCAGCCCGCCGAAGAAGAAGATGGCGACGGCACCGACCGGGATATTCGGCGCGATGGAGAGCAGCAGCATCGTCGAAAGGAAGAGGATCGTCGCGCCCTTCACCGTGCGCGTCGTGCCATAGTGGGCGATCAGGATGCCGGCGATCGGCATCAGCACCAGCGAGCCGATTCCGAAGCACATGATCATCAGACCGAGCCCGGATTCGGCAAGGTCGAGACGGCTTGCGAATTCCGGGATTTTTGGCGCCCAGGCGCCGGCAAAGGTGCCGTTCAGCAGGAAGAGCCCGGAGACGGCAAGCCGTGTCGACGGGAAATAGGTCTTGGCGATGGATTTGCCGGCAAGGGCATTGTCGGAGGTCGTCATGGGAGATCCGTTTTACAAAGGAATCGCGAGGTTCGGGGCCTACCTGGCGCGGATGATCTGGATACCGGCCGCCGCGAGCCGGTCGGCCTCGGCGTCATCCGCATCCACCTCGAGCACGGCACGCGTCACCCGGGAAAGCGGCACGACCGAATAGGGAGCGGCGGTGGAAAGCTTGTCGTTCAGGACCGCGACCAGCACGGATTTGCTCAGCGAGATGATGAGGCGCTTCAATTCCGCATCCTCGAAACTGAAAGCGGTGACGCCGGCATCCGGGTCGATGCCGCAGACGCCGAGCACCAGGATATCCGGTCGGAACGCCTCCGCATCGCGCATCGCCTTTGCGCCGACCGCGCCGCCGGCGCGCGGATCGATCAATCCGCCGAGCTGGATCGTTGCGATATCGCGTTCGAGAACGGCCGTCGCGATCGCCGGCGCATTGGTGATGACCGTGAGATCGCTGCCCGCCGGCAGTGCGCGGGCAAGCGCCAGGTTGGTGCTGCCGGAATCGAGGAAGATCGTGCTGCCGGCCGGGATCAGTTCGGCTGCGGTGCGACCCAGCGCCGCCTTGCGGTCGCCGCTGACGGCAATACGTTCGTTCATCGAACTCGTCGACTGCAAAACCCTAAGCGCGCCGCCATAGACACGGCGGCAAAGTCCCAGCGCCGCCATCTCGCGCAGATCGCGCCGGATCGTGTCTTCCGACACACCCAGCTCCTGCGCAAGCTCCGCCGCGATCACCCGGCCCGAGACGTCGAGCCGTGCGCGGATCAGATCCTGCCGTTCTCCCAGAAGAAGGTCGTGTATGGACATCGTCGACACCAAATCGTGCATGATTGAGCGACAATGCGCATGAACCGGCAAAAACGTCAAGAAACGGGAAGATCACGTTTGATTGCCGAACGACATTGAGGGCGTGTCTGCAAACGCCGAAGCCCCAAACAAAAACCCCGCCGTCTCCGGCGGGGTTCGTGTGATCAGCCCTACGGCTCCTGGCGTTACTCGCGGTTGCCGAGGAAACGCAGCAGGAACAGGAAGAGGTTGATGAAGTCGAGGTAGAGCGTCAGCGCACCCATGATGGCCTTGCGGCCGGCCACGGCGGCGTCGTCGGCTTCAAAATACATTTCCTTGATCTTCTGCGTATCCCAGGCCGTCAGGCCTGCGAAGACCAGCACGCCGATCGCGGAGATCGCGAAGTCGAGCGCCGAGGACTGCAGGAACAGGTTGACGAGCGAGGCGATGATCAGGCCGAACAGGCCCATCACCAGGAACGAACCCATCGCGGACAGGTCCCGCTTCGTCGTGTAGCCGAACAGCGACAGCGAGCCGAAGGCGGCAGCGGTGACGAAGAAGGTCTGCGCGATGCTGGCGCCGGTATAGACCAGGAAGATCGACGACAGCGACAGGCCCATCAGGCCGGCATAGACCCAGAAGGTCGCCTGCGCGGCGGCAACGCTCATCGTGTGGATGCGGAAGCTCAGGAAGAAGACCAGCGCCAGCGGGGCGAGCATGACGACCCACTTCAGCGGGCTCACATAGATCGCCTGACCGAACGCGGTCAGCTGGCCATCGGCGAAGGCGGCCTGCGAGGCGAAATACGCCACGAGACCGGTGATCGCGAGACCGAAGGCCATCAGGTTGTAGACCCGGAGCATGTAGGTGCGCAGGCCCTGGTCGATGACGGCACCGGCCTGAGCGCCGGTATTCGCCGTTCGGGTCTGGTAGTTGCGAAGATCAGCCATGTTTTCCTCTCATAAAGCCCCTTGGAATAGACGGTGTCGGGCTCCCGTTTGTTCGCTCCGATCGTTCGGCGCGCTTGCGGGGTCCAGGCAACCGCTGCGGGGCTCCAGCTTGCCTGTGGTAAATATGCGCATGAATTGTGTCTCGCACAAGACCCGCGACCCTTGCGCGAGCCACGGGCCTTGCAATTTCAAAGCTCTCGCAGCACCGGCGCCGCCTTCTGTCCCAGAATACGCCAGGTCCCGGCAAGGCCGATGCCGACGGTCATGACGAGCGCCGTCACCACGGTCATCACCGCGACATCCGGCAGGAAGCTCGACGGCAGCGTCATGATCCGGCTCACCACGAACCAGGCCGCGACACCCCCGGCAAACAGCGCGAAGATCGCGGTGGCCAGCCCCAGCATCAGATATTCGTAGCTGAAGGCGCGGATCAGCGTGGCACGCGTGGCGCCCAGCGTCTTCAGCACGACCGCATCGTGCACGCGCGCCCGGTTGCCCGCGGCAAGCGCGCCGGCCAGCACGAGGATCGAGGCGATCAGCGCCACGGCGGCAGCCGCGCGGATCGCCGTCGCCAGCTGGCCGACCAGCTCGTTGACCACGTCGAGCGCATCCTTGACGCGCACGCTGGTGACGGTCGGATAGGCGTTGGTGACCGCCTTCAGCGTCGCCGCCTCCTGCTCCGCCGTCGCCGACGGGTCGATCACCGTTGCCAGCCACGCATGCGGCGCGCCGGCAAAGGTGTTCGGCGAGAAGACCATGACGAAGTTGATCGACAGCGATTCCCACTCGACATTGCGGAAGTTGGCGATGCGCGCCGTCATGTTGCGGCCGAGTACGCTGACCGTCACCGTGTCACCAATCTTGAGGCCGAGCTCGCGTCCCTCCTCCGCCGCGAACGAGACGAGCGGCTCGCCGGAATAATCCTCCGGCCACCATTCGCCTTCGGCAAGCGTCGAATTTTCCGGCGTGCGCTTGGCATAGGTGATGCCGCGATCGCCGCGCAGCACCCACTGGCCTTCCGGCGGCACCTTGACCTTCGCCACGTCGACGCCGTTCAGCTCCATGACGCGGCCGCGCAGCATCGGCACCTCGATGATCTTGCCATCGGGCATGTTGGACTGCAGCACCTGCCGGAACCCGTAGAGTTCGCTGCCCTGGATGTCGACGAAGAAGAAGTTCGGCGCCCGCTCCGGCAGGTTGCCGGTGAGCTCGCGGCGCAGATTCCCGTCGATCAGCGTCAGCGTGACGAGCAGCGCAAGCCCAAGCCCGAGCGACAGCACCACGGAGGAGGTCAGCGCCCCCGGCCGGTGGATATTGCCAATGGCGAGGCGCAGCGATGGCGAATTGACCCGCGGGCTGCGCTTGGCCAGCGCCGTGATCAGCATGGCAACAACGCGCAGCACCACGAAGGCGAAGGCGATGGCGCCGAGGAAGACCAATGCGATGTAGCGGTCATAGGCGGTAAAGATCGCCAGCCCCGCCAATGCGGCAAGAAAGACCGCCGCCCCCAGCACATAGGGCCAGCTCGGCAGCCGGCCGGTTTCAAAACCCTGCTCGCGGAACAGTGCCGTCGCCGGCACCTCGCGGGCATGGCCAAGCGGCATGATCGCGAAGGCAAGCGCCGTCAGCAGGCCGAAGACGGCGGCGATCAGCAGGGCGGACGGATAGAGCGTCGCCTCCGCCGGCACCGGCAGCACGCCTTCGAGGAACTGCATCGCCACCATGGGCATCAGCGCCCCGGCAACAAGGCCGATCAGGATGCCTACGGCCGCAATCAGCGCGATCTGCGTCAGGTAGATCAGCGCCACCAGCGAGGCCGGCGCACCGAGGCACTTGAAGGTCGCGATGACCGAACGCTTGGAATCGAGATAGGCCCGCACGGCATTCGCCACGCCGACGCCGCCGACGATCAGCGCCGTCAGGCCGACCAGCGTCAGGAACTGCGAGAAGCGGGTGATGTTGGTGGTCAGCGAGGGTGCGGCGCTGTTGGCGGTGCGGATCGACCAGCCGGCCTTCGGGAAGGCCTTGTTGGCATCGGCCCGGACCTTTGCGAGCGACACGTCCTGATCGGCAAGCCGGACGCGATAGGCATTTTCCACCAGGCTGCCGGTCTGCACGAGGCCGCTTGCCTGCAAGGCCGCTTCCGACAGCATCAGGCGCGGCGCGAAGCCAAACCCTTCCGACACCGCATCGGGCTCGCGCACCAGCGTGCCCGTGACCTTGAGCTTCGCCGTGCCCAGCAGGATCTCGTCGCCGACGACAATGCCGAGCCGGTCCAGCAGCAAGGGCGCCACCACGGCGCCAAAGGCCTCGCCCTGCTTGGCAAACAGCTGGCTCGCCGGCTGCTGCGGCAAGGTTTCCAACGCGCCGTAGAGCGGATAGGCACCATCGACGCCCTTCGCCTCCACCAGCGTCTGGTCGGAACCATCCGGCAGGCGCGCCATGGAGCGCAGCCCGGTGGACAGCGACACATCGCCAAGGCTTTGGAAATGCTTCAGTTCTTCCGGCGTCGCAAAGCGGTTGTTGAACTCGAAACGCACGTCACCGGCCAGCAGCGTTTGCCCCTGCGAGGCGATCGCCTGCGTGATGGCGCTCGATACGGAATTGACGCCCGCAATCGCCGCCGTTCCAAGCGCGATACAGGCGAGGAAAATGTAAAACCCCTTCAGGCCACCGCGCATTTCGCGCAGCGCCAGACGGATCGCCAGCGGAAACTGCCGAAGGATCGAGCCGACCCTCATGCCGGCACCGCCTCTGCGAGCGTGGCCCTGAGAGGTGCGGCACCCGACACGATCTCACCGGAACGCATGGCGACCTGCCGGCTGCACCGGGCGGCGAGCGACGGATCATGCGTCACCAGCACCAGCGTCGTGCCGCGCTCGGCCTGCTTGGCAAACAGCAGGTCGGCGATCTGCCGGCCGGTCTCGGTGTCGAGATTGCCGGTCGGCTCGTCGGCGATCAACAGTTTCGGCGCCGGCGCCAGTGCGCGCGCAATCGCCACGCGCTGCTGTTCGCCGCCCGAAAGCTGGCCGGGATAGTGCGACAGGCGTTCGCCGAGCCCGACCGCCGTCAGTTCGCGCCGGGCGATCTCGAAGGCATCGCGCACATTGGCAAGCTCCAGCGGCACCGCGACGTTTTCCAGCGCCGTCATGTTGGGAATGAGGTGGAAGGACTGAAAGACGATGCCGATGTTGCGGCCGCGAAAATCCGCCACCTGGTCCTCGCTCATGCCATGCAGGCCGGCGCCATCGATATGGATTTCACCGCTGTCGAGCCGTTCCAGACCGGCCAGCACCATCAACAATGTCGACTTGCCGGACCCCGACGGGCCGACGATGCCGACCGATTCGCCCGCATCGATCGACAGGCCGATTCCCTTCAGCACATGCACGGAGGCGGCAGCCCTCCCGAGGGTGAGATCGGCATTTTTAAGATCGATGATGGTTTTGGCCAAGGAATTCTGCCCTATATGTTGTTGGAACAACTGGAATGCCAGCAATCTAGGATCAGCACTATGTCGTTTAAAGCGGCGCTTTCGATTTTCGCCTCACTTGCAATCACAGCTTTGTTATCCGCCGGCAACGCCTTGGCCGAGCCGGTCAAGCTCGTCGGCTTCGGCGACAGCCTGATGGCCGGCTACCAGCTTCCCGCATCGGATGCCTTTCCGGTCAAGCTGGAGGCGGCGCTGCGCGAAAAGGGTTTCGCGGTCGAGGTCGCCAATGCCGGCGTGTCCGGCGACACCACGTCGGGCGGTCTTGCCCGTCTCGACTGGTCGATCCCGGACGGCACGAAGGGCGTCATCCTCGAACTCGGCGCCAACGATGCACTGCGCGGCATTCCGCCGGAACAGACGGAAAAGAACCTCGATGCCATGCTGACCCGCCTGAAGGAGCGCGGCATCGCCGTGCTGCTCGCCGGCATGATCGCGCCCCCGAACATGGGCCCGGAATATGGCGAACGTTTCAACGGCATCTACCAGCGCATGGCGGACAAACACGGCGTGGCGCTCTATCCGTTCTTCCTCGACGGCGTCGTCACCAAGGCAGACCTCCAGCTCGAGGACGGCATGCACCCCAACACGCAGGGCGTCGACGTCATGGTGAAGACCATACTTCCGGCCGCGGAAACCTTCCTCAAGTCGATCACGGCAGGGGAGTAGTTTTCGCGGGTGCGAAATAAGGGTTGCGCAAAAAGCGGTTGCGTGATTCGCTGACAGTACATTCCAGTGTGGAGAGGTCGCCATGCCGAGACTTTTCATCGCCCTCGAAGTGCCGCGCAACGCGGCCATGAGCCTCTCGTTACTGAGAGGTGGCCTCCCCGGAGCCCGCTGGATAGACGTCGAGAACTTTCACATCACCTTACGCTTCATCGGCGATATCGACGGCCGCACCGCCGACGAGGTGGTCGACAAGCTCGACCGCATCGAGCGCCCCGAATTCCAGCTGGGCCTGTCCGGCATCGGCTCCTTCGGCTCGAAGAAACCCCATTCCGTCTTCGCCGGCGTCACCCAGGCCCCGGAAATGTACGCCCTCCAGGCCGAAATCGAGCGCATCTGCCAGCGCCTCGGCCTGCCCGCCGACCCGCGCAAATTCACCCCCCACGTCACCCTCGCGCGCCTGCGCAACGCCCGCCCGGAAGACGTCGCCCACTACCTCTCCGGCCGCGGCAACTTCTACACCAACACCTTCACCGTGAACCGCTTCGTGCTGATGTCGTCGAAGGAATCGGTCGGCGGCGGGCCTTACGTCACCGAAGAGGTCTTCCCGCTCTACGAATCGGGCGGAAGCTGGGACGGCGCGGACCTGCACGACCATCCGGTTTGATGTCGGCAACGCTTTCGGCGTGCCGCAATCGACCGATACCGGACTTTGCGATGTCGTTGACTCGACTGGTGACCATCGCGGTGGTGGATGAGTGTTGCAATTGATATGTGACGAACCTGTTGCTATGACAGATCGTCATTTCCTTGTGCGGCACGCGGTGTCCGCTTTTTCATGAAAATCGACTATCGAATCGTTGATGGGCACCAGGGCGGACTCACGTTCAGCTTCGCACCCTGTGACCACGCCTTTCGCGATGACTATGATCACGATTGTTTTGGTCCAGATATTTTCAGCGTGAGGGAAGAAGCCTTCCTTTTCATTGAGGGTATGGTCGCGCGTTCCTTTCCGGATTGGTCAAACAGCTATCGGCACTCGGGTATCACTTGGGCAA
Source organism: Shinella sp. GW821-FHT11G07 (assembly GCF_058808115.1). Lineage (NCBI taxonomy): Bacteria > Pseudomonadati > Pseudomonadota > Alphaproteobacteria > Hyphomicrobiales > Rhizobiaceae > Shinella > Shinella sp. GW821-FHT11G07. Next base: position 115,518 of record NZ_JBXARJ010000005.1, read on the forward strand.
CGCGGGAGACGTGGCTCGACATCTTACCCCGATTTTCGGACCTGCGACGTGACGTAGCAGGAAATGCGAAGCTGCCTGCGCCCGTTGGCAAATACGTAATTTGCCCCGGACTAATACCGCAGCGGCACAAACTCCATCGAAGGGCGCTGCTAACATTCCTTGACCGGTTCGAGGGTCGTGCACGGACGATCCTTGGTCGTCATCCCTATTTGCTCATCAACGGCATTTGACGCGTGACGACGCGGTATCACAGTGAAAAATCGAGAGCCGAGCCATCACACCCATGGAGGCGTTTCCGAGCGCGTCTTGGAAATACCTTACCAGCACGGTCACGTGCGGATGGTAATCAATGATACTCTTCCCTGGACATCCAAAGAGGCGCTAGCCTTTCATTCATGGTCGGATGAGGAGATAATAACCATGCACCTCGAAACGATCGAACAAAAAATAGAGGACTGTATAGCAGTCGCGAAAAGCGCACCGTTCCTGCAAAGGCATCCGAACACTACACTGGAAAATGTTCGAATCGCACTCCGGTTTCGAAACTTGCCGATCCCAAGTGCGTCAGGCTTCATGATGTTGATGGAACGGCGAGTGAAAAACGAAGGAATGCAGTTTGTTTACGGTTACGGAGGTGACACATTTTAGCGCTGGAAGCGACAAGCTCGCTATATAGGGCAGCCACCCCAAGGACGCCGCCCACTGCCTCTCCGGCCACGGCAATTTCTACACCAACACTTTCACCGTGAACTGCTTCGTGATGGTGTCGTCGAGGAAATCCATCGGCGGCGAGCCTTGCGTCACCGAGGAAATTTTTCGGCTGTACGAGTCGAGCGAGAACTGAGACGGGGATGGAATTGCACGACCATTTGGTTTGACAGGCCTGCCGATAACGCGTGCAGATGCCTGTCGGCCTGATCAAAGCCCCTTCTCGGCGCGGTTGCTGCGCTGAGCCTAAAAGTGCCGAGGGACTTTGGCCTCCAATAGCCGGATGAGGGCGGGATCCATGAAGTCGTAGTCGTCCGGGATGTGCAGGCAGATCAGCCGTTTGCCTTTGAGCGCGGTGCGGTATTTGCCCTGCACCTTGTTGCGGTGCGCTTTCTCCATCACGAAAACGATATCGGCCCATTCGATCTGCTCTGCCGAAAGCGGATTCTCCGCATCATTGTTCGTGCCGGCCGACGCGGTTTCGATATTCGGCCAGTTTGCGAACACCTGCTCGGCCGTCGGACTGCGAAGCTTGTTCTGGCTGCACACAAACAAGACGTTTTTCACCGTTTCCTCTTATGTTGTCCGCCACGCTGGCGACCATACGCCGCCTCACATTGAAATAGCCGAAGCAATCCAACGACAGGCCGTGCTTTCCGTTAGCCTCGACGAGGGTAACCGCTCTTCAGAACATTCAACAGTTTAATATTTCCTAGATGGTTGACTTCAATCCGCGCAAGCGGACACCAGAACGGATGAGCCGGGGTAGGCGGGCATCGTAAGTCGTTTTTTGGATTATTTTGCGGAAACGAATACACATGGATTGCAGGGTCATTGGCCTCTTGTTGGCGGTCTTTTTCTTTTCGACTTCCTGTGACAACCAAAATCCGCCGATACCGGATGTCGATTTTCTATCGAGTGACGCACACTTTTCGATCGCCGATGAGACGGTTGTTTTACCCTTCGTAGCGCTTAGCGGCGCTTCTGTTCGGAACGCTAATTTTCAAGCGGCTTTTGATAAGGCTTCGTCTTCGGACGACGCGAGAAAGCAACTTGTAAAACAAGCAAATGATCCCGAAAGACCAGTTTCAGCGCGTTCATTACGGATGTCTATTGCCCTTTATGGTTCCTACAACGAGATGTCGATCTCGCGGGAAATCTGCCCGTTGCTAAGTCGCATGTGGGCAAGGCAGCTTTGCACCGGATTAAGATCAGAGGAACTCGCTGATCTTCCAGGAAGCTTCGAGCTAATGGATATCCGCGAGATCAGCATGCTGAAATCTCATACCACTGTCGGGCGTGAGCGGGTTTTTGATCAGATAGTCTCTTTGCAACTGACAAAACCGGGTTTGGTACAAACGGTATGTGATCGCGACCCTTCGTCAAAGTTCTGCTCGGCGGCAGTGGTTCTCGACGATCATCTCCTTGCCCACTGGACGGTTTGGTCAGGAGATGAGACGGCGGAGCATATGGCCAATCGCCAAGGAATCGCAATCGTTAGGTTCATTGATCGGCACCTCCGCTATTAAGATCGGTGCGTCTCTACGGTCGCCAAAACCAAGCGCCAAATCCATTGATCCGATTCAACATTTCGCCCCCACCGCACCAATCCCGTCCACCCGTTGTGGTGAACAAACCCTGAATCCGCCCGAGTCAGCGATTCGTCGCCGTTTCGTTCCGCTCCCGTTCCATAAGCCGGCAAACGACCCGGAAAAACACGCAGTTTCGCCTCCCCCCTTGCCATCGCGGCCCCCGATGGGCATCTGTTGCCTGCCGGATGCGTCTGGCGAGCGTTGAAACAACCGGTATGTGACTTGTCGCAAGCACCTATGATCTTGAGCGGCCGCGGGGTCACCGCGGTGCTCGGCCCGACGAATACGGGCAAGACCCACTACGCAATCGAGCGCATGGTGGCACATGAGACGGGCATTATCGGCCTGCCTCTGCGCCTCCTGGCGCGCGAGGTCTATACGCGTGTGGTCGAGAAGGTCGGGCAGCACAATGTGGCGCTCGTCACCGGCGAGGAGAAGATCACGCCGCATATGGCGCGCTTTTCGGTCTGCACGGTGGAGGCCATGCCGCGCGAGACGCGCGCCTCTTTCGTCGCCATCGACGAGGTGCAGCTCGCCGGCGATCTCGAGCGCGGCCATATCTTCACCGACCGCGTGCTGCACTTGAGGGGCCGCGACGAGACGCTGCTGCTCGGTGCCGCCACCATGAAGCCGATCCTCGAGCAGCTGCTGCCCGGCATCCATGTCATCGAACGGCCGCGCCTTTCCCAGCTCTTCTATGCCGGCTCGAAGAAGATCACCCGCCTGCCGCAGCGCACCGCCATCGTCGCGTTTTCCGCCGACGAGGTCTATGCGATCGCCGAACTGATCCGCCGCCAGCGCGGCGGGGCGGCGGTGGTGCTCGGCGCGCTGAGCCCGCGCACCCGCAACGCCCAGGTCGCGCTCTATCAGGAAGGCGACGTCGAATATCTCGTCGCCACCGACGCCATCGGCATGGGGCTCAACCTCGACGTCGACCATGTCGCCTTCGCGCAGGACCGGAAATTCGACGGCTACCAGTTCCGCAATCTGAACCCCGCCGAACTCGCCCAGATCGCCGGCCGCGCCGGCCGGCACCTGCGCGACGGCACCTTCGGCATCACGAGCCGCGTCGATCCCTTCGACGACGAGCTGGTCAAGCGCATCGAGACGCACCAGTTCGATCCCGTCAAAGTCTTGCAATGGCGCACCACGCGCTTCGACTATTCGTCGCTCGTGACGCTGCGCAAGTCGCTCGACGCCGCACCACCGATCGCCGGCCTGACGCGAGCGCTGCCGGCCGTCGACCAGCAGGCGCTCGAACATCTTTCGCGCTATCCGGACGTGCGCGACCTCGCGACGACGCCGGAGCGCGTGCAGAAACTGTGGGAGGCCTGCGCGCTTCCCGACTACCGCCGCATCACCCCCGCCCAGCACGCCGACCTGATTTCGACGCTCTATGCGGACCTCGTAAAGCGCGGTACGGTTAACGAAGATTTCATGGCGGATCAGGTCCGGCGGGCCGACAGAACCGACGGTGAAATCGACACGCTTTCGGCGCGAATCGCGCAGATACGGACGTGGACCTATGTGTCGAATCGGCCCGGATGGCTTGCCGATCCGACACACTGGCAGGAAAAGACGCGGGAAATCGAAGACCGATTGTCCGATGCGCTACATGAACGGTTGACGAAACGCTTTGTTGATCGCAGGACATCTGTGCTCATGAAGCGCCTGAGAGAGAATGCGATGTTGGAAGCTGAAATCAGTGTGAATGGCGATGTCTTCGTAGAAGGACATCATGTCGGGCAGTTGGCCGGTTTCCGGTTCACGCTCGTCTCCGGAACGGAAGGACCCGATGCGAAGGCCGTACAGGCTGCCGCGCATAAGGCGCTTGCGCTGGAGTTCGAGGCTCGTGCCGCGCGCCTGCATGCCGCTGGCAATGCCGACCTCGCGCTCGGTTCCGATGGCACGGTGCGCTGGCTCGGCGATCCCGTCGCGCGCCTCGCGCCCTCCGACCATATCATGCGTCCGCGCGTCATCCTGCTCTCCGACGAGCAGTTGACCGGCAATGCGCGCGACCACGTCGCCGCCCGCATCGAGCGCTACGTCAACCATCACATCGCGACCGTGCTGAAGCCGCTCGACGATCTTTCGCGCGCGGAAGACCTTCAGGGCCTCGCCAAGGGTCTCGCCTTCCAGCTCGTCGAAAATCTCGGCGTGCTGTTCCGCCGCGACGTTGCGGATGATGTGAAAGCGCTCGACCAGGATGCCCGCGCCTCCATGCGCAAGCACGGCATCCGCTTCGGCGCCTACCACATCTTCATGCCGGCCCTCCTGAAGCCGGCGCCGGCCGAACTCATCACCCTGCTCTGGGCACTGAAGAACGACGGCATCGACAAGCCGGGTTACGGCGACCTCATTCCGGTGCTGGCCGCCGGCCGCACCTCTGTTGTCACCGATCCGACCTATGAGCGCGCCTTCTACAAGCTCGCCGGCTTCCGCTTCCTCGGCAAGCGCGCCGTGCGCATCGACATTCTCGAGCGCCTCGCCGATCTCATCCGCCCGCTGCTGCAGTGGAAGCCGGGCACGCCGCGTCCGGAAGGCGCCTATGACGGCCGCCGCTTCACGGCGACGACCGCCATGCTGTCCATCCTGGGTGCGACGCCGGACGATATGGAAGAGATCCTGAAGGGTCTCGGCTATCGTGCCGACAGCGTGAAGCCCGAGGAGGCCGCCGCCTTCCTCGCCGCGCAGGCACCCGCAGCCGTTGCTGCCGCCGAACCGGCAGATGCGACCGCCGAAACGGCTGAAGCAACCAGCGAGACGGCTGAAGCAACCAGCGAGACGACGGACGAACATGACGCCGACGCGTCGGATGCCGACAGCGAGGCGCCGGCTGCAGCCGCGACGGCCGAGCAGGCGCCGGCTGCCGAGCCAGAAGCCGCCGTAGAAACGCCCGTCGCAGCAGACGCTGCCGCCGAAGGCGAACCGGTCGAAGTCAAGCCGGTTCTGCTCTGGCGTCCGGGCTCGCGTCACGACAACAACCAGCGCCAGGGCAATCGCCATGGCGGCGAGCGTCAGGGTGATCGCAACAACGGCGAACGCCAGGGCCAGGGCGAACGCCGCGGCGGCGATCGCAATCGCAACCAGCCGACCGGTGAGCGGGGCGACCGTCGCGACGGCGGCCGTGGCCGTCCGGACCAGAACAAGGGCCGCGACGGAAAGCCGCAGGGGGGCAACCGCCCGGATCGCGGCGAACGCAACGATCGCGCGGCCAAGCCGCAGCAGGCGAAATTCGAGGCTCGGCCACCCCGCAAGGAAAAGCCGATCGATCCGGATTCACCCTTCGCCAAGCTGGCAGCGCTCAAGGAGCAGATGAAGAAGTAAGCGATGGCGCAACACGAAGAACAGCCGGCAGGTCAGGCGCGACAGCGCATCGACAAGTGGCTGTTCTTCGCGCGCCTGCGCAAGTCGCGCTCGCTGGCCGCGAAATCCGTCGAGGCCGGCGATGTCAGCGTCAACGGCGTCAAGGTCCGCCAGCCGTCCCATGCCCTGCGTCCCGGCGATGTCGTCGCGCTTTCGCTCGACCGGCACGACATGATCGTCAAGGTGCTTCTGCCCGGCGAACGCCGCGGCCCGTATGAGGAAGCCCGCCACCTCTACAGCGACATGACGCCGCCCCCGCCGCCGCGCGAGGAACGCTCGCTCTACGACCAGGCAACGCGCGAGCGCGGCGCCGGCCGCCCGACCAAGCGGGAACGCCGGGAAACCGACCGCCTGCATGGTTTTTCCGGCAAAGACGAGGATTAGAATTCTATACCTCGCATGCGCCCGGCGACGCATGTATTACGCTTGCAAAGCGCCCCCAAAGCCTTTACCTCAGCCTCCGGACCGCCTGCGCGTGCGCGGCATTCCCGTCCGGCAGGCCGATCGCGTGACAGGTTCTGCGGTGGCGGACGGCTCCGCCGCCTTATGACTACTCTGGAGTGACTCATGACGTATGTCGTGACCGACAACTGCATCCGCTGCAAATACATGGACTGCGTCGAAGTCTGCCCTGTCGACTGCTTCTACGAGGGTGAGAATTTTCTCGTCATCCATCCCGACGAGTGCATCGACTGCGGCGTCTGCGAGCCCGAATGTCCTGCGGAAGCGATCAAGCCGGACACCGAACCGGGCCTCGACAAGTGGCTGAAGATCAATACCGAGTTCGCCTCGATCTGGCCGAACGTCACGGTCAAGCGCGATGCCATGCCGGAAGCCAAGGAAATGGACGGCGTCGAGGGCAAGTACGAGCAGTTCTTCTCGCCGAACCCCGGCCAGGGCGACTGAGACATCCGGTCGCCGGAACGCATTTGCCTGCCGCCCACACAGTGCGGGAAAACAACAGGTTGGCGCGGTAGCGCATCGGACGCCGACCTTCAAAACCTCACCGGCCCGCGCAAGCCGCCGAGTGAACCTGGGGAAAAAAGCATGCTCCCGCGAAAAAGCGATAGGGCAGGCTTGATGACCCATGCGAAGCAAATTATTGATTTCGGCACTTTTTTGTGGTAGGGTCTGAATACTGATCCACATCGCGGCATTTCGCATGCCCGAACACCACCACGAAAGCAAACGATCCCTCAACGTCGCTCACCTCCCATAGGCAACCTCGGTTGCTCACATGTGATCGCGTCGCTAGGGGACCTTTTTGCGTCGGCGGACGGACCAGAATGGTGACACCCCCCAGGGTGCCCCCGTCTTTCCCGGGTCCCCGGACCCACCCGGCATCGCCGGGAGCGTAACAGGGAGTATTTGAACAGAATGACGACCCAGCAGAAGAAATCTTCCACGCGCCATGGCTTCAAGACCGGTGAATCGATCGTTTATCCCGCTCACGGCGTCGGTCAGATCGTCGCCATCGACGAGCAGGAAGTCGCCGGCATGAAGCTTGAGCTTTTTGTCATCGATTTCGAAAAGGACAAGATGCGTCTCAAGGTGCCGGTTGCCAAGGCCGTTTCCATCGGCATGCGCAAGCTGTCGGAGACCGATTTCGTCGAACGCGCTCTGAAGGTTGTCCAGGGCAAGGCCCGTGTGAAGCGCACCATGTGGTCGCGCCGCGCGCAGGAATATGATGCCAAGATCAATTCCGGCGACCTGATCTCGATCGCCGAGGTGGTTCGCGATCTGTACCGTGCCGAAAACCAGCCGGAACAGTCCTATTCCGAGCGTCAGCTCTATGAAGCCGCCCTCGACCGCATGGCTCGCGAAATCGCAGCCGTCAACAAGATGTCGGAAACCGAAGCCGTTCGTCTCGTCGAGACCAACCTGAGCAAGGGTCCGAAGCGCGGCAAGGCCATCGAAGAAGACGACTCCCAGGACGAAGCGGCCTGATCTAGGGCGCGCCTTCCAAATTTAAAGCCCGGCTGGCAACAGCCGGGCTTTTTCTTTGGAACTTTTCTGCCGCAGAGCCGTTTGCAACCCCGAGGACGACCGGCTTCGGGCGGCCGCGGCGTGAGGTCATCACTTTTTTTCCCGGAATCGGTGTTTCGGGCGAACCGTCGGTCTTTCTGAAACGTCATCATCAAGCAGGGTGCAAGGCGAATGCCTGAAACGGGCGTCCTTGCATCGGTTCGGTTCACGTGGAGAGACCCCATGGCTACGACGACCGCAGACCGCCGCATGATCAAGCTTGCAATGTCGGCTCCCTATCTCGAGCGGGAGGAAGAGCAGGCCCTCGCCCACGCCTGGAAGGACAACAAGGATCAGGAAGCCCGCAACCGCATCGCCATGGCGCATATGCGGCTTGTCGTTTCGATGGCCGGCAAGTTCCGCAACTTCGGCCTTCCGCTCGGCGATCTCGTTCAGGAAGGCTATATCGGCCTCTTGGAAGCCGCCGCCCGCTTCGAGCCGGAGCGCCAGGTGCGCTTCTCCACCTATGCCAGCTGGTGGATCCGCGCCTCGATCCAGGATTATGTGCTGCGCAACTGGTCCATCGTGCGCGGCGGCACAAGCTCCGCCCAGAAGGCGCTGTTCTTCAATCTGCGGCGCCTGCGCGCCCGCCTCGCGCGCGGCGACACCTATCTGACGGCGGAAGCCATGCACCAGGAGATCGCCGCAGCCCTCGGCGTCAGCACGGCCGACGTGCGCACCATGGATGCCCGCCTCTCCTCCTCCGACCTGTCGCTTCAGGCGCCGATTTCCTCGGCCGAGGGCGAAAGCTCCAGCCGCCTCGACTTCCTGACCAGCGACGCCCCCCTGCCGGACGAACAGGCCGAAGGCAGCATCGACGGCGAACGGCGTCACCATTGGCTGCACGCAGCACTCGGCCAGCTGAACGAGCGCGAGATGAAGATCATCCGCGCCCGCCGCCTTGCGGAAAACGGCGCGACGCTCGAAGAACTCGGCGTTCTTCTCGGCATTTCCAAGGAGCGGGTCCGCCAGATCGAGAACCGCGCGCTGGAAAAGCTGAAAGCGGTGCTGGTGAGCAAGACGACGGATTTCGCCTACGCATGAGACGCCATGCCGGCGGATCCCCGGGTCAAACCCGGGGATCCATGCTCTCGGCGCGCCTCAAACGAGGCGCCTCTCAAATCACTCGCTGATGATCTTGAACTTTTCGCCCGGCCGCACCGTGCTGGTCGCCGTCATCGCGTTGATCAGCCGGAAAAGATCGACCTTCCTGTCCGTGCCCATCATGCGTGCGGCAAGCGATCCCACGGTATCCCCGGCGCGCGCCGCAATGACTCGGATACGCAATGGCTTCAGCGAGGCGACTTCGGCCGGCGTCAGCTTGCGGAACGATCCCTTGAGGGTCGCAGCCGTCGGTTCCAGCGCCTTCGATCCCGCCGGCACCGCCGTCAGGAAGCGGTAGATCTGCTTGTCGATGCGCACGACCGTGACGTCGAACTCCCAGCGGTCGGCCGCCGCCTTGGCGGTGGCACCCTCCAGCCCGTTGATCATGATGGGCTGGATCGTCTCGGGCCGGAGGCCTGTCACCCAGCCGCTCGAAATATAGTTGACCAGGTCCTGTCCGCGGCTGTCGGCCACGCCGTCGAAGCGGATCGCCACGTCGCCGGGACCCGTCGCCAGAACCGCCTCGGCCTTGTTGTCGATCTGGAAGCCGACCGGCACGTCGAAGCGGATGCCGAGCTTGCCGTGCAGGAAGGTCTGGCCGCGCACATAGCCTTCTTCCGGCGCATCGCCGTAGAGCAGACCGTCGATGCCGGCGAGGTAATAATCGCGGCCACGGTCGCCCACCGTGCCTTCCGCCCCGAAGGCCCGCGCATGCAGCCGCGCCAGTTCCACGCGCTGCGGCGCGTTCGGATGGCTCGACAGGAAGTCGAGGCTCTGGTCGGAATCGGGGTCGACCGCCGTGAAGCGGGCATAGGCTGCCATGGAATCGAGGAAACGCGCCGCCGCATACGGGTCGTAACCCGCCTCACCCAGCATGCGCACACCGATGACGTCGGCCTGGAGTTCCTGGTTGCGCGAGAAGGCGGCGAGGCGCATTTTCCCGCGCGCCAGCGCCTGCTTGCCGGCAATGTTGCTGGAGAGCACTTCCGCCACCACGCGGCTCGCGATGACTTCCGCCTCTTCCTTCTTCTGCCGTTCAATGCCGTGATTGGCGGTGACGTGCGCCATTTCGTGCGACAGCACGGCCGCCACTTCCGATGCATCATTGGCAAGCGCCAGCAGGCCGCGCGTCACGTAGAGATAACCGCCCGGCAGCGCAAAGGCGTTGATCGCCGGTGAATTCAGGATGGTGATGCGATAGGACTGGTTCGGGTTTTCCGAAACGAGCGTCAGCGCGCCGGCAATGCGCGCGACAAGCCGCTCGGTCTTGGCGTCCTTGTACTCGCCGCCATAGCTCGCAACGATGCGCGGATGCTCGCGTGCACCCATCTGGGCGCGCGGATCGTTCTTCTGCACCTCGTCGACGATCTGCGGATTGGACGATGGCGAGATCGTCGGCTCGTAGGTCTGCTCGATGATCGACTGGCAGCCGGAAAGCAGCATGCCGGCAAGCAGCAGCCCCGCGATGGGTCTGAAAACCCCGCGTCCGGATACCACTGCAGTGTCCTGCATTGCTTTCGCCATTTCTCTTGCCCACAGCCATGACGGAGCCCTCGCCCGAACAGCAACCCTGCGGTGCAGCTCGAACGCGGATCCTCGCGTCCTCGAATAGAGGAGATAGACGCACCATACCCGGCCGGCAACCTCCGATTCGACAAACGCTTCCCTTGTGGCTCCGGTGACACAGGGGGGCGACCAAATTGTGGCACCGGTTGAGAGCGAAAACCCGCCCTTTCCGCTAAATCGCGGAATGACCGAGGAATTTTGCAACCCCTGGCGGTTCCCGCCGCGATAGGAAGTCGCGCGCCGCCTCGTCGAGCACGATCGCACCGTCCTCGAGAAACAGCACCCGGTCGGCCAGCCGGCGGATATCGTCCGGCTGGTGGGTGATGAACAGCATCGTGCTCTTCGTCTCGGCACGCAGCTCCAGAAGCAGTTTTGCCATGTCGGCCCGCATGGCCGGATCGAGTGCTGCAAACGGCTCGTCGAGCAACAGGATCGGCCGGCGCCGCACCAGCGCGCGGGCGAGCGCCACACGCTGCCGCTCGCCGCCGGAGAGCGAGCCGGGCAGGCGTCGCTCGAAACCGCCAAGGCCGACCCGCGAAAGCGCCGAGAAAACGCTCTGCCGCGCCGCCGTATCGAGCCGCAGCCCCGGATCGATGCCGAGCCCGACATTGTCGGCAATCGTTAGATGCGTGAAGAGATTGTTGTCCTGGAAGATGACCGAGACGGGCCGCTCCGCCGGTTCGCGCGCCGCCATGTCCTCACCGAGAAGCGACACCGTCCCCGCCGCCGGCGTCTGGAAACCGGCGATCACGTTGAACAGTGTCGATTTCCCCGCCCCCGATGGCCCCGCCACGGCAACCGCCTCGCCCACGGTGATGGCGCAATCGAAGGCCAGCCGTTTCTCATCGAAGCGCACAGTGACATCGGTCAGGCGAACGGCAATATCAGGCATCGCTGGAGGGTCTTTCCGTTGGACGCTCCGCCGCCGTCGAGGGCAGCGTCAGAGCCAGGCATATCAGGCCGAGGATCAGCGCGATGCCCGCCGCATCCGCCGTGCGATAGCTCGCCATGCGCGAGAACAGCAGCCAGGGCAGCGTGACAAAACCCTCGGCACCGAAGATGGCGACGGCCCCGAGATCGCCGAGCGACAGCGCCATGGCAAAGGCAAAGGCCGTCAGGAACGGTTTCTTAAGTGCCGGCCAGTCGATCCATAGCAGACGATGCATCCCCGTGACGCCGAGGCTGAGCGCCAGCCGTGCCGTGCGGGCAAGATGCGTGCGATAGGCCGGCTCCAGCACGCGCACCACGAAGGGCAGCGCCATCAGCGCATTGATGACGGTGATGACGGCAGGCGCGAACCGCCCCGTCTCGCCGAACAGCCGCAGCACCAGAAACCACCCGGTCGCGACGACGACCGGCGGCACGAGCAGGATGAGTGAACCGACCGCCGGCAGCGCGCGGCCCATCGCCCGCGTCGCGGCACCCGCGTCACCCGCCTCCGCAAGCCGCGGCACGAGCACGACCGGCAAGGCGATCGCGAGGCTGAGGCTCGCGGAAGCAAAGGAGATCGCAAGGCTCGTGAGCAGCGCCCGATGCAGCAGCGGATCGAGCGCCAGCCGCCCGAAATCCGCAGCCAGCCCCGCCGCAAGGGTCGCGGCGAGCGGCGCGGCGGTGAACAGCGTGAAGACGAGGATGACGACCCCATCGGCAAGGCGCCGCCGGCGCCCGTCGAAACGACGGATGGCGCGGCCGGCCGTAGCGCCTTCCTCCGGGGGACGGGCGAACAGCGACAGGAGCCAGAGCAGCGCCGCCGTCACGGCGATCTGCAGGAAGGCCAGAAGCACGGCGCGCTGCGGATCGAAATCGAAGCGCAGCGCCTGATAGATCGCCACCTCGATCGTCGTCGCCGCCGGCCCGCCGCCGAGCGTCAGCACGATGGTGAAACTCGTCGCGCAAAGCATGAAGACGAGCCCGGCAATGCCCGGCAGGACGCGCCGGATCACCGGCCATTCGATCAGCCGGAAGACAGCACCGCCGCCCATGCCGAGATTGGCCGACGACAGCCAGTATTCCGGCGGAATGCGGTCAAGCGCCGCCAGCAGGAAGCGGGCGGCGAGCGGCAGGTTGAAGAAGACATGGGCAATCAGGATGCCGGCGAGCCCGTAGACGCTGACCGGGTTCTGCAAACCGCCGAGCCGCAGCAGATCGTTGACCACACCCTGCCGCCCCCAGACCTCGATAATGCCAAGCGCAGCCACCAGCGCCGGCAGCCCGAGCGGCACGACGGAGAGGCGGATGATCCACACCCGCCCCTGAAAATCCCGTTGTCGCGCCAGCGCGCGGGCGACGGGAATGGCAAGCAGGAGGGAAAGCCCGGTCGAAAGTGTCGCCTGCATCAGGGTAAACTGCGCCACGCGCCAGATATAGGCGTCGAACAGCGGCGCATCGCCGCCGCCGGCATGCGCCAGCAGCATCACCGTCGCCACGCCGACGAAAGCAAGCACGCCGCCGAGGGCAAGGCCCCCGGCGACGCGCAATGTCTTTCGTTCAGCGCGTGCGAAGATCACGTTACTTGGCGCTCATCGCGGCCAGCCATTCGTCGATCCAGGCCTTGCGGTTCGCCGCCACCTCGTCCGATGCCATCAGGAAGGTCTTTTCCGGCTTGACCAGCGCGTCGAAGGCGGCCGGCAGCGGATCCTTCGTCTTGGCGGCCGGCATCATCCAGTTGGTTTCCGGGATGATCGACTGGAAGTCAGGTCCGGTCATGAAGGTCAGGAACTGCTTTGCCAGGTCCTTGTCGTCGGAGGTGCGCGTCAGGCCGGCCACCTCGATCTGCACATAATGCCCTTCGGAGAAGGCGGCCGCCTTGTAGCGCTCCGACTTTTCCGCGATCACATGGTAGGCCGGCGAGGTTGTGTAGGACAGCACCATCGGTGCCTCGCCCTTGGTGAACAGGCCGTATGCTTCCGACCAGCCGGGGGTCACCGTCAAGACGCGGTTCTTGAACGTGCCCCACGCCTCGCCCGCCTTGTCGCCATAGACCGACTTCACCCAGAGCAGCAGGCCGAGCCCCGGCGTCGAGGTGCGCGGGTCCTCGATGACGATCTTCTGCGACGGATCGCCCTCGACCAGCTCCTTCAGGCTCGTCGGTGGATTTTTCACCGTTTCGGTGTCGTAGATGACGGCGAAATGGCCGTAGTCATAGGGCAGGAACGTATCGTCGGAAAAACCGCCCGGCACCGTCAGCCCCTCGGGCGTCAGGCCGTGCGCCTCGAAAAGCCCGGTCGCCTTCGCCTCGGTAATAAGGTTGGTGTCGAGGCCGAGCACCACGTCGGCCTTCGTGCCCTCGCCTTCCAGCTTCAGGCGCGTCAACAGTTCGACGCCATCGGCGACGCCGACCCATTCGACCGTGCAGCCGCAGGTCTTTTCGAAGACTTCCTTGACCTTCGGGCCGGGGCCCCATTCGGAAACGAAGCTTTCATAGGTGTAGATCGTTAGCGTCTTGTCCTGCGCGAAGGCGGGAAAAGCGATGGAAACGGCAAGTGCCGCAATCGAGGACAATACAATCTTGCGCATCCGCGCCTCCTAGTCTGTTCACAAACGGGAATAGGGCGCTGGAATGTGCCGTCTAATCCCTCCGCCGGTACGAGCCGGATCAGGTTCTTCGGGTTGGCGAAACCGCCTCTCAGCCCATGGATCGAAACCCACAAGCACCCCGTTAGAGCAGGAAAAGGCATAATCCCGCTTGTGACAGTACGCAAGAGTTTTGCGGGCAAGCGTCGTCCGGGTGACGCAAAACGGCACGGTCGCACCCTGTTCCATGCGGAACAGCGCGGTGCGAGGCGATGTGGGAAAGTCCAATCACCGGATGAGAGAGGCTCATCCCCGAGATCAGGAGAAACCCCATGCGCAAGATCATCCTTTCCGCCGCCATCGCCTTCGTCGCCGCGGTTTCCTTCGCCGCCCCCTCGCAGGCCGGCTACTACAGCTACGGCCACAAGCCGCACTGCTTCATCAAGAAAGTGAAGTCCTACGACTACTACGGCAACGTCATCATCAAGAAGATCAAGGTCTGCAAATAAACCGACCACCCCCTGACCTCCCCGAAAACCCGGATGTCCCTGCATCCGGGTTTTTTGCTGTTTGGGTGTGCCGTGCGGCATGGATCCTCGGGTCAAGCCCGAGGATGACAGCGGGAGAGAGAGAGAGAGAGACGCGGGCTCATCGAACGGTGCAACACGCGGGAGCACACAACAGTGCGGCACGCACCACCGCTTCTTGCTGCCACACTCCTCTCTCCTTTCGTCATCCTCGGGCTTGACCCGAGGATCCACAATCTCCCACATTTCCCGCATGGCGGGATACGTCTACATCACCACCAACCAGAAGCGCGGCACGCTCTACATCGGCGTGACGTCCGATCTGGAGCGACGCATTCACGAACATCGGGAAGGCCTGACAGCGGGCTTCACCTTGACATATGGCTGCTCTCGCCTCGTCTGGTACGAGGAGCATGACAGCATCGGAACGGCCATTCAGCGGGAAAAATCATTGAAGCGATGGTATCGGCAGTGGAAGATCGAGCTGATCGAGGCGATGAATCCGGACTGGCAGGATTTGTATCTGGATCTGTGGTGAACGCCGTGCAGCATGGATCCTCGGGCCAAGCCCGAGGATGACGGCGGGGAGGAGAGATTGCAGGGCGATCAAACGGAACGGTAGAAGATGCAGCATCCAGGTAAGGCATCAAGGTGCGGCATATACAGCCGTTTCCGGGGCCGCCGCGTCCTCTTCTTTCGTCATCCTCGGGCTTGACCCGAGGATCCGCGCCACACGGCACGACCTCACATCATCCCCACTTCCGCTTCACATTTTCCCCACCCTCGGAATCCATGCCTACAATCCTGCCATCCCGCCGAAGGATACGCTGCCAGGCGTGGCAGTCAGGCGGGATCGGCGCTTTCGGTGCGGGAAGGACGTGAACCTTCACCGGAAGGGCCTGCGGAAAATGGTCTCCCTCCGGCGATCCGGGGGAAACGGCGGGGCGCCGGGCCGGGCCTGCCGTTTCTCCTGATAAATTCGCCGGGCGTGCCTGTGGGGCACACAAAGGGATCGGGTTTGGCGCCGGGTGACGCCCGCGGGGGTTTACCCCGGTTCGTCCGGCGCGATGGAAGACGGTGCCGACCGGCAGCCATGGCTGCGGTGCCGTAAGTCTGAGGGCGTGCATGGTGCTTTCCCAGCGGAAAGGCACGCCACTGTTCCCATAGACCCCTCCTCCCAGAGAGACCGAGTCGCAGGCAAAAACCGCTGAACGGGGCGCTGCAAGGTGCCACATACCTAACTCTAACGCGGCAGCTTCCAGCGCCCCGTCCGATACCCTCTCACAAAACCACGGGCGGAAACGCCGCGTGGATATGCCTGCTGGCTCGGAAGAGCCGGGCAAAACGCCAAAATCTTTCCCTTTCCCGGAAACATGCGCTAAGGGCATCAGCCATGACCTTGCCGGCACCGACAGACCAGACCTTCGTCGTCCTCCTCGGAGGCGCGCTCCAGCCGACGCCGCGCCTTGCGGCGGACGTTGCGGGTGCGCGTGTCGTGGCGGCCGATGGTGGCATGCGGCATGCGAAAACCCTTGGCGTCACGCCGGAAATCTGGGTCGGCGATTTCGATTCCACGCCGCCGGAACTGCTGGCCACCTGGCCGGACATCGAGCGCCAGCCCTATCCCGTCGCCAAGAACGAAACCGACGGCGCCATCGCCGTCTCGGTCGCCACCGAGCGCGGCGCAAAAAACATCGTGCTGGCCGGCGCACTCGGCGGCGAACGCAGCGACCATGCCCTGATGCACCTCCTGCACGCCGTCTCGCTGGAAGAGCAGGGTTTTGCCATCAAGCTCACCTCCGGTGAGGAAGAGGCCTGGCCGCTCTTGGCCGGCAACCGCGAGATCGACCTGCCGAAGGGCAGCCTGTTTTCCGTGCTCGGCCTCTCGCCGCTTGCCGGCCTCGATATCGGCAACGTGCGCTATCCGCTGACGAATTTCTCGCTGCCCTTCGGGGCATCCCGCACCATCTCCAATGTCGCGGAAGGCGCAATCCGTCTTTCGCTCGCCTCCGGCCGCGCGATCCTGATCGCCCGGCCCTATGACCTTTCAGGAGCCTGACCCTTGGCACCGCCCATCCTCAAACTCGACGACATCTTCCTGAGCTTCGGCGGCACGCCGCTGCTGGCCGGCGCAAGCCTCCAGGTGGAGCCCGGCGACCGCATCTCGCTTGTCGGCCGCAACGGCTCGGGCAAGTCGACGCTGATGAAGATCGCCGCCGGCCTTGCCGAGGCGCAATCCGGCGAGGTGTTCCGCCACCCCTCCGCCACGATCCGCTACCTGCACCAGGCGCCGGATTTCGACGGCTACGACACGGTGGCCGCCTATGCGGAATCGGGACTTGGCCCGAGCGACGATCCCTACCGCGTCACCTACCTGCTCGAACATCTCGGCCTCAACGGCACCGAGGACCCGAAGTCGCTGTCGGGCGGCGAGGCGCGCCGGGCGGCGCTCGCCCGCGTCATGGCGCCGGAGCCGGATATTCTCCTGCTCGACGAGCCGACCAACCATCTGGATCTCCCGACCATCGAATGGCTGGAAGGCGAGCTGCAATCGACCCGCTCGGCCCTCGTCGTCATCTCGCATGACCGTCGTTTCCTCGAAAAGGTCTCGAACGCCACTGTCTGGCTCGATCGCGGCCAGTCGCGTCGGCTCAATCGGGGCTTCGGTCACTTCGAAGCCTGGCGCGACGAGGTGCTGGAGGCCGAAGAGCTGGAACAGCACAAGCTCGGCAAGGCGATCGAACGCGAGGAACACTGGCTGCGCTACGGCGTGACGGCGCGACGCAAGCGCAACATGCGCCGCCTCGGCGCGCTGCACGATCTGCGCTCGCGCTACCGCGGCCACAAGGGCCCGCAGGGCAGCGTGCAGGCGAGCGCCTCCGACGCGCAAGAGTCCGGCAAGCTGGTCATCGAGGCGGACAAGATCGTAAAGAGCTATGGCGAGCGCACCATCGTCGCGCCCTTCTCGATCCGCGTGCACCGTGGCGACTGCATCGGCCTCGTCGGCCCGAACGGTGCCGGCAAGACCACCCTGCTCAAGATGCTGACCGGGCAGCTCGAGCCGGACAGCGGCACCGTCAAGCTCGGCACCAACCTGGAGATCGCGACCCTCGACCAGCGCCGCGAGGACCTGAACCTCGACGACACGCTCGCCCATTATCTGACGGACGGCCGCGGCGAGACGCTCATCGTCAACGGCGAGCAGCGCCACGTCACCGGCTATATGAAGGAATTCCTGTTCCAGCCCGAACAGTCCCGCACGCCGATCCGCAACCTGTCCGGCGGTGAGCGCGCGCGCCTCATGCTGGCCCGCATTCTGTCGCGGCCGACCAACCTCTTGATCCTCGACGAACCGACCAACGACCTCGACATCGAGACGCTGGACCTGTTGCAGGAGATCGTCGCGGGTTTTGCCGGCACCGTGCTGCTCGTCAGCCATGACCGCGACTTCCTCGACCGCACCGTCACCTCGACCATCGCGCCCGCCGATCCGGAAAACCCGGACGGCCGCTGGATCGAATATGCCGGCGGCTATTCCGACATGATGGCGCAGCGCCGCGGCGCAATCGAGGAGAAGCGCAAGGCGGAAAAGGCCGAGAAGGCGAAAGCCGCCGAGACAGCCACGGCCGCGTCACCCGATAGCAAGGGCAAGGCAAAACTCTCCTACAAGCAGAAGTTCGCGCTCGAAAACCTGCCGAAGGAGATGGCGAAGACGGAAAAGGAGATCGCCGTCCGCGAGGCGAAGATGGCCGATCCCGCCCTCTTCACCAAGGACCCGGCAACCTTCAACAAACTCGCCGCCGAGATGGAAAAGCTGCGCGAGCAGCTCACCAATATGGAAGAGGAATGGCTCGAGCTGGAAATGCTGCGGGAAGAGCTGGAAGGCCAAGGCGGCCGCTGAGAACGTCGCCCAACCTCTCCTTCGTCATGCTCGGGCTTGACCCGAGCATCCACCGACCGCAGCCGTGGCATGGATCCTCCGCTCAGGGCCGAGGATGAGGTTGCGAGTGGGCCGGGATGGGGAAAACGGACGCGAGACCGCCTGTTCCATCCGAAACAGCTTAAATTCCTCCGATATGGGAAAGTCTGATCACTGGATGAGAGGAGCTCATTCTGTAACCCGAAAGAGATCAGGAGAGTCCCATGCGCAAGTTCATTATCTCTGCAGTTGTCGCCGTCGTCGCTGCTGTTTCCTTCGCTGCCCCGTCCGAGGCCGGCTATTACGGCTACGGTCACAAGAGCTACGGTTACAACAGCTATGGCTACGGCCATCACGGCTACAAGCACTACCGCGTCAAGCGCCACTATGGTCACTACGGCCATCGCTGGGGCGGCCACTGGGGCGGCAAGGTCTATTACAAGAAGCGCCACTACAGCTACTACTAAGTTCTCGACGCTTTGAACGGTCAAGGCCCGGATGCTTGCTGCATCCGGGCCTTGACCGTTCCCGGCGATGGATTGATTCGCAAGGAAACTAGCGCTATCTAAAACGCTCGTGGTGATTTGGCCGGCCGGCTTGCAGCCACGTTAAACAAGTCGCTAAAGGGCCGCGCGAGGAAGACCCTTACGTGGACCGGTTGCGACATCGTTGCGGCCGGTTTTTGTTTTGGATCGAGTTGAGACATGCCCATCAAGATTCCCGATACGCTCCCCGCCTTCGAAACCCTCGTTCACGAGGGTGTGCGGGTGATGACCGAAACGGTGGCGATCCGGCAGGATATCCGCCCGTTGCAGATCGGGCTGCTCAACCTCATGCCGAACAAGATCAAGACGGAAGTGCAGATGGCGCGCCTCGTCGGCGCCTCGCCACTGCAGGTGGAACTGTCGCTGGTGCGCGTCGGCGGCCACCGTGCGAAAAACACCTCTGAAGACCACCTGCTTGCCTTCTACGACACGTGGGAAGAGGTGCGTCACCGCAAGTTCGACGGCTTCATCATCACCGGTGCGCCGGTGGAAATCCTCGATTACGAGGACGTCACCTATTGGGACGAGATGAAGGAGATCCTCGACTGGACGCAGACCAACGTGCATTCGACGCTGAACGTCTGCTGGGGCGGCATGGCGGCGATCTACCATTTCCACGGCGTACCGAAGCACACGCTGGAGGAAAAGGCATTCGGCGTCTACCGCCACCACAACCGCAAACCGTCGTCGGTCTTCCTGAACGGCTTCTCCGATAATTTCGAGGTCCCCGTCTCGCGCTGGACGGAAATCCGTGCGGAAGATATCCGCGCCGTACCGGGGCTTGATATACTGCTGGAATCGGACGAGACGGGGGTGTGCCTGGTGCAGGACAAGGCGAAGAATCTCTATATCTTCAACCATGTCGAATATGATTCGACATCCCTTGCCGACGAGTATTTCCGCGATGTTGCGGCCGGCGTGCCGATCAAGCTGCCGAAGAACTATTTCCCGCACAACGATCCGTCGCTGCCGCCGCAGAACCGCTGGCGTGGCCATGCGCACCTGCTTTTCGGCAACTGGATCAACGAAATCTATCAAACCACGAGTTATGATCTGGAAAAGATCAGAACAGGAGCCTGACCATGAGCCGTGTCGTCATTCGCCCTTTGCATGCAGACGATGAAGGCGAATGGCGCCGCCTGTGGACCGCCTATCTCGCCTTCTACGAGACGGTCCTGCCGGAAGAAATTTTTGCCACCACCTTCGCCCGGCTGACGGGCGAAGTGGCGGACGGCGAGTTCCGCGGCCTTATCGCCACGCTTGACGGCAAGCCGGTCGGCCTCGCCCACTACCTGTTCCACCGCTCCTGCTGGACGGTCGGCAATGTCTGCTATCTGCAGGATCTCTTCGCCGATCCCGAGGTGCGCGGCTCCGGTATCGGACGCGCGCTGATCGAAGGGGTCTATGCCAAGGCAAAGGAGGCGGGCTCGCCGGAGGTCTACTGGATGACCCAGGAGTTCAACGCCACCGCGCGCCACCTCTACGACCGCATCGCCGACAAGACGCCCTTCATCATCTACCAGAAGACCTTCTAAGGGCCGATTCTCGAAAAGTATGACTTTTCGGTTGCGGGCCGGAAGGAATTGCAGCAGTTTGCCGCCCGCAATTGGGATCGGCGAGGAGACGCGAGCGTGGGTGCAGGGAATGAAATTTTCGGTCGCCTTGAGTCCGGCGAGGCGGTCGAGCGCATCACGATCACCGGCGGCGGGCTAACCGCCCAGGTGCTGACCTGGGGCGCCGTCATCCAGGACCTCAGGCTCACGGGACAGGACGCGCCGCTGGTGCTCGGCTTCGAAGATCTCCCCTCCTACCTCGCCCACTCCCCCTATTTCGGCGCGACGCCGGGGCGCTGCGCCAACCGCATCGGCGGCGGGCGGTTTACGATCGACGGCACCGAGTACCAGCTCGAATGCAACGAACGCGGCGTCTCGCACCTGCACGGCGGCAGCGACGGCATCGGTCGGCAGAACTGGCATATCGCCGATCACGGCAGCGACTTCGTCACCCTGACGCTGGCCGACCCCGCCGGCCGCGCCGGTTATCCCGGCACCTGCGCCATCGCCTGCACCTATCGCCTGCCGGGCGATGGCGTGCTCTCCGTCGCCTACCAGGCGACGACGGATGCGCCCACACCGGTCAACCTCTGCCAGCACAGCTATTTCATCCTCGACGACACGGCCGACGCCCTCGGCCACGAGATCCGCCTTAAGGCCGAACACTATCTGCCGGTCGATGAGAACCTCATTCCAACCGGCGAAATCCGCTCCGTCGCGGGAACGCCCTTCGACCTCCGCGACTGGGCGCCGCTCCGCCGGCAGACCGAAGAGGGCGGCGTCGCCTTCGACCATAATTTCTGCCTCTCGGCCGAACGGCAGGAGAAACGCGCGGTAGCCCAGGTTCGCAGCCCCCTCTCCGGCATCTCGCTGGAGGTGCTGACCACGGAGCCGGGCGTACAGCTCTACACCGGCGCGAAAGTCAGCCCGCCGGTCCCAGGGCTCGATGGTCGCCGCTACGGCTCCTTTGCCGGCTTCTGCCTGGAAACGCAGGTCTGGCCGGATGCCGTCAACCACGCCGGCTTCCCGAATGCCATTCTTCGGCCCGGCGAAACGCTGCGGCAGGAGACGGACTACGTCTTTCGCAAGGGGTGAGACCCTCGGGTGCTGCGGCGCAACAAATTAGAAACCTTTCTATTAGACAAACGATGCCAGATTGACCCGGAATGTTCCCGGGTTGTTTGGGATGGAACGCGCCAGGACAGCGTCGGTCGCCCTTAGGGACGCTATCCATGAAAATTTCGGATCTCTCGATTTCCCGGAAAGTCGGCCTGCTCGTGCTTTTGATGGGGCTTGCCGCCGGCACCATCGCCACCGTCGGCAGCCGCGGGTTGACTTCGCTGGGTGCTGCCCTTTCAGATACCGGCGGACGTGAAGAAGTTGCCCGCGAGGCCATGGACCTGCGCATCGACGTCATCGCCATCAGCCGCATGACCTACCAGCTCGCAATCGCCCCGGAAAAGGCCGCCGATTTCGCCGCCGAGACGGAAAAGCGCGCCGCGGAAATGCTCGACCGCCTGCCGAAGATCGCCTCCACGGCCGATGCCAGCGAACAGAAGCTGCTCGACGGCGTTCGCGCGGCACTGACACCGTACTTCGAAGATATCCGCGCCATGGTGGCCGTCGCCGGCTCGGACAAGGGCCAGGACCGCGCCGCCGTTCTCGCTGCCCTCGACAAGGCGCTGGAAGGCCAGAAGGCCGTCACCGCCGCGCTGAAGGAATACACGACCTACTCCGCCAACACGCTGTCGGAATCGCGCGCCGTCGCAATCTCCCGTTCGACCACGACGCAGATCCTGCTGCTGGCGACCGCCTTCGTCTGCATCGTCGCTGGCATGCTGTTCAGCATGCTCTTCGCTCGCAACGGCATCGTGCGGCCGATCCAGCTGTTGACCGGCGTCATGTCCAATCTCGCCGCCGGCAAGCTCGACGACACGATCCCCTGCACCGAGCGCAAGGACGAGATCGGCGCCATGGCGCGCACGCTCGACGTGTTCCGCGCCAACGAGATGCAGATGCGCGAGATGGAGGCGCAGGAAGCCGCCCTCCAGGCGCAGAGCAAGGACCTGCAAACAAACATCAGCACCATTGTGGCGGCCGCGGCCGCCGGCGACTTTTCGCGCCGCATCACCAAGGCCTATGAGGACGAAGACCTTCGCCGCTTCGCGACGGGCGTCAATGATCTGGTGATCAATGTCGACCGCGGCGTCAGCGAAGTGCGCCGCGTGATCGCCTCGCTCTCGCATGCCGACCTGACGCAGGAAATGGCCGGCCACTTCCAGGGCGATTTCGCCGAGCTTCAGGCCAACGTCAACGGCGCCATGCTGACGCTGCGCAGCACGATGACCGGCATCCTCACCACCGCCGGCACGATATCCGGCAATTCCCGCGAGCTTTCCGCCGCGGCAAACCAGCTTGCCCACCGCACGGAGCAGCAGGCGGCTTCGCTTGAAGAAACGGCGGCTGCCCTCGAGGAAATCACCACCACGGTCAAAACCTCGACAAGCCGCGCGCTCGAAGCCTCGGAAATCGTGCGCGAAGCCAAGGACAGCGCCGACAAGTCCGGCGACATCGTCCAGAACGCCATCAGCGCCATGGGCCGCATCGAGCAGTCGTCGCAGAAGATCAGCCAGATCATCTCTGTCATCGACGAGATCGCTTTCCAGACCAACCTCTTGGCGCTGAATGCCGGCGTCGAAGCGGCGCGTGCCGGCGAAGCCGGCCGCGGTTTTGCCGTCGTCGCCCAGGAAGTCCGTGAGCTCGCCCAGCGCTCCGCCAATGCCGCCAAGGAGATCAAGACGCTGATCAACGCGTCGGCCGGCGAAGTGAAGGGCGGCGTCTCGCTGGTTCTCTCGACCGGCGACGTGCTCTCCGAGATCAAGGACCTGGTAAACCGCGTCAACGACCACGTCGTCTCGATCACGCGTGCCGCCCAGGAACAGTCCGCAGCGCTTGGCGAAATCAACACGGCCGTCAACCAGATGGATCAGATGACCCAGCAGAATGCCGCGATGGTGGAAGAAACCACCGCCGCAAGCCAGGTGCTGGCCAGCGAGGCCGCCCAGCTCCAGACCGCGCTGTCGCAGTTCCATATCGACACAGGACGCGGCAACGCCGTCTACCAGCGCCGCGCCGCCTGACGTCCTCTGCAAACACGCCAAAGACCAGCGACCTGACAACCGGTCGCTGGTCTTTCTCATTCAGCAACCCTCGGCTCAGAACGAACCCTTGAGGCTACGCTGAAGCGCATCGACGATGAGGCGTTTCAGCTCCGCATGGATATCCGCCCGCGACCGGCTACCCGTTTCGTCGCAGATCGGATCGATCTCGCCGACCGATTTCAGGAAGTCGCCAGCGCCATCCTTGCACTCCGGCAGGAAGCTGAAATGCACGGCTTCCGTGACCGTCGCATAGCTTGCCTGCGGCACCAGCGCCGCCAGCTTGTCGGCGATCACCGCTTCGGGAATTGCCCCCGGGCCGCCGAGATTGATGAAGCTCAACGGAATGTCGATCGCCTTGAGACTGTCATCGACATAGGCCTGCGCCAGCCCGGGATCCACCAGCACGGCCGCACGGATGCGCGGGTCATGGTTCGACTGTTCGAAACGGGCCTTGTCGAGCTTGCGCAGGTCGACTTTCTCCACGTCGACGGGCTTCTCGTCGACATAGCCGCGTCCGCCGGCAAACCAGGCGCAATCCCACTTGTCATAGCTGTCGCAATAGCGGGCATAGGCTTCGAGATCGGCCCGCGCACCGGCAATTTCCAGCGCGGTCGAACCGCCAAGCGAGAAGCCGACGACGCCGATCCGCGCCGGATCGATCGCAGCACCCCAGGTCGGATCGGTCGAGAAGCGATCGATCACCGCAGAAAGATCCGCCGTGCGCTCCCAGATGAGGGGCGTTGCCGCAGGCGTCGAATCCCCGCTCGTCGTGCCGGGATGGTTGGGGCCGACCACGACGAACCCCGTTTCGGCGAGTTTCATCGCCAGCCAGCCCATGGTTTCGACCCGCGCACCAGAGCCGTGCGACAGCAGCACCAGCGGAAAGCGGCCCGCGGCGATCGCCGCATCGCGCGTGGCGGGCTCTCCTTTGAAAATCCTGTTGTCGCCGACCAGGCCTGGCGTTCCACCGTCAGCGGCAGGGTACCAGACGGTGACCTCTATGTCGCGGCCACGTTCCGGCGCGGCAACGCCGAAGGTGCGAACGCCGACCTCGGCGGCATGGACGGATGTGATGGATGCACCCGCCATGAGAAGGACGGAAAACATGCGAAAGGGAAACATGGGAGCCTCGCTCGATTGATTTGACGGGCAAATCATCGCCGCTGACGGCCTTCCCGACGTCCTCGATCATGTTTGAGGTCGCCCTTGATCGCGATCCGGATCATGATGCGTCCATCGTCAACAGAACCGTTCCTGCCGTGCTCTTCATTCCCCTGCCCTTCGTCGTCGCCCTGCTGCTCGCCATCCGCTTCGTGGCGCTCTTGCGCAATCAGGAAAGCGGCAACCGGCCGTTTCTCGCCTTGATCGGGCTCTGCATCCTGCAATCCGTCATCGTCGGCCTGCGCTGGGGCTATGACCTGACTGCGCTGCGCTATGTGCTGCCTGTGCTGGCGGCGTCGCTACCGCCACTGGTGCTGGCGAGTTTCCGCAGCCTGATCCAGCCCGATCGGCAAGACATGCCCTGGCTCAACGTGCTGCCGCCGGTCGTCGTCATCGCCCTGCTGCTGTTCGCACCCTATTTCATCGACGTTGCCCTCGTCGTCATCTTCGTCGGCTATGCCACGATCCTGCTGCGGCTTGCCACGGCCGGTCCCGACGGGCTGGACGAGGCGCGGCTCGATGGCGCTGCGGGCGCGCACAAGGCCCTGCTGATTGCCGCCGGCGCGCTCTGCATTTCCGCATCCTTCGATATCGCGGTCGTGCTCGATTTCGAATGGAGCCGCGGGGAGAACGTGCCGATGATGGTCAGCAACGCCAACCTGCTCAGCCTCTTCCTCCTCGGCCTGACGGCAACCGTCGCCGCCCGCGCCCGCGCGCTCCCCGCGGCGCCCGGCGAGACGGATCAGGATCCTTCCGCGGATGAAAGGGACCGCGACGTTCTGGAGCGCGTCGACCGGCTGCTCGCCACGCAAAACCTTTTTCGCGACGAGAACCTGACGCTCTCGCGCCTGGCGCGGCGGGCAGGCGTGCCGGCCCGACAGATTTCCGGCGCCATCAACCGCCTCGCCGGCAAGAACGTCTCGCAATATATCAACGACTTCCGCATCGCCGAGGCCTGCCGGCTGCTGCGCGAGACCGACATGCCGGTGACCTCGGCCATGTTCGAAGCCGGCTTCCAGACGAAATCGAACTTCAACCGCGAATTCCGTCGGGTCACCACGCAGAGCCCCGCCAGCTGGCGGGCGGAAAATCGCTCGCCAAGCCCGGCAGGCGGTTGACGCTCATGCAGGCTGCGCTGCCGCTTCCGGCATTTTCGGCTCGCGGATCGTAACGACAGCAAGCGCACCGATGAGGCACAGCACGCCCGCGATGAAGAAGGCGGGAAGATAGGTCTCGTATGCCGTCCGGGTGAAACCCGCGCCCCAGGCGGCGAAGGCGGCGCCGAGCTGGTGACCGGCGAAAACCCAGCCGAACACCATGGGCGCCCGTGCTCCGAAGCGGTCGATGGTGAGCTTGAGGGTCGGCGGAACGGTGGCGACCCAGTCGAGACCGTAGAACACGGCAAAGATCGACAGTTCATAGAAGCTGAAACTGGTGAAGGGCAGATAGACCAGCGAAAGCCCGCGCAGCCCGTAGTACCAGAACAGCAGGATGCGGCTGTCGAATCGATCGGACAACCAGCCCGAACCGATCGTGCCGGCAATGTCGAAGATGCCGATGATCGCCAGCATGCCGGCAGCCGCGGTGGCGGCCATGCCGAAATCACCGCAGAGCGCGATGAAATGCGTCTGCACCAGCCCGTTCGTGCTGGCGCCGCAGATGAAGAAGGTGCCGAACAGCACCCAGAAGATCCGGGTCTGCGCCGCCTCGATCAGGACCGCGATGGGGGAGGCAAGCATCGCGCCCAGTGTTGCCGGTGGTGTGGGGGCGACGACCACTCCATCCTTCGCGCCATAGGGCGCCAGGCCGACATCAGCGGGGTGATCACGCATGAAGACGAGGACGACGACGGCCGCGAGGAACAGCATGGCGAGAATGAGCGTAAGCGCGTCACGCCAGCCGAGGCTCTCCATGAGCGACGCCATCAGCGGCAGGAACACCAGCTGGCCGGTCGCCGTGCTGGCCGTCAACAGGCCGACCACGAGGCCGCGCCGGGTGGAAAACCAGCGCGTCGCGACCGTCGCGCCGAGAACCATGGCCGTCAGCCCCGTGCCGAAGCCGACAACGACGCCCCAGAGCAGGGTGAGTTGCCAGAGCTCCGTCATCGCGAAAGATCCGAGAATGCCGGCGCCGATCAGTAGAAGCGCGACGCTCGCGACCCGGCGGATGCCGAAGCGGTTGATGAAGGCGGCGGCGAAGGGTCCCATCAACCCGAACAGCACGAGGCGGATAGCGAAGGCGGAGGAAATTTCCGACGTGCTCCAGCCGAATTCCTGTTGCAGGGGACCGATCAGGACGCCCGGCGTGCCGACGGCACCCGCCGTCACCAGCATGGTCAGGAAGGTGGTGGCCGCCACCACCCAGCCATAATGAACGCCATGGCGGGCGGCGAAACGCGAGATCGTCGTGCCGGTGGAAGGTAGGGTGTTCGGCATGCGGCATCCAATCTACGGGTAGCTACCCGCTTAATTGTCAAAAAATCACAGCAGGCTGTTCAGTTCGGTTATAAGTGCGAGTTTTTCCGGCCCGAGGCGGGCGGCCACGTCGTCCTGGCAGGCCTGCCAGAGCGGCACGGCGGTCTGCAATATCTCGGTACCACCGCCGGTCAGAAGCACCAGCGCCTCGCGCTGATCGTCTCCACTCCCGAATTCGACCAGCCCCATGCGTTCGAGGACGCGGACATTGCGTCCAAGCGTCGAGCGATCCAGTTCCATATGCCGACCAAGCTCCGTCAGGCTCACCGGCTGGCGCCGCTCGACATTCCTCAGCAGGGAAAACTGCGCAATGTTGATGCCCGTCGGCTCCAGCGCGCCATCATAGAGGGCGCTGAGCTTGCGGTTGGCCATTCTCAAACGGTTGCAGTAACACGGTGCGGTCATTATGCGGGTATATGCCCACAACTAAGCTTTAGTCAAGACCGCCGGCTTCCACGACCGGCTGGAGACATTGCCGTACGGCACGCACAACAAATCAAAT
This sequence comes from Shinella sp. GW821-FHT11G07, assembly GCF_058808115.1. NCBI lineage: Bacteria > Pseudomonadati > Pseudomonadota > Alphaproteobacteria > Hyphomicrobiales > Rhizobiaceae > Shinella > Shinella sp. GW821-FHT11G07. Next base: position 143,234 of record NZ_JBXARJ010000005.1, read on the forward strand.
CTGACGCGAAAACCATCAACCGAAACGGCCGCGTGCCCAGTCGTCCAGCCGCTGCTGCAGGATTTCCTTGTCGCCTTCGGACAGAGCGGCCCGCGTCGCGCGCAATTTCTCCAGGGCGTCTTCCCGCCCCTCGCGTGACGCCAGCGTGAACCAGAACGCGGCCTGCAGCAGGTCCTTTTCGACCCCGCGACCTTCCTCATACAGATTGCCGAGATTGACATAGGCAGCGACCGCGCCGAGCCGAGCGCCGCGCGAATAGAAGTCGAAGGCCTTTTTCGGATCCTTCTCGACGCCCTTGCCGTCCTTGTAGAGGTTGGCAAGGTTGACCATGGCACTGCGGTCGCCGAGATCCACGCCCTTCTGGAAGTTCTCCGCGGCCGCCTTCAGATCGACCTTGGTGTCGAGCCCCTTGAGATAGATGAGGCCGAGCTTGTCGAAGGCGGCACCCCAATTCTGGTTTGCCGCCTTTTCCAGCCAGATACGCGCCTTGCCATAGTCCTGCGCGACCCCCTGGCCCTGGAAATACATATAGCCGACATTGCTCTGGTCTTCGGGATGCCCGCGTTCGGCGGCATAGAGGTAGAGCTCGAAGGCCTTTGCCAGATCGAGCTTCACCCCGAGGCCCTTTCGGTAGAGGTTGCCCATATTGTGATAGGCGGCCAGATTGCCTGCGGCCATGGCCACTTCGTTGAGCTTGTAGGCATCCTCGCCGCGGCCGGCCTTGTCGAAGGCACGGGCAAGCAGCGTCTTGAAGCGCATGTTGGTGGGATCGCTTGCCACCGCCGCCTCGCAGGCCGGAACGGCGATCTGCGGATCGAGATTGGCATATTCCACGCTCGGGCCGATACGTTCCGGATCGGAGGGATGGGCGGCCGCTAGATCGCACGGCGTCGCCTCGACGACCTTGGGACCGCCGGCCTGCGGAATGAGCACGACATCGCGGACGAGCGACGAATTTTCCCACGGGATCTGCTCGCCGCCGGTCGCCTCGACCACCCGGGCGCGTGTTTCCTTGAAGATCGCCTCGATCGATTGCCCCGGCGTGCGCAATGCGGCGGTCAGCGCCTTGGTATAGGGGCTGTTCCCGCCCTTGCCATCCTGCGCCACGTCGCCCGGCGAGGTGGAGAAGGCGATCAGCGTTCCGGTATGTTTGCTGACGATGCGGGCGAGCCCGCGCGACAGGGAATCGCCGTTCCCGATCGAACGGGTCTTGCCGTCCTTGCCGAGGAAGGGATTGTCCCGGCAGGCATCGAGGATGAAGATGATCGAACCGGCCTTCGTGCCCTCGAGCTGGCGCAGCACCTGGCTTGCCGACATGGCGACGAGCGGCAGGTCCATCGCATCGGCAATCCTGGCATCGATCGGCACCAGGAAATTCTCTTCCGACGCCTGTAATCCATGCCCGGCATAGTAGACGAGCACGACGGAGTCGGGCTTGATCTTGTTGCGGAAGTCGATGAGCGCGCGCTCCATGCCGGACTTGTCGGCGTTGCGCACGAGTTGCACCTCGAAGCCCACGTCGCGCAATGCCGCATCCATGGCATCCGCATCGGCCAGCGCATTCTTGAGCGGGGGCAAATCCTTGTAGGCTTCATTGCCAAGCACAAGCGCAAGACGCTTGACCGGAGACGCTTCGGCAAAGGCCAGTCCGGGAAGGACAACAAGAAAGAAGGAAAGGGCATAAACAAGAAGGCCATGGCGTCGCATGTCCATCAACTCCTTCCCATAGTAGTTCTACAGTGCGGCTTGAACGCAGGCCGTCAGTAGTTGCTTCTCAATGATTGAGAAACCGAACTGCTTGCCTTCTGAGTTTTCCGAGCTTGGGCGACCTTCGCAGGCTGTTTTTTGACAACCTTCGCGCAGCGCGAAGACTTTGGATTCGTCTTGCAAATCTCCGGCGCACCGGCAGTCGTCTCACAACCGCTGATGATCATCGATGCCGTAAAAAGAGCGACGAGCGCCGATATCTTCCCTGCCAGCAATCTCGCCATGGCCCATCCCCACTTCGCACGGTTATGGCTTGAGAATACACTACTGTCGAAGAATTAAGTGCCCTCATCCTCTGGGTTTATCTAGCGCTTGTCAAGTTTGGAAGCGTCGTGCTCTATGCTGTCTGTCGGACAATTCAAGGCGGGCCGCAGACGGGTCGATCCGGCCAGGGGCGTTTCCTATGATGCTCTTCGGGAAGAACAAACCGGATCGATTGCGGCGTCTCCTGGCGCAGAACGCCCATGCCGCACACATCGCCGGGACGATCGTCGCGCGCGCCGACGACATGGGCCGGGCGGCACCCATCGAACACCGCATCGATCCGGCGCGTGGCATCCTGCTTGAGACGAGCCGGCTGCTCGGCGAGCGCGTCGTCACGCTTGGGGTGGCGTGGGCTGTCACCGGCCGTGCCGCCTTCCGGCGCAGGATCGGCAGTGAAATCATGGCCGCCGCCCGGTTTCCCGATTGGAACCGGCAGCATTTCATCGACACGGCAGAAATGGCTGCTGCCGTGGCGATCGGGCGAAACTGGGCGCAGCCCGTCATGTCGAAAAACGAGCTGGCGCTGGTCGACGACGCCCTTCTTCGCCACGCACTGCTTCCCGGCCTCTCTTCACTGCATGCCGGGTCGGACTGGACAACGGCGCGGACCAACTGGACGCTGGTGTGTTGCGGCGGCCTGATCACCGTTGCGGCGCTGACGCGCTCGGCCATGCCCGAACCCTGCGACGAACTCCTCGATCTCGCTCTCGGCCCGTTCCGCTCGGCCCTTTCCATTTTCGACGACAAGGGCGGTTGGCCGGAGGGCGCCGCCTACGGCGCCTATGCCGCGCGCTACGCCATCCTCGCCGTCGAGGCGCTCACGGAGGCTGGCCTGTCGCACCGCGTGCCCGAGGAGGTCAGCCGCCTGCCCGCCCATTGGCGCTTCCAGCGGGCGCTCGTCAGCCCGTCCGGCCAGGGTTTCAACGCCGGCGACGAGCCGACCGAGCACGAACGCTCCCCGATGCTTGGCTGGTTTGCCGCACGCAGCAAAGAGGAGGGCGCCGTTTCATGGCAGTGGCAAGCACCGGGTGCGGTCCATCCCTTCGATCTTCTCTGGTACCACGCGCCGCCCGGCTCGCCGGTTTCCGAAGCAGCACCTCCAATCGAGGTGTTTGACGCCGGATACGCCATCCTGCGCCACCTCGCCGACGGAACGGAGTGGTACCTGGCCGCCCGCGCCGGGCGCAACGCCACAAACCACTGCCATGCCGACCTCGGAAGCTTCGTGCTCGATGTGGGGAAAGAGCGTCTTGTTTGCGATCTCGGTCGCGAAGACTATGCGGCGCCGGGTTACTTCGACCCTGCACGCCGCCCCTCCTATTTCCTGACGCAGACCCGTGCGCACAATGTCGCCTTCGCCGGCGAGCAATCGAGAGAGGCCGAGGCGACCATCGCGGCAGACGGTTCCCGGATCGCGTTGGATATCGTCGACCCCACGTCACCCTTCCGGCATCTGCGCGGCTTTACACCCGGCGAAAACGGCGGCGTCGTCGTTGCGGACCTGATCGTGCCGAAGCACGACAGCGACAGGCCTTCGGTCCTCTGGCAGTGCCACACGCAGGCTGCGGCTTCCGATGGCGACGGACGGATCTGTCTCGGTGATGGCGACCTTGCGATCACTGCTCGCCTTTATGCACCCGACGAACACCCGCTCACGATCGAGCCGATCGCGGCCGATGAGGACCGCTTCAGCCAAATCCGGCGCTTGACCGCCCGACTTGCGGTACCGGCCGACGGCCTGTTCGTCGCGTGCCTGTTTTCCGACCGACAAGGCGAGCCGGATCAACAGTCGGTGGAAGCCTGGCTGAGAGAGATCGCCAGCGTGCGATGGCCTAAACAAACCGAGGAGGCATGAATGGATCTTCTGCGGTTCTTCCGGGCCGATCGACAGCCCGCGGCCACGGCCGCAGAACAGAACGACCTCTACATCTACCGCTCGGCCGGGCCGAAACGCATCGTGGTCGTGACGCTGTTCGAGGTGGCCCGCGACAAACACGACGAGATCATCGCCAAGATCGGCAAGACCTTTGCAGGGTATGACAAGATCGTCTACGTCACCGACGTGCCGGAGTTCCTGCACTTTCGTGCCGCCGGCGCGGCGTTCGAATATTTCCCGTCGCTTACAGAGCAGGCACGGCACCGCGATGCGCTTTGCTGGCACGCCTATCTGAGCGCCCGCTGGGAGATCATCCTTGCCAAATGGCAGCCCGAGCATGTCCTTGCCTACGGCGCCAACATCGACCGTTTCCTCGCTGCGACAGAGGAGCGGCCTGCATGACGGTCTGCCGCTACGACATCGTTTTCGTCGCCGACGTGCGTTTCGAGGGGGGTACGTCCACGGCCCTTGCCGCGGAAATGACGGCGGCCGCGTGCGAAGGCTGGAGCACGGGGCTGCTCATGGTGAAGGGGCCGATCCTCGGCCTGCCCTTCCCGGTGCATGCGGACATCCGCGCCCATCTCGACAACGGCCTGACGGACCGGGTCGATCCGGCGCAGAAGGTCGAGGCCCGGCTGCTGCTGCTGCACCATCCCGGCATCCTGATAAACCCGCTGCAGCCGCGACCGATGATCGAGGCGGAAAAAGTGGTGATCGTGCTGCACCACCCCGCCATCGACCGGGCAGGAAGCCGGCAATATGACATCGCAACCGTCGTGAAGCACGCGCGCTTCGCCTTCGGCAAGCCGGTGCTGCTGGCGCCCGTCAGCGCCGTCGTCCGCAAAAGCCTGCCGCGCCATCTGCCGCAGGATTGCGCCCTGCTGGAGGAGGATTGGCACAACCTCATCGATCTCGACGACTGGCCCTGCCGCAAACCACAGGCCCTCAAGATGCCGGTGCGCATCGGCCGGCATTCCCGTCCGCACCCCCAGAAATGGCCCGACACGCTCGAGGAGGCCAAGGCCGTCTATCCGACGGATGCCAGGCGCTATGAAATCCGCATGCTGGGCGGAGAAGAATTCCTGCAGGCCCATTACGGCGCGATCCCGGAAAACTGGAAGCTGCAGCCGTTCGGCTTCACGGGTGTCGCGGAATTCCTCGCCGACCTCGATTTCTATGTCTATTACCACAGCACGGCCTGGTCGGAGGCTTTTGGCCGCGCGATCCTGGAGGCGCTTGCCGCCGGCCTCGTCACCATTCTTCCCAAACATTTCGAGCCTCTGTTCGGCGAAGCCGCGCTTTATGCCGTGCCCGATGACGTCAAGATGCTTATCGACCACCACATCGCCAATCCGGCCCTCTATGCTGCCCAGAGCGAGCGCGCCCGCCGCTTTGCCGTGGAGCGGCACAGCATCGAACGTTTTGCCGGTCGGATTGCCGCCCTGATGCCCGCCGATGCGGATAAGCCGCCGTCGCCAACACTCCTCATGCCACCGCTGCCGGCGCGTCCCGTGCTCTTCCTGTCGTCGAACGGGGTCGGCATGGGCCATATCACCCGCCAGATGGCCGTCGCCGACCGCCTGCCGCCGGATCTCATTCCGGTTTTCGCGACCATGTCCTATGCCGCAAAAGTGGCGGTCGATGCCGGCTACCAGACGCATTTCTTCAACCACCACAGGGCCATGGGCGCGGATACGCAGGACTGGCGCAGCGTCTTCGCCGACGAGCTTTTCGAACTCGTCAGCCATTTGAAGCCCGCCGTCATCGCCTATGATGCGACAGCCGTTTTTCCCGCCATCGCTGACGTGCTGGCGCTCTTTCCGGATATCTATTCCCTCTGGATGCGCCGGCCGATGTGGCGGGAAGGCCATCGCCTCTTCCTCGATCTGGAAAGCGCTTTCGACGCTGTCATCGAACCGGGCGAGTTTGCCGAGGAATTCGACACCGGGCCGACCAGGGACGTTCGCCACCGCGCCTATACGGTACCGCCCGTGCTGCACATTACGCCGGAAGACCGCATGGAAAGGGAGGAAGCCCGCCACCTGCTCGCTCTGCCGACGGGCAGCACGGTCGTTGCCCTGCAGATCGGCTCGGGCAACAATTTCGACATGGCAGGGGTTCGCGCGGCCGTCATCGACGCCGTGCTGTCCCATCCCGATACGGTCGTCGTCGAGTTCCGGTCACCCATTCGCGCGGCCGTCGAGCCCATCCAGCCGTCCGGTCCGCGCCACCTGGTGCGCGAGGCCTATCCCGTCTTCCGCTACAGCCGCGCCTTCGACGCCGCCGTATCGGCCGCCGGCTATAACGGCTTCCACGAAAACCTGCTCGGCACCATCCCGACCCTCTTCGTGCCGAACGAGGCCGATGAAATGGATATGCAGCTCAGCCGCGCCCGCTGGGCAGAACTCAACGGCTACGGCTGGACCATGCGGCGTGACACCGATCTGCCGCGCTGCCGCGACTTCATCACGCGGCTTCTCGACCCATGGCAGCGGCGCCACATAGTGGCGCGCTGCGAGGCTATCGACTGGCAGAACGGCGCCGACAGGATCGCCGCCTTCATCACCGATCACGCGCGGTTCGTGCGCTCCGACCGCAAGCTCGCTGATTCGCTCTAGAGCAAACCCGGTGAAATCCGGTTCACCCGAATTTCTCTAGGATATTGTTTCGTCGCATTAACCGACGCCGAAGCGATGCCGCTTCGCCCGGAAACACTCGGAAAGCCAAAAACACAAAAGCCCCGGACAACTACTAGCCGACGCTCGCGCAGCGATGCCATGGTGCCGTTTAATATGTAGAAACATAGCTATCGTGGCAGGCTCAGAACGACGCTTTCACCTGTCCGCCGATATTCCAAGTAGGCTTGTCGCTTTCGCGGAATGTTGCTGACAGCGATGTGTTCAACTGCCAGTTCTTATCCAACTTCCAGCCCACGCGACCCAAGACCGTCGCGAAATTCTGGTCATCGGCGTTGCCGTTCACGTCGCCGACCCAGTCGACGGATGCCTTCGCGCCGTTCTTGCCCGCAAATGTGCGACCCACGGCGCCCGTGATGGTGTAGTCGAACCGCTCGTCGACCTTGCGACTCCAGGAAAGCTCCGCGCTGACAGAATCTGCGGTGGACCGGCTGGATTTTACATGGGCGGCAAACAGGTTCTTGTCCGAAATCTCCTCGTCGTACCCGTCGAGGTTCAACCAGGCGCGCGTGAAACGGGTCGAGAGCGCCAGTTCGTTCGCATCGTCGGGCGCATAGATCACGCCGAGCCGGGCGTAGGAGGCAAACAGTGAGCCGGACGTCGCCCCGCCCGTGAACACCATCTCGTCCAGATTGACGTAGCTTCGCGACAGCGAGGCGGAAACGCTGGGTGATCCCCATGCGCCGGCCTCACCGAAGGCACGCCAGGTGGCTTGCGGCGTTGTATAGCGCACGCCGCCAGCAAGAAGCGCGAGCGTGTCAGAAACGGCGTCAGCACCGTTCGGATTGACCATCGCCACGCCGCCGAACATGCTGACGCCGCTGCCGGCCTCCCAGCGCCCGTTGAAGCCGGCGGCGGCTTGCGAGCTTGCGAAAACGCCAATGTAGTTTCCCTCGTCGAAGCGGCCTGCCTGGCCCAGCAGGTTCTGCGCGATATCCATCAGGTCGACCGCGATGGACTGCCTCTGGCGGGCGATCTGGTTCGCCGATTCGACAACCGACGCGGTGGTGGTGAAACCGAGCCGGGCGAAATCGATAGAATCGAGAAACAGTATGGATTCGAACGCGTCATTGTCGAGCGGGCCGGTCGCATCCAGAATGACGGAGAGATCCAGCGTATCGGATCCCGAAACGCCGAGCCGGCCCGAGATCGACACATCTTCTTCGCCAGATCCTGAAATCTCGTAATTCAGGATCTGCATGCGTTCCTGCAAGGCGCGAATGGAGGCGATCTGGCCCGCCTCCGTCGAGGCAAAGCCGCGATAGTCCACTGCAAAGACCGAGTGTCCGTTCGCCTGAGTGACGGGCACGCTGAGTTTGCATGTGCTCATGGCGCGCCGCACACCGGAGGCCCCACCCGCGGTCACCGAGAAGTCGTCGAAGAGGAAGCTCGTCGCGTTCCCGTCGGGCGATTGCACACGGGAGAACGTGCCATCCGCACAGCCGTCTGCCGCCAGGGCCACAGTCGGCAGTGGCGCCAAGGCGAGCGCGACAAGCGCGAAACGAGCCGGAATACGCATCTACAAAATTCCTGAAGAATGGGGGCAGCGCCAAACGCTACCCCGGGAGTCATCCGTTAGCGGCACTTGCGCCATTGCAGGCTATAGACGATGGCGGCTTTGACGTCCTGCGTATCCACCGTCGCCATGGCTTCCTGCTTACGCGTGGTGTTGACGCGGATGCTGGAGTTGGTCCTGAGGTTCACATCCTCGCCGCATGCTGACCAGATCAGCGAATCGGCAACCAGCTTGTTGGTGATCAGGTAATCCTTCTCCGTCGGGCCGTTGAAGGTCTTCGTGAACGACGGGCCGCGGGTTCCCGCAAAGAAATATTCCACGTTAAACTGCGAGCGCGCGCCGCGCGGAAGCTGGTTGAAGCCGCGATAATCGATGGCGAGAACCGAGACGCTGCGACCCTGCGGCACATGAACGGGAATCGCCACGTTGCAGGTCTTGCGGTCGAAGCTCTTGCCGGTATCGCCGCCGGCTTCGACCACGTAGTTGTCGAACAGAAGGCTGAGTGCCTTGCCATCGGGGCTGATCGTTGCCGAGACGCTGTCGGACGGGCAGCCACTTCCGCCATATCCGGGCACGCCAAGCGAGATGTCGTCCGCATGTGCAGCCGACGCGAGAAGAAGAGATGCGAGCAAGAGACCTGCGGTTTTCATGGAATTTCCTCGATTTCGAAACGAACCCAGCGTTCGCTGCATTGGATAGAGCCAGTGACCTGAACCGCCGCTGAGCGCCGCCTTCATTCTGGAGTCATCCAGCGGATGCCAAGATGTAGGGTGGATGGTTAAGGGCATTTTAAGTTAAAGTGTTCGCAAGGGTGCCATTCGAGGGCAAAATTGTGGCGCTGGAACAATCGGGACGAGGCACCAAACAGCGCAGTCGCCAGGAAAATCTGGAGTGAAACATGTCGAACGCCAAGTTCAAGCCAGCCACTGCGGCCGTCCTTCTCGCCATAAGCCTCGGCGTCTCCGGCTGCGCGGCAAGCGCACCATCGCGCTCGCACGCGGAAATGCGCCAGTCCATCTCCCCGCAAATGAGAGAGCACCAGAAAAAGCAAAGGCTGAGAGCGATCGAAGGCAACTACAAGCGGATTTACCGGCCAAGGAATTGCGGGTTCGCCGCCCGTAATTGCGACGGCTTCCCGCAGCTGGGCGCTAGCGAAACACTCGATTGACGCAAGACGCCGTCAAATTGGTCCTTGGAGCCGATTTACCGAGGGTCGTGCGCTACGGTTGTGCGTCCCACCTCGTCACCCGATGGCAACCGCGCGCCATTTCACCTCATCCACCGCCCGAGATTCCGACTGTCCAAACGCACAAAAGCCCCGGCGAACCGAGGCTTTGAAGGTCTGGAAGAATTGGAGCGGGTGAGGCGATTCGAACGCCCGACCCCAACCTTGGCAAGGTTGTGCTCTACCCCTGAGCTACACCCGCTCATCATCGTCGGCCTGGGGTAGTGGTTGGCCGAAGGTCGCTGCTGCGTTGCGGCGACGGGCGCTATATGGCCCAAGGCCTTTTTAAATGCAACAGAGAAATGTCGGATTTTGCAGAAAAAATCGTGGCGACTTTCAAAGCGCCGGTTTTCCGGGCGGTTGCGCTGGGGCTGCCGAAGCCCTATCAGCGGGCAGGAGCAATTCATGCCGGGAAGACAAGAATGACCGACACGCAGCCGAAGACCGACAAGGACCTCTTTCAGTTTCTCGATGGGCTCGGCATCGCCCACAGCACGAAGGAACACGCGCCGGTCTTCACCGTCGCCGAATCGGTGGCGCTGCGCGACGAAATCCCCGGCGGCCACACGAAGAACCTTTTCGTGAAGGACAAGAAGGACAATTATTTCCTGATGACGGTCGAGGAGCATGCAACGGTCGACCTCAAGACCATCCACAGCGTGATCGGTGCGGCAAGCCGCGTCTCCTTCGGTAGGCCGGAAAAGTTGATGGAATATCTCGGCGTCATCCCGGGCGCGGTCACCGCTTTCGGCGTGATCAACGATGTCGCGAACAAGGTGAAGATCATCATCGACGCCGACCTGATGGCCTACGACACGATCAATGGGCATCCGCTGCGCAACGATGCGACGACCTCGATCGGCTCGAAGGATCTGTTGCGCTTTATCGAAGCGACCGGACACGAGCCGCTTGTCTTGAAAGTCACGTCCTGACATACGATTTTGGGCGCAGCGACGACGAATGAAGGCGCGCGGTTCGCGCCACAGGAGAGACCCATGAGTGCAGGCGACAACCCCTATGCATCGTCCTATGGCGGGCAGATGAACGTTTCGGCGAACTATGGCGGCGCGGCACCGGCGGCGGATGACCTGATCAAGGACACGACGACCGCGAATTTCACGCGCGACGTGCTGGAAGCCTCGCGCCAGCAGCCCGTTCTCGTCGATTTCTGGGCGCCCTGGTGCGGCCCGTGCAAACAACTCCAGCCGATTATCGAGAAGGTCGTGCGCGAAAGTGCGGGCCGGGTGAAGCTCGTCAAGCTCAACATCGACGACCATCCCTCCATTCCCGGCCAGCTCGGCATCCAGTCGATCCCCGCCGTCGTCGCCTTCGTCAACGGACGGCCGGCCGATGGCTTCATGGGCGCCGTGCCGGAAAGCCAGGTGCGCCAGTTCATCGACAAGATCGCCGGCCCCGCGGGCGCTGACGAGAAGGCCGAGATCGAGGCACTGCTCGCCGAAGCGAAGACGTTGTTCGACGCAGGCGATCTCGACGGTGCGGCCGATCTCTACAGCACTTTGCTGCAGGCCGATCCGGAAAATGCGGCCGCTCTTGCCGGCATTGCCGACTGCATGATCGCCGTCGGCCAGCCGGAGAGTGCCCGCCAGGCACTCAGCGACCTGCCGGACGCCGTAGCGGCCGATCCGGCCGTCGTGGCCGTGCTGAAAAAACTCGACCAGATCGAAGAAGCGCGCAAGCTCGGCGACCCGGCTGCCCTTGAACAGGCGCTGGCGCTCGACCCCGATAACCATGCCGCGCGGCTCAATCTTGCGAAAATCCGCAATGTCGAGGGCGACCGCCAGGCGGCGGCCGACCATCTGCTGCACATCATGAAGCGCGACCGCACCTTCGACGACGACGGTGCCCGCCGCGAGCTTTTGCAGTTCTTCGACATCTGGGGACCGAAGGATCCGGCAACGATGGCCGCCCGTCGCAAGCTGTCGGCGATCCTGTTTTCCTGAGGCATTTTTCCGTGGAACGGTGCGGCCTCCCTTGAGAAATGCCGCACCTACCCCACATTCGGGAGGAGGCGCGAGGACGAGGGGCGGGAGATTTTCACCGCGCCGCGGACCGACCGGGAATGGGAAGGCAATGCCATGCATGTGGGAAATGCGCGTTATCTGAAGCCGGCGGACCTGCCCGAGGCCATCCCCGTCTTTCCGCTGACGGGCGCCCTGCTGCTGCCCGGCGGGCAATTGCCGCTCAACATCTTCGAGCCGCGTTATCTCTCCATGCTTGACGATGCGCTCGCCACGCACCGGCTGATCGGCATGGTGCAGCCGGTCTTTGGCGACCACCGCGCCGATGACACCGCAAGCGAAACGCCGGCGCTCTGCCAGGTCGGCTGTATTGGCCGGATCACCTCGTTTGCCGAGACCGGCGACGGGCGCTACATCGTTTCGCTGACCGGCGTGTGCCGTTATCGCCTGCTGGAGGAGGTGCGCGGCAGCAAATCCTACCGCAACTTCCGCATCGCCCCCTTCATCGCCGATCTGACCGCGCAGGACGACGAAACGAGCGTCGACCGCGACGCCTTGCTCGCCGCCTTCAAAGCCTATCTCGATGCCAACAAGTTGGAAGCCGACTGGGAAAGCGTGGAGCGCGCCAGCAACACGACGCTCGTCAATTCCATGGCGATGATGTCGCCCTACGGGCCGGCGGAGAAACAGGCCCTGCTGGAGGCGCCTGATCTCAAGACCCGCGCGGAAACGCTCATCGCCATCACCGAGATCGTGCTGGCACGCAGCTACGGCGATGTCGACACGATGCTGCAATAGGACGCCAGCAATGAATGCCAGCACCAGCCAGGTCGACCCCAAGCTGCTCGAACTGCTCGTCTGCCCGCTGACCAAGGGTCGGCTAAGCTACAATGCGGCAACCGGCGAACTGATTTCGGAAAAGGCAAAGCTCGCCTATCCGATCCGCGACGGGATCCCGATCATGCTGATTTCCGAGGCACGCGAAATCAAGGATTGAGGGCGGAGTACCGAGCAGTTGTCCGGGGGCACGGCACCCTCGGTCGTCATCCTCGGGCTTGACCCGAGGATCCACGCAGCACGGCATGCCTGGAGATTGTAGATCCTCGGGTCAAGCCCGAGGATGACGCAGAGGGGTGGGATGCGCGTTTAGAGGTTCACCGCGAATCAGATCCGCTGGCCGACCAGCATACGCGGATGACCGCCGCCGGACGTGCCTTCCGCCTGGCGGATGAAGAAGGATTTGAGGCCCGGCAGGCGATCGACGACACCGAGGCCGACATCGCGCAGCACGCGCAGCGGCGTGGCATCGTTGGAGAACAAGCGGTTCAGCACATCCGTGGTGATGCCCATGCGCACCGTATCGAAGCGGCGCCAGGTTTCGTAACGCTCCAGCACGGAGATCGCGCCGATATCGAGGCCGAGACGGTCGGCCTCGACGATCGTCTCGGCAAGCGCCGCCACGTCCTTGAAGCCAAGGTTGAGGCCCTGGCCGGAAATCGGGTGAATGCCATGCGCCGCGTCGCCGGCAAGCGCAAAACGCGGTGCGACAAAGGCGCGGGCAAGCGTCAGGCCGAGCGGAAAAGCGCGGCGGCCGCCGACGACCTTCAGGCTGCCGAGCTTGTGGCCGAAGCGGCGCTCCAGTTCTTCCTCGAAGACCAGGTCGTCGCTTTCGACGAGGCGGCGCGCGTCTTCCGTGCGCTCGGTCCAGACGAGCGAGGAACGGTTGCCGGTGAGCGGCAGCGTCGCGAAGGGGCCGGCGGGCAAAAAGTGTTCTTCTGCCGTGCCATCATGCGGGCGCTCGTGCTCGACCGTCGTGACGATGCCGGACTGGCCGTAGTCGAAGCGCACGGTCTTGATGCCGGCCATGTCGCGCAGCTTCGAGCGCACGCCATCGCAGGCGACGAGCAGCCGGGTCTGGCGTTCGGAGCCGTCCGAAAGACGGACCGCCGTGGCGTGCTGGCCGGTGGCAAACCCGTCTGCCGAGGTCGCCCAGCGCACGGCCACGCCGAGGGTTTCGGCCTGGCGCAGCAGGCTGCCGGTCATGGCGCGGTTCGGCACCATATGGGCGAAGGGCTGGCCATCGTCGCCGGAGCCGGTTCCCTCGAAGGTGAGGAAGACCGGGCGCACCGGATCGGCCGTGCGCGAATCAGTGATGACCATGCGGCGGATGGGTTCAGCTTCCGGCGCGATCTCGTTCCACACACCAAGCACGTCAAGCAGGTTGCGCGCGGCGGCAACGATCGCCGAGGCGCGCTCGTCCTTCTGCCAGACATGCTCCGGCGCGCCGTCGACGACTTCGACGGCGAGGTGCGGCGCGGCTTTCTTGATTGCGACGGCCAGCGACAGGCCGACATAACCACCGCCGGCGACAAGGACGTCGAGCATGGGGGCTTCGGGCATGGCGTTCTCCTGGACGCTTGAGGTCTGCTTTTGCTCTATATAGAGGAAGAAGGCCCGCTTTCCTACCTTGGGCCACCCTTGGGAGCCACGTCCAAATGTCGCGCCAACCTGCACAAAACCCCGCCATGGATGCCCTTCTGGAGACGCTCGACCTGGAACGGCTGGAGATCCGGCTGTTTCGCGGCAAGAGCCCGCAGGTCGGCTGGCAACGTGTCTTCGGCGGGCAGGTGATCGGCCAGGCGCTGGTGGCGGCGACGCGAACCGTGGAAGAACCGGGCCGCTTCGTGCATTCACTGCATGCCTATTTCGTGCGGCCGGGCGATCCCGCCGTGCCGATTCTGTACGATGTCGAAAACATCCGCGACGGCGGTTCCTTCGCGACGCGCCGCGTCGTCGCCATCCAGCACGGCAAGCCGATCTATTTCATGACGGTGTCCTTCCAGGACGACGAGGATGGTTTTGAGCACCAGGCCCCCATGCCGAAAGTGCCGCCGCCGGAGGAATTGCTCGGCGAGGCGGACCTGAAGGCGCAGTTCATGACGCAGGCGCCATCGCATATCCGCGCCTATTGGGAGCGCCCGCGACCGATCGAATTACGCCCCGTCTCGCTCACCCACTATTTCTCGCGCGACAAGCTGGAGCCCAGCCAGAACATCTGGGTGCGCACCACCGGGCCGGTGCCGGCGGAACGCCACCTCCAGGCAGCCGTGCTCGCCTATCTCTCCGACATGACGCTGCTCGACACGTCGCTCTTTGCGCACGGCACTTCGGTGCTCGATCGCTCGCTGCAGGTGGCGAGCCTCGACCATGCCATGTGGTTCCACCGGCCGCCCGTTCTCGACGACTGGCTGCTCTACAGCCAGGACAGTCCTTCGGCATTTGGCGGCCGCGGCATGACCCGTGGCGCAATTTTCACCCGTTCCGGCACCCTCATTGCCTCCGTCGCCCAGGAAGGGCTGATTCGGAAAAAGGCAACTGAGTAATTTTTACTCATAAGTCTATTAACGCCTATTTTTTGACCATTTGCGGTGATGATTTTTTGCACCGCAACATTGGTGCGATTTTTATCGATTTAAATTCATAACCTTAGCGGATCATTTTCGATCCGTTCGAATCTGGCACGCCCCTTGAATGTGTAGTTCCCAGTCGTTGCGTTTGCCGCGGCAAGGAGAGATGGCCCCGGCTGGGGGACAAGCACGAAGGATGGGAACCAGATGAAAATCGTAATGGCCATTATCAAGCCGTTCAAACTCGATGAGGTGCGCGAAGCCCTCACCGCCGTTGGCATCCAGGGCCTGACGGTGACCGAGGTGAAGGGTTACGGACGCCAGAAGGGACACACGGAAATCTACCGCGGCACCGAATATGCCGTGAGCTTCCTGCCGAAACTGAAGATCGAGATCGCCGTGCCGAGCGATATCGTCGACACCGCCGTCGAAGCGATCACCGTTGCCGCCAAGACCGGCCAGATCGGCGACGGCAAGATCTTTGTCTACTCCATCGATCACGCCGTGCGCATCCGCACCGGCGAAACCGATTCCGAAGCGCTTTAAGCAAACGGCCTTTCAGGGAGCCTATTTACAATGTCGTCATTCAAGTTTTCTCATACCCTTTCCCGCGTGGCTGCCGCCACGACGGCCATGTTTGCGCCCGTTGTCGCCTTCGCGCAGGAAGCAGCACCAGCTGCCACCGAAGCCGCTGCCGCGGCGCCGGTTCCGGACAAGGCCGACACCGCCTTCATGTATCTCGCCACCATCCTCGTCCTGTTCATGCTCGTCCCGGGCCTCGGCCTGTTCTACGGCGGCCTGGTGCGCGCCAAGAACATGCTGTCCGTGCTGATGCAGTGCACGGTCGTCGGCGCCGTCATGATGATCGTCTGGGTCGTCTATGGCTATTCGTTCGCCTTCGGCGGCTCGACGAGCGCCTATTTCGGTGGCTTCGGAAAGCTCTTCCTGTCGGGCGTCACGATCGACAGCACGTCGGCCACCTTCACGGATGGCGTCGTGATCTATGAATATGCCTTCATCGCCTTCCAGATGACGTTCGCCGCCATCACGCCGGCCCTCATCGTCGGCGCCTTCGCGGAGCGCATCAAGTTCTCGGCCGTGATTCTGTTCACCGTGCTCTGGGCAACCTTCGTCTACTTCCCGATCGCTCACATGGTCTGGGACGCCAATGGCCTGATCTTCGGCATGGGCGCTCTCGACTTCGCCGGCGGCACGGTCGTTCACATCAATGCCGGTGTTGCGGGCCTTATCGGCGCGATCATGGTCGGCAAGCGTACCGGCTTCGGCAAGGACATGATGGCCCCGCACTCGATGACGCTCACGCTCGTCGGTGCCGCGATGCTCTGGTTCGGCTGGTTCGGCTTCAATGCCGGCTCCAACCTCGAAGCTTCGGGCGGTGCAGTGCTCGCCACGATCAACACCTTCCTCGCAACCGCCGGCGCGATCGTTGCCTGGTGCCTGGCGGAGAACTTCACCCGCGGCAAGGCCTCGATGCTGGGTGCTGCCTCGGGCATGATCGCCGGCCTCGTCGTCATCACCCCGGCTGCCGGCTCGGTCGGTCCGATCGGCGCCATCGTGCTTGGCCTCATCGCCTCGCCGGTCTGCTACTTCTTCGTCTCCACGGTGAAGAACAAGTTCGGCTTCGACGACACGGCTGACGTCTTCGGCGTTCACGGCATCGGCGGCATCATCGGCGCTGTCGGCACCGGCATCTTCACCGCACCGAGCCTCGGCGGCACCGGTGCAGCAGACTTCTCCATCGTCTCCCAGACCTATACCCAGATCGTCGCCGTTCTCATCACCATCGTCTGGTGCGGCGTCGTCTCGGCGATCCTCTACAAGATCGTCGACATGGTCGTCGGTCTGCGCGTCTCCGTCGAAGCCGAGCGCGAAGGTCTCGACCTGTCGTCCCACGGCGAAGCGGCTTACCACTCGTAAAAAGTTCGCGGCGGCTAAAGCAGCTCCAGCAAAAGTGCGCAGCGGTTTTGCGTCCGGAACTGCGTAAGAACCAAGGGCAGGAGCATTTTCGCGGCTCGAAGAAAAGCGGAATTGCTCCTGCCAGCCGCCGCCACGATCCCGTCGCGGCCATAGGAAACTATGCCGCCCTTGGCCCGGACCCAAAGTCCGGGCCCTTTTCGTTTCTGCGCCGAAAGCACGGTCCCATATGGCTTCGGGCGGCGCATGGTTAACGCGCCATTAAGGCTTCCTTCGTAGGGTTCACAGTCAGGCACCTCCGCGAATCGCGCGGAAATGATGCGATATTCCTTGGCGTGAACACGGACTGTACCCCATGAGCAGAAGCATTTCGGCAGGACTGGATAACCGTCACGACCGTTTCGTTCTGTCAGCATTCGTCTGGCGACAGACGCAGATCCTGTTCGGGCTCTGCGTCTTCCTCGGTCTCGCCCTCGCCATTGCAGCGCTCTCCACCTGGAACGTCGCGGACCCCAGCCTCTCCTATGCCTCGGGCGGCACGCCGGCCAACATCCTCGGATATTCCGGTGCCGTCTTCGCCGACCTTTTCATGCAGTTCTTCGGGCTTGCGAGCGTGATCGCACTGTTGCCGGTCGTCGCCTGGGGCCTGGCGCTGATCAGCGGCCGGCGCTTCAACCGCGTGCCGCAGCGCGCCGGCGCGTGGCTCGGCGGCGCGATCCTCGCGTCCGCCGCCCTCTCCTGCGTGCCCGCCCCCGTTACCTGGCCGCTGCCGACCGGGCTTGGCGGCGTCTTCGGCGACATGATCTTGCGCTTCCCCGCCCTCTTCACCGGCGCTTACCCGACCGGCGTGTTTGCGAGCATCCTCGGCGGAATCATCGCCATCCCCGCCGCCTGGTCGATGGTGTTCAGCGCGGGCCTGATCGGCTCCGTCTCGATCGACGACGAGGAGGATTTCGCTCCCGTCCCGACGGCGAGCCGGGCCCGCACCATTGCCGAGGGCAACGAGGATGACGACGACGAGCGGGAAGGTCCGCTCACCGTTCTCGCCGGCGCGATGACCCACGCCTGGTACACCGGCCACGCCCGCATGCGCCGCCTCTTCGGCCTCGGCAACCAGCGCCGCAGGGCGCGCGGCATCGAGCAGCCCTACGATTTCAACGAGGACGAATTCGGCACGCTGAACGAACCGGCACGGGCCCGCACGCCGGCCCGCGCCACCGAGCGCGTCGAACCCTCGCTGGACGGCCGCCGCGTGGTCGCCGCCCCCCCGATGGCCACCGACGATGACGATGTGCCCTTCGACATGGACGAGCCGCTCGTCCGTCCGAGCGGCATCCTCTCGGACGACGATTCCGACGACATCGCTGCCGACTGGGCGCCACGCCGTGCGCCGCCCCGGCAGACAGCGCCCGCCACAACGGCCCGCGTGGCACCGCCCGCCGCTCGCCCGAAACCCGGCCAGCGCATCGAGCGCGAGGCGCAGACCTCCTTCGTCGGCCCGGACGGCTTTGCCCTGCCTCCAATCCATCTGCTCGCCGAACCGCGCGGCCAGGTGCGCGACACCACGCTGTCCGCCGACGCGCTGGAGCAGAATGCCCGCATGCTGGAAGGCGTGCTGGAGGATTTCGGCGTCAAGGGCGAGATCATCCATGTCCGCCCCGGCCCGGTCGTGACGCTTTACGAACTGGAACCCGCACCCGGCATCAAGTCGTCGCGCGTCATCGGCCTTGCCGACGACATCGCCCGCTCGATGAGCGCGATCGCCGCCCGTGTCGCCGTCGTGCCGGGCCGCAACGCCATCGGCATCGAGCTGCCGAACCAGACCCGCGAAACCGTCTATCTTCGCGAACTCATCGCCAGCCGCGATTTCGAGACCAGCAAGACGAAACTCGCCATGGCGCTCGGCAAGACGATCGGCGGCGAGCCGGTCATTACCGATATCGCCAAGATGCCCCACCTGCTCGTCGCCGGCACCACCGGCTCGGGCAAGTCGGTCGCCATCAACACCATGATCCTGTCGCTGCTCTACCGGTTGAGGCCGGAACAGTGCCGGCTGATCATGATCGACCCGAAGATGCTGGAACTTTCCGTCTATGACGGCATCCCGCACCTGCTCTCTCCCGTCGTCACCGATCCGAAGAAGGCCGTCGTCGCCCTCAAATGGACGGTTCGCGAGATGGAGGAGCGCTACAAGAAGATGTCGAAGATCGGCGTGCGCAACATCGACGGCTTCAACAGCCGCGTCGAGCAGGCGCTGGCCAAGGGCGAGCAGATCAGCCGCACCGTGCAGACCGGTTTCGACCGCCAGACCGGCGAAGCGATGTACGAGACGGAGGAATTCGATCTCCAACCGATGCCCTATATCGTCGTCATCATCGACGAAATGGCCGACCTGATGATGGTCGCCGGCAAGGACATCGAAGGCGCCGTCCAGCGGCTTGCCCAGATGGCGCGTGCCGCCGGCATCCACGTCATCATGGCGACGCAGCGTCCTTCGGTCGACGTCATCACCGGCACGATCAAGGCGAACTTCCCCACCCGCATCTCCTTCCAGGTGACCTCGAAGATCGACAGCCGCACCATTCTGGGCGAACAGGGCGCCGAACAGCTGCTCGGCATGGGCGATATGCTCTACATGGCCGGCGGCGGGCGCATCCAGCGCGTGCACGGCCCCTTCGTCTCGGACGGCGAGGTGGAAGCTGTCGTGGCGCACCTGAAGACGCAGGGCGCGCCGCAATATCTCGACGCGATCACTGCCGATGACGACGAGGACGGCGATGACGGGCATGGTCCCGCCGGCACTGCCAATCTCGACGATTCGGACGATCCGTACGACCAGGCGGTGGCCGTGGTGCTGCGTGACGGCAAGGCCTCGACATCCTACATCCAGCGCCGTCTCGGCATCGGCTACAACCGCGCCGCCTCGCTGATCGAGCGCATGGAGAAGGAGGGGCTGATCGGCCCCGCAAACCACGCCGGCAAGCGCGAGATCCTCGTGCCGACGGAAGACGAAATATCGGGACGATAACCGGGAACGGAGCGCCTCGAACGGCGTTCCAATCCTCACGTCCCGCGATGTGGGCCGATGCCATCATGGCGCCGCGTTTGGCTCGCATGACATGCCCATGAAGGAGACCGACATGACCCGATCCGAGAACGGCCGCGCGACCGGAACGCTGACGCGCCGCGGTTTTACCTGCCTGATGGCCTTCACGCTTGCCGCCGGCCTTTCGGTGCTTTCGCCCGTCGAGGCGTCGGCGCAGGCAAGTGCCACCGCACAAAAGATCGCCGACCATTTTTCGTCCGTGAAGACCATGATGGGCGAGTTCGTGCAGTTCGGCCCGCGCGGTGAACAGACCGGCGGCAAGTTCTTCATCGACCGCCCGGGAAAGATCCGCTTCAACTATGAAGACCCCTCGCCGATGCGCGTGATCGCCGACGGCAAGTCGGTCGTCATCGGCAACCGCAAGCTCAAGACCTGGGACATCTACCCGCTCTCCAAGACGCCGCTGAACCTGCTGCTCGGCAACAAGATCGACCTGTCCGCCAAGATGGTGCGCAACGTCAAGGAAGAGGCGGACCTGACGACCATCGTGCTGGGCGACCGCAACATGTTCGGCGATTCGACCATCACCATGATGTTCGACCCGAAGACCTATGACCTGCGCCAGTGGACGATCACCGATGCGCAGGGCAAGGACACTTCCGTGATGATCTTCAACGTGAAGACCGGCGTTCCGCTCGACGACAAGGTGTTCTCGATCCCCTACGACGAAATCCGCAACCGCGGAACGAAGTAAGCGCGCCAAAACCGTTTCCGTTTCGATCCGCATGCGCTAAGACGCCCCGACCGGCCCGTGAGAACGGGCCGGGTGTTTTTGAGGGTTTGAGCATGGCACTTTCGATCGCGACGTGGAACATCAACTCCGTGCGGCTGCGCATGCCGCTCGTCGAACATTTCCTGAAGACGTTCGCGCCGGACATTCTGTGCCTGCAGGAAACCAAATGCCCGAACGACCTCTTCCCCTCCAAGCCATTGAAGGCGCTCGGCTACGAGCACATCGTCATTCACGGCCAGAAGGGCTATCACGGCGTTGCCACCATCTCCCGCCTGCCGCTGACCGAGATCGTCGAGCGGCGTGACTATTGCGGTGTCGGTGATGCGCGCCACGTCTCGGTGCTCTTCCATCACCGGGGCAAGTCGATCCGCCTGCACAATTTCTATGTGCCGGCCGGCGGCGACGAGCCGGACCGCACGATCAACACGAAATTCGGCCACAAGCTTGATTTCATCGAAGAGATGAAGCTGCTGCATGCCGAGGCCGAGGCCGGCATTTCCTCGATCCTCGTCGGCGACCTCAACATCGCACCGCTGGAGCACGACGTCTGGTCGCACAAGCAGCTCCTGAAGATCGTCAGCCACACGCCGATCGAGACCGAAGGCCTGACGGACGTGATGACGAAGGGCGCCTGGGTCGATCTGATGCGCCGCAAGGTGCCGGCCGAGGAAAAGCTCTATACGTGGTGGAGCTACCGCTCCGCCGACTGGCAGGCTGCCAACAAGGGCCGCCGCCTCGACCACATCTGGTCCTCCGCCGACCTCGATCCGCACCTTACCGACATCAAGGTGATCCGCGAGGCGCGCGGCTGGGAGCGGCCGTCGGACCACGTGCCGGTCATTGCCGAGTTCGATTTTTAAAAGCAATTCCAGCAAAAGTGCGCAGCGGGTTTGAGCTCGGAATTGCGCTGGAAGAGCTCAAGCGAAGCGGCGGGCGAGGCCGCGCATTTGGGTAATCATCGCTGAAAGATTTTCGCGGATGCGCGCATCGACGAGCACGGCGACATCAGGATATTCCTCCAGCATGCGCCGGAACAGCGGCCGGTTGATGCGGATGACCTCGCTGTCCTCGATGGCGACCGCCGTATACTTCCGCTCCACCGCGGAAATCATGGCTAGTTCGGAGAGAAGCGTGCCGGCATCCGCCATGCCTTCGTCGCGCGTCGAGCCGTCGCGCAGTGTCGAGGTCAGGCCGAAGGCGCCGTAAGCGACGACAAAGCCGCAATCGGCCGATGTGCCCTCGCGAAACAGCGTCTGCCCCTCGACCAGCCGGCGACGCTCCGCACCAAAGGCCATCAGCCGCAGCTTGTCGTCGGAAAGCCCCGCAAAGAGCGGCACGCGGGACAGAAGGGCGATGTCGTCAGCGAGTGCCACGTCGGGCGCTCCTCTTGAATTACGGTACGATCTTGTACCCGCCGTTCTCTGTCACGAGAATCTCCGCATTGGAAGGGTCGCGCTCGATCTTCTGGCGCAGGCGGTAGACGTGGGTCTCCAGCGTGTGGGTCGTCACACCGGAATTATAGCCCCAGACTTCCTCCAGCAGCACGTCGCGCGTCACCACCTTCTGGTCGGCGCGGTAGAGGTAGCGGATGATCGCCGCCTCCTTTTCCGTCAGCCGAATCTTCTGGCCGTTTTCCAGCGTCAGCAGCTTCTGGCCGGGCTTGAACGTGTAGGGCCCGACGCTGAAGGTGGCGTCTTCGCTGCTCTCGTGCTGGCGCAGCTGTGCGCGGATGCGTGCGAGCAGCACGGCGAAGCGGAACGGCTTCGTCACATAGTCGTTGGCGCCGGCTTCGAGCCCGAGAATCGTGTCCGAATCGGTATCGTGCCCGGTCAGCATGATGATCGGCGCCTTGAAGCCGCCCTTGCGCAGCAGCTTCACCGCCTCGCGCCCATCCATGTCCGGCAGGCCGACATCCATGATCAGCAGATCGATCTGGTTGCTGCGGGCCGCCTGGATGCCCTTGCCGGCCGTGGTTTCCTCGAGCGTGGTGAATTCCTCATAGAGCGAAAGCTGCTCGACGAGCGTTTCACGGAGGTCGTTGTCGTCGTCGACAAGAAGGATCGTGCGGGATGTCATGCTTTACCTCTCGGCATTCCCCTGGAAAGTAAGGGAGTTGTGCCCAAAATTCAAATGGAAGGGATGGCCTTCCGGGTGCGCCTGTGTCTTAGCCTGTTAAATTGCCCCATGGCGCGAATATGGCAGGGATGGATGAGCCGGATCACTTCTCCTAAACATTGCGTGAAGACTGTCCTCGTGCGCCCTGCACCGGGCAACAAGACCCGCGCGATCGTGCAGGTCGGTTCCTTGCGCATCCCCGCCGTCATCGGGCGCTCCGGGCGCACCAGCCGCAAGCGCGAGGGTGATGGCGCAACGCCCATCGCCGCCATGCAGCTTCTCTCCGGCTTCCTGCGCGGAGACCGGCTGGCCCAGCCGAAGACAGCCCTGCCGCTTCGCCGCGTCCGCCCCTCCATGCTCTGGTGCGACGATCCCGGCCACCCAAACTACAATCGCCTGGTCCGCGCGCCCTTCAAGCCGAGCCATGAAGACATGCAGCGCGAGGACACGCTCTACGATATCTGCCTCGTGCTCGACTGGAACGTCACGGCGCGCCGCCGCAATGCCGGGTCGGCGATCTTCTTTCATCTTTTCGACCCGGACCGCCCGCAAACCGCCGGCTGCATCGCCGTTTCCCGGCGGAACATGCTGCTGATCCTGCCGCATCTGCGCCGCGGCACGGTCGTGCGGGTTCTCTGAATTTTCTGCCGGAGCGCCGCTGAAATAGCGCGCCGCCGGACCTATATGCATCCCGACCGTCGCCAGGCTGCAAGGCGCCACGGGAAACCTTCGGGTTCAAGCACGCCGTCCATTTTCACGGAGACATCCTGATGAGCGATCAAACGACAATCACATTTCATGACGGCAACAGCATTCCCCAGGTCGGCCTCGGCGTCTGGCAGACCCCGAACGACACCGCCGTGACCGCGGTCAAGGCAGCGCTCGCCACCGGTTATCGCCACATCGACACGGCGGCGATCTATGAGAACGAGCAGGGTGTCGGCGAGGGTATCAGCACATCCGGCGTCGACCGTGCCGAAATCTTCCTCACGACGAAACTCTGGAACTCCGACCAGGGCTACGAGCAGACGCTCAAGGCGTTCGATGCCAGCCTGAAACGGCTCGGCACCGATTATGTCGATCTCTACCTCATCCACTGGCCGGCACCGCACCGCGGCCAGTATGTCGATACCTGGAAGGCCTTCATCCAGCTGCAGAAGGAAGGCCGCGCCCGCTCGATCGGCGTTTCCAACTTCTATCCCGCGCACCTGCAGCGCCTGATCGACGAGACCGGCATCACGCCAGTCATCAACCAGATCGAGCTGCACCCGGACTTCCCGCAGACCGAGACGCGGGCCTACCACGACAAGCACCGCATCATCACCCAGTCCTGGAGCCCGCTCGGCCAGGGCACGCTGCTGGAAAACCCTGTCGTCGCCAAGGTCGCCGCCAAACACGGCCGCACGCCCGCCCAGGTCATCACCCGCTGGCACATCGACAACGGGCTGGTGGTCATTCCCAAATCGGTGACGCCGTCGCGCATCGCGGAGAACTTCAAGGTCTTCGATTTCAAGCTCGACGCCGAAGACATGGCGACCTTCGCCGGCCTCGAAAGGGACGGCAAGCGCATCGGGCCGGACCCGATGACGGCAACGTTCTGATCCTGCGACGGGCGGCTTCGGCCGCCCGTTTCGTTTACGGCAACGTCTTCGGCGTGACGAAGCCTTCGAGCCGACCGGTTCCCGGGGCGGCATTCTCCCAACGCTCGACATCGAAGACGATCACCGCCAACCCCGCCGTCGGATATTTCGTCCGCAGCCGAGCCAGCGCATCCCCATCGCCGTCCGACGCCAAGAGCGCGGCCAAATTCTCAAAACCCGGATTGTGGCCGATGACGAGCAGCGTTTTGCTCTCCTCCGGTGCCGCCTGGATCGCCGCGCGAATGGCCGCCGGCTCGGCTTCATAAATCGACGGCACCGTACGGGACGGGCAGGGCTTCGCAAACGCCTGTTCGACAAGCGCCCAGGTCTCCTGCGTGCGCCGCGCCGACGAGACCAGCGCGAAATCCGGCTGGAGGCCGGCGGAGGCCATGTAGGCGCCCATGCGTGGCGCGTCCCGGTGGCCGCGGTCGCCAAGGGGGCGATCGTGATCTTCCACGCCCTCCGGCCAAGCGGATTTGGCGTGGCGCAACAAGAGGAGGCGTTTCATGGGGATCTCCTACAAATGAAAAAGCCGGGAGCGTGCTCCCGGCTTTGTATCACAACGGCAATGAAGCCGTGATCAGTTCCACTCGCGGATATCGACGAAATGGCCGGCGATCGCGGCGGCGGCGGCCATGGCGGGCGACACGAGGTGCGTGCGGCCCTTGAATCCCTGGCGGCCTTCGAAGTTGCGGTTCGAGGTCGAGGCGCAGCGCTCGCCCGGCTTCAGGCGGTCGTCGTTCATGGCAAGGCACATGGAGCAGCCCGGCTCGCGCCAGTCGAAACCGGCCGCCTTGAAGATCGTGTCGAGGCCTTCCCTCTCCGCCTGCTCCTTCACGAGGCCCGAGCCCGGAACGATCATGGCGCTGACGGTCGACGCCACCTGCTTGCCTTCGACGACGGCGGCGACGGCACGCAGGTCTTCGATGCGGCCGTTGGTGCAGGAGCCGATGAAGACACGGTCGATGGCGATGTCGGTGATCTTGGTGTCCGGCTTCAGACCCATATAGTCGAGCGCGCGCCACTTGGAGGAACGCTTGGTCTCGTCATCGATCTCGTCCGGGTTCGGCACGACGCCCTGCACGGAAACGACGTCTTCCGGCGAAGAACCCCAGGAGACGATCGGCGGCAGGTTGGCGGCATCGAGCACGACCACACGGTCGAAATGCGCGCCTTCTTCCGTGTAGAGCGTCTTCCAATAGTCGATCGCCATATCCAGCGCCTGGCCCTTCGGGGCGCGCGGCTTGCCCTTGATATATTCGAAGGTCTTTTCGTCGGGCGCGATGAGGCCGGCGCGAGCGCCGCCTTCGATCGTCATGTTGCAGATCGTCATGCGGCCTTCCATCGACAGCGAGCGGATGGCCTCGCCTGCGAATTCGATGACGTGGCCGGTGCCGCCGGCCGTGCCGATCTCGCCGATGATGGCGAGGATGATGTCCTTGGCGGTAACGCCCGGCGGCAGCTGGCCGTCGACGCGCACCAGCATGTTCTTCGCCTTCTTCTGGATCAGCGTCTGGGTCGCCAGAACGTGTTCCACTTCCGACGTGCCAATGCCGTGCGCCAGTGCACCGAAGGCGCCGTGCGTGGAGGTGTGGCTGTCACCGCAGACGATGGTCATGCCCGGCAGCGTAAAACCCTGCTCGGGACCAACGATGTGCACGATGCCCTGGCGGACATCCTTTTCCGAATAGTATTCGACGCCGAATTCCGCGGCGTTGGTCGCAAGCGCCTCGACCTGGATGCGGCTTTCCTCGTTCTTGATGCCCTGCGCCCGATCCGGCGAGGTGGGAACGTTGTGATCGACGACGGCGAGCGTCTTTTCCGGTGCGCGAACCTTGCGGCCGGCCATGCGCAGGCCTTCGAAAGCCTGCGGCGACGTCACTTCGTGAACGAGGTGACGGTCGATGTAGAGAAGACAGGTGCCATCTTCCTGGCGGGAGACGATATGATCGTCGAAAATCTTGTCATAGAGGGTACGGGGTGCGCTCATAGCTCTTCATCCGCTTGGCATGTTGAGGGTACAGGAATTCAGCAAGCACACGGGCTTGCAGGATCGAGAGCGATCAGGCTAGGCGGCTGGTGAGCGCCCCGAAGACACGCGCAAAGAAGCGTGCCGGCAGGCGCTTATGGTCCTGCAGCACGACGACATGCTTTTCCGTGCATCCGAATTTGGATTCCATGGTCCCGCATATAGCGATTTTTCGCAGGCTCGGCAAGTTGGTGGCTGCCCCGCCACGCACGCTGTTTCCGAAAATATCCGCCCGTCCTCCTTGCCCCGGCTCCGAATATTTGACACTCGATAGGCGTATCCGGCTAAGGGTCGGTCAAGGGGACAGAATATGAAGACGATTACCTGGCGGGACCGCCTGCGCTACCAGTTCGACAAGAGCATGGCGGCGGGGCCGATCGCGCTGATCGGCTGGCTGACCGTGATCTCGCTGGTCGTGATTGTCGTCGCCGGCCTGTTCCTGGCGATAACCGGCATTACCCAGCAGGGCAGCGAACCCGTTTCCTTCATCGAAGGCGCCTGGGAATCGCTGATGCGCACCATGGATGCAGGCGCCATGGGCGGCGATGTCGGCTGGGGTTTCCGCGGCGTCTCGCTCTTCGTCACCGTTGCCGGCATCTTCGTGTTCTCCGCCCTCATCGGCGTGCTGAGCTCGGGCCTCGACGAAAAGCTCGACGAGCTGCGCAAGGGCCGCTCGCATGTGCTCGAAAAAGACCACACGATCATCTTCAACTGGTCGCCGTCGATCTTCGACGTCATTTCCGAACTCGTCATTGCCAACCAGAGCCGCCGCAATGCGCGCATCGTCATCATGGCCAACAAGGACAAGGTGGAGATGGAGGACGAGATCGCCAACAAGATCGAGGACCTCGGCAGCACCCGCATCATCTGCCGCAGCGGCGACCCGACCGACCTCTACGACGTCAACATCGTCAATCCGCAGGCGTCGCGCTCGATCATCGTGCTGTCGCCGGAAAGCGACTATGCCGATTCCGAGGTCATCAAGACCGTGCTCGCCCTCGTCAACGATCCCGGCCGACGCAAGGAGCCCTACCGGATCGCCGCCGAGATCCGCGACGAGAAGAACGCCGAAGTCGCCCGCATCGTCGGCGGCTCGGAACTTCAGCTGGTGCTCGCCGATGAACTGATCTCCCGCATCGTCGTCAGCTCCAGCCGGCAGGCCGGCCTTTCGGCGGTCTATACCGAACTGCTCGATTTCGACGGCTCGGAAATCTACACAGTCGAACAGCCGGCCCTTGTCGGCAAGTCGTTCGGCAATGCCGTCATGGCCTATGAGACATCGACGCTGATCGGCCTTTGCGACAATGACGGCGTGGTGCATCTCAACCCGCCGACGAACCACATCATCCTCGCCGGCGAACGGGCAATCCTCATTGCCGAGGACGATGCGACGATCAAGCTCCGGACGGGAGAATTCGAGGTCGACCGTGAGATCGTGCGGCCGCGCGTCCACCGCGAGCCGGGACCGGAGCGCACACTGCTGCTTGGCTGGAACCGGCGCGGGCCGATCATTACGCAGGAGCTGTCGCGCTACGTCTCGCCGGGCTCCGAGCTGATGATCGCCGCCAACACGCCCAATCTCGAGGCGGAGGTCGCAGGGCTCTCCTATTTGCAGGAGAACCTGACGGTTCGCTGCACGGCGATCGACACGTCGAACCGCGCGGCACTCGATGCGCTCGACGTGCCGTCCTACGACCATGTGCTGGTGCTCGGCTACAGCGACCACATGGCCGCACAGCCGGCCGACACCGCCACGCTGGTGACGCTGCTCCAGTTGCGCAAGATCGCGGATGCCGCCAACCAGCATATCGGCATCGTCAGCGAGATGATCGACGTGCGCAACCGCAACCTCGCAGCCGTCACACGCGCCGACGACTTCGTCGTCAGCAACAAGCTGGTGAGCCTGATGCTGGCGCAGGCCTCGGAAAACGAACTGATGGCGCAGATCTTTGACGAGCTGCTCGACGAGGACGGCTCGGAAATCTACATGCGACCGGTCACCGACTACATTGCCATCGACCGGCCGGTGAATTTCTACACCGTCAACCTCGCCGCCCTCATCCGCGGCGAGGTGGCGCTCGGCTACAGCCGCGCCAATGCGCCGGGCCACGACCCGCGCAACATGGGCGGTGTCGTGGTCAATCCGGCAAAGTCGGAAAAGATCACGTTCGATCCCACCGACCGCCTGATCATTCTTGCCCGCGAGTAAGCTCAGTTGCGGCGCAGGCGCCTTTCCAGGGCGCGCAAGCCCAGCGAAAGGCCGATCGTCAGGATGAGATAGACATAGGCGACGATGGAGTAGGTCTCGAAGAACCGGAAGGACCCGGAGGCGTAGACCTTGCCCATCTGCGTGATGTCGGCGACGCCGAGCACGGAGACGAGCGAACTGTCCTTCACCATCGCAACGAAATCGTTGCCGAGCGGCGGCAGGATGACGCGCACCGCCTGCGGGAAGACGACGAGCCGGAAGCGCTGGAAACGCGACAGGCCGAGCGCCTTGGCCGCTTCGATCTGCCCCTTGTCGACCGCCTGGATGCCGGCGCGAAAAACCTCGGCGATGAAGGCGGAATAGCCGATCATCAGCGCGAAGATCGCCCGCCACATCAAGGAGAGGTCACGCACCTGCATCGGCTCGGCAAGGCCGGCACCGACAAGCGGCGAGAGCGCGAGGTTGATCACCGCCACCAGCGCCGGCGCACCGACGAAGGCGATATAGAACAACAGCACGAGGATCGGCACGCCACGGATCACCTCCGTGTAGAAGCGGGCGATCTGGCGCAGCACCTTGCTGTCCGACAGCGCCATCAGCGCGACACCGAGGCCGAGCATGGTGGCGAGCAGGAAGGCGACGAGGGTCACGAAGATCGTGACCCACAGCCCCTTCAGCACGACGCTGAACACCTGGGTGTAGAGATCATTGGCGACGATGACGCCGGCAAGCGCCAGCGCGATCACGCCGAGCGCGACCAGCCACCAGGGATAGTCGCCCTTCGACGCGTCGGAAGAAACGGGCGCCATGGCCGCCCGCTACTGGCCCATCTTGTAGTCGAGGAACCACTTCTTGTTGAGGGCGTCGAGCGTGCCATCCGCCTTGAGCGAGGCGATCGCCGCGTTGACGGGGGCGACGAGATCAGACCCCTTCGGGAAGATGAAGCCGAAGTCTTCCGTGCCGAGCGGATCACCGACGACCTTCAGCTTGCCGTTGGAAGCATCGACATACCCCTTGGCGGCAACGCTGTCGGTCAGCACGAGATCGACATCACCGCCCTGGAGCGCCTGCACCGTGGCGCCGAATGTCTCGAACAGCTTGATGCGCGGGTTCTGCTCGTTGCCGTCGAGGATTTCATAGACGGCGGTGTAGAAAGGCGAGGTGCCAGGCTGCGCGGCGATCAGGCCGTCCGTCAGCGCTGCGAAGGATTTTGCATCGGTGAAGCGCGTCTCGTCGGCACGCACCAGCATGAACTGCTGCGAGCGCATATAGGGGTCGGAGAAGTCCACCTTCTCCTTGCGATCGTCCTTGATGGTGATGCCGGTCATGCCGATGTTGTACTGGTTGTCGGAGACGGCCTGGATCATCGCGTCCCACGAGGTGTTCTGGTACTCGACCTTGAAGTTCAACCGCTTGGCGATCTCGTTCATCGCATCATATTCCCAGCCGATCTGCTCGCCCGTCTTGGGATCGACGAACTGGATCGGCGGATAGGCATTTTCCGTCACGACGACGACCGTCTTGCCGCCGAGGTCCGGCAGGTCCGAGGCGAAAGCGACGGCGGGCATGAGGGCAACGGCAGCAAGGCCTGCAAGGACGGCGCGGCGGGAAAACATCAACTATGCTCCTGAATTGTGGCGGCGGAACACTGTCACAGTTACTGTTCGCTAGGCAAGCCGCGCGCTTCTTTCACCTTTGCTCTTTTCGCGCGAAGAGCATGGGCGTAGGCTTGGTGGATGGCATGGCCGGGGGGCTTCCATGAGATATCTGTTTATCATTCTGACTTGTCTTTTGTTCGGCACGGTTCCTGCCGCGGCCAAACGCGTGGCGCTCGTCATCGGCAACGACGCCTATGAGGCCGTGCCGCAGCTCCAGAAGGCCGTGAACGACGCACGCGCCGTCTCGCAGTCGCTGGCCAAACTCGATTTCGCCGTCGATCTCGGCGAAAACCTGACCCGGCGCCAGATCAATGCGAAGTTCGCCGACTTCGTCGAACGCATCGCGCCCGGTGACACGGCCTTCTTCTTCTTTGCCGGCCATGGCGTGGCGATCGACGGCCAGAACATCCTGCTGCCGGTCGACATCCCCGATACCAGCAATGCCGGCCTGGTGCGCGACGAGGCGCATGTGGTCGACGACCTCCTGGCGCGCGTGCAGGGCAAAGGCGCCGCCGTCAGCTTCTTCGTGCTCGATGCCTGCCGCAACAATCCCTTCGCCTCGAAAGGTGGCCGGAGCGTCGGCGCGACGCGTGGCCTTCAGGTCGTGGCACCACCGACGGGCACGTTCGTGCTGATGTCGGCGGGCGCCGGGCAGGAAGCGCTCGACCGGCTCGGCGACAATGACGCCAATCCCAATTCGATCTTTACACGCACCCTGCTGCCGCTGCTGCAAAAGCCCGGCATGAGCCATATCGCGCTCGCCAAGGCCGTACAGAGCGAGGTGGAGGCGACGGCAAAGACTGTCGGCCGCAAGCAGCAACCCGCCTTCTACGACCAGATCACCGGCGAGATCGTGCTTCTTCCTGGCGGCAGTCAGGCTACGCCCGTCGAGACGGCCAAGGAAACGCCGGACGAGACAAACAACCGGGGTTCCGTTCAGGCCGAGGTCGATCCCGCGCTTGAGGAATGGAACGCCATCAAGGACCTGCGCAGCCTGAAGATCCACCAGGCCTTCCTGCGCAAATTTCCCGACAGCCGCTACGCCGACTATGCGCGCGCGCTCGTGGAGGAGCTTGAGACAGAGGCCGCGAGCAAGGCGAAGGTGGAGGAGGTCAAGCAGGTACCGGACACGGACGAGGATGTGGAACCCGAGGCAAATACCGGGCTCGAGACCCAGCGCGTCTCGGCTGGCTGGTTCGTCATCCTCGGCTCCTTCCCGCAGGGCCAAGCGGAAAAGGCCCGCAAGCGCGCCGGCTTGATGCGAAACCGGGGCTATGACGTCTCCATCATCGATACGAACAACTACCGAAGCCTTGCCGACGGGCTCTACTCCGTGGTGATGGGTCCCTACAAGAAAAGCACGGCCCTGCGGGAACTCGGCAACGCGCAACAGGTTGTGGGAGACGCATACATCAAGGAAATCCGCTGATGGGCATCACAAGACCGGCATTTCTTCTCCTCGCCTCGTTCGTGATGGCGTCTTCAGCGGGCGCCGCTGAGGTGATGAGCCGGGCCGAATGGGGCGCCCGCAAGCCGGTGCTGGCGATGGAAAAGCAGACGCCGTCACGCATTACCGTGCACCACACCGCTACGCGCAGCAAACACGGCCTTTCGATCGTCAAGAAGATGACGTCGCTACAGGCCTTTTCGCAGGCGAAATCCAAGCTTGCGGACGGGCGCACGAAGGAGCCCTGGGCCGACATTCCCTACCACTTCTACATCGCCGTGGATGGCAAGATCGCCGAGGGCCGGCAGATCAGCTTCGTCGGTGATACCAACACGAAGTACAATCCGGCCGGCCATATCACGATCGTCGTGGAGGGCAATTTCGAGAATGAGAAACCGACGGCAGAGGAGCTGGCCGCGCTGAAGACGCTGATCCGCGATCTTTCCAGACAGTACGGCATTCCGGCCGACCGCATCGGCACCCACAAGGATTTCGCCCAGACCGCCTGCCCCGGCAAGAATCTCGAGGGCGAGGTTCATCGTATCGCCGCCGAACTTGGCGCGAAAAGCCAGTAAAACCCGCAGAAACGAAAAAAGCCGCCGGCACAGGCCGACGGCTTCGATCGATCAGATGCCGCGCTGATTATTCAGCGGCGGGCTCTGCAGCCTTTGCGGCTTCAGCAGCTTCTGCTGCTGCCTTTTCGGCAGCGGCCTTCTCGGCGGCTTCAGCTGCGGCCTTTTCAGCGGCGAGTGCCTGGGCTGCTGCAATCTTCTCGGCCTCGAGACGGGCCTTTTCTTCAGCAACAGCGGCGCGCTCGGCGTCGTTCAGGCTGCGGGCGCGCGTGCCGGTGTTCTCGACGATACGAGCCGACTTGCCGCGACGATCGCGCAGGTAATAGAGCTTGGCGCGACGGACCTTGCCGCGACGCACGACTTCGACGCTTTCGACGAGCGGCGAGTAAACCGGGAATACGCGCTCGACGCCTTCGCCGTAGGAAATCTTGCGAACGGTGAAGCTCTCGTTGATGCTGCCACCCGAACGGGCGATGCACACGCCTTCATAGGCCTGGACGCGGGTACGGGTACCTTCCGTCACGCGGACGTTGACGCGGAGCGTGTCGCCCGGGGAAAATTCCGGAAGCGTGCGCTTGGCTTCGATCTTCGCGGCCTGTTCGGCTTCGAGCTGCTGGATGATGTTCATCGGTCTAAACCTTCTGGTTCTTCTGAAACAGCCAGAGCGCTCGACGGTCACCTTGCGAGGTCATGCCTCTTGGGTTAGCCCGTTGCCGGGCGGAGCGGATTCGCCATTCTTTGCTTGCAGGTCGGCTGGGTTATCCCAAATCCGTGCGGGCCAATACACCAATCGAACCGGCTTGTCATCCCCGAGGCCGAAAGAATCCGCCTTGAAGAGCCGGTTTTCGGCGCTTGCCGGTCCCTTGCGGCCACGCTATCACCCAAAAGGGAGGAGCGGCACGGCATCCCGGCCGCTGCCGCTGGGAGTATCATGTCCATAGCCGATGCCATACTGCTTTTCGTTGCCGGCTTCCTGTCGGGCGTGGTGAACGCCATTGCCGGCGGCGGCACGTTCCTCACCTTCGGCGCGATGACGCTGACCGGCCTGCCGCCGATCGTCGCCAATGCCACCTCCTCGATCACCCAGTTTCCCGGCTATGTTACCTCTTCGCTTGCCTATGCCAAGGAGATCAGGGCGGACTGGCGCGAAGCGGCACTGCTCGGGGTGATTTCCCTCGTCGGCGGCCTTGGCGGAGCGCTGCTGCTGCTGTCGCTCGACAATCCGTCCTTCCGCGCGCTGGTGCCCTGGCTGCTGTTCGCCGCGACCGTCATCTTCGCCGCCGGCCCCTATCTCAAGCCGAAGACGCTGCATGCCGAAACGCCGGTTTCGCCGCTCGGCCTTGCCGGGCAGTTTGCGACCTCGATCTATGGCGGCTTCTTCGGCGCCGGCATGGGCATCATGATGCTCGCCGTGCTCGGCCTCACGAAAGGCGGCGACTACCACCGGCTCAATGCGCTGAAGAATTTCCTGGCCGTGGTGATCGCCGCCGTCGCGATCGTCGTCTTTGCCAGCGGCGATGTGGTCGGCTGGCCGCAGGCGGCCGTCATGGTGCCGGCCGGCGCACTTGGCGGCTGGTCCGGTGTCTGGGCAGCACGACGCGTGCCGCAGCCGGTCATCCGCGCCCTGGTGGTCGCTGTCGGTGCGGCGCTGACGGTCTATTATTTCGTGACGGGCTGAGCGAGAAGATCCGGCCGGCGCTCACGCGTCAGCGCCTCGGCCTCCTCGCGGCGCCATCTGTCGATCGCCGCATGGTGGCCGGAGGTCAGCACGCCGGGGATTTCCTGGCCTTCCCAGACCTGCGGGCGCGTATAGTGCGGATGCTCCAGCAGCCCGCCCTCGAAACTTTCATGCTCGCCGGACAGCGCATTGCCCATCACGCCCGGCAGGATGCGCACGATGGCATCGAGCAGGATCATCGCCGCCGGCTCGCCGCCCGAGAGAATGTAATCGCCGATCGACACTTCTTCGAGTTGCCGCCCGTCGATGACGCGCTGGTCGACACCCTCGAAACGGCCGCAGACCACAATCACGCCCTCGCCCGCAGCGAGTTCGCGCACGCGGGCCTGCGTCAGCGGCAGCCCACGCGGGCTCATCAGCAGCCGCGGGCGGCTGTCGCCCTCGGAGGCATGATCGATGGCACGCGCCAGAACGTCCGGCTTCAGTACCATGCCGGCACCGCCGCCGGCCGGCGTGTCGTCCACGGTGCGGTGGCGGTCGGTCGTGAAATCGCGGATCTGCACGCAGTCGAGCGCCCAGTCGCCGCGATCCAGCGCCTTGCCGGACAGCGACTGGCCCAGGAGGCCCGGAAACATTTCCGGGTAGAGCGTCAGGATGGTGGCGCGGAAAGCCACGTCATTCCCCGTCGTCTTCGGGGGGGCGGCGCCGCCGGCTGCCGGGGCCTTCCTTTTCTTCTTCCTCGAGACCGGCCGCAAAGGCGTCGATCACCAGGCGGCCGCCATCGACATCGATTTCCAGCACGGCAGCTTCGGAGAACGGAATGAGCACAGGACGCTTGCCGGGACCTTTGAGCTCCAGGAGATCACCTGCACCAAAATCGAAGATGCCGGTCACCGTGCCGTGGCTGCGGCCCTGCGTGTCGACGGCCTCCAGGCCTTCGAGATCGGCATAGAAGAACTCGTCCTCGTCCAGTTCCTCGTCCGGCAGGTTGTCGCGATCGATATAGAGCTCAAGGCCATTCAGCGTCTCGGCCGTGTTGCGGTCGTTGATGCCGCGGAAGCGTACCACGACGACGTTCTTCGCCTCGCGCACCTCCAGCACCTCGAAGGACCGGCCGTCCTGGGTGTGCAGATGGCCGTAGTCACCGATCGCCGTCGGGTCGATGGTGTAGGATTTCACACGGACTTCGCCGCGCAGGCCCTGGGCCGCGCCGATGGTGCCCATGAGGATAGGATTTTCCGGTTTCGCCATGGTTCGGTTCCGAACGTTCGATGAGGCTTCAGCTACGCGAAAACGCTTTACGACGTTCTTGAGCTTCGTCCAAATAAAAACGGGCAAATAAAAACGGGCGGCATGGAACACGCCGCCCGTTCAAGATGATGTCAGGGAAAATTATTCGCCAGCGGCAGCAGCAGCGGCGTCTTCTTCCTTCTGCTTCTTCTCGGCAGCGCGCTCGAGCGCCTTCTTGCCCGGCTTTGCCTTGTCCGGGTTGTTGCGGGCTTCGCGCTTCACGACGCCGGCTTCATCGAGGAAGCGGGCAACGCGGTCGGTCGGCTGAGCACCCTTGGAGAGCCATTCCTTGATGCGGTCGGCGTCGATCTGGACGCGGGTCGCGTCTTCCTTGCCGAGCATCGGGTTCCACGAACCGACCTTCTCCAGGAAGCGGCCATCGCGCGGCGAACGGGCGTCGGCAACAACGATCTGGTAGTACGGACGCTTCTTGGAGCCACCGCGGGCGAGACGAATTTTCAGTGCCATGTCATTTCTCCTTGGATGTAGGTGACCGCTTGTTTCAAGCGGTATTCTGGTTTGCGCCGCTGTGTTCAGCAGCAATGGCTTCGTGGTGCCGGATCACCTCGTGGATGATGAAGTTCAAAAACTTCTCCGCGAAATCCGGATCCAGATTGGCATCCTTCGCCAGGCGGCGAAGGCGCTCGATCTGGTATTCCTCGCGCGCCGGGTCGGCCGGCGGCAGTTCATGCGTGGCCTTCAGAACGCCCACCGCCTGGGTGCAGCGGAAACGCTCGGCGAGCATATGCACAAGGGCAGCGTCGATATTGTCGATCGACTGCCGGTATTCCCCCAATTGCTGCTTGACCGTCGGATCGATCGTCATGCCTCAATTCCTCACTTCTTCTTCGGCAGGCCGGGAAGGCCCGGCAGGCCACCAAGACCCGGAAGACGGCCCCCGCCGAGACCGGGAAGACCACCGCCGCCCAGGCCCGGCATGCTGCCGGGCTTGATGCCGGCGGCTTCCGCCTGCTTGGCAAGCGCTTCGAGCTGCTTCGGATCCATCTTCGACAGATCGGGCATGCCGCCCATGCCGCCGCCAAGGCCACCGAGGCCCATCTTGCCGGCAAGGCCGCCCATCATCTGCTTCATCATGCCGCCGCCCTTCTTGCCGCCCATCATCTTCATCATGTCCGCCATCTGGCGGTGCATCTTGAGAAGCTTGTTGATGTCGGAGGCATCGGTGCCGGAGCCGGCGGCGATGCGCTTCTTGCGGGAATGCTTGAGCATGTCCGGGTTGGCGCGCTCGGCCTTGGTCATCGAATTGATGATGGCGATCTGGCGGCCGAAAAGCTTGTCGTCGAGACCGGCGGCGGACATCTTGTCCTTCATGCCGGCTATGCCGGGCATCATTCCCATGATGCCGCCCATACCGCCCATCTTCTGCATCTGGCCCAGCTGGTCGGCGAGGTCGTTCAGGTCGAACTTGCCCTTGGCCATCTTGGCGGCCATGGCGGCCGCCTTCTCGGCGTCGATATTCTCCGCCGCCTTCTCGACGAGCGAAACGATATCGCCCATGCCGAGGATGCGGTCTGCGACGCGGCGGGGATGGAACTCTTCGAGTTCGCCCATCTTTTCGCCGACGCCGATCAGCTTGATCGGCTTGCCGGTGACGGCACGCATCGAGAGCGCCGCACCGCCGCGACCATCGCCGTCCATGCGGGTCAGCACGAGGCCGGTAATGCCGACGCGCTCGTCGAAATTGCGGGCGAGGTTGACGGCGTCCTGACCGGTCAGCGCGTCGGCGACGAGCAGGATTTCATGCGGATTGGACTTCCGCTTGATCTCCGCCATCTCGATCATCAACGGTTCGTCGATATGGGTACGGCCGGCAGTGTCGAGGATGACGACGTCATGGCCGCCGAGTTTTGCGGCCTGCACGGCACGCGAGGCGATGTCGGTCGGCGACTGGCCGGCAATAACGGGCAGCGTATCGATGCCCGCCTGGACGCCCAACTGCCGCAACTGCTCCTGCGCGGCCGGACGGCGCGTATCGAGCGAGGCCATCAGGACCTTCTTCTTGTCGCGCGTCTTCAGCCGGTTGGCGATCTTGCCCGAAGTGGTGGTCTTGCCCGAGCCCTGCAGACCGACCATCATGATCACGACGGGAGCCGCCGCATTGAGATCGATCGACACGCCCTCGGAGCCGAGCATCGAGACAAGCTCGTCATGCACGAGCTTGACGACCATCTGGCCGGGCTTGATCGACTTCAGGATTTCCGCGCCGACGGCCTTTTCGCGCACCGCATCGGTGAAGGAGCGCACCACTTCCAACGCCACGTCCGCTTCGAGCAGCGCACGGCGGACCTCGCGCAGCGCCGCCGAGACATCGGCCTCGGAAAGCGCGCCACGGCCCGTCAATCCATTCAGAATGGAGCCAAGGCGGTCCTGGAGTGTTTCAAACATCACGTCATCCTTCTTGTTTCCGCACGGAACGGAAACGTCGGTGCCATCAGTGACAAAAACAAGACGCAAAGCCAAAAAGCACCCGAGGGCGCATCGCGCTGTCGGGTGTTGACCTCCGGGATCTGTTTATACCGCAATGGGTCCCGGTCGGTGGCTTCAAGTCGTCTCACTTGTCGCAGATGCGCGGCTTAAACAGCAAAGAGGCCGGAAAGTCAAGGATCAGCCGGCAGGCGAGGCGTCGGTCACATTTCCGCGAGGCCCGCGCGGCACATTGCGACGGCCCCTGGCAGGACTTATGTATTGTCAATGAACCGTCGCAAGTTCCTGAAATGGTCGAGCCTTGGTGCCCTGGCAACGCTTGCCGGCGGAGCTTTCGCCGGCCGCAGCATGGCTGCCAACCGCTATTATGACGGCCCGGTCAGCGATCATTTCGACGGCACCTATTTCTTCAATCCCAATGGGGAAGAGCCGAACAGCTTCTTCGAGCTGATGCGGTGGAAACTGGGTGGCGGTCAGGCGACCTGGCCGCTCGACTGGCCAAGCCCCTTTCCCTTCGCCGTGCCGGAGCCGCAGGTCAATGGCGAGCGCCTCGTCGTCACCATGGCAGGGCATGCCGCGCTGCTGATCCAGACGGCCGGCCTCAACATCCTGACCGACCCGGTGTGGAGCGACCGCGCGAGCCCGATCGGCTTTGCCGGCCCGAAGCGCGTCAACCCGCCGGGCATAAAGCTTGCCGATCTGCCGAAGATCGACCTCGTGCTCGTCACGCACAACCACTACGACCATCTCGACCTTGCCACGCTGAAGGCGCTGGCCGAGCGGGACGATTGCCGCATCGTCACACCGCTTGGCAATGACAGGATCATCGGACCGGTTGTCGGCGAAGGGCGCGTGACGACCATGGACTGGGGCGGCGACATTCCGGTCGCCGACGGTGTGACGCTCCATTGCGAACCCTGCCACCACTGGTCGGCCCGCGGGCTCGGCGATCGTCGCATGGCGCTGTGGGCGGCCTTCCTCATCGAAACGCCGGGCGGCAAGATCTACCATATCGGCGATACCGGCTTTCACCAGGGCATCAACTACCGGGCGATCCGCGAGAAACACGGCGCGATCCGCCTCGCCAACCTGCCCTTCGGCGCCTATGAGCCGCGCTGGTTCATGCGCCCGCAGCACCAGAACCCGTACGAGGCGGTGCAGGGCATGGTGGCGAGCGGTGCGGCCTATGTCGCCGGCCATCACTGGGGTACGTTCCGGCTGACAAACGAGGGCGTCGACGAGCCGCTCGCCGCGCTGGAATCCGCCCTCGACGCGGCCGGCATCGCGCGCGCACGTTTTCGCGCCTTGAGGCCCGGCGAAGTCTTCGAGGTCCCTGCCGCCACGGCCTGATGCAAGGCACTGGAAATCCGCGGGCTTTTCCGCCATATACGCCCCCAACGGGGCCTTTTGGCCCGATCGGGCATACGTGATGACAAAGACGGTCGACTTCGCGAAGATGAACGGGCTGGGAAACAACATCCTGGTCGTGGACATGCGTGGCCGCAAGGATGTCGTGACGCCGGCCGCGGCGATAGCGCTCGCAGCCGATCCCGCCACCCGCTTCGACCAGATCATGGCGGTCCATGACCCCAGGGTCGACGGCACCGATGCCTGGATCGACATCCTCAATTGCGATGGCACGAAGGCGCAGGCCTGCGGCAACGGCACGCGCTGCGTCGTGCAGGCACTCGCCGCCGAGACCGGCCGCAAGGTCTTCACCTTCCAGACCGTCGCCGGCATCCTCAATGCCGTCGAGCACGAGGACGGCACGATTTCGGTCGACATGGGCAAGCCGGTCTTCGAATGGAGCCGCATTCCGCTGGCGGAAGAATTCTACGACACCAGCCGCATCGAATTGCAGATCGGGCCGATCGACGATCCGATCCTGCATTCGCCCGCCGCCATGTCGATGGGCAATCCGCACGCCGTTTTCTGGGTCGATCGCGATCCGATGACGTTCGACCTCGACCGTTTCGGCCCGCTGCTCGAAAACCACCCGATGTTCCCGGAAAAGGCCAACATCACGCTGGCGCAGGTCACGTCGCCGACGTCCATGACGACGCGCACCTGGGAGCGCGGCGCCGGCCTGACGCTCGCCTGCGGTTCCGCCGCCTGCGCTTCGGGCGTCAGTGGCGCACGCACCGGCCGCACCGGCCGCAAGGTCACGATCACCGTTGCCAGCAGCCCGAACCGTGGCACGCTGCAGATCGAG
Organism: Shinella sp. GW821-FHT11G07; assembly: GCF_058808115.1. Lineage (NCBI taxonomy): Bacteria > Pseudomonadati > Pseudomonadota > Alphaproteobacteria > Hyphomicrobiales > Rhizobiaceae > Shinella > Shinella sp. GW821-FHT11G07. The sequence continues at coordinate 183,033 of NZ_JBXARJ010000005.1, forward strand.
TGGCGCGACGACGACCACGTCATCATGACCGGCCCGGCCGAATGGGAATGGTCGGGCACGCTGGACCCCGCGACCGGCGCCTTCCGCCGGGACGATGCCGAGGCGGCCGCCCTTTGAGCGGCGTCGAGGTCATAACCTTCGGCTGTCGGCTCAACACCTACGAATCGGAAGTGATGCGCGCGGAGGCCGAGAAGGCGGGGCTCAACAATGCCGTGCTGGTGAACACCTGCGCCGTGACGGGCGAGGCCGTGCGCCAGGCCCGCCAGGCCATCCGCCGCGCGCGCCGCAACAACCCCCATGCCCGCATTATCGTCACCGGCTGCGCCGCGCAGACGGAAAAACACACTTTTGCGGAGATGCCGGAAGTCGACGCCGTGCTCGGCAACGAGGAGAAGCTGAAGAGCGCCTCCTACCGTGCACTACCGGATTTCGGCGTCTCGGCGGAAGAGAAGCTGCGCGTCAACGACATCATGAGCGTGCGGGAAACCGCGCCGCAGATGGTGAAGCTGATCGATGGCCATGTGCGCGCCTTCGTGCAGGTGCAGAACGGCTGCGACCATCGCTGCACCTTCTGCATCATCCCCTACGGCCGCGGCAATTCCCGCTCCGTGCCGATGGGTGCCGTCGTCGACCAGGCACGCAGGCTCATCGAGAGCGGCTATTCGGAGATCGTGCTGACCGGCGTCGATGCCACCAGCTACGGCGCCGATCTGCCCGGAAAACCCAGCCTCGGCCAACTCGCCAAGGCGCTTTTGAAGCAGGTGCCGGAAATCCAGCGTCTGCGCCTCTCTTCGATCGACAGCATCGAGGCGGATGATCACCTCTGGGACCTGATCGCAGACGAGCCGCATTTCATGCCGCACCTGCATCTCTCGCTCCAGCATGGCGACGACATGATCCTGAAGCGCATGAAGCGCCGCCATTCCAGCGCTGATGCCGTCGCCTTCTGCGAGCGGGTGAAAACCTTGCGTCCGGAGGCGAGTTTCGGCGCCGATATGATCGCCGGCTTCCCGACGGAAACGGAAGAGATGTTTTCCAATGCGCAGCGGCATGCCGAAGACTGCGGCATCGCCCATCTGCACGTCTTTCCCTACAGCCCGCGCGCCGGCACGCCGGCCGCCCGCATGCCGCAGCTCGACCGCGCTATCGTCAAGGAACGCGCCGGCCGGCTGCGCGACACTGGAAAACGGCTGCACGAGGCCCATCTCGACCAGATGGTCGGCACCGTGCAAAAAATCCTCGTCGAGAACAACGGCCTCGCCCATACGGAAAACTTCACGCTCGTCGATGCCGCGGGCCTCAAACCTCGCGACCTTGTGCCGGTGACGATCACCGGCCACAATGGCAGACACCTGACGATGCAGCCGGCGAATGCTCCCGGCACCGCCCCCCTTCGCAACTAGCGGACACTTTTATGGCCCTCGGCTTCATCAAGAAGATTTTTACATTCGGAAAAGACACCGCCCCTGCGCCCAAGCCGGAGGCGGAAGCCCCGGTCGTTGCGGCCGAGGTGATCGAGCCGGAGCCGGAGCAGGCAGCCGAGCGCGAGGAAATCGCCGTCATCGATGCTGTCGAGGAGCGTGACGCGCTGCTTGACGAGGCGGAAGCCGCCAATCCCGAGGCCACCCATCATGTGCCGGAGGAAGCGGAGCCCGATATCTATCCGCTGCCGCATGCCCCGGATCTGCCGGTTGCCGAGGATCCGGTCGCGCCGGCTGAGGTGGAAACCGCAGCTGGGCCGGAGAGTGATGACGTCACCTCCGAGGAAGACGTTATTGAAGCGCCTGTCGAAGAGGAGCCGGCGGCTCCGGTAGAAGCCATCGTTGAAGATGAGCCGGCCCCGCCAGTGGAAGAGATCGCCGAACCGGAACCGGAAATCGTCCCGATAGAGGAAGCGCCGCCTGCGGAAGTCGAAGATCCCGTTCTCGAAGAGGCAATCCGCACCGAGCCGAAAGTGCTGCCGAAGGGTTTTGCCACAGCCGAGCGCTCGGCCGTCGTGGAGACGCCGGTGGCGCAGCCGAAGCGCACCTGGTTCCAGCGCCTGCGCGACGGGCTTTCGCGCACCTCCTCGCAGCTCACCGGCCAAATCACCAGCCTGTTCACCAAGCGCAAGCTCGACGACGCGACGCTGCAGGACCTCGAAGACCTGCTGATCCAGGCCGATCTCGGCGTGGAAACGGCGCTGCGCATCACCGACACGCTGGCCTCCGAACGCTACGGCAAGGATGTGACGGGCGGCGACGTCTCGCGCATCATGGCAAGCGAGATCACCAAGGTGCTGTCGCCGGTCGCCAAGCCGCTGGAGCTCGACCTCAATCACAAGCCGCATGTCATCCTCGTCGTCGGTGTCAACGGCACCGGCAAGACGACGACGATCGGCAAGCTCGCCGCCAAGCTCTCGGGCGCCGGCCTGAAGGTGATGCTGGCCGCCGGCGACACGTTCCGCGCCGCTGCCATCGAGCAGCTGAAAATCTGGGCGGAGCGTACCGGCTCCGACATCGTCTCGTCCAAGCTCGGCGCCGATGCGGCAGGCCTCGCCTACGAGGCCTACGAACAGGCCAAGCTGAAGAAAAGCGACGTGCTGATCGTCGACACGGCCGGCCGGTTGCAGAACAAGACGGAGCTGATGGCGGAGCTGGAAAAGATCGTTCGCGTGCTCGGCAAGCTCGATCCGGACGCACCGCACACGGTTCTCCAGACGCTTGACGCTACAACCGGGCAGAACGCGATGAACCAGGTCGAGATTTTCCGCAACGTCGCGGGCGTCACGGGCCTGATCATGACAAAATTGGACGGTACGGCCCGCGGCGGCATCCTTGTGGCGATTGCCGCCAAACACAAGCTGCCGGTCTATTTCATCGGTGTCGGAGAGGGGGTCGACGATCTCGAACCCTTCGAGGCCAAGGATTTCGCGGAAGCGATCGCAGGAGTTGGAGAATGAGCAAGGTTACGCTGGAAACCCCGGCCAAGACGGAGGAGAAGGTCAGCCCCCTCCTCAAGATGGTGCTGGAGCTCGGCCCCCTCGTCGTCTTCTTCTTCGCCAATTCGCGCGGCGAATGGCTGGCGGCGCAGTTTCCGGTGCTTGCCGAAATGGGCGGACCGATCTTCATCGCCACCGGCCTCTTCATGGCGGCCACCGCGCTCGCCCTGATCGTCTCGTGGATCCTGACCCGCACGCTGCCGATGATGCCGCTGATCTCAGGCATCGTTGTCCTGGTCTTCGGCGCGCTGACGCTGTGGCTGCAGAACGACACCTTCATCAAGATGAAGCCGACCATCGTCAACACGCTGTTCGGCACCATCCTGCTCGGCGGCCTTCTGTTCGGCAAATCCCTGCTCGGCTACGTCTTCCACGCCGCCTTCAAGCTGACCGACGAAGGCTGGCGCAAGCTGACGCTGCGCTGGGGCCTGTTCTTCCTCGTGCTTGCCGTGATGAACGAAGTCGTCTGGCGGTCGTTCTCGACCGACTTCTGGGTGGCGTTCAAGGTCTGGGGCACGATGCCCATCACCATTCTCTTCACGCTCTCCCAGATGCCGCTGATCATGCGCCACTCGATCGAACAGCCCGAAGAGGGCAAGGCGCCGTAAGGACAACGTCGCGGGCACTGCTTTTCCGTCATCGGATGCTGTGTGGATTCTCGGGTCAAGCCCGAGGATGGACGAAAGAAGAGACGAACGGCGGCTCAAGTAACGACGTCGCCTTCCGCACCGTCCAAAGGTCTTGGGGGTCTCTCCTCCCCGCCGTCATCCTCGGGCTTGCCCCGAGGATTTACGGCAAACACCATCAGCCCGCTTTAGCAGGCGCGCCCAGTGCCTTTTCGATCGCGGGGAAAAGCCCGTCCTTCAGGCTCTTTTCATCGAATGGCCCGACCTTCTTGTAAAGGATCGTGCCATCCGGGCCGACGAGATAGGATTCGGGGATGCCGTAGACGCCCCAGTCGATCGCCATTTTCCCCACGGGATCGAGGCCGATGGCGGAGAAGGGATTGCCGAGTTCGCCGAGGAAACGCAGCGCGTTTTCGCTGCCGTCCTTGTAGTTGACGCCGACCACGGTGAGGCGCGGGTCCTTGGACAGCGACAGGATGACTGGATGCTCCTGCCGGCACGGCACGCACCAGGACGCCCAGAAATTGACCAGCGTCAGCTTACCCTTCACGGCTTCCGCCGAAAGGGCGGGAACCTGCACGCCATCTTTTAGCGCACCCGCTAGCGGCTCGAGATCGCGAAACGGCGCCTTGGTACCGATCAGCGCGGAGGGGATTTCAGAGATATCGCGGCCGGAATTGAGCTGCGTCCAGAAGATCAGCGCGAGACCGAGAAAAATCGCCAGCGGTAGTGCTGCAAGAATCAGGCGCGTGCGCGTGCCAGCACCCTGTGCAGTGCCTTCTGATTCGCTCATCGGGTTTCCTCACGGGCGGAGCGGCGACGCACGCCGGCCGCTTCCAGCCGTTCAAGCTCGCGATGACGGCCGCGATGATCGAGCCAGACCCACAGGATGAGGCCGATCGAGACCGAGAAGGCAGCGATATAGGACGCCGTGACGTAGAAGGCGTGGCTCATGCGGCACCTCCGGCGGAACGGGCGGCGTGGCGGCGCAGCGCGGCAATGCGCCGGCGCAGGATCTCGTTGCGCATGGCGAGAATGTGCAGCGTGAAGAACAGCATGGTGAAGGCGATGGCCATCACGAGCAGCGGGCGGAGGAATTCGCCGGAAATCGTCGGCCCGTCCAGGCGGATGACGCTTGCCGGCTGGTGCAGCGTGTTCCACCACTCGACGGAAAACTTGATGATCGGGATGTTGACAAAGCCGACGAGGATCAGCACGGCGCTGACTTTTGCAGCACGGGTCGGCTCGTCCATGGCGCGGTTGAGCGCGATCAGGCCGAGATACATCAGGAACAGCACGAAGACGGAGGTAAGCCGTGCATCCCACACCCACCAGGTGCCCCACATCGGCTTGCCCCAGAGCGAGCCGGTGATGAGGGCGACGAGCGTGAAACAGGCGCCGATGGGTGCTGCGGCCTTCGCCGAGACATCCGCGAGCGGGTGGCGCCAGACCAAGGTGCCGAGCGCGGACAGTGCCATGACGGTGTAACACATCATGGAAAGCCAGGCGGCCGGCACATGCACATACATGATGCGCACCGTCTCGCCCTGCTGGTAATCGCCCACCGTCGTGAAGGAAAGATAGAGCCCGACCGCGAACAGACAGAGCGTCAGCCCGGCAAGCCAGGGCCAGACGGTCGAGACCAGCGCCAGAAACCGCGTCGGGTTGGCGAGATCGCTGAATTTGCGGATGGCAAGGCTCGGTTCGCTCATGATGGTTCTTTAACGTGTAAGCCCGGTATCTTCAATTGATCTGCCGCAATCACATTCGTGTCAGTCGCTGGACAGGCGAAGGGCCGCCGCCGCCGCGACAGGCCCGAGCACGGCAAAGAACAGGTTGATCGCGACAAGAATGAGGAAGGGCGGCAGGAAGGGGGCCGGTTCCTGGATCGCTGCATAGACCGCACTCACCCCGAAGATCAGCACGGGGATGGCAAGCGGCAGCACGAGGATCGACACAAGCAGCCCGCCGCGCGGCAGTGCCACCGCGATCGCGGCACCGGCCGCTCCGATGAAGGTGATCGCCGGCGTCCCTGCCAGCAGCGTCAGCGTCGTCGCACCGATCGCCACCTCGTCCATGTTCATGAAAAGGCCGAGCAAGGGCGAGGCGATGACGAGCGGCAGGCCGGTCGCGACCCAGTGCGCAATGCATTTGACGAATACCACAAGCACCAGCGGCGTCTCCTGCATCAGCAGAAGATCGAGCGAGCCATCCTCGCGCTCGGCCTGGAACAGCCGGTCGAGGCCGAGCAGCGAGGCAAGCAGGGCGCCGATCCAGAGGATCGCCGGTCCGATTCGCGACAGGAGGTTGAGATCGGGGCCGACGCCGAAGGGGATGACGGCGACGACTGTCATGAAGAACAGCACGCCGATGAGGGCACCACCGCCGGCACGGACGGAGAGTTTGAGGTCGCGGGCGAGGAGGGCGATCATGCGGGGACCTCGCTGTGCTGTGGGCGTGGCTCACCCCCCTCTGCCCTGCCGGGCATCTCCCCCACAAATGGGGAGATCGAATCGCGGAAACGCTTCGCCCATCGCGAACGTTGCGGAAGGGAGAATGCCTTGTCACCCAGCCAATCTCCCCCCCTGTGGGGGAGATGCCCGGCAGGGCAGAGGGGGGTCGCGAAGCGCATCACCACACCTTCTCCCCCACACCCGCGAACCCCGTCATCCGCAACTCCCTCAACCCGTCCAGCCCCAGCGGCTGGTGCGTCGCGGCAATCGCGATGCCACCGCGGGTGAGGTGGGTGGTGACGAGGCCGGCGAACATTTTTTCGGCGTCCACATCGAGCGCGGCCGTCGGCTCGTCGAGGATCCACACCGGGCGCCAGGCGACGAGAAGCTTTGCCATGGCCATGCGGCGCTGCTGGCCGGCGGAGAGATAACCGAAGGGAAGGTGGGCGATGTCGCCGAGGCCGACTGATTCGACGGCTTCGTCGACGGAGATGCCGGCGCCACCTGAAAAATCCCCGAAGAAGGCTTTCCAGAAGGTGAGATTCTCGTCGACGGTCAGCTCGCGCTTCATCGCATTGCGGTGGCCGAGATAGTGGCAGGCCTCGTCGAGACGCTCCACCGGTTGCGCCGCAGCAACGAGTTTTGCCGTGCCCGTTTCCGCCGGCAGAAGGCCGGCCAGGACGCGCAGCAAGGTCGACTTTCCCGAGCCGTTCGGCCCCTTGACGACGAGGGCCTCGCCGCGCGGGATTTCAAAGGAAATATCTTGGAAAATCAAATCCTCGCCGCGCTTGGCGCTCAATCCCTCGGCGACGAGCCGCATGGCGTTTCACTTTCCTTTTACGACATTGGTCGCAATGCAAAAAAATTGTCCCGATTTGCCCTTCGGCGCTCTGGAACCTTGTTTAGAAATTATCTATAACGCCCGCAACACGCCAGCGGTCGGCGTGAATTTCATCCAAGCGCCGAACACGGAATGAATTCCGCGTACGGACAGCGGAAATGACCGCACCCGCATCCCATAACGCGCTTGAACAGCGCAAGGGCGTTCGTACGTCAGCTTTCTGGCGCCAGACGAGACGGGGTATAAAGTGTCCAAATCCCTAGACAGTTTCAATTGTCGTTCGACCCTTACGGTCAACGGCACCGACTATGTGTATTACAGCCTTCCCAAGGCTGAGGCGAACGGGCTGGCCGGCGTCTCGAAGCTGCCCTATTCCATGAAGGTGCTTCTGGAGAACCTGCTGCGCTTCGAGGACGGCCGTTCGGTCACCAAGGAGCAGATCCTCTCCGTCGTCGACTGGCTGACGAACAAGGGTACGGTCGAAAACGAGATCGCCTATCGCCCGGCGCGCGTGCTGATGCAGGACTTCACCGGCGTTCCGGCCGTCGTTGACCTGGCGGCCATGCGCGACGCGATGGTGTCGCTTGGCGGCGACCCGGAAAAGATCAACCCGCTCGTTCCCGTCGACCTCGTCATCGACCACTCCGTCATCGTCGACGAATTCGGCACACCGACCGCCTTTGCCCGCAACGTCGAGCTGGAATACCAGCGCAACGGCGAGCGCTACCGCTTCCTCAAGTGGGGCCAGCAGGCGTTCAAGAACTTCCGCGTCGTTCCCCCGGGCACCGGCATCTGTCATCAGGTCAATCTGGAATATCTGGGCCAGACGGTCTGGACCAAGGAAGAAGACGGCGAGATCATCGCCTACCCGGATACCTGCGTCGGCACCGACAGCCACACGACCATGATCAACGGCCTCGGCGTTCTCGGCTGGGGCGTGGGCGGCATCGAAGCCGAAGCCGCCATGCTCGGCCAGCCGGTCTCCATGCTGCTGCCTGAAGTCATCGGCTTCAAGCTGACCGGCAAGCTGAAGGAAGGCGTCACTGCGACCGACCTCGTACTGATGGTCGTGCAGATGCTGCGCAAGAAGGGCGTGGTCTCCAAGTTCGTCGAATTCTTCGGCCCCGGCCTCGACAACATGACGCTCGCCGACCGCGCGACGATCGGCAATATGGGTCCGGAATATGGCGCGACCTGCGGCTTCTTCCCGGTCGACGGCGAAACCGTCAACTACCTCACCATGTCCGGCCGCGAAGAGCAGCGCATCGCGCTGGTCGAAGCCTATTCGAAGGCGCAGGGCATGTGGCGTGACAATGACGGGTCCGACCTCGTCTTCACCGACACGCTCGAACTCGACCTCGGCGCCGTCGTGCCGGCCATGGCCGGCCCGAAGCGTCCGGAAGGCCGCATCCCGCTGGAAAACATCGCGTCTGGCTTCGCCGGTTCGATGGACACCGACTACAAGAAGCCGGGCCAGCTTTCGAACCGCTACCCGGTCGAAGGCACCGACTATGATCTCGGCCATGGCGACGTCGCCATTGCCGCCATCACGTCCTGCACCAACACGTCCAACCCGTCGGTCCTCATCGCCGCAGGCCTCCTCGCCCGCAACGCGGTCGCCAAGGGGCTGAAGACGAAGCCGTGGGTCAAGACGTCGCTGGCACCGGGATCGCAGGTCGTCGGCGAATACCTTGCCAAGTCCGGCCTGCAGGCCGACCTCGACAAGCTCGGCTTCAACCTCGTCGGCTTCGGCTGCACGACCTGCATCGGCAATTCCGGTCCGCTGCCGGCGCCGATCTCCAAGACGATCAACGACAAGGGCCTGATTGCCGCCGGCGTTCTCTCCGGCAACCGCAACTTCGAAGGCCGCATTTCGCCGGACGTGCAGGCGAACTACCTCGCCTCGCCGCCGCTCGTCGTCGCCTACGCACTCGCCGGTTCGGTCCAGAAGGACCTGACGACGGAGCCGCTCGGCGAAGACAAGGACGGCAACCCGGTCTACCTCAAGGACATCTGGCCGACCTCGCAGGAAATCCAGGAGTTCATCCTGAAATACGTCACCCGCGCGCTCTACGCCGCGAAATATGCCGACGTGTTCAAGGGCGACGAGAACTGGCAGGCCGTGCAGGTACCCGCCGGCCAGACTTATGCCTGGGACGACCACTCGACCTATGTGCAGAACCCGCCCTACTTCGTCGGCATGGGCAAGACCGGCTCGGGCCTCAAGAACATCGAGGGTGCGCGCGTCCTCGGCCTGTTCGGCGACAAGATCACCACCGACCACATTTCGCCGGCCGGTTCGATCAAGGCCGCGTCTCCGGCCGGTGCCTACCTGACGGACAACGGCGTTGCCGTTGCCGACTTCAACCAGTACGGCACGCGCCGCGGCAACCATGAAGTGATGATGCGCGGCACCTTTGCCAATATCCGCATCCGCAACCACATGCTCGGCCCGAACGGCAAGGAAGGTGGCTACACGATCCACTATCCGACGAAGGAAGAGATGTCGATCTACGACGCGGCCATGAAGTACAAGGCCGAGGGCGTTCCGCTCGTCATCTTCGCCGGCGTCGAATACGGCAACGGCTCGTCGCGCGACTGGGCGGCCAAGGGCACCAACCTGCTCGGCGTCAAGGCCGTGGTGGCACAGTCCTTCGAGCGTATCCACCGCTCCAACCTCGTCGGCATGGGCATCGTGCCCTTCGTCTTCGAGGAAGGCACGACCTGGGCGTCGCTCGACCTCAAGGGCGACGAAGTCGTCACCATCGAGGGCCTGGAAGGCGACATCAAGCCGCGCGAGAAGAAGATCGCCAAGATCACCTATGCCGACGGCACGGTGAAGGAGGTTCCGCTGCTTTGCCGCATCGATACGCTCGACGAAGTCACCTACATGAACAATGGCGGCATCCTGCAGACCGTTCTGCGCGACCTCGCCGCCTGATCGGTTTCAGCGTCAAAACACGAAATGCCGGGGCCAAAACCCCGGCATTTTTCGTTTTCCGGAGCCTTTTTCTCCGCTATGAAGCTCACTCCATCGTGACTTCCTGTTGAACCGGCAAGCGCGTATGACGGCTCAAACGGCTGGCCATTGCCGGCGCTCCATTGGAAATGATCATGCCGAGACCGCACATACTGGATTGTCTGGCGATCCTGCTCGCGTTGGGAGCCGGCACAGGGGCTGCGCATGCGCAGGAAGTAACGAAGCCCAAGGGTGTCGTCGAACTCTTCACCAGCCAGGGCTGTTCATCCTGCCCGCCGGCCGACAAGGCGCTGGAAACCCTTGCCCGTGAAGGCGAGGTCGTCGCGCTCTCCTACCATGTCGACTACTGGAACTATCTCGGCTGGGCGGACACGCTCGCCTCCAAGGACAATACCGACCGGCAATATGCCTATGCCCGCATGTTCGGCCGCAACGGCGTCTATACCCCACAGGCCGTGCTGAACGGCCGCGAGCACATCAACGGCGCGGATATTTCCGGCATCCGTTCGCGTATCGGTGCCATGCCCGACGAGGGCAAGGGGCTGACCGTGCCGGTCGATGTCGAGGTCAAGAACGACGAATTGCGCATCCGCGTCGGCCCTGGCGAAGGCAAGGCCAATATCGTCATCGCCTATTTCGAGCGCGAGCGCACGATCAACATCGACAAGGGCGAGAATCTCGGCAAGACGGTCAACTACTGGCATGCCGTCACAGACATGGAAACGATCGGCATGTGGGAAGGCAAGGAGACCAACCTGGTGCTGCCGGCCGACATGCTGAACAAGAAAAAGAAGTCCGGCGGCTGCGCCGTGCTTATCCAGCGCATGCAGACGGCCGATACGCCCGGCGCCATTCTGGGCGCGACGGTGCTGACGGGCGACAAGAAGTCTCGGTAAATCTCCCGCAGAGCATACCGCGCTAAAGTGTGAAGCGGTTTTGCGGGGACGGTATGCGAAAGACAAACCTGAAGTGCGCAAGCACGTCAGGGGAGGCCCGGTCCGGTTTCCTCGAGGGGCTGGGGCTTGAGGGTTCGAAGAAACACGGACCGGACCAAGACGAAGTTACCGGCAACGGAATACAGGGCAACTTCGACAGGCGCTCACCCTACCAACCGGCTTCCCGCACAAGGCAGCAGGCAGGCATGGGCTGCGACTGGCGAACTCTCGCTGCAAATTTGGGCGTCTGTTTGTCTGAAATGCGGCGAAGTCGATTTTTGCGAAAACGCAAGTCTCGGCCCATCCGCCTTGCATTTCGGCTCCGGTCAGGCACACTGTCACCTCGCCGTCACAGACGAGGTGCGGAGATTCGATGACTGATCAGCCGGATTTGCAGGCTTCCAATGGCGTGGTCGACCTCAGGGAATACAGGAGCAGCAAGGATCCGCTGCCCGTAACGTTCCATCGACGAGAGCTCGACGCAATCCTCCGGGTCTACGGCCGCATGGTCGGCGAAGGCGAATGGCGCGACTACGCCATCGACCATATGCGCGACAAGGCGGTGTTCTCCATCTTCAAGCGGTCCGGCGAAATGCCACTCTACCGCGTCGAGAAAAACCCCAAGCTCACCGCCAAGCAGGGCGCCTACAGCGTCATCAACCAGCACGGGACCATCCTGAAACGCGGCCACGAGCTGAGCCAGGTTCTCAAGGTGTTCGACAAAGCGCTGCGGCTCATCGAGACGTAGCGACTTTTAAGCCATCGTTCCCGGATAGTCCTGCCCGGACGGCTCCGTGCCGGCGCCCTCGCCGAGCGCGCGCTGCATGAACACCGTATCCAGCCAGCGCCCGTGCTTGAAGCCGGTTGCCGTCATGCGGCCTGAATGTTCGAAGCCGGCCGCGCTGTGCACGGCGATGGAGGCGGGGTGCGCGCCGCCGATGACGGCCACCATCTGGCGAAAGCCGAGCTCCGTGCAGCGGCGGATCAATTCCGCCAGCAGTGCCTTGCCGACGCCCTTGCCACGCGCTTCCGGCGCCAGATAGACAGAATCCTCGACGAGCCAGCGATAGGCCGGCCGCGTGCGGAAGGCCGATGCATAGGCATAGCCGAGGATGAGGCCGGTCTGCTCGATCGCCACGATATAGGGGTAGCCCTTATCGGTGATTGCCTTGAAGCGCGTCCCCATCTCGTCAAGCGACGGCGGGTCGACCTCGTAGCTCGCCACCCCGTTCAGGACGGATTCGCGGTAGATTTCTGTGAAGGCAGCAATATCGCCGAGATCGGCGGTGCGGATGACGAAGCTCATGGAAAGCCCACGTTTGTATGACAATTCCGCCGCGTTTTGCGTCCGGCCTTACCGGAAAGCAAGACCAAAAAGGGGATGGAGTTACCCCATCCCCTCAGTTTGTCGAAAAGCCTCTCCCACCACGACGTCATCCCCGGTCGACCCGAGGATGACGAAGGTGAGGTAGGGACCGCTCAGGCGCCGTAGACGATGAGCAGGTCCTTGGCGTCGATCTGGTCGCCGGCCTTCACCAGCACTTCCGAGACCGTGCCGTCCTTTTCCGCATGCAGCGCCGTTTCCATCTTCATCGCCTCGATGGAGAGCAGCACGTCGCCAGCCTTGACCGACTGGCCGGCCGAGACCGAGACCGTCGAGATGACGCCCGGCATCGGCGCACCGAGATGGGTGGCGTTGGCGATGTCCGCCTTGCGGCGGGCCGTCGACGTCGCAGCGCGGTTGCGGTCCGGAACCTTGATGAGGCGGGGCTGGCCGTTCAGCTCGAAGAACACCTTCACCATGCCCTGCGTATCCGGCTCGCTTTGCGCCTGGTGCAGGATGACGAGCGAGACGCCCTTTTCCAGCTCCGGCGACAGTTCTTCGCCGGGCGAAAGGCCGTAGAAATAGGCCGGCGTCGGCAGAATGCTGACGGGGCCGTAGGTATCGGCGGCAAGCGCGTAGTCCGTGAAGACCTTCGGATACATCAGGTAGGAGGCGAACTCGAAGTCGTCGACCTTGCGCTCCAGCTTGTCCTCGATGGTTTTACGCTCGGCATCGAGATCGGCCGGGGGCAGCAGCGAGCCGGGCACGGCGGTATAGGGCGCCTCGCCCTTCAGTGCCTTCTTCTGCAGTGCCTGTGGCCATCCGCCCGGAGGCTGGCCAAGATCGCCCTTCAGCATCGAGACGACCGAGTCCGGGAAGGAGACGTCCTTGCCTGGGTTCTGGACGTCCGCGACCGTCAGGTCCTGGCTGACCATCATCAGCGCCATGTCGCCCACCACCTTGGAGGACGGCGTCACCTTGACGATATCGCCGAACATCTGGTTGGCGTCGGCATAGGCCTGGGCGACCTTGTGCCACTTGGTCTCAAGCCCGAGCGAGCGGGCCTGTTCCTTGAGGTTGGTGAACTGGCCGCCCGGCATTTCATGCAGGTAGACTTCGGACGCCGGCCCCTTGAGGTCGCTTTCGAAGGCGGCGTACTGGTAGCGCACGGCCTCCCAGTAGAAGGAGATGCGGCGGATCCATGCCGGATCGAGGCCCGGATCACGCTCCGTGCCCTTCAGCGCCTCGACGATCGAGCCGAGACAGGGCTGCGAGGTGTTGCCGGACAGCGCATCCATTGCCGCGTCCACCACGTCGACACCTGATTCGACGGCGGCGAGCACGGTCGCGGCGGCAATGCCGGACGTATCGTGCGTGTGAAAATGGATCGGCAGGTCGGTCGCCTCGCGCAGCGCCTTGAACAGCACGCGGGCGGCAGCAGGCTTCAGGAGGCCCGCCATGTCCTTCAGCGCGATCATGTGGGCGCCGGCCTTTTCCAGGTCGGCGGCGAGCGCGGTGTAGTATTTCAGATCATATTTCGGGCGGGCGGAATTGAGGAGGTCGCCGGTGTAGCAGATCGCCGCCTCACAGATCCTGCCCTCTTCCGCGATCGCATCCATCGACACACGCATGTTGTCGACCCAGTTCAGGCAGTCGAAGACGCGGAACACGTCGATGCCGCCCTTCGCCGCTTGGCGGACGAAATATTTCACGACATTGTCGGGGTAGTTCTTGTAGCCGACGCCGTTGGCGCCGCGCAGCAGCATCTGCAGGAGCAGGTTCGGCGCGTCCTCCCGGATGCGGGCGAGACGATCCCACGGATCTTCCGTGAGGAAGCGCATGGAGACGTCGAAGGTCGCGCCGCCCCAGCATTCCAGCGAGAAGAGCTGCGGCAGCGCGCGCGCATAGGTGCCGGCGACGCGGGCGATGTCATGCGTGCGCATGCGGGTGGCGAGCAGCGACTGGTGGCCGTCGCGCATGGTCGTGTCGGTCAGGAAGACCTGGCTTTCGCCGCGCACCCATTCGGCGAACTTCTTCGGGCCGAGTTCGTCGAGCTTCTGCTTGGTGCCGGCGACGATCTTGCCTTCGATGAAGGGGACGATCGGCTTGGCGACATCCGCCGGCGGCCTCGGACGGCCCTTCGCTTCCGGATGGCCGTTGACGGTGACGTCGGCGAGATAGGTGAGCAGCTTCGTCGCGCGGTCCTGACGCTTCACCTGCTGGAAGAGTTCCGGCGTCGTGTCGATGAAGCGGGTCGTATAGCTGTTGTCGCGGAAGGCCTCGTGGCTGATGATCGCTTCAAGGAAGGTGAGGTTGGTGGCTACACCGCGGATGCGGAATTCGCGCAGCGCCCGGTCCATGCGGGCGATCGCCTCCTTCGGGTTTGGTGCCCAGGCCGTGACCTTGACGAGCAGGGGATCGTAGAAGCGGGTGATCACCGCGCCCGGATAGGCCGTGCCGCCGTCGAGACGGATGCCGAAGCCGGAGGCCGAACGGTAGCCGGTGATGCGGCCATAGTCGGGGATGAAGTTCTGTTCCGGATCTTCCGTGGTGATGCGGCACTGCAGGGCATGGCCGTTGAGGCGGATATCGGCCTGCGCCGGCACACCCGATTCCGGCGTGCCGATCGCCTCGCCGTCGAGGATGTGGATCTGCGCTTTGACGATGTCGATGCCGGTCACGACTTCCGTGACGGTGTGCTCGACCTGGATGCGCGGGTTCACCTCGATGAAGTAGAATTTGCCCGAATCCATATCCATCAGATATTCGACCGTGCCGGCGCCGATATAGTTCGTCGCCTTGGCGATCTTGATGGAATGCGCGGCCAGCTCCTGGCGCTGCGCCTCGCTCAGATACGGGGCCGGTGCGCGCTCGACAACCTTCTGGTTGCGGCGCTGGACCGAACAATCGCGCTCGAACAGATGCACGACATTGCCATGCGTATCGCCAAGAATCTGGCTTTCGACGTGGCGGGCGCGCTCGACGAGCTTTTCGAGATAGACCTCGTCCTTGCCGAAGGCGGCCTTGGCCTCGCGCTTGGCTTCCGTCACCTCGCGCAGCAGGTCCTTCGGGTCGCGGATGGCGCGCATGCCGCGCCCGCCGCCGCCCCAGGAGGCTTTCAGCATGACGGGATAGCCGATTTCAGCGGCCAAGCGGTGGACCTCGTCCGCATCGTCCGGCAGCGGATCGGTGGCCGGCACGACCGGCACGCCGACGGAAATGGCAAGGTTGCGCGCGGCGACCTTGTTGCCGAGCTGGCGCATCGTATCCGGCCGCGGGCCGATGAAGATGAGGCCGGCGGCATCGCAGGCATCGACGAATTCCGGGCTTTCCGACAACAGGCCGTAACCCGGATGGATCGCATCGGCGCCGGAAAGCTTCGCGACGCGGATCACTTCCTCGATATTGAGATAGCTCTCGATCGGCCCGAGATCGCGCGCCAGATGCGAGCCGCGGCCGATCTGGTAGCTTTCATCCGCCTTGAAGCGGTGCAGCGCGAGTTTGTCCTCTTCCGCCCATATCGCGACCGTTTTTATGCCGAGCTCGTTGGCTGCGCGGAACACGCGGATGGCAATTTCGGAACGGTTGGCGACAAGGATCTTGGAAATGGGCAAGTCGGACTCCTCAGTGACTTGAAAACGGGAAATGCTGCACCCGCGAAGAGAATTATTAGCGGGTTATTTTCAAAGTTCAATTTTGGAGTCGTCGTTCGACAAAAGAATTACGACAGTCAGGAGACAAGGCCGAGCCGGAAGGCGATGGCGATGGCGTGGTGCCGGTTGCGCGCGCCGAGCTTTTCCTGGATGCCGTTCATGTACCAGTCGACCGTGTGACTGGAGATGCCGAGCACCCGGCCGATATCGTGCGAGGTCATGCCCTCGGCAAGCAGGCTCAGCGCCTCCATTTCGCGGCGCGTCAATTCCACGTCGACGATGGCGGAGAGGCGTGCCGCCTCTTCCGGATCGGCCGCCTGGATGAGTTTCCAGAAGAGCCGCCGGGCGATGCCGTCGAAAAGACCGATCTCGACGCTTTCCAGTTCGACCGGCTTGCCGCCCAGGCTGAGGCTGCCGATAAGGCCGCGTCGGCCGTGAACGGGAAACATGTAGCCGTCCTCCAACCCGTTGTGCCGCGCATCGACCATCATGCGCTCCATGCGCTTGCGATGCGGGCTCAGGCGGAAGGCGCCGAGCGTGTCGCGCCAGCGAAAGCCGGCCTGCGCATGGCCGAGATAACGTATCGTCGGATCGACCTGCATGTAGCGCTTGCGCAGATAGGTTTCCGGCCAGCCCTTTGGCCAGCGGCCGGCGAGCAACAGGTTGGTCGGGCTTTCCACCGGCTTCGGTGCCTGGATGAGACCGTAGTAGTCGAAGCCATAGAGCAGGAGAAGACGCTCAAACTCGGCCGTAGTCTCGTCCCGACCTCGCAACTCGTCGATCAGTGCAAGGAACTGCACCAGCAAGTTGATCTTCATATGCCTCGCGCGTGAAGCGCCCCAAATCCAATTCTGAAAAAAACCAAAGCCGGCCCCGCGTTCGGACCAGTCATGTCCCATTCATGTTGCCCCGCATACAATTGGCAGGATCGAAGGATGAAAATCAATCGGCCAAGGGACATAGCGCAGCGGAAAATGGAAAATCACGCAAGATTTCATGGGAGTCATGAAATTTGCACGCTGCCGAAGAACTTTTGCCCCTTCCGCTGATTAACAGCGCACTGCAAAGAGAACAGGTGCTTTCGCTGCACCGCACAACAGGTATCGCCGGAAAGGCCTTATTTCGTGTCTTTGTTTCAGGTTTATGCAAGAGCCCTCAGCTATCTTGGGGTCTACAAGATTCGCGTCGGCTCGGTGGTTGTGGCCAACATCGTGCTGGCAATCATTACCATTGCGGAACCGATCCTGTTCGGCCGCATCATCGACGCCATCTCCTCCAAGGGAGACGTCACGCCGATGCTGGCCATGTGGGCGGGCTTCGGCCTGTTCAACACGATCGCCTATGTGCTCGTCGCCCGCGAGGCCGACCGTTTGGCGCATGGCCGTCGTGCGAGCCTTCTGACGGAGGCGTTCGGCCGCATCATTTCCATGCCGCTTGCCTGGCATAGCCAGCGCGGCACCTCGAACGCGCTGCACACGCTGCTGCGGGCCTGCGAAACGCTGTTCGGCCTGTGGCTGGAATTCATGCGCACGCATCTGGCGACCGCCGTCGCGCTCGTTCTGCTGATCCCGACTGCGTTCGTCATGGATTACCGCCTGTCGATCGTGCTGGTGGTGCTTGGCGTGCTCTATGTCATCATCGGCAAGGTCGTGATGAACCGCACCCGCGAAGGCCAGGCATCGGTTGAAAACCACTACCACACCGTCTTTTCCCACGTGTCGGACTCGATCAGCAACGTTTCGGTCGTGCACAGCTACAACCGCATCGAATCCGAGACGCGCGAGCTGAAGCGCTTTGCCGAACGCCTGATCAACGCGCAGTTTCCTGTGCTCGACTGGTGGGCGATTGCCAGCGCGCTGAACCGCATCGCCTCGACGATTTCCATGATGACGATCCTCGTCATCGGCACGGTGCTGGTGCAGCGTGGCGAAATCCGTGTCGGCGACGTCATCGCCTTTATCGGCTTCGCCGGCCTGCTCATCGGCCGCCTCGACCAGATGAAGGCCTTCGCCACGCAGATTTTCGAAGCGCGCGCCAAGCTGGAGGATTTCTTCACGCTGGAAGACGCGGTGAAGGAACGCGAGGAGCCGGTCAACGCCGGCGATCTCGGCGAGGTCAAGGGCCGGGTCGAATACCGCAACGTCAACTTCGACTTCGCCAATGCGACACAGGGCGTCAGCGACGTCTCCTTCACGGTAGAGGCCGGCCAGACCGTCGCCATCGTGGGCCCCACGGGTGCCGGCAAGACGACGCTCATCAACCTGCTGCAGCGGGTCTACGAGCCGAAATCCGGCCAGATCCTTATCGACGGCGTCGATATCGCCACGGTGACGCGCAAGTCGCTGCGCCATTCGATCGCCACCGTCTTCCAGGATGCCGGCCTTCTCAATCGCTCGATTTCGGACAATATCCGCCTCGGCCGCGAAGGTGCGACGCAGGAAGACATCGAGGCCGCGGCGGAAGCTGCCGCCGCGAACGACTTCATCACCTCTCGCCAGAGCGGCTACGAGACCCATGTGGGTGAACGCGGCAACCGGCTTTCCGGTGGCGAGCGCCAGCGCATCGCCATTGCCCGCGCCATCCTCAAGAACGCGCCGATCCTCGTGCTCGACGAGGCGACCAGTGCGCTCGACGTGGAAACGGAAGCGCGTGTGAAGGCGGCGATCGACCAATTGCGCCGCAACCGCACGACCTTCATCATCGCCCACCGCCTGTCCACCGTCCGCGAAGCCGACCTCGTCGTCTTCATGGACCATGGCAAGGTGGCCGAGATGGGCACGTTCAACGACCTCAGCCAGAGCAACGGCCGCTTCGCCGCCCTGCTGCGGGCGAGCGGCATCCTGACGGACGACGACGTGCGCAAGAGCCACACCGCCGCCTGACGTCTCTCTCATCGTTGCGAGTCGTTCCTTTTGACCGGCAGGGCCTGCAAGCCCTGCCGGTTCGCGTTCTGGCTGATGACGGCCGCCTGCCAGTCGAGATAGCGCGCATAGGCGATGTGCAGCGCGATGCCGAGGATCGCGTAGAGCGTACCGAGGATCGGGTTCTTGCCGGTCACGAACATCATCACCTGCCCCGTCATCGCAAGGATTGTGCCGAAGATGAAGACGGCAAGCGAATGCCGCCCCACGGCCACCAGCGGATGGGAGAGCGGCAAGGCGGCCCAGTTGGACAGAACCGGGATCGTCGCCACCAGATAGGCGCCGGCCAGCACATGGAGCAGCCGGGTGGTCGACAGGAACGTCTTGTCGAAGCCGGTCAGCACTGCCGGCAGGCCATAGGAAAAGTCGATGTTCCACCAGGCGAGCACGACCCAGAGCCCTGACACGACGAGGTAGGCGGCCGACAGCGCCATCAGCACCGGATTGCGCGGAAAACCCTTCCTCTTCGCCCGCAACACGCCGACGAAGCCGATGACGAACAGGAACTGCCAGGACAGCGGATTGAGGAACCAGTAGCCGTCGTCGAGAAAATTCGACGGCGCGATCTGCCAGATGCCGGCACAGAGCCAGAGCGTGCCGGAAACGGCGAGCAGCAGCCAGGCGCTGCGCCGATAGAGCCAAAGGAAGCCCGGCAGCATCAGGAACAGTACGGCATACATGGAGAGAATGTTGTTGTAGCCGAACTGATGGCCGAGCAGCACCATGCTGACCACGCCCTGCTCCGTGCGGTCGACCACGGCGCGCAGGTTGATCTCGGACAGGAGATCCGGCCGGCCGAACCAGAGGGCGCCGCCGGCAAAGATCGCGAAGGTGATGACGCTCGTCATGATATGCGCGACGTAAAGCGTCAGCGCCCGGCGCAGGATGCGCAGCGTCACCGCCAGCCGCTCGCCGACCGCAAAACGAGAACCATAGGCAAGCCCGACCGACATGCCCGAAATGAGGACGAAGGCTTCCGCCGAATCGGAAAAGCCGAAGTTCTTATGCGTCAGGTGTTCCAGATACTGGCCCGGAACGTGATTGACGAAGATCGTCAGCAGGGCAAGCGCCCGGAAGACGTCGAGGCGTGTGTCGCGTTCGCGCGGCACAGCGCCCACCGGTCCAAGTCTGTCTGTCATAATGCTCTGGTCCACATGCGTGGATCAGAGCAAATAACCCTCGTTTGAAGATTTGATGACAGTTCCGTTCACACTTGCTTGCCATCCACCGTCATCGGCACGCTCGATGCGGATCGCAAGTGTTTGGCCGTCCAGCTTGAGCGTCGCCTCATAGCCGCTCCACGCCGCCGGCAGCACTGGTTCGATGAACAGGCGCCCCGCCTCCCTGCGGATGCCGAGGATGCCCTCGACGGCCGCACGGTAGAGCAGTCCGGCCGAGCCGGTATACCAGGTCCAGCCACCCTGCCCCGTGCGTTCGCCTTCGCCATAGACATCGGCGGCAACGACATAGGGCTCGACGCGGTAGAGTGCTGCCGCCTCCGGGTTCTGCGCGTGGTTGATCGGGTTCAGCAGGTTGAAGCAGGTCCAGGCGTCCTCCGCCCGGCCCTGCCGCGCCAGCGCCAGCACGACCCAGGTCGCGGCATGGGTATACTGGCCGCCGTTTTCGCGCACACCCGGCGGATAGGCCTTGATGTAGCCGGGATCCTGCGGGGTCTCGACGAGCGGCGGAGTGAACAGGCGGATGATGCCATGCTCCCGGTCGACGAGGTTTTCCATCACCGCATCCATCGCCTGGCGCGACCGTTCCATGCTGCCCATGCCGGACAGCACACTCCAGCTCTGTGCGATCGAATCAATCCGGCATTCCGCGCTCTCGGAAGAACCGAGCGGCGTGCCATCATCGAAATAGCCGCGACGGTAGTAGCTGCCGTCCCAGCCCGCCGTTTCAAGCGCGACCTTGAGACGGCCGAGATGCTCTTCCCATTGGCCGGCGCGGGCCTGATCGCCCCGCTCGCGCGCAAGCGGAATGAAGCCGCCGAGCGTGCCGGCAAGGAACCAGCCAAGCCAGACGCTCGTGCCGCGGCCGGCTTCGCCGACGCGGTTCATGCCGTCGTTCCAGTCACCACCGAGGATGAGCGGCAGGCCGTTCTCTCCCGTGCGGCGCAGCGCCAGGTCGAGTGCACGGGCGCAATGCTCATAAAGCGGCGCGTCTTCAGACGACCGGTCCGGCGTGAAGAACGCGTCATGCTGGCCCTCGGCGAGCGCCTGCCCCTCGATGAAGGTCAGCGTTTCTTCGAGGATCGCCCGGTCGCCGGTGACCCGGCAATAATATTCGGTCGCATGGGCAAGCCACACCACGTCGTCGGAGATCATGGTGCGCACGCCGGCGCCGTTGTCCGGCAACCACCAATGCTGCACGTCGCCTTCGGCGAACTGCCGTGAGGCGGCGTTGAGGATCTGCCCACGGGCAAGCTCCGGCCGGTGCAGGATGAAGGCAAGCGTATCCTGCAACTGGTCGCGGAAGCCGTAGGCACCGCTCGCCTGGTAGAAGGCCGAGCGAGCCTGGATGCGGCAACCCAGCGCCTGGTAGGGCAGCCAGTCGTTGACCATGCGGTCGAGCGCCGCATCGGGCGTCTTGACCTGCAGCGTGCCGGTAAAGTCGCTCCAGTAGCCACGAACAGCGGTCATGACCTTGTCGAAATCCGCCGTACGGCTCTTGTCGGCCAGCGCACGGGCGCTGTCCGCATCGGCCGTGTCGCCGAGCACGAAATGCAGTTCACGCGTCTCGCCGGGTTTCAGCGTGATATCGACGGCAAGCGCCGCGCAGGGATCGCCGATGCCTTCAGCGGAACCGGACAGCGCCTGCCCCGCGACGACAGCCGCCGGCAGCACGATATCGCCGCCGCGGCCGATGAACTCGCGCCGTTTCGCGGTGAAGCCCGAGAGCGGCGCATCGACGGCGAAGAAGCTGGTCCGGCCGGCAAAGTCGAAGCTGTACGGGTTCGTTGCAAAGAGCGCGCCGCTTTCCTCGTCATGGCTGGTCAGCACGAAGGGCGCGGTCCTGGCGGGGTTGTTGCCGAGCACCCATTCGACATAGCCATAGACCGTCAGGCTGCGTTCCGTTTCACCGGTGTTCTTCACGACGAGGCGCGAATATTTGACCGGATCCTCCGGATCGACCGTCTGCACGAGATCGAGTTCGATATCGTCTTCCCAGCTGCGGAAGGCGGAATAGCCGAGGCCATGCCAGGTCTCGAACTTCACCGAGGGCTTGCGCGACAGCGTGGCGAAGGGCGTCATCACCGTGCCGCGCTCGCGGTCTCTCACATAGAAGGCCTCGCCCGGGCGGTTGACGACCGGATCGTTCGTCCAGAGCGTCAGCTGGAAGTCGCGCGAATTGCGGCTCCAGGTATAGCCGGCGCCCTCCGCCGAGACGTGGAAGCCGAAATGCCGGTTGGCGATGACGTTGATCCACGGCTGCGGTGTCGCTTCGCCGCCGCGCAACCGCACGGCATATTCCCGGCGCTCGGCGTTGAAGCCGCCGAAACCGTTCCAGAAGGAAAGACCGTCACCGTTTATGTCGACCGGCTCGCCGGCGGGAACCGGCAGCTTGGGTGCCGGCGGTTCGGCCTTTGTCTCCTCCTCGCCACGCGGCGTGGAGAACAGGGCGACCGTGCGGGCGATCTGGTCGGAAAGCGTGCCATTGCGCGCGTGGAAGACGGCCCGCGCCGTGGCGAGCAGCGCCTGCCAGGTGGTGCCGTCCATCAGGTCACGGCGCACCGTGAAGACGTGCTGGCGCGCGCCGTCGGACTGGCTGCGGATACGCAGGTTTTCGCACATATGGTCGAGCGTGTGCTGCATGTCCTGCGCATAGGAGGCGGCGCGCTCGTTAAGGATCACGAGGTCGGCCGTGACGCCGCGGTGGCGCAGGTAATCCTGTGCACGCAGTGCCTGGCGGGCGACGTCGATGTCGATCTCGTCGTTGATGCGCAGCACGAAGATCGGGAAGTCGCCGGAAATCGCCAGCGGCCACAGCGCCGACTGGGCGGCAAGCCCGCTCTGGATCGTGCCAGTATCGGCGCGAAGGTGCATGTCCGGATAGGTGAGATAACGGCCGAGCATCTGGAAGCTCGCCGCCTCCTGCGAGGTCACGCCGACATGGCGCATATGCACCTGCGAGCGCGTCCAGGCATGGATCATTTCATGGTTGAACACATCCGGATGGCGATAACGGTCGATGGCCGCATCCACTTCGGCACGGCTGGGAGCGGCAATGGTCCAGAAGATGACCTTGACCTTCTTGCCGGCCGGCACGCGCACGACGCGGCGCAACGCCATGATCGGATCGAGCGTGAAGCCGTCCGTGCCGGAAAGCTGTGCACCCGGATCGAAGGCGGCAGCCGTCGTCAGCGACCGGCCACGGCCGATGAAGCGGCGGCGGTCCGTCTCGATCTCGGTGCGGCGCGAGGGGCCGGCATTGTCGACGATCAGGTGGGCGATCGTCATGTCCGGCTCGTTCGGGTTGCGCTTCTGCCGCTCGGCGCGCACGACGTCACCGCGCTTGCCGATTTCGGTGCGGATGAACATCTTGGAGAACAGCGGATGGGCGCTGTCGGCGTCATCTGTCGAAATCACCGGTTCCATATAGGAGGTCACTTCGATGAAGCGGTCTTCCGGCCCGGTGTTGAGCAGCGTCAGGCGACGGCCTTCGGCATCGTGCTCGGTGGCGACGATGACCTCGACCTCGCTCGTCAGCGTACCGACGGTCTTGATGAACTCCGCCTTGTCGTCGCCGAACTGGGTCTTCGTTTCCTCGCCCTCGGCACGCTTCGGCTCGGCGGTGGCGGACCACCACTCGTTCGTCGCGGTATCGCGCAGGAAGAGGAAGGAACCCCAGCGGTCTTCCGTCGGGTCAGGCTTCCAGCGGGTGACCGACTGACCGTTCCAGCGTGAATAGCCGGCACCGTTCGCCGTCAGCATGACCGAGTAGTGACCGTTCGACAGGAAGACGGTCTCGCGCTCCCTGGAGAACGGATCCTTGATGATGCGGATTTCCGGGCGCAACAGGTCGGCCTGCGTGCTGCCGACGGTTTCCGGTTCGCGCTTGGCGTTGATGACCGGAATGTCGCGCGGCGCCTTTTCCTGCAGGAGAAGTTCGGCAGCCTCGATGACCGGGTCAGAGTGGAAACGTTCGCGCAGCGCGCCGTTGAAGACGACGTTGGCGACGGCGGCGATCGACATGCCGTGATGGTGCGCCATGTAGTTGCGCACGACCGCGCAGGTCTTACCCTCCGGCACGCGTGTCGGCGTGAAATCGACGGCATCGTGGAAGCCGTAAACGCCGAGGGCACCGAGCTTGCGCAGACGCTCGAGATTTTCGAGCGAGGCCGCCGGCGCGTATTGCGAGGCAAGCAGCGAGGCATAGGGCGCGATCACCGCATTTTGGCCGAGGCCGCGCTTGAGGCCGAGCGTCGGGACACCGAAATTGGTATACTGATAGGTCAGCTCGTGGTCGCGGGCGTTGAAGGCCGCTTCCGAAATGCCCCAGGGCGTGCCGAGACGGCGGCCGTGGTTCATCTGCTCCTTCACCACCAGATTGTTCGTCTGGTTGAGGATACCGCCCTGGCGCTCCTGCATGACGAGCGGCGGCATGAGATATTCGAACATCGAGCCGGACCAGGAGACCAGCGCACCGCGCGAGCCGACCGGCACGACCGGACGGCCGAGCTTGTACCAGTGCTCGGTGGGAAGATCCCCCTTGGCGATCGCGAACAGGCTCGTCAGGCGCGCTTCCGAGGCGAGCAGGTCGTAGCAGGCCTCGTCGAGTTCGTTGGTCTCGACGCGGTAGCCGATGGACAGCAGGCGACGCTCCTGGCGGAACAGGAAGCCGAAATCCATCGAGAAGGCGATGTCGCGCGCACGGTCGCGCAGCACGACCAGCCGCGCCCGCAACGTCTCGATGCTGCCGAGGTCGAAGACGCTGTCGGCGATATGCGCCTCGCAAGCCGCGACCAGCGCGCCTGCCCAATGCACGACCTCGCCGCTCTGCGGCGACTTGATCTCGTGGTCGAGGTTGACGATCAGCTTGTTGACGTCGCGTGCCAGCACCGAAAGGTTGATGACGCGGATGGAGGCAAACTCGTGCTCGCGCTTGACCGCGGCGAGCGCGTTGTGGAAGCCGGCGATGCGCTCCTCGATGAGGCGGCGCAGCGGTCGGACGGTCTTGCGGTCATCGGGGAGTTCCGTCAGCGTCTCGGACAGGATCGATGCCACGTCGCCGATGCCGTCAAGGCTGCCTTGCAGAAACGCCGACGGCGCTTCGGCCCATTCGCGGCACATGGAGGAGACGGCGATGAGGTGGCCGGCGAGGTTGCCGCTATCGACCGCCGAAACGTAGCGGGGGCCAAGCGTTTCCAGCGTGTTCGTGCGGTACCAGTTGTAGAGGTGGCCGCGGTACTTCGGCATGCCGTCGATGGTCGAAACCGTCTGCTCCAGGCGCCGCACCGTCTCTTCAAAACCGATCCAGCCGAAATCGCGCGCGGAGATGACCGAGAGCAGGTAGACGCCGATATTGGTGGGCGACGTGCGCTCGGCAAGCACCGGCTGCGGCGTTTCCTGGAAATTGTCCGGCGGCAGGAAGTGCTGCTCGGCCGTCACGAAGGTCTCGAAATAGCGCCAGGTGCGCCGCGCGATCTTGCGCAGCTCAGTGGCGACATAGTCGGACACGACGAGCTGGTCCTCGGTCTCCGCCGTCTGGCTGACATTCCAGGCGATCATCGGCGAGAGCAGCCAGACGAGGGCGAAGGGAATGCCGATGAAGGGCAGGCCCGTATCGGAGACCATGGCGAGCGCCACGGAGACCACGGCGAGCGCCGGCGCCTGCCACATGGTTTTGTAATGGGCGAGGATGCCGCCGCGCGCAGCACTATCGGCCTGCGCGGCCGTGCGCCATTCCAGCATCAGCTTGCGGCTGACGAAGGTGCGGTAGAGCGAGCGGATGATCGCGTCCGCCATCAAGCCCGCCGAATGGGCGATGAAGACGATGCGGAGTGCCACCTGCGCATTGGCCGCGCGGATATCAGAGATGACCCGATGCACATGGGCACGCGCGACGATGTCGTTGCGGCGCGGCATGATGCCGGAGATCAGCGACAGCGTCGGTGCGACGAAGAGCAGGAAGATCAGCACGAGCTGCCAGATCAACGCCTGGCGCGGCTCCATGTAGTACCAGCCCATGACGGAGGCGACGAGCCAGCCGATTGGGATAAGGCTGCGGCGCAGGTTGTCGTACATCTTCCAGCGGCCGATCATGGAAATTCCACTCGACGGGCTGAAGAGGTAGGGCAGCAGCTGCCAGTCGCCGCGCGCCCAGCGATGCTGGCGCGAGGTCTCGACACCGTAGCGCGTCGGGAAATCCTCGACGAGTTCTACATCCGTCACCAGTGCGCAGCGCGACAGCGAGCCTTCGAGAAGGTCGTGGCTCAGCACGGCATTCTCGCCGATCCGGCCCTTCACGGCCGCCTCGAAGGCGTCGACGTGATAGAGGCCCTTGCCGGTAAAGGTGCCTTCGCCGACGAGGTCCTGGTAGATGTCCGACACGGTGAAGACGTAGGGATCGATGCCTCGGTCGGCGGAATAGATGCGCTGGAAGGTCGAGGCTTCCTTACCGGTCGTCAGCGAGGGCGTGACGCGCGGCTGGAGAATGCTGTAGCCGGCGGTGATTTCGCCCGTCGCCTCGTCGATGACGGGGCGGTTGATCGGGTGATGCATCTTACCGACGAGCTTGGTCACGGCATCGCGCATCAGGCGCGTGTCGGAATCGAGCGTCATAACATATTTGACGTCCGCCGGCACGATGTTGGCGCCCGGCAGGAAGGTCGTGTCGCCGTCGCCGCGCAGAAGCAGGTTCAGCTCGTGCAGCTTGCCGCGCTTGCGCTCCCAGCCCATCCAGGCGCCTTCCGACGGATTGTAGAGCCGGCGGCGGTGCAGGAAGTAGAAGCGCGTGCGCCCGTCATAGGCGTAGCGGGCGGACAGCGCCGCAACCTCGCGCTTGGCATATTCGAGCACGTCGAGATCGGCCGGCGTTTCTTCCGACTGGCTGTCGGCCCAGTCGCTGATGAGCGCGAAATAGATCTCGCCACGCGGATTGGCGAGGTAGTGCACTTCGAGATTGCGCACCAATTCGTCGACATGGTCGCGCTTGGAAATCAGACAGGGCACGGCAAGCAGCGTGCGCGCATCGTCCGGAATGCCGTCCTTGAATTCGTAGCCGACAAGGCGGGACGGCGTGACGAAGAAGGTGACCAGCGTGTTGAAAAGACCCGTCGCGCCCTCGGAGGCCGGCAGCGCGAAAAGCACGAGCATGATCAGCCATGCGCCATTCGGAATATCGAGCGGATCGAGGAAGAAATAGACCGCGATCATCGCCAGCAGCGTCAGGATGATGTTGGGCGCGGCAATCGCAAACCAATCCAGCTTGCGGGTCAGGCGCACGGCGCGCTGGACGATCGACGGACGATAGCCGATGCGCTTTTCGAGCTGCTTGCGCTTCTTGCCGACGAGGAAGGCCGCCACATTGGCCTTGTAATCCAGGTCCTCGACATGCGCCGCCGCGTCTTCCTCGGTCATGGTGAGCGCGATTTCGGTCACTTCCAGCTCGGTCTTGCCGGAGCGGCGGGCGAAGCGCTCGATCGTGTTGCGGTACTTGTTGCGCGAGCCGAAATCGAGGTCGCTATAGTCGGAGCGCTGGCGCAGCGCTTCGTCGAGGCGGCTGACGCTCTCGAACCAGACGGGCCATTCCGTATCGTCGACGGAGCGCAGGCTCTTGATGAGCGAACTCATCGTGACGTTGCCGGAGGACAGCCGGTTGTTCTCCGCGACGATCAGCTCCTCAAGGTCGCTGCCGCGGCTCTCGATCTTGCGCTCCAGCCACTGGATTACCGCGCCGGAGGCCTGCAAGCCGTCACGAAGCCGGTAGAGCAGCTGGATGACGAAGGTGTTGTCGTCGATGAAGGTCTCCATCGACTGGAGATGGGCAATGCATTTTTCCGGATCGTTGAGCCGGATCAGTTCGTCCGCCACTTCGTTCGCCTTCAGCCGCATCTTGCGCGAGCGCTCGACGCGGCTCGAAATGCGGCGGAGGTTTTCAAGAAGCACGAAACGAATGAAGGAAGGCAGCGCCCAGAGTTCGCCGATCTTCAGCGCATCGACCTTCTGGAAGCCCTGGACGAAAGCCGTCAGGCCGTCATGCGAGACGCTGCTATGCGTATGGGCGACATAGAGCCAGGCGACGGCGAGCGTGCGCGGCATCACCTGCCCCTCGACCTCCAGGGTCGGCAACTGGCGGAAGAAGCGGCGGGGGAAATCGCGGCGGACTTCCTGGATCGCCTCTTCGACGACGTAATAGTTGTCGAGCAGCCATTCGGCTGCGGGGGTGATCTGCACGCCCGCTTCGACATCCTTCGCCGTCGTCTGGTAGACGCGGAAGATTTCCTTCTCGTTTTCCTTGTGCCGGGCACGGAATTCGAAGGGTCGGAAGCCGGGCAGGGCCGCGCGTTTGTCGCGCGCCAGCGCTTCACCGCAATCGGCAAGCTCCTCCAGCGTCAGATAGGTGGCGCGGATCGAATCGTTATAATCGATCTGCTTGACGTCGGCATCGCGCGAGGAGGCTTGCGGCGTATTATGAAGGGGCATGTTTCTGATTCTGGATCCGGCCATGTGGAACCATCCGGCGGCGGCCTTTGCGCTGGACAGTTTTTTGCGGGCAGGGTTCATATTTGTGCCGCGATCAGCCATGGCACCGAACCGCACCCCGGGGGCACTTGACGGTTGGACAGGGCTCAGGCGACACGCTTGTTGGCATCCTGGCCGCGTGGTGCATGAAAACGGCATTTTTTAGCCGTAAGGACAGAGACTTGCAACATGTCAACAGGACTGGATGGCGCAGCATGGACCCTCATCTGCGGATTTGGTGAATCGCCCATCCCTCCCCAAGGGCGAACCTGCGCATGGTGCAGGCGGAAAGCCAAATGCCTGATGCGGGAAAAAGTTCCCGCCCTGTGCATGATAGTCAAAACCATTGACTTGCCGGCGCGCTGACGCCAGTTTGCCGAAGTCAGGGTCTTCCGAGTCGCATGCGGCTTGGAGGCTAAGAGGGAAGCCGGTGCGATGCTCCAGATGGAGTGCCAAGACCGGCGCTGCCCCCGCAACTGTGAACGGTGAGCGACTGT
Source organism: Shinella sp. GW821-FHT11G07 (assembly GCF_058808115.1). Classification (NCBI taxonomy): domain Bacteria; kingdom Pseudomonadati; phylum Pseudomonadota; class Alphaproteobacteria; order Hyphomicrobiales; family Rhizobiaceae; genus Shinella; species Shinella sp. GW821-FHT11G07. The sequence continues at coordinate 211,935 of NZ_JBXARJ010000005.1, forward strand.
CGATAAAGCCACTGGTCTTTGGACCGGGAAGGCGAGACAGAGGCGACGACCCGTGAGCCAGGAGACCTGCCCTGATACTTGAAACGTCCATGGGCGGGGTGTCCCAGTGGTGCGCTTGCTTGTCGCCTTTCGGCGAAATCCAGCATGCGTGCGTCCGGTCATCCCCCAATTTACCGATTGGGGAAGAAATGCTTGCACTTGATCACAACGGCCTCTCCGGCACCGGAAAGCCGGAATCCGTCTTCATCTCCTGGCTGCTCTGGCAACCGCGCGGCGCCGACCTTGCCGTCGAGGCACTGAAGGAGGTGCAGAAACTCTCCCGTTATGAGGATGCCGATCCGGATATTGCCCGCCTGCGATCGCTTTTCGCCTCGCTTGCCGGTGCAGACCGTCCGCTTCACTGACGCGTCGGTCCGCATAAACGCATATTGACATAAAGATATCTTTATGTGACTTCCGATGCAGTATGATTGCACCGGAGGGCTTTGCCATGGCCAAATCGCACCTGGACACCCTGTTCGGCCCCGAACTGCCGCGCCGCGACGGCCGCGAGATCCTCGCAGCCCTGCAAAAAGCCGCGCGCGAGCGCATCCTGGTGCTCGACGGCGCCATGGGCACGGAAATCCAGACGCTCAAGCTCATCGAGGACGATTTCCGCGGCGACCGCTTCGGCGATTGCGCCTGCCACCAGCAGGGCAACAACGACCTGTTGACGCTGACCCAGCCGGGCGCGATCGAGGACATTCATTACCGCTATGCGCTGGCCGGCGCCGATATTCTCGAAACCAACACCTTCTCCTCCACCACCATCGCCCAGGCCGACTACGGCATGGAGGACATGGTCTATGAACTGAACCGCGACGGTGCGCGCCTTGCGCGGCGCGCCGGCCTGCGCGCGCAGGAAAAGGACGGCCGCCGCCGTTTCGTCGCCGGCGCGCTCGGCCCGACCAACCGCACCGCCTCCATCTCGCCCGACGTCAACAATCCCGGCTACCGCGCCGTCTCCTTCGATGATCTGCGCCTCGCCTATGCCGATCAGCTGCGCGGCCTCATCGATGGTGGCGCCGACATCATCCTGATCGAGACGATCTTCGACACACTGAACGCCAAGGCCGCGATCTTCGCCACCCGCGAAGTCTTCGAGGAAAAGGGCATCGAGCTGCCGGTCATGATCTCCGGCACGATCACCGACCTTTCCGGCCGCACGCTGTCCGGCCAGACGCCGGAAGCCTTCTGGAACTCGGTGCGCCACGCCGATCCCTTCTCGATCGGCCTCAACTGCGCGCTCGGCGCCAATGCCATGCGCGCCCATCTCGCGGAAATCTCCTCTGTCGCGCAGACCTTCGTCTGTGCTTACCCCAATGCCGGCCTGCCGAACGCCTTCGGCCAATATGACGAGACGCCGGACGAGATGGCCGCCCAGATCGAAGGGTTTATGCGCGACGGGCTCGTCAATATCGTCGGCGGCTGCTGCGGCTCGACGCCGGACCATATCCGCGCCATCGCCGCCGCCGCCGCGCGCCATAGCCCACGCGAAATCCCCGACATCCCGCGCCATATGCGGCTGTCCGGCCTCGAACCCTTCACGCTGACCGACGCCATTCCCTTCGTGAATGTCGGCGAGCGCACCAACGTCACCGGCTCGGCGAAATTCCGCAAGCTGATCACCGCCGGCGACTATGCGGCCGCCCTCGACGTCGCGCGCGACCAGGTGGCGAACGGCGCGCAGATCATCGACATCAACATGGACGAGGGCCTGATCGATTCAGCTCGGGCCATGACGGAATACGTCAACCTCATCGCCGCCGAGCCGGATATCGCCCGCGTTCCCCTGATGATCGACAGTTCGAAATGGGAGGTGATCGAGGCCGGCCTGAAATGCGTGCAGGGCAAGCCGCTGGTCAACTCGATCTCGCTGAAGGAAGGCGAGGAAGCCTTCCTGCACCACGCGAAGCTCGTGCGCGCCTATGGCGCCGCCGTCGTCGTCATGGCGTTCGACGAGACCGGGCAGGCCGACACCAGGGCGCGCAAGGTGGATATCTGCACCCGCGCCTACAAGCTCTTGACCGAAGTCGCCGGCCTTGCGCCGGAAGACATCGTCTTCGACCCGAACATCTTTGCCGTCGCCACCGGCATCGAGGAGCACGACAATTACGGTGTCGACTTCATCGAAGCGACCGCCGAAATCACCGCCACCCTGCCGCATGCCCATATCTCGGGCGGCGTCTCCAACCTCTCCTTCTCGTTCCGCGGCAACGAGCCGGTGCGCGAGGCGATGCACGCGGTGTTCCTCTACCACGCCATCCAGGCGGGCATGGACATGGGCATCGTCAATGCCGGCCAGCTCGCCGTCTACGACACGATCGAGGCGGACCTGCGCGAGGCCTGCGAAGACGTGGTGCTGAACCGCGCGCCGAAGGGCGGCGGCACCGCGACCGAGCGCATGCTGGAGATCGCCGAACGCTTCAAGGGCACGGCCGGCAAGGAAGCCAAGGAGCGCGACCTCGCCTGGCGCGACTGGGCGGTCGAAAAGCGCCTCGAACACGCCCTCGTCAACGGCATCACCGAATTCGTCGAGGCCGACACGGAAGAGGCCCGGCAGAATGCGGAACGCCCGCTGCACGTCATCGAAGGCCCCTTGATGGCCGGCATGAACGTCGTCGGCGACCTCTTTGGCGCCGGCAAGATGTTCCTGCCGCAGGTCGTGAAATCCGCCCGCGTGATGAAGCAGGCCGTCGCCGTGCTGCTGCCCTACATGGAGGCCGAAAAGCTTGCCAATGGCGGCAGCGGCGAGCGCCAGAGTGCCGGAAAAATCCTGATGGCGACCGTCAAGGGCGACGTGCACGACATCGGCAAGAACATCGTCGGCGTCGTGCTCGCCTGCAACAACTACGAGATCATCGATCTCGGCGTCATGGTGCCGGCGGCGAAGATCCTCGAGACGGCGAAGGCGGAAAAGGTCGATATCATTGGCCTGTCCGGCCTGATCACGCCCTCGCTCGACGAGATGGTGCATGTCGCCAATGAAATGGAGCGCGAGGGTTTCGATATCCCCCTCCTCATCGGTGGCGCGACGACGAGCCGCGTGCACACAGCCGTCAAGATTCATCCGCGCTACGATCGCGGCCAGACCGTCTATGTCACCGATGCCAGCCGCGCCGTCGGCGTGGTCGGCAGCCTGCTGTCGGCCGAGATGAAGCCCGGTTATGTCGAGACGCTGAAGGCCGAGTACCGCAAGGTGGCCGACGCCCACGCCCGCAGCGAGGCGGAAAAGCAGCGCCTGCCGATTACCAAGGCGCGCGACAATGCCTTCAAGGCCGACTGGTCCGCCTATCGGCCGAAGGTGCCGTCCTTCCTCGGCACCCGCGTCTGGCAGGACTGGGATCTCGCCGACCTCGCCCGCTATATCGACTGGACGCCGTTCTTCCAGACCTGGGAACTGAAGGGCGTCTATCCGAAAATCCTCGATGACGAGAAGCAGGGCCCGGCCGCCCGCCAGCTCTTTGCGGACGCACAGGCGATGCTGGAAAAAATCATCGCGGAAAAATGGTTCACCCCGAAGGCCGTCGTCGGCTTCTGGCCGGCCGGCACCGTCGGAGACGATATCCGCCTCTTCACCGACGAGGCACGCGACAAGGACCTTGCGACCTTCTTCACACTGCGCCAGCAGCTTTCCAAGCGCGACGGCCGGCCGAACGTCGCCCTGTCCGACTTCGTCGCTCCGGTAGACAGCGGTAAGCAGGACTATCTCGGCGGCTTCGTCGTGACGGCCGGCATCGGCGAGATCGCCATTGCCGAACGCTTCGAGCGGGCGAATGACGACTACAACTCGATCCTCGTGAAAGCGCTCGCCGACCGTTTCGCCGAAGCCTTTGCCGAACGCATGCATGAAGTGGTGCGCAAGGAACTCTGGGGTTACGCGGCGGACGAGACCTTTGCTCCGACCGACCTCATTGGCGAGCCCTATGCCGGCATCCGCCCGGCACCCGGCTACCCCGCCCAGCCGGACCATACGGAAAAGACGGCACTCTTCCGCCTGCTCGACGCGGAAAAGGAAATCGGCGTGACCTTGACCGAAAGCTTCGCCATGTGGCCCGGCTCCTCCGTCTCCGGTCTCTACATAGCGTCGCCCGAAAGCTATTATTTCGGCGTCGCCAAGGTGGAGCGCGACCAGGTGGAAGACTACGCGCGGCGTAAGGATATGCCAGTCGTCGAAGTGGAACGCTGGCTCGGGCCGGTGCTCAACTACGTGCCGGCACCGGTGCGGGAAAACGCGGCCTGAGGCTTTCAGGCCGTCGCGAGATCGAGGGCGAGCACCATGGCGTAGCTGGCGGTGACCAGCACGCCGAGCGACAGCACGACCGCGGCCGTCACCCGCGGTCCCGCGCGCATCACGCGCTTCAGGTCGATGCCGAGGCCGAGTGCGGCCATGGAAAGAATGGTCAGCACCGTCGCGACCTCGCCCATCGCGCCCGCCATGGCGGCATCGACAAGGCCGACACTGCGGGCAGTCAGCATGGCGAGAAACCCGAGGATGAACCACGGCACGAGCCGGTGCAGCGCGGGCCTGCGCCCCGTTGCCCCCGCCGAAGCACAGGACAGCAAGAAGATCACCGGCCCGAGCATCAGCACGCGCACAAGCTTGACGAAGGTGCCGATCTGGATGCTGAGGGCGGAGACCGGCGCGGTCGCCGCCAGCACCTGCGGCACCGCATAGACCGTCATGCCCGCCATCACGCCGTAACCCGTCGCCGAAAGGCCGAGTAGCGGCACCAGCACCGGCAGGAGCAGCACGGTGATCATACCGAGCACGGCGGTGAACGCGATGGACGAGGCGACATCCTCGGCGTCGGCGCGGATGACGGGCGCCGTCGCGGCAATCGCCGAATTGCCGCAGATCGAGTTGCCGCAGGCCACCAGCAGCGCAACGGAGCGGGACAGGCCAAGCCAGCGCCCTATCCCGTAACTCGTCATGAGAACCGCCCCCACAACCACGGCAATGGCACCGATCAGCGAAATGCCCATCCCCCCGATCGCCGCAGCACTGACGCTCGCACCGAGCAGGACGATGGCCACTTCGAGAAAGTACTTTGCCGAAAAGGCAATGCCGGGATCGAAGCAGGCGGGTTGACGCAAAAACAGCCGCAACACGGCGCCGATCAGGATGGCCAGCACCAGGGCCTCGATCCAAGCTCCACCCGTCAGGCGCACTTCCAGGTGCTCGGCAAGCACCGCAAGACCGGAGACCAGGCCGGCCAGGGCGACGCCCGGCAGCAAAACACGCGTTCCAAGAAATACTCTGTTGTTAGATAAATTTTCCATGCGCCAACGATGCGCTTGAAAGTCCATTCAATCCATCAGTAAGTATCGGATGTTTCATTCGATTGGATCGAACATATGATGACGCTCGAACAGCTCCGTATCTTCGTCGCCGTGGCGGAGCGCGAGCATCTCACGCAGGCCGCCGAGGCGCTGAACCTCACGCCCTCCGCCGTCAGCTCGGCGATCCGCGTCGTGGAGGAGCGGTATGGCATCGCGCTATTTCACCGGACCGGCCGGCGGATCGAACTGACGGAGACAGGCCATGCCTTCCTGCCGGAAGCCAGGGCGACGCTGGCGCGGGCCGAAAGCACGGACCTGTTCCTCACCGAAATCGGCGGCCTCAAGCGCGGCACGCTGACGCTTGCCGCCAGCCAGACGGTCGGCGCCTACTGGCTGCCCCCGCTGCTCATACGCTTCCACGCGGCCTATCCGGCCATCGACATGCGTGTTGGCAGCGGCAACACGGAGCAGGTTGCCGAAGCCGTGCTCGAGGGTCGGACGGACCTCGGATTCGTCGAAGGAGCAATCGACCACCCTGCGCTCTCGCAGCGGATCGTCGCGCGCGACCGCGTCGTCGTCGTTGCACCCGCCGACCATCCGCTCTTGGGCAAACCGGTCGAGCCGGCCGATCTTTTGGCGGCGCACTGGGTTCTGCGCGAAGCGGGCTCCGGCACACGCGGCGCCCTGACCGCTGCGCTGGCGGCGCGCGGCGTGGACGAGGCATCCCTCGACATCACACTTTCCCTGCCGTCGAACGAAGCCGTGCGCAGCGCCGTGCTTGCCGGGGGCGCATTGACCGCGATTTCCGAACTGGCCGTCGCGGACGACCTGGCATCACGCCGGCTGGCCCGCATCGCCTTCGACCTGCCGGAGCGCGCCTTTCGCCTGCTCCGGCACAAGGAGCGTTACCGCTCCAAGGCGTCGCTCGCCTTGGAGGCGCTTCTGCCGATCTAGTCGCCCCGGCCGCGAAAACGCCGCTGGTAGGTGGGATCGTAGAGCGAGCTTTCGCGAAAATCCGTGGCCGCGAGCGCGCGGCCGACGAAGATCAGCGCCGTGCGCTCGATCGGCTCTTCGGCGACTTTCGCCACGATATCGGCGAGCGTGCCGCGCACCACACGCTCATCGGGCCAGGAGGCTTTCACGACGATCGCCACCGGGCAATCGGCGCCGTAGAGCGGGGTAAGGTCTTCAACCACCTTGTCCAGGGCGTGAATGGCCAGATGGATGGCCAATGTGGCGCCCGTCGCACCAAAATTTTCCAGCGTCTCGCGGTTCGGCATGGGCGAGGCGCGGCCGGAGACGCGGGTGAGCACGAGGCTCTGCGCGACAGCAGGAATGGTGAGTTCGCGACCAAGTGCGGCGGCGGCCGCGGCAAAGGACGGCACGCCCGGGGTCATCGTATAGGTCAACCCGTGGTTTTCGAGCCGGCGAATCTGCTCGGCAGCGGCGCTCCAGACGGAAAGATCGCCGGAATGCAGCCGCGCCACGTCCTCCCCCGCCTGCGCCGCGCGCAAAAATTCCGCCTCGATCTCGTCGAGCGATAGCGGCGCCGTGTCGACGATGCGCGCGCCCGGCGGGCAATATTGCAGAAGCTCCGGCGAGACGATGGAACCGGCATAGAGGCAGACCGGGCACTTGCCGATCAGGTCCCGCCCACGCACAGTGATGAGGTCGGCAGCGCCGGGGCCGGCGCCGATGAAATGAACGGTCATATTATTCCTCAATTTGTTTAGCCGGCTTGACCCAGCTCCATTGCGTGACCGGCATGGCGGGCCGCCAGCCCGTCATCTGCCCGACGGGTGAGGCCCGCGCGATATCGATGCGGGTCAACGCGCCGCCAAGCCGGGCATGGTGCGCAAGCAGTACCGCTTCCATTTCCGTCGTCACCGCATTGGCGACGAGCCGACCACCGGCCTTCACGCCGCCAATCGCCGCCTCCATCACCCCCGCCTCGCTGCCGCCGCCGCCTATGAAGACGGCATCCGGCGCAGCAAGCCCGGCAAGCGCTGCCGGCGCCACGCCTTCGACGACCGAAAGGCCCGGCACGCCGAAATTGTTGGCATTGCGGCGGATGCGGGCGGCGCGTTCGGTGTTTCCCTCGATCGCGATGGCGCGAAGCGAGGGATCGGCCAGCATCCACTCGATGCCGATCGATCCCGAGCCGGCGCCGACATCCCACAACAATTCGCCCCGCTTCGGCGCCAGCGCGGAGAGGGTCAGCGCGCGGACTTCACGCTTGGTGATCTGCCCGTCATGCTCGAACAAATCATCATCGAGACCGGGCGTATAGGCGAGGACCCGCGCGGCACTGCCGGCCGCAACCTCCACGGCGCAGACATTCAGCATATCGGCATCCGTAAGGGCAAACGTCTCCGCCCGATGGCTGCTCAGCCGCTCCCGCGCGCCACCGAGCGCTTCGAGAACGGTAAGCGTCGAGGCGCCAAAGCCGCTTTCCGCAAGCAGGATGGCCAGCGCCGCCGGGCCATCACTGTCCGACGTCAGCGCGAGAATGCGGCTGCCGGGATGCAGGTGCGGGCGAATGAGATCGATGGGGCGGCCATGCAGCGAGAGGCAAAGCGTATCCTGAAGCGCCCAGCCCATGCGAGAAGCCGCAAGGCTGAATGACGACGGCGCCGGGAAGACGCGCATTTCGGCCCGCGCGATGCGACGGCACAGCGTGACGCCGACGCCGTAGAAAAACGGATCGCCCGAGGCCAGCACGACGACCGGCCGGCCACGGACTGACAGCACGGCATCGACCGAACGCTCGAACGGAGACAACCAGCCATGGCGCTCGCCCCGGATCACAGCGTCGGCAAGCTCCAGATGCCGCGTGCCGCCGAAAACCAGCTCGGCGGCGGCAATTGCGGCCTTGGCCTCGTCACCGAGACCCGCTAGACCGTCCTCGCCGATCCCGACGATGGAAAGCCAGGGGGCGGCTTGCGGGGGGATTTGATCAGGCGTGGACAAGCGACGCATCCTCATACTGGGCGGCACGACGGAAGCCCGCGACCTTGCCGGCCGCCTTGCCGGCCGGTCCGATCTTGCCGTCACGCTCTCGCTTGCCGGCCGGACTGTCGATCCCGCGCCGCAGCCCGCGCCCGTGCGCATGGGTGGTTTCGGCGGCGTACCGGGGCTTGCGGCCTATCTGGATGAGCATGCCATCGAGCTCATGATCGATGCGACCCATCCCTTCGCGAGACAAATTTCGGCCAACGCCCGCGCAGCGAGCTCGACGACGGGCATTCCGCTGCTGCGACTGGAAAGGCGCGGCTGGGAGGAGACGGAGGGCGATCGCTGGATCCGCCGAGCCTCGATCGAAGAGGCCGTTGCCGCCTTGGGTGCGCAGCCGCGCCGCGTCTTCCTTGCCATCGGCCGGCAGGAGGCGAGAGCCTTCGACGCAGCACCGCAGCACCACTATCTCGTGCGCAGCGTCGATCCGGTCGATCCGCCGATGGAGGCACCGAGCGTCGAATACCTGCTCGCCCGCGGTCCCTTCGCCGTCGAGGCGGAAGTGGACCTGCTGCGGCAACAGCGCATCGATATCATCGTCAGCAAGAATTCCGGCGGTGACGCCACCTACGGCAAGATCATCGCCGCGCGTATTCTCGGCCTCACCGTCATACTCGTCGAGCGGGCGGCCAGCGAGAGCGGCCACCACGCCGAGACGGTCGAGGATGCGGTGCGGCTTACCGATCATCTGCTCGCATCCTTCAGGAAACGCGGCGTATAGACCAGGTCCGAGAGGCCGGGACGCGCGATGACCCGCGTTTCCGGCGAGCCGATGACGACGCAGGTCGCCATGTCCGCGCGCTCCGCCGCGGCGTCTCCCAACGGCATGACCAGCATATGCTCGTCCGGCCGGCCCGCGGCACGGCCGAAGATCACCGGCGTCGTGGCCGGAAGTGTCTCGCGAAGGATCTCGAATGCCTTGCCGAGCTGCCAGGGCCGCGCCTTGCTGATCGGATTGTAGAGCGCAATGACAAGTCCGGCTTCGGAGACCAGGCGCAGCCGCTTCTCGATGATCTCCCAGGGCTTCAGATTATCGGACAGCGAGATCGCACAGAAATCGTGGCCGAGCGGCGCGCCGATGCGCGCTGCGACGGCCAGCATGGCGGTGACGCCCGGAACGATGATGAGGTCCACGGATTTCCAGTCGTCCGGCCCCGCATCGATCGCCTCGCAGACCGCCGCCGCCATGGCGAAGACACCCGGGTCACCGCCGGAGACGACGCAGACATTGATACCCGCCGCAGCACGGATCAGGGCCGCCTGCGCGCGGTTCAGCTCCTCGCGATTGTCCGAGGCGACCTTGATCTGGTCGGAGCGAAGATTCAGCCGGTCGATATAGGGAAAGTAGCCGAAAAACTCGGTCGAGGCCGCGACGGCGCTAAGCGCCTCCGGCGTCATCTGGTCGGGATTGCCGGGGCCGGTGCCAATCACGAAGAGCTTGCCCGTCATCCGCGGGTGCTCCAGCCCGGCACCAGCACCAGCGAGAAATAGGGCGCAGTGTCGTCGAGCTTTTCCGAGAGCCGGATGGATTTGCCGACTGGCGTGGTGCCGCGCTCGACATAGACCGCTTCGCCCAGGCGGCCGGCCTGCGAAAGGGCCCGGCGGATTTTCGGCAGGTTGCGGCCGACCTTCATGATGACGGCGGCCTGTGTATCGACGAGACGGCGCGACAGCTCGTCCTCGTCCATCGTACCCGGCAGCACGGAAAGCACGTCGTCGCCCTGCACGATCGGCAGGCCGGAGAGCGACCAGCAGCCGGACATGGCCGTGATGCCGGGGATGACCTCCGTCGGAAAGCGATCGGCAAGCCGCACATGCAGATGCATGTAGGAGCCGTAGAACATCGGGTCGCCCTCGGAGAGGATTGCGACCGTGCGGCCGGCGGCGAGATGTTCGGCAACGGCCGCGGCGGAGGCATCGTAGAAGGCCGTGATCTGGCTCTTGTAGTCGTCGTGATCCTTTTCGATCTCCGTCGTCACCGGATAGTAGAGCGGCAGCTCCACCATATCCGCCTTCAGCAGGCCTTCGACAATCGCCCGCCCATTGCCGGAGCGCCCGGCCTTGGCGAAATAGGCAAGCACATCCGCTTCGCCGATCGCCCGCACCGCCTTCAGCGTCAGGAGTTCCGGATCGCCCGGCCCCGTGCCCACGCCATACAATCGTCCCGCCACCGTCGCCACCATGTTCATAGTCCCGGCCTCGCCAGCGAATTGAGCGCCGCCGCCGTCATCGCGCTGCCGCCGAGACGGCCGCGCACGATGGCATAGGGCACGCCATAGGAATTTTCGGCCAGCGCATCCTTGGATTCAGCCGCCCCGACGAAGCCGACCGGCATGCCGAGGATCGCCGCCGGTTTTGGCGCGCCATCGCGCAAAAGTTCCAGCAGATAGAAAAGTGCCGTCGGCGCGTTGCCGATGGCAACGACCGAGCCGGCCATGCGATCGAGCCAGAGCCGGATGGCAGCCGCGGAGCGGGTGTTGCCACTTTCCGCGGCAAGTTCCGGCGTGCGCGGATCGCGCAGCGTGCATAGCACGTCGTTGTTGGCCGGCAGGCGGGCGGCGGTAACGCCGCGGGCGACCATTTCCGCATCGCAGAAGATCGGCGCACCACCCTGAAGGGCCGCGCGCGCGGACGTCACGAAATCCGGCGAAAAGACGAAATGCGGTGCGGCCTCCACCAGGCCGGCAGCGTGGATCATTCGTACCGCGACATCCGCCTCCGTCTCGGAGAAGCGCGAGAGATCGGCCTCCGCGCGGATGATCGCGAAGGATTTTTCGTAGATGGCAGTGCCATCCTTGATGTAGTCGTACTGGGTCATGACTGGCCTTGATATGCGGAAAGAAGGACCGCGGACGGGGTGCGGTCGAGCAGGTTTCTGGCGGTCTCGCCCTCCGCGCGGCGCGCGCGCAGAACGCTGCCGAAGCGCTGGATAGCCGGCTTCAGATCACCGGCCGGGACAATCGCCGTCGGCGCATCGCTCGCCCGCCCGTCGAGGATGAGGCCGACACCCGCAGCCGTGCCGCAGAGCGTGATGGCGGCAACGGGCGGATGGGCGCAGCCCTTCGGGCAGCCGGAAATGTGCATGTCTAGGGAACCGTCCAGCAAGCCGCCAGCTTCTGCGACCAAGGCATCGGCGGCGGCACGAGTGTCGAAGCTGGCCGAAGCGCAGCCGGCGGCGCCGGCGCATATGGAGATGGTGCGGCCGGGCGCGTTGTCCGTGTTCCAGAACCCCTGGCGATCGGCGCAGGCCCGGGCGACTGCAAGCGTTTCGCCGGAAAGGCCGCGCACCAGCAGGCTGCGATGCGGTGCGAGGCGGAATTCCACGGCGCCACAGGCGGAAAGTCCCTCGACAAGCGCCGCAAGCCGATCGGCATGCATCTGGCCATATGCCGGCGCCAGGCCAAGCACGGTTTCGCTCCCGATGCGGTGTGCGCCGAGCGGGTGGGTGGACAGGGCCGCAGGTACAGCCTGCATCGGCGCAGCACCCGGCATCCGCACCAGCGCGGCGACATCCAGATCGCGGCCGCGGGCGGCGGGACCGATGGCCACGAGCGCGGCGATGACGGCCATTGCACCATCCAACACGGAGTCTTCTGGCAGCAAGGCCACAGGTCCTGCCCTTTGACGATCGCCACCGACCGACAGGCGCCATGCTGTGCGTCCCCCGACAACGACGGCATCAAGCCGGAGATCCGCGATCATGTCGGCAAGCGAAAGCATGCCACCGCCATCGACAACGATTGCGAGTTTCGGGGCGAGGATAAACGATGCCCGGGAGATCGCCTTGCGCAACGCATCCGCAACCGGCATAGCATCCGCAATTTCTGACGGATCGATGCCGGCGAACGGTGGGACTTCAATGGCGACGCCCGTTTGGGGAACGATGCCGGCAGCGTCAAGGCCGGCCGCGAGGTGCGGTACCGAAGCCTCCGTCAAGCCGCGAAGCTGGAGATTGCCGCGTGCGGTGATTTCGATCAGGCCATTGCCATGGGCGCGGGCGAGATCGGCAAGGGCAAGCAGATCATCCGCCGTCAGGGCAGGAGCGACCGGACGCAGGCGCACCAGCAGGCCGTCACCGGTCTGCATCGGCGCGGCGATCGAGGGGCAGGCGCCGCGGCGCAGCGCACCCGTATCGCACCGGTCGAGGGCGAGCGTCACCGTCATGCCGGCCCCTCCTCCGCCTCAGTGGCAGGACGCCGGATCAGATAGGTATCCATGATCCAGCCATGCTTTTCACGCGCCGTGCGGCGGGTCTCGGTGATGGTTTCAGCCATGTCGGCCAGCCGGCCGGAAAGCAGGATTTCGTGCGGCGTGCCGAGATAGGCGCCCCACCAGATGTCGGCTTCCGGATCCGTTACCGTTCGAAAAGCCTGCACGCCATCGAGCATGACCAGCGCATCACGCGAGGATTCCGGCCAGCCCGCGGCAAGCCGGCGGCCGGTGGTAATTTCGACGGGCAAGCCGATGCGGTTCAGCGCGATGCCGTGGCTGGCACAGAGTGCCTGGACGCTGGTGATGCCGGGGATGACTTCTGTTTCGAAGGCAACGCGGCCGGCGGTGCGGACATGGTCGATGATGCGCAGCGTGCTGTCGTAGAGCATGGGATCGCCCCAGACGAGCAGGCCGAGTGTCTCGTCCTCGCCGACCGCGTTCAGCAGCGTGCGCTCGTAGATCGCGGCGATGGCGCGGTGCCAGTCGTTGACGCCGTCCTCGTAGGAACCATCGGCGCGGCGCACCGGAACGGCATAATCGAGGATGCGGCAGGCAGGGTTGGTGAGGAACCGGTCGCAAATGTCACGGCGCGCATCGGCGAGAAAGGCCTTTTCATCGCCCTTCACCGGTATAATCAGCACATCCGACCGGTTCAGCGCATTGATTGCCTGAACGGTCATGTGCTCGGGATTGCCCGCGCCGATCCCGATGACCCGTATTTTTCTCAAATTCCGTCTCCCGTGCGGCTTGCGCTCCCGGTCTGCGGCCCGATTTGGGTCCCGCACCCCTTCCTAATCCCAAAAGCCGGCGGAAAACAGTCCCCGGATCGCGTCCTTTGCCGGTCTTTTTGAGACTCCTACGCCGCCTCGCGGCTTGTGAGATAGGCGCGCGGCGAGGAGCCGAGCATGCGCTTGAACATGGTGGTGAAGGCCGGCACGCTTTCATAGCCGGCTTCGAGCGCCACGCGCGTCACGGGCTCGCCGGCAGCAAGCCGCGGCAGGCAGGCAAACAGGCAGGCCTGCTGGCGCCAGGTCACGAAGCTGATGCCCATCTCCTCGCGAAAGAACCGTGTGAAGGTGCGTCGGCTCATGTTGAGACGGCGCGCCCAATCGTCGATCTTCGCCGTCGGTGACGGCTGCTCGACGAAATCGCGGCAGAGACCGGCAAGTCGACCGCTCGCCGGAAAGGGCAGGCCGAGACGGCGTTCGGGCAGGCGGCCGATCTCGTCGAGCAGCAGCGCCATCACCAGCTCCGCCCGGTTGCGCTCCTCGGAGAGCGCGCCCTTGCGCACGGCCTCCGTGATCAGCTGCCGGGCAAGGTCCGTCACCTCCAGCACCGTCGGCTCCTGCGAGGAGGCACGGCCTTCCGGCGAATAAATGTAGACCGAGCGCATGCTGACATCGCTGTACATCTCGACGGAATGTTCCAGCCCGCGCGGGATGAGCAGTGCATGGCCGGGCGGGATCATCCAGCGGCCGCGATCCGTCGAAACCAGCACGACGCCGGCAAAGACACAGAGGAACTGCGTGCGCCGATGGCGGTGCGGCGGCACGGTATAGCCGCCGGGAATCTCCGAACTGTGGACCAGAACGTCCTCGTTCGACTGTTCCATGCGGGAAAGATTGCGGATGTGATCGTCATCGAGCGCCTTCAGGCGCGCAGCTGTCAATTTTTCCATCTTTGGCCCACTCGCGTAAGAAATGGACCTCAGCACAAAAGCAGGCCGCAGGCAATCCTAGTATGGGAACGGCAAAAGACGCCAACCCGGGCGGATCATTCGAGGCTACCCATGTCGACTGTCGTTCCCGCAGCGCCCCGCAGCGCTGCCACCACCACCTATTCCATCATCGCCGCGGTCAGCGCCTGCCACATGCTGAACGACATCATGCAGTCGCTGCTGACGTCGCTCTATCCGCTCCTGAAGGAAAACTACGCGCTCGACTTCGTGCAGATCGGCCTGCTCACCATGGCCTTCCAGGTGACGGCCTCGCTGCTACAGCCGGCCGTTGGTATCGTGACGGACCGCTGGCCGATGCCCTTCTCGCTGCCGGTCGGCATGGGAAGCACCTTCGTCGGCCTCATCATGCTCGCCTATGCGCACTCGTTCCCCGTGCTGATCTTCGGCGCCTGCCTGATCGGCCTCGGCTCGGCGATCTTCCACCCGGAATCCTCGCGCGTCGCCCGTCTCGCCTCCGGCGGTCGCCACGGCCTCGCGCAATCGATGTTCCAGGTCGGCGGCAATGCCGGCACGGCGATCGGCCCGCTGCTCGCCGCCTTCATCGTGCTGCCCTTCGGCCAGACGAGCGTTGCCTGGTTCTCGGCGATCGCGCTTCTCGGCATGGTCATCCTGACCTGGGTCGGTAACTGGTATGCCGGCGAGCGCCGCTCGTCCGCCGGCCGCCCCGCCGTCAGCCGTGAACTGCCGCTGCCGGGCAAGCGCGTTGCCTGGGCGCTCGCCGTGCTCGTTCTGCTGACGACGACGAAGAACGCCTATCTCGCCAGCATTTCGAGCTACTTCACCTTCTACACGATCGAACGCTTCGGCCTCGACATACAGCAGGCGCAGCTCATGCTGTTCCTGTTCCTCGGCGCCTCGGCCGTCGGCGTCTTCCTGGGCGGCCCGATCGGCGACCGCTTCGGCACGCGCTTCGTGATCTGGTTCTCGATCCTCGGCGTCATTCCCTTCGCGCTGATGCTGCCCTACGCCAACCTGTTCTGGACGGGCGCCCTGACGGTGCTGATCGGCCTGATCTTCTCGTCGGCCTTCTCCGCCATCGTCGTCTTCGCGCAGGAGCTGATACCAGGCCGCGTCGGCATGATCGCCGGCATCTTCTTCGGCTTCGCCTTTGGCGCAGGTGGCCTGGGTGCCGCCCTGCTCGGCGGCGTCGCGGACAGCCATGGCATCGAATTCGTCTTCCAAGTCTGCTCGTATATGCCGCTGCTCGGCATTCTCACGATCTTCCTGCCGCGCCTGCCGGGCAGACACTGAGACCATGAAGACCGAACGCCCGGCCTCCGCCGGGCGTCAGATCGCGAGCCAAACGCGCATTTCTCCTCCTTCGTCATGGTCGGGCCTGACCCGACCATCCACACTGTATCCAATGCATGGATTCTCGGGTCGAGCCCGAGAATGACGTCGAGGGTGGGAAGGGCACGGCGTGCCAAATATAAAATCGGGCCTTTCGCCTGGGTCTCTTAAAACCGCGCGCCCGCAAAATGGGCGATCTGGGCGCCGAGTTCGTAATAGCCCTCCCGCACCGAGCGGAAGGACTGGGCCTCGGGATCGCTGACCGGCAGCGGCAGGTCCATCTCGGCGATCTCGCCGGAAACAAGCTGTGCCAATGTGCGGCCGAAAACGGTGCCCGGCGCGATGCCGCGACCGTTATAGCCGGAAAAACCGATGACATTTTCGGCCAGGCGATGGAAACGCGGCAGGTTGTCGGTTGTCATGCCGATCTTGCCGTACCATTCCGCCTCGAAGGCGACATCGCCGATCGCGGGGAACAGCTTCTTCAGCGCCCGCCGTGCCCAAGCCTTGTGAATGCCCGTGCCCGTGCCGCGCAGCGCGCCGACACTGCCGAACACCAGCCGACCGCGCTTGTCGAAGCGGAAGGAGGAGAGCACCTCCTTCGTGTCCCAGGCCCCCTGCCTCTCCGGCAGGATTTTTGCCTGCATCTCCGCCGAAAGCGGCACCGTGGCGAAATTGAAATAGGGCAGGTGGGTAAGCTCGGCGCGCACCTCGTGCCAGGGTGCCACCGTATAGGCATTGGTCGCGACCACCACCCAATCCGCCGTCACCGAGCCGCGCGGGGTGTTGACCGTCCAGCGCTTGCCGGTTCGCTCCGCGCCCGTCACCAGGCTTCCCGTGAAAACCTGCGCGCCCGCGGCGATCGCCGCGCGGGACAGGCCGCGCGCATAGGCAAGCGGCTGGATCGTACCGGCTCGCATGTCGAGCAACGCACCGGCATAGGCATCGGTACCCACCTTCACCGCCGTCTCGGCCGCATCGAGCAGGCGCACCGGCGCACCGCGGCGCGACCATTGCTCCGCACGCTGCTTCAATTCATCGAGGCCGGACTGGCCGACGGCACAGTGCAGCGTGCCGGCCGGGTTGATCTCGCAATCGATCTTGTGCTTTTCGACAAGGTCGAACACCAGGCGCGGCGCATTGCCGAGCAGTTCGAGCAACCGGCTGCCATAGAGATCGCCGAGCACGCCCGGCAGCTCGTCCGGCATCACCCACATGCCGGCATTGACGAGGCCGACATTGCGGCCCGACCCGCCGTAACCGATTTCGGCACCCTCGAGCAGGATGACCCGCGTGCCGCGCTCGGCAAGATGGAGTGCTGTCGAGAACCCGGTATAGCCGCCACCGACGATGACGACATCCGCATCCGCCTTGCCGGAAAAGGCGACCGTTTCGGGGGCGGGTGGTGCGGTCATCTCCCAAAGGCCATGGGAGCGCGGATCGTTGAGCATGGTGGTCTGCTTTTCAGAAGGAGGAGCTATTCCCGCACCATCGACGATGCGGCACCATGACTAAAGCAAAAATTGAGAACGGGGTCATGCCCCGTCCGCATGACAGGCGGTCAATGCCGGTCGGGAACCTGATTGGCGATCCAGGCACGAAACGCCTGACTCAACGGGTTTTCGAGCTTTCCCTCGGGCACGACGAGATAATAGCTGTTTTCCGTCTCCATCGGCCGGTCGAAGACGACGGCCAGCCGGCCGGTCGCCAGCTCCTGCTCGATCAGGTAGTGCGGCAGGAGCGCAAAGCCGAGGCCGGCGACGGCCGATTCGATGACCATGGCGAACTGGTCGAAGCGGTGGCCGCGATAGGCGGTATCGGCAGAACCGCCGTTCATCTCGAACCATTGCGCCCAGAGCTTCGGGCGCGTCGCGAGATGGAGAAGCGGTGCCGTCTCCAGGTCCTTCGGCTCGGAAAAGTTCCACGCCTTCAGAAGCTCCGGGCTTGCCGCCGGCAGGATGACCTCGCTGCACAGGTAGGAGCAGGCGGCGCGTGCCCAGACCGGCTGACCGTAATGGATGGCAAGGTCGAAATTCTCTTCGTCGAAATCGAACGGTTTCGAACGGGAGGCGATGTTGACGATCGTGCCCGGATGTTCGCTGAGAAATGCCGGAATGCGCGGCGTCAGCCAGCGGCTGCCGAAGGTCGGCAGCGTCGCGATGCTGAGACTGTGTTCGGAAGACGCCGACGCCATGGCGCGCAGCATGGTCTCTTCTGTCTGGTGCAGCAGCTTGCGCACTTCCGGCAGGAAACGCCGCCCGTCATCCGACAGCACGACCCGCTGGCGCACGCGCTCGAACAGCAGCACGCCGAGCTGTTCCTCCAGGTCCTTGATCTGGCGGCTGACGGCGCTCTGGGTGAGGTTCAGCTCGTGTGCCGCCTGCGTGAAACTGCCATGGCGGGCAGCACATTCGAACGCCTGCAGCGTGGTGACGTCCGGGATCAGCCTTCGACTGAGCTTCATTCTTTCCTCGCATCAACATAGTCAGAACGGTCGCAATCGCTCAAGGAAACGATCCGGTATGATCCGTTTTGAGAATGATCAGGGCCCTCCCACCCTTCTAAAGCAATTCCAGGAAAAGTGTGAAGCCTTTTCCATCCGGAACTGCCGCGCCAACGAGACGAGACCGTTCGCCATGACATCCAGTTCGATCCTTTCCGCCGACAAGATCCGCTCGAATTTCTCCGCCGCCATGTCCGCCATGTACCGCGACGAGGTGCCGGCCTATGGCACGCTGATGTCGCTGGTGGCCTCGGTCAACGACGAGACACTCGCCGCCGACGCGCATCTGAAGACGCGCCTCGAAGCGACGGATACGCTCGACCGCATCTCGGAAGAACGCCATGGCGCCATCCGCCTCGGCACACGGCAAGAGCTTTCCATGATGCGCCGCGCCTTCGCCGTCATGGGCATGCACCCGGTCGGCTATTACGATCTTTCCACGGCCGGCGTGCCTGTTCATTCCACCGCCTTCCGGCCGGTCGGCGCCGAAAGCCTCAGCCGCAACCCGTTTCGCGTTTTCACCTCGCTGCTTCGCCTCGACCTGATCGCCGACGAAACACTGCGCCAGGAAGCCGCCGACGTGCTCGCGGCACGGAAAATCTTCACGGATGAAGCCGTGGCCCTCGTCGAGAAGGCCGAGCGCGACGGCGGCCTCGATGCCGCTGACGCCGCCCGCTTCGTCGCGCAGGTGCTCGAAACCTTCCGCTGGCACGACCATGCTATCGTCAGCGCCGACATGTACAAGCGCCTGCACGATGCGCACCGCCTGATCGCCGACGTCGTCTCCTTCAAGGGCCCGCACATCAACCACCTGACGCCGCGCACGCTGGATATCGACAAGATCCAGGCGCGCATGCCGCAGGAGGGCATCGCGCCCAAGGCCGTCGTCGAAGGCCCGCCGACCCGCAACTGCCCGATCCTTTTGCGCCAGACCTCGTTCAAGGCGCTGGAAGAGGCCGTTTCCTTCATCGCTGCGGACGGCACTTGGCAGGCGGGCTCGCACAGCGCCCGCTTCGGCGAGATCGAACAGCGTGGTGTGGCGCTGACCCCGAAGGGCCGCGCGCTCTACGACACGCTTTTGAACGACACCCGTGCCCGCGTATGCCCGGCCGCCGACGGCTCCAATGCGAGCGAATATGAAGCAGCACTTGCCGACGTCTTCAAGGCCTTCCCGGACACCTGGGACGGTATTCGCAAGGCGGGCCTTGGCTATTTCAGCTATTCGCTGACGGAAAAGGGTATGTCGGTCTCCGGCCGCAGGGCAGATCTCGAAACCGCCATCGAAGCCGGCCTCATCCAGTTCGATCCGATCGTCTACGAAGATTTCCTCCCGGTCAGCGCCGCGGGCATCTTCCAGTCGAACCTCGGCGACGACGCGGCGCAGGATTTTGTCGCGAGCCCGAACCAGATGATGTTCGAGCGCGATCTCGGTGCAACGGTTCTGGACGAATTCGCCCACTATGCCGGCATCCAGCGCGCATCGCTTGAAATGTGCCTCGGCATCGTCAACATGGCGGCCGCCGCGGAGTGACGGACGAAAGAATGATCGAGGCACGCCATATCGACACGCTGAAAAGCCTGCTCGGCGAGAAGGGTCTTCTCGCCGAGGCCTCGGACATGGCTGCCTACGAGACCGGCGCGCGCTATGACAAGGGCCGCGCCGCCTTCGTCGCGCGTCCTGCAACGACGGCCGAGACCTCCGCCGTCGTCTCCTACTGCGTCACGAACGGCATCGCCCTCATCCCGCAGTCCGGCAATACCGGCCTTGTCTCCGGCTCGACACCCGACGGCAGCGGCCACCAGGGCGTATTGAGCCTCGATCGCCTCACGGCCCCCTTTGAACTCGACCGCGTCAACCGCACCATCAAGGCTGGCGCTGGCGTTCGCCTCTCCGATCTCAACGGCAAGCTGGAGGAGAGCGGCCTGTTCTTCCCGATCGACCTCGGCGCCGATCCGCGCCTCGGCGGCATGATCGCCACGAACACCGGCGGCTCGCGCTTCCTGCGTTATGGCGACGTGCGCCGCAACACGTTGGGCCTCACCGTCGTGCTCGCCGACGAAGCCGGCACGGTACTCGACCTCTCCTCGGATCTGCGCAAGAACAACACCGGCGTGGACTGGAAACAGCTCTTCATCGGTACGTCCGGCGCCTTCGGCATCATCACCGAATGTGTGCTCAACCTCGAACCCGCACCAAAACAGTCTGCGACAGCGCTCCTCATTCCGTCTTCGGACGAACAGGTTTCCGCCCTCCTCGTCGCCATGGAAGATGCGCTCGGCAGCTACCTCTCGGCCTTCGAGGGCATGTCCGGCAATGCCATTCGCGCCGCCCTCGACCATGTACCGTCGTTGAGAAACCCCTTCCAGGGTGGCATCGTGCCGGATTTCGTGATCCTTGCGGAAATCTCCCGCTCCAGCCCGCCGCGCGACGGCGAACAGCCGCTCGATGCAGTGCTGGAAGAGGTGCTGGCCGCCATCTGGGAGCGCGAGGATGCACCGCTCGCCGACGCTTTCGTCGGCCCGCCGCATGAGATCTGGGCGCTGCGACATGCTTTGTCCGAAGGCGTGAAACATAGCGGGCGATTGATCGCCTTCGATCTATCGTTCCGCCGGGGTGACATCATGCCTTTCCTCGCCCATATGAAGGCGGAAATGCCCGACCACTTCGAAGACGTGACGATCTGCGATTTCGGCCATATCGGCGATGGCGGCGTGCACTTCAACCTCGTCGTCGCCAAGGACGATCCGCGCCTTGCCGATCCCGATTTCGAAATGGACCTGCGCGACTGGGTGTTCACGGTGGCGGTCGAACAGTTCGACGGCAGCTTCAGTGCGGAACACGCCATCGGCCGCAAGAATCAGGCCTTCTACGACAAATACACGCCCGAAGAGATTCGCCGGCTTGCGGCCGGGCTGAAAACCATCACCTCGCCGGGTTCGCTCGGCGCCATGACCTTTTAACAAGACATCAGGGAGAATACCCATGACGAAAGTCGACGTGAAACAGGAAACTGCCGCCCTTCTCGACAAGCTCGGCGTGCCGCGCGCCGCCTGGCAAGGTGGCGACATGGCTTCCTACAGCCCGGTCAGCGGCGAGGAAATCGCCAAGCTGAAGTCCATTTCCGCGGCCGATGCCGCCAAGGCCATCGAAGCCGCCCATGAGGCCTTCAAGGAATGGCGCCTCGTGCCCGCTCCCAAGCGCGGCGAGCTCGTGCGCCTGCTCGGCGAAGAACTGCGCGCCGCCAAGGCCGATCTCGGCCGCCTCGTTTCCATCGAAGCCGGCAAGATCACCTCCGAAGGCCTCGGCGAAGTGCAGGAAATGATCGACATCTGCGATTTCGCCGTCGGCCTCTCCCGCCAGCTCTACGGCCTGACGATCGCCACCGAGCGCCCCGGCCACCGCATGATGGAAACCTGGCACCCGCTCGGCGTCGTCGGCATCATCTCGGCCTTCAACTTCCCCGTCGCCGTCTGGTCGTGGAACACCGCACTCGCCCTCGTTGCCGGCAATTCCACCGTCTGGAAGCCGTCTGAAAAGACCCCGCTCACCGCACTTGCGTCGCAGGCGATCTTCGAGCGTGCGCTTGCCCGCTTCGGCGAAGCCCCGGCAAACCTCTCCCAGGTCCTCATCGGCGACCGCGCCATCGGCGAAGTCCTTGTCGACCACCCGAAAGTCGCACTCGTCTCGGCCACCGGCTCCACCCGCATGGGCAAGGAAGTCGGCCCGCGTCTCGCCAAGCGTTTTGCCCGCTCGATCCTCGAGCTCGGCGGCAACAATGCCGGTATCGTCTGCCCGTCCGCCGATCTCGACATGGCGCTGCGCGCCATCGCCTTCGGTGCCATGGGCACCGCCGGCCAGCGCTGCACGACGCTCCGCCGCCTCTTCGTGCATGACAGCGTCTACGACCAGCTCGTGCCGCGCCTGAAGAAGGCCTATACCAGCGTTTCCGTCGGCAACCCGCTGGAAACCTCGGCTCTCGTCGGCCCGCTCGTCGACAAGCAGGCTTTTGACGGCATGCAGAAGGCACTGGAAGCCGCCAAGGCCGAAGGCGGCTCCGTCACCGGTGGCGAGCGCATTGCCGATGCCGGCAAGGACACGGCCTACTATGTGAAGCCAGCCATCGTCGAAATGCCGAAGCAGGCCGGCCCGGTTCTCGAAGAAACCTTCGCGCCGATCCTCTACGTCATGAAGTATTCCGACTTCGACGCCGTGCTGGACGACCACAACGCCGTCTCGGCCGGCCTCTCCTCGTCGATCTTCACGCTGAACGTCCAGGAAGCCGAGCGCTTCCTCTCGGTCGACGGCTCGGATTGCGGCATCGCCAATGTCAACATCGGCACGTCCGGTGCGGAAATCGGCGGCGCATTCGGCGGCGAGAAGGAAACCGGCGGCGGCCGCGAATCCGGCTCCGACGCCTGGAAGGCCTATATGCGCCGCGCCACCAACACGGTGAACTACTCGAAGGCCCTGCCGCTCGCCCAGGGCGTCTCGTTTGACATCGAATAAGGGCGATCTCGAGTAAACCGCCATGAACAATCAGACCAAGGTTGAGGAGGCGGGCTTTACGCCCGCCTCGCGCATCGCCGCCATCGGCGTCTCGAAGATTCTGCAGATCGGCGCCCGCGCCTCTGCCATGAAGAAGGACGGCCTGCCGGTCATCATCCTCGGCGCCGGCGAGCCCGATTTCGACACGCCGGATAACGTCAAGGCCGCCGCCAAGGCCGCCATCGACCGCGGCGACACCAAATATACCGCGCTCGACGGTACGCCGGACCTGAAGAAGGCGATCTGCGAAAAATTCCGCCGCGAAAACAACGTCGACTATGCACTCGACGAGGTCACCGTCGCGACCGGCGCCAAGCAGATCCTGTTCAACGCCTTCATGGCGACGGTCAATCCGGGCGACGAGGTGATCATCCCGACGCCCTACTGGACCTCCTATTCCGACATCGTGGAAATCTGCGGCGGCGTGCCGGTGCTGATTCCCTGCGATGCCGAAGCCGGTTTTCGCCTGAAGGCGGAGCAGCTGGAAAAGGCGATCACGCCGAAGACGCGCTGGGTGCTGTTCAATTCGCCGTCCAACCCCTCGGGTGCGGCCTATAGCGAGGCCGACTACCGCCCGCTGCTCGACGTGCTGCTAAGGCATCCGCATGTCTGGCTGATGGTCGACGACATGTATGAGCACATCGTCTACGATGGTTTCAAGTTCGTCACCCCCGTCGCCATCGAGCCGCGCCTGAAGAGCCGCACGCTGACCATCAACGGCGTCTCCAAGGCCTATGCCATGACCGGCTGGCGCATCGGCTATGCGGGCGGCCCGAAGGCGCTGATCAAGGCCATGGCCGTGATCCAGAGCCAGGCGACCTCCTGCCCCTCCTCCGTCAGCCAGGCCGCTTCGGTCGAGGCCCTGAACGGTTCTCAGGACTTCTTGAAGGACCGCCAGGCGAGCTTCAAGCACCGCCGCGACCTCGTCGTGTCCGCACTGAACGCCATTCCCGGCCTCGTCTGCCGCACCCCGGAAGGCGCCTTCTACACCTTCTCCGGCTGCGCCGGCGTGATCGGCAAGGTGACGCCCAAGGGCAAGCGCATCGAAGCCGACAGCGACTTCACGGATTACCTGCTGGAAGACGCCCATGTCGCCGTCGTGCCCGGCTCCGCCTTCGGCCTCTCGCCGTTTTTCCGCATCTCCTACGCCACGTCGGAAGCGGAACTGACGGAAGCGCTGAAGCGCATCGCGGACGCAGTCGCGCGGCTTTCCTGATCTGCACCAGACAATCGACAAAAGAAAAGGGGCCTCGAATGAGGCCCCATTTTTATTGATCCGCGCCTTTTGGCGTTCTCTGCTTCCCCGCGGCGGCGCCACAGATGCGAAAACACCCCGGCTTTTGGACCGGGGTGTTGAAAGGCTGGAAAAATCAGGCGGCGCGGGCGCCGTGCTGGTCCTGGGCGTAGTGGTGGCCGAAGCGGTTGGCGAGGAAGGCCTCGAGGGCGATTTCTTCCTGGCGAACAAAACCTTCGGCGCGCAGCGTTCCATCGGCCAGCATGTCGAGCACGGCGCAGATCGAGCCGGCGGTCGTGATCTGGATGGCCGAATGCAGGGCGCCGGCGATCGGTGCGCTGTAGACCTTGTTGGCGTAAGTTTCCTGGATCAGGCGGCCACCCTTGCGACCGGAAACGGTCACGAAGATGATGACGACGTCCTGCGTGGTGGTCGGCAGGGCGTTTTCAAAGATGTCCTTGAGGACTTCGCGGCGGTGACGCAGGCCGAGATCGTTGAGCAGCGCCTTCATGATGGCGGCGTGGCCGGGATAACGGATCGTCTTGTAGTTCAGCGTGCGGACCTTGCCCTTCAGCGATTCGCAGAGTGTGCCGAGGCCGCCCGACGTGTTGAAGGCTTCGTAGGTGACGCCATCGAGCGAAAACTCTTCGCGCTCTTCCAGCGCCGGAACCTCGATCAGCGCGCTTTCGACGATCGCTTCGCAAGGCTCGATATATTCGTTGATGACGCCGTCCGTGCTCCAGGTGAGGTTGTAGTTCAGAGCATTGGAGGGGTACTGCGGCAGGGCGCCGACGCGCATGCGCACGCTTTCGAGCGAATCGAAGCGGCTGGCAAGGTCATTGGCGACAATCGAGATGAAGCCCGGTGCAAGGCCGCACTGCGGAATGAAGGCCGTCTTGGCGGTTTCAGCGATGCGCTTGACGTGGCGGGTGGATTCGACGTCTTCCGTGAGGTCGAGATAGTGCACGCCGGCAGCCGCAGCGGCTTCGGCAATCGCGACCGTCAGGTGGTAGGGAGCGGCCGAAAGAACGGCGAACTTGCCGGTCAGCAGGGCCTTCATGGCGGCAGCGTCGGCGATGTCGACGACGACGGTCGAAACGGCATCGTGGCGCTCGACGGCGGCAAGCTGCTCGTCCGAACGGTCCGCGACGGTGACGCGGTAGTCCCCGCTGTGAGCCAGCATGCGGGCGATGGTCGAGCCGATCTTGCCTGCGCCGATGACGACGATGTCTTTCATGTGATTTCCCTCCGGCATGAATTGATGCGCTTATTTTGGAGGCAGTGACTGTCGATTTAAAGCGCCACATCTGGCATAATACATTATCAGTATCGGCAGAATGACGGCAAAAATGAGCATTTCGACGTTAGGCACCAAGGATCGTGAGCTTCTCGCCATCCTCAGCGAAAACGCCCGCGAACAGACCGCGACGATCGCCCGCAAGCTCGGGCTGTCGCGCACCACCGTGCAGGCCAAGATCGATCGGCTGGAGCGGGACGGGGTGATCGCCGGCTACGGCGTCAAACTTTCCGACGCCTATGAGAGCGGCATGGTGAAGGCCCACGTGCTGATCACCATCGCGCCAAAGACGCTTTCGCGCATCACGACGGAGCTGCACGCCATCTCCGCCGTGCGCACGCTGCATTCGGTGAGCGGAAACTTCGACCTGATCGCCGTGGTCGAGGCGGCATCCATCGCCGAACTCGACCACCTGATCGACAAGATCGGCGCAATCGACGGCGTGGAACGCACGCTGTCCTCGATTATCCTGTCGACGCGGATCCGGCGTTAGGCGATGCCATCGGCCTAAGCGACCTCCAACAAGAAGCCGCACAACGACCTCTCCACCGTCGTCCTCGGGCTTGACCCGAGGATCCATGCCACAAGGACTGGGCCTTCCGTGATACGTGGATCCTCGGGTCAAGCCCGAGGATGACGGAGGGTGGGGTGATCTACGGGGGCAAATCGGACCAAGCTGGGCGAACACTCTTCGCGCCAACGCCTCGCCGTACGGCGATTTTGCCTTCACGAGATCACTGTCAGGCGATGAACCGCTCCGGCCGATACGGGCCGATATTGATCACCGTCCGCTCGCCCAGCATCTTTTCCGCCAGCACGCGCCCGGTGATCGGACCGAGCGTCATGCCGTGGTGGGCGTGGCCGAAGGCGAACCAGAGGCCGGAATGGCGCGGCGCCTTGCCGATGATCGGCATCATGTCCGGCGTGCAGGGGCGGCAGCCCATCCACGGTTCCTCGTCGCGCCGTTCGGCGAGCGGGAAGAACTCGCGCGCCACCTTTTCCGCGCGGCGCAGCTGCACGGGCGTCTTGCGCGTGTCGCGCCTTGCGAATTCGGCGCCGGTGGTGAGGCGGATGCCGCGCTGCATCGGCGCGAGGAAATAGCCGCGCTCGGCGTCGAGCACCCAGTTGTTGAGGTGTGCACCCTCTTCTGCACCATAGTGCATGTGATAACCGCGCTTGACGGCGAGCGGGAAGCGATAGCCGAGCTTGCGCGTTACCGTATCGGCCCAGGGGCCGAGCGCGACAACGACTTCCTTGCCTTCCAGCGGACCTTCCGGCGTCGCAATGCGCCAGCCCTCGCCTTCCAGCACATGCTCGATGGTCGCAGCGTCACCGGACTGAAGCGTGCCGCCGAGCGACTGGAAATAGGCAAGATAGCGCTTCATCAGGCTCTGCGGATCGAGGATCGACCATGGGTCTGTCCAGCGCAGGCCACCGGTGAGCTCCGCACGGATGGACGGCTCGGCCGCCGCCACTTCCGCCGTCGTCAGCTTCTGGTGGTTGACGCCGAAATTGGCCGACAGCTTTTCCGCGTCCGCATAGGCGGCGTCGCGCGCCTTCTCGGAACGGAAAACCTTCATCCAGCCGTCCTTGCGGATGAGGTCGTCGGCACCCGACGCCGCGATCAGGTCGGCATGTTCGGAAATCGAGTTCTCGATGAGCGGCGCATAGAGATGGGCAATGCTCTGGTGCTGGCGGAAGCCGGAATGCCACCAGTAGCGCGCCAGGAACGGAATGATGCTCGGGATCGCCGACGGATGATAATGCGCATCGATCGTGTTGTTCAGCGCATAGCGGAACAGCGCGCCGAAATCGTGCGGGAAACCGTAGGGAAAGACACCCTCGCGCTGGATCAGGCCGGCATTGCCATAGGACGTCTCTTCCGCAGCACCCCGGCGATCGACGAGCACCACCGATTTGCCGCGCCGTGCCAGATGGATCGCGGTCGAAATGCCGATCACGCCCGCGCCGAGAACAATGACGTCCGTCTTCATGTGCCTGCCCCATAGTCCACATTCAGGTTTTCTGATCCATTGCATGGGCCGAACGGGGGATGCAAGCCGCTTGCTTGCGGCAAAGCGCCTTCAGGCGCCGGAGATGGACACCGGCCGGATGCGGCGATAGCGTCACGACATGAGGGGACCTTCGAAAGGAAGCGGCATGCAGTTTGGTACCACGCGCGAACTCTGGCGTTATCCCGTCAGTTCGCTGACCGGAGAACAGCTCGAAACCGCCGAGCTCGACGAAGCCGGTATCGTCGGAGACCGCCAATGGGGGCTGTTCGACAAAGACAGCAAGGCCGTTGCGGCGCCGGAAAAAGAGCGGCGCTGGCGGCCGGTTCCGGGGCTCCAATCGCGGGCGGCTGTCGATGGACCGGAAATCAGCCGCGATGGCACCGCATGGCATGCCCTCCCCTCGCCGACCGCCGACGGGGTCGCTTCCGACCATCTCGAATTTCCCGTCCAGTTCCTGCCCTTCGGCGAAACGGGTGCGGCACCGCGTTATGATCGCGATCACCTGCATATTCTGACCACGTCTTCGCTGGCACACCTGCAAGCACTGTTGCCCACGGCCGTCCTCGACATCAGGCGTTTTCGGCCCAACATCCTGATCGGTACAGATGCGGGTGACGTCGATTTCGTCGAGCAAAAGCTCATTGGCCGCATCCTGCGCGCCGGCAACGCGGTCATCGAAATCCTCGAGCCCTGCGCGCGTTGCGCCTTTACCGCGCTTGGCCAGCCCGGCGTGCCGTTCGACAAGGATGTGCTGCACACGATCGCCAAACACGGCGGCGGCGGATTTGGCGTGCTGGCAAGGGTGGTCACCCCGGGACGGATCGCCCTTGGAGATACTGTGACGGTCGATTAGACCTATTGCCCGGCAAGCCGCAGCAGGTTTTCGATCGCCGCGCGCTCGAAGCCGCCGATGCCCTCAGAGATATCGGCCTTGATCGCCGCCGCCACGGCATCCTCGTCGCGCTTGCGCAGCGCCTCGATGGCCTCCACGTGACGATCGACGAAATAGAGTTGGGCGACATGTTCCATGGCGATGCCGAGGAAGGGGCCGAGCTGGAGCCAGATGCTCTCCACCATCGGCATGATCACCTGCTCTGGATTGGCAGTGTATAGCGTGCGATGGAATTCCTGGTTCAGCAACAGGGCCGTCCCGTTGTCCTTGCGGGAAATCGCCTCGTCCTGCGCCTTGTCGATCTCGGCAAGGCGGTCGATGCGCCGTTCGGTGATGTGCGGCACGGCCCGGCGGGCGGCATGCTGCTCCAGCACGGAGCGCAGCGAGACCAGCTCGCTGAAGCGGTCCGCCGTCATGCGCGGCACCATGATGCGCCTGTTGTCGAGCACCCGGAGTGCCCCCTCGGAGCTGAGGCGCCGCAGGGCTTCGCGCACGGGCGTCGGGCTCGATTCCATCGCCTCCGCAATGCCGCGAATGGTCAGTGATTCGCCCGGCCGGATGGAGCCCACCATGATCGCCTGGCGCAGGCGCCGATGCGCATATTCATGCGTCGTCATGCCTTCCGGCCGGTCCAGCGGCTCAAGCGCCAAATTGCCCAATCCATCCCTCCTGTGACCGGCTGCAGGGTGCTATCCTACCCCTTGTGACAGGTTCTAGCAGCTTGACCGGCGACAAGAAAGTGTGCATATTTCCAAAATGTGATCACAAATATTACTATGTGATATAGAAAGACGAGGGCGATGAACGAAGATTCCAATTGGCTGATCACCGCCGATGGCGTGGAAAGCATCCAGGCCGTCGTCTGCGATCTAAACGGCATTCTGCGCGGCAAGCGCGTGCCCGTCGGGCAGGCGGAAAAGGTGTTGAAGGGCGGCATCCGCATGCCGCTTTCCATCGTCGGCGTGGACGTCTGGGGCGAAGACATCGTCGGCTCGAGCCACGTCTTCGCGAGCGGCGACATGGACGGCATCTGCGCGGCGACCGGCCGCGGCGCGCTGCCCGTAAGCTGGACGCTGAAACCGTCCGCCGTCGTGCCGCTCTGGCTGTTCAAGGAGAATGGCGAACCCTTCCTCGCCGATCCGCGCCAGGCGCTCGCCAATATCGTGCGCCAGTATCACGAACTCGGCCTGCGCCCCGTCGTCGCCTCGGAGATGGAATTCTACCTGATCGACGCCGAGCCGGATCATGCCCAGCCGCCGATCTCGCCCTATACCGGCAAGCGGCTCGATTCCGACGCCATCCTGTCGATCGACGAGCTTGACGATTTCGGCCAGTTCTTCTCCGACGTCTATGCGGAATGCGAGCGGCAGAACGTGCCGGCGGATTCGGCCGTCGCCGAAAACGGCATCGGCCAGTTCGAAATCAATCTGATGCATTCCGACGACCCGTTGAAGGCCGCCGACGACGCACTGTTCTTCAAGCGCATCATCAAGGGCATCGCCCGCAAACACGGCTTTGCCGCCACCTTCATGGCAAAACCCTACGGCATGCGTTCTGGCAGCGGCATGCACATGCATTTCAGCCTGATCGACGAGGATGGCAACAATGTCTTCGACGACGGCACGCCGGAAGGTTCCGACATCATGAAACACGCCGTCGCGGGCCTCACCCGTGGCATGGCGGAATCGACGCTGCTCTTCGCGCCGCATTTCAACTCCTACCGTCGCCTCAGGCCGGACACGCACGCCCCGACCTCCGTCTCCTGGGGCTACGAGAACCGCACCGCCGCCATCCGCATCCCCGGCGGCAGCAACAAGGCGCGGCGCATCGAGCACCGCGTCGCCGGCGCCGACGCCAACCCCTATCTCGTCATGGCGGGCATCCTTGGCGCTGCGCTCGTCGGCATCCGCAACAAGTGGGAGCCGCCGGCACCGGTCTCGGGCCGCGCCTATCTCTCGCAGCTGCCGCGCATCCCCTCGGAATGGGGCTCGGCCGTCACCGCCTTCGAGAACGGCTCGATCGTCTCGGAAATCTTCGACGCGGATCTCCGCTCCATGCTGATCGCCTGCAAGCGGCAGGAAATCGCCGGCTTCGCCGAACAGGTGACCGACTTCGAGTTCAGCGCCTACCTGGAAATCGTCTGATGGCCACGAATGAATCCTATGCCGGCAACGGCACCTATCCCGACAGCTATTACGCCGCCTCCCGCAACATCGTGCGCACGCCGAAAGTGCTCGAAGGCGCGGTCACGGCCGACGTTGCCGTGCTCGGCGCCGGCTATTCCGGCCTCTCGACCGCCATCCACCTCGCCGAGAAGGGCTACAAGGTCGTGATGGTCGAAGGTGCCGGCATCGGCTGGGGCGCGTCCGGCCGCAACGGCGGCCAGATCGTCAATGGCCTGAATGCCAGCCTCGACACGATCAAGCGCCGCTATGGCGATCAGGCCGGCGCCTTTGTCGGCGGCCTCGTGCAGGAAGGCGGCAAGATCATCCGCCGCATCGTTTCGCAATACGACATCGATTGCGACATGAAGACAGGCAACATCTACGCCGCCTATACGCCCGCCCACATGAAGGACCTGGAGCACAAGAAGGCTCTGTGGAAGAGCTACGGCATGGACGACCACCAGATGCTCGACAAGGCGGCGATCCAGAAGCTCGTCAAGACGGATGCCTATATCGGCGGCATGCTGGACACGACCGGCGGCCACATGCACCCGCTGAACCTCACGCTCGGCGAGGCCAAGGCGCTGGAATCGCTCGGCGGCGTGATCTACGAACAGTCGCCCGTCATTCGCGTCGAACACGAGGCTGAAAAGCCGGTCATCCACACCGCGCGCGGCAGCGTCACGGCAAACACCGCCGTCATCTGCGGCAATGCCTATCTCGGCCATGTCGTGCCGAAACTCGTCTCGCGCGTCATGCCGGTCTCGACCCAGATGGTCGCGACCGAACCGCTCGGCGACCGCGCCGATGCATTGATCCCGAGCGACATGTGCGTCGAGGACGTGCGCTACATCCTCGATTATTTCCGCCTGTCGGCCGACAAGCGCATGATCTTCGGCGGCGGCACCGTCTATGGCGGCACCGACCCGGCCGACGTGCGGGCAAAAATCCGCCCGAACCTCGAAAAGGTCTTTCCGTCGCTGAAGGGCGTGAAGATCGACTACGCCTGGAGCGGCAATTTTGCCCTCTCCTTCTCGCGCGTGCCGCAGATGGGCAAGATCGGCAAGAACACCTATTTCGCCCATGGCTACAGCGGCCACGGCGTCACGGGCTCGCACTTGTTCGGCCGCATCCTCAGCGAGGCGATCCACGGCGACCTGTCGCGTTTCAGCCAGTTCGAGAAACTGCCCTGGATTCCCTTCCCGGGCGGGCGCATGTTCCGCGCGCAGTATTCCACCATCGGGTCCTGGTGGTACCAGTTCAAGGACGCCTTCGGCCTCTGAGATCGAACCCTCCCAAGCAAAAAGCCCGCTGTTGTTTCCAACAGCGGGCTTTTTCATGGGTAGACGATCGGATCAGCCGCGGCGATTGCGGGCGGCGAGCGTGCGCAGGCGCAGCGCGTTCAGCTTGATGAAGCCGGCGGCGTCCTTCTGGTCGTAGGCGCCCTGGTCGTCCTCGAAGGTGACGAGCTTGTCGGAATAGAGCGACTTGTCCGATTCACGGCCGGTGACCATGACATTGCCCTTGTAGAGCTTCAGCGTCACTTCGCCCTCGACATGCTCCTGGCTCCGGTCGATCAGCGCCTGCAGCATTTCGCGTTCCGGCGAGAACCAGAAGCCGTAATAGATCAGCTCGGCATAACGCGGCATCAGGTCGTCCTTAAGGTGTGCTGCACCCCGGTCGAGCGTGATGGATTCGATAGCGCGGTGAGCGGCTAGCAGGATCGTGCCACCGGGCGTCTCGTAGACGCCGCGCGACTTCATGCCGACGAAACGGTTTTCCACGAGGTCGAGGCGGCCGATGCCGTTGTCGCGGCCGTAATTGTTGAGGGTGGCGAGCAGCGTTGCCGGCGACATGCGCACGCCGTTGACCGAAACCGCGTCACCACGCTCGAAGCCGACCTTGATGGTGGTCGCCTTGTCCGGAGCGGCTTCCGGCGAAATCGTGCGCATGTGCACATATTCCGGCGCCTCGACGGCCGGGTCTTCCAAAACCTTGCCCTCGGACGAGGAGTGCAGCAGGTTCGCGTCGACGGAGAACGGCGCTTCACCCTTCTTGTCCTTGGCGACCGGGATCTGGTGCTGCTCGGCGAATTCCAAGAGATGCGTGCGGCTCTTGAACGACCAGTCGCGCCACGGCGCGATGATCTTGATGTCCGGGTTCAGCGCATAGGCCGACAGCTCGAAGCGGACCTGGTCGTTGCCCTTGCCGGTTGCGCCATGGGCGATGGCATCCGCGCCGGTCTTGGCGGCGATCTCGATCAGGTGCTTGGAGATCAGCGGACGGGCAATCGACGTGCCGAGCAGGTAGACGCCTTCATAGACCGCATTCGCACGGAACATCGGGAAGACGAAATCGCGCACGAATTCCTCGCGCACGTCCTCGATGAAGATCTCCTTGATGCCGAGCATCTCGGCCTTCTTGCGCGCCGGCTCCAGCTCTTCGCCCTGGCCGAGGTCGGCCGTGAACGTCACGACTTCCGCATTGAGCTCGGTCTGCAGCCATTTCAGGATGATCGAGGTGTCGAGGCCGCCGGAATAGGCCAGCACGACTTTTTTCACGTCTTTGTAAGATGCCATGGTGATGAGGTCCGTTGCATGGAGAGGATCTGCGGCAAGCCCGCAAGGCCCGGTGTCGCGGCACTTTTAGCGAAGTTGGCGCGTGACGCAAGGGTGAGGCGGGAGGCTTCCTGACGCAAGCCAGGTTTGACAGCGCGCCATCGCAACCCATATTCGCCTCAGTAAACCATGGAAGGGGTGCCCCATGACGAACATCCAGGACATCATCAAGGAAGCCAATGTCGCCGTCGTCACCGGCGGTGCCTCCGGCATCGGGCTGGCGGCCGCACGGCGTTTCGCCGAGGCCGGCATGAGCGTCGCGATCGCCGATCTCGGTGGCGACCGGCTCGGCGAGGCCCGCCTCGAACTCGAGGCGATTGCCGGCGAAGCAAACATCATGGCGGTGGAGACGGACGTCGCCCACCGTCACGAACTGGAGGCGCTGGAACGCACCGTACTCCAGCGGTTCGGCCGCGTACATGTGCTGATGAACAATGCCGGCATCCAGCCGGCCACCTCGATCTTCAGCGCCGAGGCCAACTGGGACCACATCCTCGCCGTCAACCTGATGGGCGTCATCCACGGCAGCCAGGTCTTCGGCCCCAACATGCTGGCCCATGGCGAACCCGGCCTCATCATTAACACCGGCTCCAAGCAGGGCATCACCACGCCACCCGGCAATCCGGCCTACAATGTCTCCAAGGCCGGGGTGAAGGTGTTTACCGAAGCCCTCCAGCACGAACTGCGCAACACCGAGGGCGCAAACATCTCCGCCCATCTACTCATCCCAGGCTTCGTCTTCACCGGCTTGACCAAAGGCGACCGTACGGAAAAGCCGGATGCCGCCTGGACCTCCGCCCAGACCGTCGACTTCCTGCTGGAAAGCCTGGAGCGCGGCGACTTCTACATCCTCTGCCCCGACAACGACGTGCCCCGCGCGCTCGACGAACGCCGCATGGCCTGGGCGATCGGCGACGTCATCGAAAACCGCCCGCCGCTGTCGCGCTGGCACAATGACTATGCGGAAAAGTTCCGGGCCTTCGTCGAGGGCGAATAACGCCTGAGCCCCCCTGGTACGGATCCTCGGCTCAGGGCCGGGGATGACGTCCTGGGTGGGGCAGGCCTGTCGGCAAAACCGGGACGTTCATCGAGCGTTATGACGGCCTATCACAAGCTTTGATTGGTAATTCGCTGAAAGCCGGACTAGGGATTTCGCATCCTTCCGGCTTCTGAGAAACACCATCATGGACTTTCTGCCCACGCTGCCGACACTTCTCACCTTCGCGGCCGCAAGCCTGCTTCTGGCGGCCACCCCCGGCCCGGACATGACGCTGTCGATCAGTCGGGCCTTGTCGCAGGGCCGTGGTCCGGCGCTCTTCGTGGTGGTCGGCACGGGCCTCGGCATCATCGTGCACACGCTGCTGGTCGCCTTCGGCATTTCGGCGCTGATCACCGCCTCGCCGACCGCCTTCATGATCCTGAAGACCGGCGGTGCCGCCTACCTGCTGTGGCTCGCCATTCAGGCCATCCGCTACGGCTCGAATTTTTCTGTCGATGCCGCGGCCGGCCCACGCGGTACGGCTCTGGCCAACATTTCCAGCGGCTTCTGGGTGAACCTGCTCAACCCCAAGGTCATCATCTTCTTCATGACCTTCCTGCCGCAATTCATCTCGGCCGGCGATCCGGAGGTCACCGGCAAGCTGATTTTCCTCGGCCTGTTCTTCATCATCGTCGGCATGCCGATTAACATCATCGTCATTCTCGCCGCCGACAGGCTCGCCGCCTGGCTCCAGCAGAACCCCAAGGTGCTGCGCGGCATCGACTACACCTTCGCCGGCGTCTTCTCGGTCTTCGCGATGAAGATTTTCTTCACGCAGGCGAAGTAGGGGCGGTCACACGCCGTAGCGGTAATGCCCGGTGATCGGATAGGCGAAAAGCACGTCCTCCAGACGCGCGCCTACGCCGATATTGTGAACGACGAGCGGCCGGGAGCCATCGGAAGAATGTTCATTCGCCACGATGGCGATATGCGGTAGATTGCCAGGCAGCATCTGCGAGACGATATCACCCGGCAGGTAATCCCCACCATTCTCGCTCAGCGCCAATGCCGCACCCGCGCGCTTGAAGAACGCCTGGAGGTTGGGCACCCGGCGATGGTCGATGTTGCGGTCCGTCTTCTTCAGGCCCCAAAGCGCCGGATAGGCCGAGAAGGCGCGCCGCATGTCTTCGTGCACCAGCACCTGAAGGTCGATGCCGAGCCCGTCCCGGTAGGCGCGGACGAGCACGTCGGTGCACACGCCCCGCTCGCGCGGCACGTCGCCGCCGGGATAATCGAGCCTGGAATAGGCCGCATCATAGGTCAGCGTCACGCCGACCTGTTTTCGCGCGGCCGCAACGAGCCGATCCGCAGGTGTTGCCTCTGCCCGCAAGACTGCCGGCAGCGCGAGCACAACTCCTGAAGACAGGCCACCGGCCAGCAGCGTACGGCGAAACAGCATGCGCATCCCCCAAATCCGACGGAAGAAAGCTGCTGCCGGATTCGGGCGCTTTGTGGGCGTCAGCCGATCAGCAGGGCGTCATCGTCCAGCGTCTGGCCACGCATCTTGCGGAACATGTCGATCAGGTCTTCGACCTGGAGGTCCTTGCGGCTGTCGCCGGCCACGTCGAGCACGATCTCGCCGCCATGCAGCATCACCGTGCGGTGGCCGTAGTCGAGCGCCTGGCGCATCGAATGTGTCACCATCAGCGTTGTCAGCTTGCGGTCAGACACGATTTTCTGCGTGAGGGTCATGATGAATTCCGCCATGCCCGGATCAAGCGCCGCTGTGTGCTCGTCGAGCAGCAGCACGTCGGATCCGGCGAGCGTCGCCATGACGAGCGAGACGGCCTGACGCTGGCCGCCGGACAGGAGGTCCATGCGGTCGCGCATGCGGTTCTCAAGCCCGAGGTTCAGTTCGGCGATGCGCTCGCGAAAATGCGCGCGGCGCTTGGGGCCGAGCGACGAGGAAAGTCCACGCCGTTCGCCGCGACGGGCGGCAAGCGCCAGGTTTTCCTCGATCGAGAGTGCGCCGCAGCTTCCGGTCAGCGGATCCTGGAAGACGCGGGCGACCCGGCCGGCGCGCGCCGCCGTGCCCTGGCGGGTCACGTCCACCGTGGCGATCTTCACCTGGCCTTCAGTAGCGATCACGTCACCGGCCAACACGCCGAGCAGCGTCGACTTGCCGGCGCCGTTGGAGCCGATGACGGTGACGAACTGGCCTTCCTCGATGGTCAGGCTGACGCCGTTCAGCGCCTGCTTCTGCAGCGGCGTGCCCTTGCCGAAGACGACCTTGATATCGGAAACGGAAATCATCAGGCGGCTCCCCCGCGGCGAAGGCGCGGCAGCACGAGCGCCACGGTGACAAGCAGCGCCGTCACGAAGTTGAGGTCGGAGGCCTGAAGGCCGAGCACGTCGGAGGAGAGTGCCAGCTGGATCGCGATGCGATAGAGGATTGACCCCAGCACGCAGCCGATCAGGGCCATCAGGATGCCGCGTGCGCCAAAAAGCGTCTCGCCGATGATGACGGCCGCAAGACCGACGACGATGGTGCCGACGCCGGAAGTGACATCGGCAAAACCGTTCGTCTGGGCAAAGAGCGCGCCGCCGAGCGCCACCAGCGCATTGGACAGTGCGATGCCAAGATAGATCTGACGGTTGGTATCGACGCCCTGCGCACGGGCCATGCGGGCGTTCGCGCCGGTTGCCCGCATCGAAAGACCGGCGTCGCTTTCCAGGAAGCGCCAGACGATTATCACCGCGATTACCACCAGAACGCCGACGAACAGCGGGCGGACATAGAAATCACGCAGACCGAGGCCGAAGAACGGGCTGATCATCGTATCGGCATTGATCAGCGCGACATTCGGCTTGCCCATCACACGCAGGTTGACCGAGAAGAGCGCGATCATCGTCAGGATCGAGGCGAGCAGGTTGAGAATGCGGAAACGTACGTTCAGCATCGCCGTCACGAGGCCGGCACCAGCACCGGCCACCATGGCGACACCAGCCGAAAGCCAGGGATTGACGCCCGCGATGATCAGAACCGCCGTGACGGCAGCGCCGAGCGGAAACGAGCCGTCCACGGTCAGGTCCGGAAAATCCAGCACGCGGAAGGCAAGGTAAACACCGATCGCGACGAAGGCATAGACCAGCCCCAGTTCGACGGCACCCCAGAAGGCAATCAGGCTCACGGCTCTACGCTTTCTCCTAAGCAATTCCAGCAAAAGTGCGTAGCGGTTTTGCGTTCGGAATTGCGTAAAAACAAAAAGATAGAGCATTTTCACTGAAGGTGGAAATGCTCTGCCCGTTTCCCGCGGGTCTTGCGGGAGGGGTCCTTTTAACAGATCAACCGCCGCCGGGCGATCCGGCAGCGGTTGATTCCGATTTCAGCTGTCCTGGGGACGGCAGATTATTCGATGACGCGGGTCGCGCGGCCGACGACGGCTTCCGGAAGGGTGACGCCCATCTTGGTGGCAGCGGACTTGTTGACCACGAGGTCCGTGCCGGCGGCAACCTTCACGGCGATGTCGCCCGGGTTTTCACCCTTGAGGATGCGCACGACGATCTCGCCCGTCTGCTTGCCGACGTCCTTGTAGTTGAAGCCGAGTGCCGCGACGGCGCCGCGCGAAACGGAATCCGTGTCGGCGGTGAAGAGCGGCAGTTTTGCTTCTTCGGCAACGGCAACCGCGCCTTCGAGCGCCGAAATGATCGTGTTGTCGGTCGGGATGTAGATCGCATCGGCGCGGCCAACGAGCGCGCGGGCGGCACCCTGGACTTCAGCCGATTTCGTGGCAGCGGATTCGACGACCGTCAGGCCGGCCTTTTCCGCTTCCGTCTTCAGCACGGCAAGCAGCGAAACGGAGTTGGCTTCACCCGAATTGTAGAGGAAGCCGATGGTCTTGGCTTCGGGCAGGATTTCCTTGATCAGCGCCAGGTGTTCGGCAACCGGCGACATGTCGGAAAGGCCCGTGACGTTGCCGCCGGGCTTGTCCATGTCCTTGACGAGCTGCGCGCCGAGTGGGTCGGAAACGGCCGTGAAGACCACCGGGATGTCGCGCGTCGTGGAGACGACGGCCTGGGCGGACGGCGTGGAGATCGGCACGATGACGTTCGGCTCCTCGCCGGCGAACTGGCGGGCGATCTGCGCTGCCGTCGCGGGGTTGCCCTGCGCCGACTCGTAGAGGAACGTCAGGTTCTCGCCTTCCTTGTAGCCGGCGGCTTCCAGCGCTTCCTTGACGCCGTCACGGGCGGCATCCAGTGCCGGATGTTCGACGATGGCCGTCACGGCCACCGTGACGTTTTCGGCCTTGGCCGGCAGCGAAATCGCGAGCGTTGCCGCGAAAGCGAGGAGAAGTTGACGCATGGAGGGCCTCCCTAGAATGATTTTGACCCGTTTCTAGGCAAAACGGCCGTTCAAATCAATTCTCGGAATCCGCTTCTTCAATCACAATTTCTGATAGGAGATGGAGGCGTCGATCCCTCAGTCGTCCTCGCCATGCCCGACGATCATCATCGCCTCGAAGGCCATGCGGTCGACCTTGCGCATGCGCTCGGATTCCGATTTCAGCTGGCCGCAGGCGGCGAGAATGTCGCGGCCGCGCGGGGTACGGATCGGCGAGGCATAGCCGGCCTGGTTGATGAAATCGGCGAAACGCTCGATCTGCTCCCAGTCCGAACACTGGTAGTTGGTGCCCGGCCAGGGATTGAACGGGATGAGGTTGATCTTCGCCGGAATGCCCTTGAGCAGCTGGGTGAGCAGCTTGGCGTCCTCCAGCGAATCGTTGACGTCCTTCAACATCACATATTCGAAGGTGATGCGGCGCGCATTCGACAGGCTCGGATAGGCCCGGCAGGCCTCCAGCAGGTCCTTCAGCGGATATTTCTTGTTGATCGGCACCAGCATGTCGCGCAGGTCGTCGCGCACCGCATGCAGCGAGATCGCCAGCATAACGCCGATCTCGGAACCCGTGCGATAGATTTCCGGCACGATGCCCGATGTCGACAGCGTCACGCGGCGCTTGGAGAGCGACAAGCCATCGCCGTCGGTCGCGATCAACAGCGCCGTCTTGACGTGCTCGAAGTTGTAGAGCGGCTCGCCCATGCCCATCATGACGATGTTGGAGACCTTGCGGCCTTCGGCCGGCGCGATCATGCCGGCCGGCGTGTCCCGGTCGGGGAAATCGCCGAGGCGATCACGGGCAAGCAGCAGCTGCGCGAGGATTTCCTCGGCCGTCAGGTTGCGCACCAGCTTCTGCGTGCCGGTGTGACAGAAGGAGCAGGTGAGCGTGCAGCCGACCTGGCTGGAAATGCACAGCGTGCCGCGGCCTTCTTCGGGAATATAGACGGTCTCGATCTCGACCGGACGGCCGGCACCACGCGGCGGGAAGCGCAGCAGCCACTTGCGCGTGCCATCGGCGGAAACCTGCTCCTCGACGATCTCCGGACGGGCGATGGTGAAATGCGTCTTCAGCATTTCGCGCATGTCCTTGGAGATATTCGCCATGTCGTCGAAATCGGAGACGCCGCGCACATAGAGCCAGTGCCAGAGCTGGCTGACCCGCATCTTCACCTGCCGCTCGGGAATGCCCTTTTCGGCGAGCGCCCGGCCCATGTCCTCACGCGAAAGGCCGATCAGTGACGGCTTTTCCGCGGCGGGAAGGGTGCGGACGACCGGTGCCTTGACTGGCTCGGCCGTGTTGAGAAAATCCATGCTTGCCATCGGGTCATCCTCAAGAACAGGCCAGGCTGGCGCAGGCTGTTGCGCCGCAAGCGGTCCATGCTCGACAGAAGTTCGTTGCGGGCCCACCGGCGCCGCTCGATGCGGCTCAGGGCCCAGTTGCCGGCCCTTTAGCATTGTTCCGGCAGAAAGTCACCTGCCTTGCCGGTGCAGACCTCGCGGAAACAGGCGCGCAGCCAGCGATGCGCCGGATCGGCATCCATGCGCGGATGCCAGAGCATGGAAATGGTGAAGTCCGGCAGGGCGATCGGCAGCGGGAAACTCGCCATGTCGTCGCGAAGCGACAGGGTCGAACGGTCGGAGACCTGGGCGATCAGGTCGGAGTGCCGCGCGAGCGTCACGGCCTCGGCAAAACTTGCGACGGTCACGGCAATGGTGCGCGTTAGCCCCATCAAAGCCAGTGCCTCGTCGACCGGGCCGCGCTCACGCCGGCCGCGGGAAACGAGGATATGGCCGCCCTGCACATAGCGCTCCGCCGTGATCGGGCCGTCGAGCAGAGGGTGCCCCTTGCGCACGACACCGATGAAACGATCGCGAAACAGTGCCTGCGCGCGCACTTCCGGTCCCGTCGTATCGCCGATCACGCCCGTTTCGAGATCGACCGTTCCGTCGCGCAGCGGCGTGCTTTCCTTATCCGGCTTTGGAACGAAGCGGATTTTTACATGGGGCGCCTCCCGCGTGAGACGCGCCAGCAAGGCCGACCCGAATGTATCGACGAAACCCTCGCGGTTGCGGAGCGTAAAGGTCCGCTCGAGGGTTGCGAGATCGAGAAGCTTTGCCGGGCGCAGCAGCGCTTCGGCTGCCGCAACGACCTGGCCGACCTCGTCACGCAACTCCAGTGCCCGCGGCGTCGGCACGAGCCCCCGCCCGGCCCGCACGAGCAGCGGATCGCCGGTCACCTCCCGCAACCGCGCGAGCGCACGGCTCATCGCCGAGGGGCTGAGCCGCAGCCTTTGCGCTGCCCGCGCCACATTGCCCTCGGCGAGCAGCACATCGAGCATGACGAGAAGATTGAGATCGGGTCGTGACATGGCGCGATCCTAGCATGCCCGCGAAAAGATGACATGGCGTCAAACGCACGAGCACAATGCAAATGATGCGCCTTCCGCCTTATCACGCAGCGGACTACCTGCTCTGAGGATCCCAAGGAGCAAAACCATGCACGATACAGAGACCATAACGGTAAACCGTCACCGGGCCGGAGCTCTTGCCGGCCTCTCGCTCGCCATCCTGCTGTCCTCGCTCGGCACCAGCATCGCCAATGTCGCTTTGCCGACGCTGGCGGATGTCTTTGCAGCACCCTTCCAGCACGTGCAGTGGGTCGTGCTCGCCTATCTCTTGAGCAGCACCGTGCTGATCGCCAGCATCGGGCGCCTTGGCGACCTATTCGGCCGACGCCGGTTGTTGCTGGCGGGTCTTGCGGTGTTTTCCGCCGCCTCGTTGCTGGCGGGCCTGTCGCCGTCGCTACCCCTCCTCATTGCCGCGCGCGCCGTTCAGGGGGCGGGTGCCGCGGCGATGATGGCGCTTGCCATGGCCTTCGTCAGCGAAACCGTGCCGAAAGAGAAGATCGGCAGCGTCATGGGCCTGCTCGGCACCATGTCCGCCGTCGGCACAGCACTCGGCCCGTCGCTCGGCGGCCTGCTGATATCGGGCTTGGGATGGCACGCAATCTTCCTCGTCGCCGTACCTTTCGGCCTGTCCGCCTTCGCCCTCGTCCACCATTTCCTGCCCGATGACCGCAAAGCCCCCACGACCGGCCGTTTCGACCTCGCCGGCGCCGGCCTGCTGGCGGCAACGCTGGCGGCCTATGCACTGGCGATGACGGTGGGCGAGGGCCGGGTCGGTCCGCTGAATGTCGCGCTCGTCGCCGCCTCGGCCGTGGGTGCCGGCCTCTTCGTGCTTCGGCAACGCCGGATCGCCTTTCCGCTGATCCGGCCTGCCGCCTTCCGCCGTGCCGGTTTTCCCGCAAGCCTTGCGGCGAACATCCTCGTCGCGACGGTGATCATGGTGACGCTGGTCGTCGGACCGTTCTACCTGTCGCGCACGCTCGGCTTCGGCCCGGCGCAGGTCGGCTTCGTGCTGGCGATCGGTCCCGTGGTGTCGGTGCTGACCGGTATTCTTGCCGGACGCCTCGTCGACCGATTCGGCGCAAGCCCCATGGTCGCCGCCGGACTTGCCACAATGGCGACGGGCGCCGCAGGCCTGCCCGTGCTATCCGCCCTGTTCGGCCTTCCCGGCTATATCCTGGCGATCGTTGTTCTTACACCCGGCTACCAGCTCTTCCAGGCCGCCAACAATGCGGCCGTGATGACGGGCATTGCCGCGGAGGAGCGCGGCGTCACCTCCGGCCTGCTCAACCTGTCGCGCAATCTGGGCCTGATCACCGGCGCCTCGCTGATGGGCGCGATCTTCACGCTTGCCGTCGGCACGAAGGACGTGACGGGCGCCAGCGCCGCGGCCGTGGCGACCGGCATGCATGTCACCTTCGCGGTGGCCGCCATCCTGCTCCTGATCGCCCTCGCTCTTGTACGCGGCTTCAAGCGCCAGGCCTGAAACGGCAAGACCTCCGCCAAGGGCGGAGGTCTCTTTAGGGCGCAGCAATACCGAGCCTTAACAGCCGTCGCTTGGTCAGCCCATGCGCTCGGATGCGTAGGAACCGGGGCTCGGCGGGAAGACAATCGTCTTGTTGCCGTTCATGAAGGTGCGGTGATGGATATGCGCATGCACGGCGCGCGCCAGAACCTGGCTCTCCACGTCCCGGCCGATCGACACATAGTCCTCCGCAGACTGCGCATGCGTGATGCGCGCCACGTCCTGCTCGATGATCGGACCCTCGTCGAGGTCCTCCGTCACATAGTGCGCCGTCGCACCGATCAGTTTTACGCCGCGCTCGAAGGCCTGCTTGTACGGGTTCGCCCCCTTGAACGACGGCAGGAACGAGTGGTGGATGTTGATGATCCGCCCCGACATCTTCTTGCACACCGCATCCGACAGCACCTGCATGTAGCGGGCAAGCACGATCAGCTCCGCACCGGACTGTTCCACCACCTCCATCAGCCGGGCTTCGGCCTGCGGCTTGTTCTCCTTCGTCACCTTGATGTGGTAGAAGGGGATGTCGTGGTTGACGATGACCTTCTGGTAGTCGAAGTGGTTCGACACGACCCCGACAATGTCGATCGGCAGCGCGCCGATCTTCCAGCGGTAGAGCAGGTCGTTCAGGCAATGGCCGAAGCGCGACACCATCAGCAGCACCTTCATGCGCTCGTCGCTGTCGTTGAAGCGATAGTTCATGCCGAAGGGCTTGGCGACCGGGGCGAATTCAGCCTTGATGTCCTCCTCCGACAGGCCTTCCTGGGACAGGAAGGTGAGACGCATGAAGAACAGACCGGTTTCGAGGTCGTCGAACTGCGACGAGTCGGAGATGTAACACCCCTTCTCGGCGAGGTAGCCGGTGATCGCGGCGACGATGCCGCGGGTCGATTGGCACGATACTGTCAGGACGTGGCTTTTCATCGGTTCCATCTCGCGTTCGGCCGATGCGGGGGCAAGCATCGGCGATCCCCTTGTCATGCGGGCCGCACTTACGGCATGGCGCATAT
The DNA here is from genome assembly GCF_058808115.1 of Shinella sp. GW821-FHT11G07. Classification (NCBI taxonomy): domain Bacteria; kingdom Pseudomonadati; phylum Pseudomonadota; class Alphaproteobacteria; order Hyphomicrobiales; family Rhizobiaceae; genus Shinella; species Shinella sp. GW821-FHT11G07. The sequence continues at coordinate 255,094 of NZ_JBXARJ010000005.1, forward strand.
TTCAGTCCGCTTGCGCCAGCGCAAGCCCCTGCAATGGCGAGAAGCTACGCCGCCTCTTGCAAGGAATCCCTCCGGTTCGCGACATCCAATGCGTCGAAAATGCCAACGGGGCCGTTCCAGGGCTGCGACTGAAGCCGACGATTGCCCCGACATGATCCCGTCTGAAAGACAGGCCGCACCGAATCTCTCAGCAATGCAAGCCGGCCTGTCGTGTCTCCAAAATCCATCTGGACACTATTATGGACACATGTTCTAAGTAGCGGACAAGCGCAACGGGAGCACGCCATGCATCTTTCCATGTGGACCTATCCCTGGGACATCCAGGACCAGGGGCTCGAGGCGCTTGCCGCCGATCTTGCGGGCCGTGCCGGCCTCAACACGGTGAGCGTGGCGACCTCATACCATGCCGGTCGTTTCCTCCAGCCGCGCAGCCCGACGCAGAAGGCCTATTTCCCGGAAGACGGCACCGTCTATTTCCGCCCGGACGACACGCTCTGGCAGGACAAGGTGATCCGCCCGCTGGTGGCGCAGAATGTTCTCGATCGCGGCGACATGCTCGACGCACTGACGAAGGCACGCGAAACGACCGGCCTCAAGGTCTCCTGCTGGACCGTCTGCCTGCACAACAGCCGGCTCGGCATGCTGCACCCGGACCACGTGACCCGAAACGCCTATGGCAACGCCAATTACTACAATCTCTGCCCGTCGAGCCCGGCAGCGCGCGACTATGTCGTGACCCTCGTCCGCGACATCACGACGAACTACCAGCCCGACATGCTGGAGCTGGAAAGCCCGAACTTCATGGGCTTCGCGCATGAATACCACCATGAAAAGGACGGCGTCGGCCTCACCGCCGAGGACGACTTTTTGCTGTCGCTGTGCTTCTGCGACCATTGCACCGCGCGCGCCGAAAAAGCTGGCGTCCCGGTGGAGGGCGCCCGAAAGACGGTCGCCCGCTTCATTGCCGAACTGTGCGAGCGGGCCGTGCCGGAAAAACAGTTTCCCGATTTTCCCGAAGCCGGTATCGACGCCTTCCGCGCCCACCCGGAACTGCACGCCTTCCTGACCTGGCGCTCCGAACCGGTGACGAGCCTGATCGGCGAGATCAAGGCCGCCGCCGACCCGGCGACGCGCATCGTGCTGATCGATCTCAAGGACGGCTGGCTTGGCGGGGTCGATCTCGCGGCCGTCGGAAAGCTCTGCGACGGCGCAATCCTCTGCTGCTACGACATGACGCCCGAGGCCATCGCCGATGTCATGCACACCGGCCGCGCCCTGCTCGGCCCGGAAAAGTTCTTAGGATTGGGCCTCCGCGTCTTCTATCCCGAGGTCGACGGTCCGGCGATCCTCACCGCGCGCGCCAAGGCCGCCGTCGATGCCGGCGCCGATGGCGTGAACTTCTACAATTACGGCCTCATTCCCGCCAAACGCCTCGACTGGGTGCGTGAGGCCGTCGACGCGATCGCCTGATCGCAAAGACCGCTGCCCTCACCCGTCGATCGGCTCGGCGACCTGGATCAGGCAATCGCCGGCCTGGCTGTCGCAATGCAGGCGATGGGAGATGACGATGCCGCCTTCGGCAAAACGCAGTTCCTCCTCCGGCTGCTCCAGCCGTTCGAGGTCATGATACCAGCCGGCACGGTCGCCGGCCGACACCACGGCTCCCAGCGCGACGGCAGGTTCGAACCAGCCGCGTCGGCTGGCGTAGATGCCCTGACTGTGCCGAGACAGTGAGAGTAGCTGCAGAGCCGGCGGTGCGGGTAGTGATGCGCGCGACAGCACCGGAGCCTCGACGATGCCGAGCGCCACGAGCAAACGATCGATCGCTCCGGCCGTGAACGCCATCGTCTCCGGCGTCACCGTTCCCCCACCGCCGAACTCGCCCGAAAGGCCGATTGCGCCAGCCCGGCCCGCGGCCCCCATAGAGGTCGGTGCCGCCGGCCCGTTGTCGGCGATGAAGGCATGCGTGGCGCCCATGGCCCGCATCAGCGAGACGGCGCGCGCAAAACGCACGGCATCCGCCTGCCGCTCGATCAGCGTGCAGGGCAGATGCGCCATGGAGGTGCCGCCCGAATGCAGGTCGAGCACCACGTCATGCAGCGGAAAAAGCGTGTGCTCGAGGAAATGCGCCATCCGCGCCGTCGGCGTACCCGTCGCATCGCCGGGGAAGGCGCGGTTGAGGTTGCCGCCGTCGAACGGCGAGCAGCGCTTCGCCGCAATCACCGCCGGCAGGTTCGCCATCGGCAGGATGGTGACGGAACCGCGAATCCTGTCGACGTCGAGCAGGCGCATCAGCCGCCCGAGCTGGAGTTCGCCTTCATATTCGTCGCCGTGGTTGCCGGCCATCAGGAGCAGGCTCGGCCCCTCGCCATTGCTGAGACGCAGGATCGGGACACGGATCTGATAATAGGGCGAACGGTCGATCGAATAGGGGATGGCGAGATGGCCGGACTGCCGGCCTTCCAGCGTAAAATCGATCGGATTGACGAGACCGCTGTGCATGATGCGCCTCTCAAAGCGCCGCGACGGCGGTCATTTCGACGCGCAGGTCCGGATCGGCAAGGCGCGCCTCGACACAGGCGCGGGCCGGCGGGTTCGCCGGGTCGATCCAGGCGTCGTAGACACCGTTCATCGCCTCGAAATCGACGATCGCCGGCAGGAAGACATTGACGGCGAGCAGTTTCGAGCGGTCCGTGCCGGCCTCCTTCAGAAGGGCGTCGATCTTGCCGAGCACATCGCGCGTCTGGTCCTCGATGGCGGCCTTGCGGTCTTCCGCGACCTGGCCGGCAATATAGACGAGCCCGCCGAAGCTGACGGCCTGGCTCATGCGCGGGCCCTTCTGATAGCGCTGGATCATGGCGTGTTTTCCTTTTTTTGCCTTGGGAGGAGACATTCAGCCGAAGCTGGTGAGATAGGCGGTCACGACCGTGTGGTCCGGGTCGAGGCCGTAAAGGATGGCGTGCCGGTCGAGGCAGGTGCAGGGATGCGAGATACCGAACTCGACCACGTCGCCGATGGCCACATCGCTGCCGGCGGGCACGGTCACGAAGGCGTGCTGGTCGTTGAGGCGCAGCACGTCGGCACCGGTGAAATCGGCGCGACGCACGCCGTCTCGATAAAGTGCAAGCGCCCGCGGCAGGCCCTGGTCGATTGCGACGTCGCGAAGGCCCATGCCGCAGATCGCAAGCCCCGGCTCGGGCCGCGACAGCACCTCGGCCCAGACCCGCAGCGCCGGCTTGAAGCCCTCTGATGCGGAGCGGACGCCACCACCAAACTGGAAACCGCCGCGCGCATCGAGGCCGGCAAGGCCGCGTTCATAGACGCCGTGATCGTGGAAGAAGATCGCCCCGCTGCGCAGCACCAGGCGGCAATCGGGATCGGCCGAAACCGCAGCCGAAAGACCGGCGACGACCCGGTCGAAAAACACCGAGCCGCCCGCCGTCAGGATGAGTGGCCGCTCCTTGCCGATTCGGGCACGGACGGCAGGCAGGAAGGCCGCCGTCATGGCAACCAGCCCGTCGATCCGGCGCAGGGTTTCGTCCGCGTCTGCTGTCGCGGCAGCGCCCTCGTAGGCGGCGATGCCGGTAAGGCGGAAGCTTGGCGTCTCGGCCGCAAGGATGGTGTCGACAATCGCACCCGCCGCGTCCGGATCGCGCGCGCCGGCGCGGCCGGCACCAAGCTCCACCATCAGGCCGAGCGACGGCAGGTCGTCGCGCTCGCGCCAGGCGGCACTCAGGGCCGCGGCAAGAGGGACGGAATCGACGAAGACATGCATCTCCGCCTCGGGATAGACGGCAAGCAGGGCGGCCAGCCGGCGCGCAGCGGCGATGCCGCCGATCTCGTTGGCGAGGATCAACCGGCGCTGGCCGGCCTTCAGCATCACCGCGGCCTGTCGGATATCCGCAACCGTCGTACCCCAGGCGCCAGTCGCCAGCAGTGCACCGGCAATCGCCGTCGACATGGGCGTCTTGGCATGCGGGGCGATGTCGACGCCATGGCTCTTCACATAGGCCATCATCAGGTCGATATTGCCGGCGAAGGCCTGCTGGTCGAGGGAGATCAGCGGCAGCGCCATGGTTCCATCGTAGGGTTTCCAGCTCTGTTTGCCGAGCGCATCGAGCGGCAAAGCTGCGTGTCCCGGCGGGAATCCGCGAATGCGGTCGTCGATCAGCGGATTATCCGCGCCATTTGCGTGCAGGTCAGACATGGTTTTCTCCTTCGCCCAGGGCGGGATCGCTCATCCCGAGGCGGTAGGTATCGTTGGCGGTCGTGAAGAAAAGGGCGCGCTGCTCATCGATGGAGAGCGGAGCAGCAGCGGCGCGGAAGACCGCGTAAACCTCATCGAAGGACGCGTGCAGGCCGGCGACGGGAAAATCGCTGGCAAACATCGACCGCTCCGGGCCGAAGCAGTCGAGGCAATGTTCGATTACCGGACCAAGGCTTCCGGGCGTCCAGTCGTTGTCATAAGCGACGAGGTCGGAAATCTTCAGGCGGACATTCGGTTGCCTGCCGAGCGCACGAAGGCCACTGCGCCAGAGTGCCATGCCCCCCGCCGTGCGATCCGCCGGACTTCCCCCATGGTTGAGCACGAAGAGCGTATCGGGAAAGGCGGTCACCAGGTCGAGAGCCTCGACCATCTGCCAGGGATAGAGCATGAGATCGAAGACCAGACCGAGCCCGGAGGCATGCGCCAAGCCGGTCCGCCAGACGGGATCGACCATGCGATACGCGCGCGCGGCAAAACTCTTCGCCGGCTCAGGATGCCAGCTCACGATGTCGCGGATGCCGACCACGTTGGGATTGTCCACCTCCGCCTCGATGAGGCGCGCGGCCTCAGGACTATCGAGAGAAACGCGCGCAACGTAGCGCCTCGCCACGCCGGAGCCGCGATCGAGGCCGTCCAGCCAGCGGCTTTCCTCCAGCGGATGGGCATCCGACCAGCCGGCCTCGATATGCACGGTGGCGACCACGTTCTGGTTTGCGGCATCGGCACGGTAGTCCGCGATGCCGTAGTTTCGCAGGAGCGGTGCGAGGCTGCCGAAAACCATCTCCTCGCCAGCCGTCCGGGCTTTTTCCAGCCAGGGATGGCGTTTCAGCGACAAGTCCCAGAGATGATGGTGCGGGTCGATGACCGGCCCGTCGTAGCGCGCCATCATCGCCGCGCCTCGCGGCCGGAAACCAGGAGAAGCGACAGGATCAGCGTGCCGAACATGATGGAGCGCCAGCCGGGCGAGGCGTTGACCACCGTGATCAGCGCCGTGGTCGTCACGAGCAGGATGGCGCCCGGAATGGTGCCGGCATAGGTGCCGCGCCCGCCGAGGATGGATGTACCGCCGAGCACGACGGCAGCAATCGAGGTCAGAAGGTAGGGATCGCCGATGCCGACATAACCCTGCCGGTTCATGCCGAGCACCAGAATGCCGGCGAGACCCGCGAAGAAGCCCGACAGCGCATAGAGGATCAGCGTGTTGCGCGCCACACTGACCCCGGACAGGCGGGCGGCGAGCGGGTTTGCGCCGAGTGCCAGGAAGCGTGCACCGATCGGCATGCGGTGGATGATGAGCAGCACGGCGGCCGAGACCACGAACCACAGCAGGATGCCGGCCGGAACCCCGAGCGGCCTTGCCTGCCCCAGCAGGAGCACGGCCGGATTGCTGACGGTGACCGCGCTGCCGCCGGCGACAACGACGAGCAGGCCTTGCAGGAACGTCGCCATGGCGAGCGTCATGATGATCGGCGGCACGCGCAGATAGGCGGCACCCGCACCGTTGAGGAAGCCGATGCCGGTGGCAATCGTCAGCGCAAGTGCGATACCGACAAGACCGGTCGGATCCCAGGCGGGTGAAATCAGCGGCACGAGGATCGCCGTGACGGTGATGACCGCGCCGACCGAAAGGTCGATGCCGCCCATCAGGATGACCAGCGTCTGGCCGGCAGCGGCAATGCCGATGACCGCGGCGAGTTCCAGCAGATAGCGCAGGTGCCCGTAGGCGCCGAAACCGCGCAGCGTAAGGCCGGCAACCAGCCAGACGAGCGCCACCAGGACGAGGGTGAGCAGCGGCGGATTGCGCAACAGGGATTTTGCGGCCTTCATCGCCTGGCTCTCCACTGCTTGAGAAGTTCCGGCACCGCGACGGCACCGACGATGATGAGGCCCTGCGCGATGTATTGCGCGACCGGCGGGAAGCCGAGGAAGAACATCACGTTGATCATCACCGACAGCAGCAGGCTGCCGCAGATCGCCCCGCGCATCGTGCCCTTGCCGCCGAGGAAGCCGACGCCGCCGAGCACCGCCGCGGCAATGGAGTTGAGCGTGAAGGGCGCGCCGATGACCGGATCTCCCGAGCCGGTCTGCGCCGCGACGAAGAGCCCCGCAAGTGCGGTAAGCAGGCCGGAGAGCGCGAAGGCGACGATCTTCACCCGCTCGACCGGCACGCCGGAGCGGAAGGCGCCGATCGGGTTGTCACCCGCGGCATAGATGCCGAGGCCGAGCGGCGTCGCCAGAAACACTTTCCAGAGAGCCAGGATGAGGACGAGCAGCAGGAAGGCGACGGGCGTGTGGCCGGCGAGCATGGTGGAGAGCCAGCCGGGAATGAAGCCGCCGGGCCGCGGCAGGAGAAGCAGCGCCACGCCGGTGATGATGAAGGAGCCAGCCAGCGTGACGATGATCGCCGGCAGGCGCAGCTGCGCCACGATGACGCCGATGACGGCGCCGATGGCAAGGCCGGTGAAGGCGACGGCGAGAATGCCGCCCGGCACGCCGAACACGCCGCCCATGGTGGTTGCCGCAATCACCGCGCCGAGGCTGACAAGCGGGCCGATCGCCAGCGTGATGCCGCCATTCAGCATCAGCAGTGCCTGGGCCATCGTGACGAGCGCCAGCGGAAACCAGTTCTGCGTGAACTTGGAAAAGCCGCCGATCGAAAGAAGGCCCGGAAAGAGCACCGCATAAAGCACGAGAAACGCGGCGACGACGAGGTAGAGGCCGCTAAGGCCGCGATTGCGACGACGCTGGATAGCGCCATAGAGCCCGAAGGAGGACGAAACAGCGCTCATGCGGCCGCTCCCTTTCTATCGACGCCCATGGCCGCGCCGACGATGGCCTCTTCGCTGATCGCATCACCGACAAGCGTCGCGGCGACATGGCCCTCGCGCAGCACGACGACGCGGTCACAGAGATGCACGAGTTCCGGCGTGTCGGAGCTGGCAATGATGATGAGCCGCCCTTCGGCGGCGAAGGCACGCAGCATCAGGTAGATTTCGCGCTTGGTCTCGATATCGACGCCGCGCGTCGGGTCGTTGAGCAGCAGAACGGATGGATCGAGCGGCAGCCACTTGGCGAGCGCCACCTTCTGCTGGTTGCCGCCAGACAGCGCCTGGACCGGGCGGGCGACGTCGCCCTTGATGGTCAGCCGGCGTGCCAGGTCGGCGATAAGGCCGGTCTCCGCCGCCGAATCGCGAAACCCGTTGCGGGCGAGACGGCCGAGCGAGGGCAGGATGAGGTTGGAGGCGATGGAATGGGGCAGGACCAGCCCCTCATGCTTGCGGTCGGCCGGCACATAGACGAGGCCAGCGGCATTCGCTGTGCCCACATCCGCGGGCAGGCCGGGTACACCCGAAACCTCCGCCCTGGTGGCCCTGGCCGGGATCGCCCCATAGAGGCCCAGCAACAGATCTTCCTGCCCCTGCCCGACCAGCCCGCCGATGCCGACGATTTCGCCGGCACGGGCGGAGAAGGCGATATCGCGCACGAGGCCAGCCGAAAAACCAGTAACGTCGATGCGCAGTGCGCCGGGCGTGCAAGCCGGGCGCGGCGGAAAGAGATCACCCGTCTCGCGGCCGACCATCAGACGCACCAGCCCTTCGCCGTCGATACCCGACAGCGACTGGTCCGCCGTGACGCCGCCGTCCTTCAGCACGGTGACATGCGCGCACAGCGCCTGCACCTCGTTGAGGCGGTGGGAAATGTAGAGAAGTGCGGTGCCGCGCTCCCGCAGCCTCTCGATGACGCCGGCCAGAATGCCGGCCTCATGGGCGGAAAGCGAGGAGGTCGGCTCATCGAGGATGAGCACACGCGGCTTGCGGAACAACGCCTTGGCGATCTCCACCATCTGGCGACGGCCAAGGGCGAGATCGGCAACCGGCATGTCGAGCGGCTCGGTCAGCCCCACCATGGCGCAAACCTCACGCACGCCGCGATGCAGCGCCGCATAGTCGATCAGGCCGAAGCGGCGCGGGAAGGCGCCAAGCCCAATGTTTTCGGCGATCGACAAGTCGGCGGTGAGGCTGAGTTCCTGCTGCACCACGGCAATGCCGGCCGCACGGGCGGCGGCCGGGCTGAAACGCCCGACCGGCCGACCGTCGACGGCAATCGTGCCGCTGTCCGGCTGGAGGGCACCGGAGAGAAGATTGATCAGCGTGGATTTTCCAGCTCCGTTCTCCCCCAGCAGGGCATGCACCCTGCCGGGATGAAGGGCGATGTCGACGCCCTTCAGAACGGGATTGCCGAAGAATCCCTTGAACACCTGCCGGGCTTCCAGCAGGGGTTTTGCATCCGTCATGACGGCATCCTTCATGCGGATTACTGGGCGAGCAGCTTGTCGAACAGCGCCTTGTCGTAATCCGAGTAGATGTAGCCGTCGGCCGGGAACTGGTCGGCGCGCGCGAGATAGCTGTCGATCGTGCTGTCATCGATGACCGGTAGCGGCACCTTGACGAAGGCCGGTACGTCCTTGCCTTCCAGCGCCTGCACGGCCGTATAGACCGAGAATGCGCCAAGCCAGTTCGGCTGCATGGTGGCCCAGCCCTTCAGGCCCTTTTCCTTCCACAGTTCCAGGAACTGGCGGGCATTCTCGCCGGTAATCGGAACCTGTTCTCGGCCCTGGCGGTCGAAGGCCATGACGGAGCCGGCCGAGATCGCGCCGCCGAGCGACAGCACGCCATCGATTTCCGGATTGGCAAAGAGCAGGCTGGTCATCGCTTCCTGCGCGGGGGCGGCGTTGTATTCGGTGTTCGTCTCGGTGATGATTTCGAGACCCGGATTGGCGTCGAGCACCGGCTGGGCGCCCTTGCGGCGGTCGTCGCTGACGGAAATGCCGGCCGGGCCGTTCATCACGATGATCTTGCCCTTGCCGCCGAGCTGGTCGGAGAGCCACTTGGCAGCACCCGCACCCCATTCGGCGGAATCCGTATTGATCTTCGCCGTCACCTTGTCGGTGTTGACGAGGCTGTCGAAGTTCACGACGGCGATGCCCTTGTCGCAGGCATCCGAAATCACGCGGTCAAGCGCGTTGGACGAGCCGGCGATGACGACGATGGCGTCGACATTGGCGTCGATCATCGACTGGATGTGCTGGATCTGCGTCTGGGCATTGCCCTGCGCGTCGGTGATCATCAGGTCCTTGACCAGGCCGGCCTTCTTCAGTTCCTCCACTTCGGCGGCAATCGTGCCTTCCGTCTGCTTCATCCAGGTCGGCACGGAATAGATGTTCGCCCAGCCGACCGTATAGGGCGCCTTGCGGTCGCCCTTGATGCAATTGGCGGCGGCCGATGCCGTGCCGGCCGACAGGACGAGGAGGGCCGTGGCAGCGGCGGCACCTGCGAGAAGGCGGCTGCGCAGCGCGGTGGACGGGCGGTTTTCAAAATTCTTCATGGCGTTCCCCTTTTTGTTCGGCGAGCGGTTACGGGCTTGCCATCCGCTTTCGTCCAATATAATGTACACATGATCTAAATACTGGACGGCGCGATCTTATGCTGATTTTTTCTGCCCGCAAGAGGGGTGGCGAAATTTCGTGCGACGCGGCGGGAGCGTGCGGATTGACAGATGTCGCGGCCGGCGAGAGAAGCTTGGTCGACGAAAGCCAGGGACCGACGAGAATGGATGCACTTTCCGACGATGCAGGGGGAAAACGTGCCCGTGGGCTCGACCGCGCCTTCGAGATCCTCGATTTCCTGCGCCAGAAGCGCCAGGCACTGAAACCCAACGAGATCGCCGCGCAGATCGGCGCTCCGCGCTCATCCGTCTATGAGCTGGTGAACCTTTTGCTGCGCAACGGCATTCTGGAATTCACCGGCGGCGAAGGCCGCGTCTATCTCGGCCGAAAGCTCTATTTCCTCGGCGCGGCTTACGAAAACCATTTCGACTTCACCCGCGAATGCGAGGCGGCGCTGGAACGGCTGGCCGACGAGACGCGCGAGACCGCGCAGTTCTGCATGCTGGATGGCAACAAATACACGGTCGTGCGCATGCGCGAAGGCGCGCGCCCCTTCCGCATCTCGACGGATGTCGGCCAGTCGGTGCCGATCCCGTGGACGGCGTCCGGCCGGCTGCTCGTGGCACATATGAGCAACGAGGACATCCTGACCTTCATTCCGCCGCAGGATTTCTGCCTGCCGAGCGGCGAATGGCTCGACCCGCAGGCCTTCCTCGCCGAGGTGCGCCAGGCCGAACGGGACGGGCTTTTTACCTTCAACAGCATCGTCGACAGCTTTACCCATTGCTTCGCGGTGCCGGTCACCGACGAAGAGGGCCATGTGGCGGCAACGCTCTGCCTCGTCGCCCCGCGCGATGACGGGCTTGCCAACCGCGAGCGCTATCTCGATTGCCTGAAGGAAGCGGCCCGTGGTCTCAGCCATGCCCCGGCGCGGCCGAAGCGGAGCTGAATTCCGGTGTCATATCGCCTGGTTGCATAGCCAGCGATCCATACCGGCCGCCGCCGCCCGGCCGGTGGCAAAACACGCTGTCAGAAGATATCCACCGGTCGGTGCTTCCCAGTCGAGCATTTCACCGGCGGCAAAGACACCCGGCATGGCCTTCACCATATAGGCCTCATCGATGGCGTCGAAACGAATGCCGCCGGCCGACGAAATCGCCTCGGCAATCGGCCGCGGCCGAACAAGGCTGAGCGGCAACGCCTTGATCGTCGCAGCCAGCGCCACGGGAACAAGCTTTGCAGCATCGGCAAGGCATTCGCGCAGCAGTGCCGCCTTCACGCCGTCAAGCCCGGCAGCCTTGCGCAAGCGCGTGGAAAAACTCGCCTTGCTCCCCTGCTTCGCTAGATCCGCCGCAAGCCGTTCAGCCGATCGTCCCGGCGCCAGATCAAGCATCAGCCTTGCCGCGCCCGTCTCCTCCAGCGCGTCGCGAAGTTCAGCGGCATGGGCATAGACGAGGCTGCCTTCAACGCCGGTCTCGGCGATGACGAATTCCCCGGGAATTGTGCCGGCCGCCGACGTTGCGGTGACACCCTTGACCGGCGCGCCGGCGAACCTTTCCACGAAGACCGCCGACCACTCCACGTCGAAGCCACAGTTGGCGGGACGGAAGGGTGCGATATCGACGCCTCTCTCTACAAGCCCGTCGACCCACGCGGCATCCGAGCCAAGCCGTGGCCAGCTCGCCCCGCCCAGCGCGAGCAGGACGGCATCGAATTCCATCACGCTCTCACCTTCCGGCGTTTCGACCAGCAGACCGCCCGGTGCAAACCCTTTCCAGCGGTGACGCACGCGAATTTCGACACCCTGCTTTTCCAGCCGCGCCCGCCAGGCGCGCAGCAAGGGCGAGGCCTTCATTACCCTGGGAAACACCCGGCCGGACGTGCCGACGAAGGTTTCCGCGCCGAGCGCCAGCGCCCAGGCCCGCAGGTCTTCCGGTGTGAAGGCATCGAGCGCCGGGCGCAACCGGTCGTTCGCCGCGCCGAAACGGCCGGCGAAACGCGCATAGGGCTCCGAATGGGTGATGTTGAGGCCCGATTTTCCGGCCAGCAGGAATTTTCGTCCGATGGTCGGCATGGCCTCCAGCACCGTCACCGCATAGCCGCGTGCAGACAGCACCTCCGCCGCCATCAGCCCGGCCGGCCCGCCGCCGACGATCCCGATCCGCTTGCTCATGCTGCTCCACCTTGAAAATCCTGGCCACCCTCATAAGTCGTCTCCGGTGGCTCCGCCAGTGATCGGGTGTAAGGTCGCGCAAACGAATCGGAGACGGTCATGGACATCAAGCGCAACGGCACCAATCCTTCGACGCCCGGCCCGGCGGATTATTTCACCGGCAATGTCCGCCTCGACACGCCGTTCAAGGCCGAGGCGCCCGGCCGCGCCGGCGGCGCGATCGTCACCTTCGAGCCCGGAGCGCGCACCGCCTGGCACACCCATCCGCTCGGCCAGCTCATCATCGTCACCGCCGGCCTCGGCTGGGCGCAGCATGAGGGCGGGCCGATCGAGGAAATCCGCCCCGGCGACGTCGTGTGGTTCCCGCCCGGCGAAAAACACTGGCACGGCGCCACCGACCGCACCGCGATGACCCATGTCGCCATCGCTGAATCGCAGGATGGTTCGCCGGTGACCTGGCTGGAAAAGGTGACGGATGAGCAATATCGCGGCGAAAAGGCCTGACGATCAACCGGCCGACGGATCGTATTTGCGCGTGAAGGGCACGCCGTTAAACGTGTGCGTGCAGCAGGCGCAGCCCGGCTCCATATGCTCGACACGCAGGTCCGGATCGACAAGCCGCAGCCGGTTGTCCGCGTCGACGAAGAGACCGCTGTAATAGGTGTTTTCGCCGATCAACACGAACGGGCTTTTATCCGCATCCGACCGGGCGACCATCCAGAAGATCGGCTCGGGCCTGTCGAGCCGCGCCACCGCCTCGGCATGGACGGCATCCCAATCATCACCAAGGCGCGACAGCAGGAATTTGAAGAGCGGCGTATAATCGAGCCCGCGGCGCTGCTTGCCAGGCATGGCGCCGTCATGCAGCCGGTCTTCCCGGCGTCGCGACCAGCGATAGTCGCCGCCGGAATTGTGAAAGACACCCCGGGCACGCGTGTTGACGCTTCGATAAAGCGGTTTCTTTCGCCGCATGTGCTCTCCAGCCGTGCGATCACGCCCACGTCATAGCGTGAAACGCCGACCAGAGACAGCCGCCTCAGTTGGGCACGCCAGGCGCCTCATGGCCGGTCTGGGCGACATATTCGGTATAGCCGCCGGGATATTGGTGCACGTCATCGCCGTTGAGTTCCAGCACACGGTTCGATAGGGCACCGAGGAAATGCCGGTCATGCGAAACGAAAAGCATGGTGCCCTCATATTCCGACAAGGCCTTGATCAGCATTTCCTTGGTGTCGAGGTCGAGATGGTTCGTCGGCTCGTCGAGGATCAAAAAGTTCGGCGGATCGAACAACATCGCCGCCATCACGAGGCGCGCCTTCTCGCCGCCGGAAAGCACCCGGCACCGCTTCTCGACGTCATCGCCGGAAAAGCCGAAGCAGCCGGCCAGCGTGCGCAGCGGCCCCTGGCCTGCCCGCGGAAACTCCGCCTCCAGCCATTCGAACACCGTCAGTTCGCCGTCCAGCAGATCCATCGCATGCTGTGCAAAATAGCCGACCTTGACGCTCGCCCCGACCGTCACGCTGCCCTCATCCGGGGTCGCCGCACCCGCAATGAGCTTCAGCAGCGTCGACTTGCCGGCGCCATTGATGCCCATCACGCACCAGCGCTCCTTGCGGCGGATCAGGAAGCTGAAATCGCGGTAGATCGAACGGCTGCCATAGGCTTTGTTGACGTTCTTGAGGTTGACGACGTCTTCGCCGGAGCGCGGCGCCGGCTGGAATTCGAACATGACCGTCTGGCGCCGACGCGGCGGCTCGACGCGCTCGATCTTGTCGAGCTTCTTCACCCGGCTCTGCACCTGCGCGGCATGGGAGGCGCGCGCCTTGAAGCGCTCGATGAACTTGATTTCCTTGGCCAGCATCGCCTGCTGGCGCTCGAACTGCGCCTGCTGCTGCTTCTCGTTCTGCGCCCGCTGCCCCTCGTAAAAACCGTAGTCGCCGGAATAGGTGGTGAGCGAGCCGGCGTCGATCTCGATGATTTTTGTCACGATGCGGTTCATGAACTCGCGGTCGTGCGAGGTCATCAGCAGCGCGCCGTCATAGCCCTTCAAAAACTGTTCCAGCCAGATCAGGCTTTCGAGGTCGAGATGGTTGCTCGGCTCGTCGAGCAGCATGACGTCCGGGCGCATCAGGAGGATGCGGGCCAGCGCCACGCGCATCTTCCAGCCGCCCGAAAGCTTGCCGACATCGCCATCCATCATTTCCTGGCTGAAACTCAGGCCCGCCAAAACCTCGCGCGCCCGGCTCTCCAGCCCGTAGCCGTCGAGCTCCTCGTAGCGCGCCTGCACCTCGCCATACCGCTCGATAATCGCGTCCATCTCGTCGAGCCGTTCCGGATCGACCATCGCCGCCTCGAGGTCGCGCAACTCGGCGGCCACCGTGCTCACCGGCCCCACGCCATCCATCACCTCGGTGACGGCGCTGCGCCCCGCCATCTCGCCGACATCCTGGCTGAAATAGCCGACCGAGACGTTCTTCTCGACCGAAACCTGCCCCTCGTCCGGCGCCTCCTGCCCGGTGATCATGCGGAAGAGCGTCGTCTTGCCGGCGCCGTTCGGCCCGACAAGCCCGATCTTCTCGCCGCGGTTCAACGCGGCCGACGCCTCGATGAAGAGGATGCGGTGGCTGTTGGACTTGCTGATATTCTCGATGCGGATCATGAAAAACGGGCCTCGTCGTGTTGCGCGCCCTATGCCATGCCGCAGTGCAGCGAGTCCATGCCGTAGACGCAGGAAAACCGGCAAATTCAGGCGACAATGCTGCTCTTCGCCTTCCGCCCCACGCAAGCGACCATTTCGGATCAAGGCGAGAGGCATGAGCCTCATCCAGCAAAAAATGCATTTCGATGGAATAAGCCGCCAGGCGCCCCGTTCTTCCCTCGCAACACGGCAATGGTGCCTGTGAACCGAGGAGCTTTCAAATGGTTACGAAACGCGGAAACGACGACGACAACCGGATCGTCGGGACGAACCAGCAGGATTATCTTTATGGCCGTTCGGGCGATGACCTGCTGTACGGCCATGGCGGCAACGATTTCCTCTATGGCGAAGAAGGCAATGACCGCATCGACGCCGGCAGCGGCCACAACCAGGTCTGGGGTGGTTCGGGCAACGACCGGATCGTCTCGGGCAGCGGCAACGACAAGCTGTGGGGCGGCGAGGGCGACGACGTGCTGCGCGCCGGCGACGGCAACAACCGGCTGATCCTCGACGAAGGCAACGACTACGCCGTAGCAGGGAAGGGCAGCGACTATATCAGCGGCGGCGAAGGCAATGACAGGATCTATGCGGGCGCCGGTAACGACACGCTTTCCGGCGGCGAGGGCGACGACACGATCTTCGGCCAATCCGGCAACGACCGCATCGTCGCGCATGAAGGAAACGATATCCTGAACGGCGGCACCGGAAACGACCGGATGACCGGCGGCGAAGGCGCCGACGTCTTCGTCTTCAACGGCGGCCGCGACGCGGTCACCGACTTCGAAAACGGCGATGACCGCATCGACGTATCCTACTACAACCAGTTCGACAGCTACTCCGACATTCGCAACGCCGCCAAACAGTCGGGCACCGACGTCATCATCCGCGCCGGCAGCGACTATCTGGTGATCGAAGACACCCGGCTCAGCGAACTCAGCCGCGACGACTTCAGCTGGTAAACCCTCGATCGAGGGTGACCAAGTGCAAACCCCAGCCACAACCAAGGCGCCGCCGATCGATCGGCGGCGTTCGTTTATCGAGGTACGGTTCGGTGACCATCAAAGAGGAAGGTCTTAGCCAACCGTCGAACGGCCCGGAAACCGGCTCAAAGCGCCGGCTTAGTCAGCTGAAAATCAAGAATTTATGGCGGAGAGGGTGGGATTCGAACCCACGATACGGTTGCCCGTATGCCGCATTTCGAGTGCGGTGCTTTCGACCACTCAGCCACCTCTCCGCTTTGCTGGTCGGCGCTTGGTCAGCGCGGGGCGGTACATAGCGGGTGTCGGACGGGCTTGCAAGGGGGCGTGGGCCCTGAATGTTCATCTATTTGTCACGGTGACGGAAATCTCCTTGACAGTTTTCACCGCCTCACCTATTGCGCAAGGTGCAGTGGTATAGGTTTAACCCGTGCCGCAACGCTGGTTCTTTGTGCCGCACGTCCTTGATGTTTTTCAAGCATGGCATGTAGCAGGGAACCATTTGGGCCGGCGATGCGCCAATGCATCGCTATTCACGACTGACAAAAAGACGGCCGTGCCTTTCGGGGCAAAGAGCCGGCACGAACATGAAAGGATATAAAATGTTCGCAGTCATCAAGACCGGCGGTAAGCAGTACCGCGTGGCCGCCAACGACGTTCTGACAATCGAAAAGCTGTCGGGCGACGCTGGTGCGAAGATCGAATTCACCGAAGTGCTGATGGTTGGCGTCGGTGCCGATGCGACGATTGGCGCACCCTTCGTCGAAGGCGCCATCGTCACCGCCGAAGTCGTCGAGCATGGCCGCGCCAAGAAGGTTATCGCCTTCAAGAAGCGTCGTCGCCAGAACTCGAAGCGTACGCGCGGTCATCGTCAGCACAACACGACTGTCCGCATTCTCGACATCGCTGGCGCCGGCAAGGCAAAGAAGGCTTCCAAGAAGTCTGAAGCCGCCGAAGCAGCAGCCGAATAATCCGGACAGGTAAAGGAGAACTCCCATGGCACACAAAAAAGCTGGCGGCTCCTCGCGCAACGGTCGCGATTCCGAGTCCAAGCGCCTTGGCGTGAAGAAGTTTGGCGGCGAAGCCGTCATCGCAGGCAACATTATCCTCCGCCAGCGCGGCACGCAGTGGCATCCCGGTGCCAATGTTGGTCTCGGCAAAGATCACACGATCTTCGCTCTTACGGCTGGCAATGTGAATTTCCGTACGAAGGCCAACGGTCGCGTTTACGTGTCTGTCGCCCCGAAAGCGGAAGCAGCGGAATAAGCCGGTAGCGCTCTAAAACAGCCGGCGTCTCATTGACCCGGCTGGCGCGACAGGTTCAGACCTGACGAAAAAAGGGGAGATGGGGCAAGACCCATCTCCCCTTTCTCGTTCCGGAGGACTGAACCATGCAAACCGACTTGTTGAGAGGAGACCAATCACGGTCTCCCAAGGAAAGGCTGAGGCCTGAACGGCCAAGGACCGATTGCCCGATCTTACTGTCGCAGAGGCTCGTCATGAGAGCTCCGCACGAAGACGACATCGACGCCCTTGCCCATCTCGCCAACAACGCCAACATCGCCAACATGGTCGCCCGCATGCCCCACCCCTATACGGTGGCGGATGCCGCCGATTTCGTGCGACGCACACGCGCCGGCGCGATTGGCAAGTGCGTCTATGCCATTACCAAAGCCGACAACGGCGCGTTCCTCGGTTGCTGCGGCATCGAGCCGCACGAAGACGGGCGAACGGTCGAGCTTGGTTATTGGCTGGGCGAGCCCTACTGGAACCAGGGCTATATCACGGAAGCGGCCCATGCACTGATCGACATGGTCTTCCGCACCCGTGACGTCGAGCAGATCGATGCGCGTTGCCGGGTCATGAACATCCCGTCCCGGCGGGTCATCCAGAAGTGCGGCTTCCAGTTCCAGGCGACCGGCATGGTGCAGAGCCTTTCGGTCGGCGGCATGGTTCCCGTCGAATGGTACAGGCTCGACCGCAAGACCTGGGTCTCGTTGAAGAGCTGGGGAGGCATGCGATGAACGCCATGCAGACCCCGATGGAGCACGAGCGTGTCACCGGTCCCGGGCCCTGCCCGGTCATCACGACGGCGCGTCTCGTGCTGCGTCCGCACCGCATGTCCGATGCGGACGCGATCGCCCAGTCGCTCAACGACTTCCAGGTCTCGCGCATGCTGGCGCGGGTGCCCGCCCCCTATGACCGGCAGGATGCGACCGAATGGCTTTCGGTGGCGACCACCGATCTCCAGGAGGGCTGGGCCTTTGCCATCACCGCCGGCGACGACGTCCATATCGGCTGCGTCTCCTTCGAGCGGCGTGGCAGCGAATGGGAACTCGGCTATTGGCTGAACCGCTTCTACTGGCGGCGCGGCTATATGAGTGAGGCGGTGCATGCGGCAACGACGCGTTTCCTCATGCGCATGCCGGGCACGGTGATCCATTCCGGCATCTTCGCCGACAACCTCGCCTCGCTGAAGGTGCAGGAAAAGGCGGGGTTTCGCGTGACCGGGTGCAGCGACGTGTTCAGCCTGGCGCGTGGCACGATGGTCGCCCATATCGAAACGCGCCTGGAGCCGGGTGATTTCCGTCCGGCAGCGCCAAGGCACTAATATGAACCGGGGCGGAAAACCCGCCCCGGTTCTCCTGCGTCAGGAAAGTTCGAACCAGACCGGCATGTGGTCGGAACCGAAGGCGGTTTCGTCGACCCAGGCATCCGTCAGCCGTTCGACGAGGCCATGACTGAGGAAACAGTAGTCAAGGAACATGCGATCGGCGTGATCCTTGGGATTGATCCAGCTGAAACTTGCGGCATGGCGCTTGCCGAGACCGGCCACCGCGTCGACCGGATGGGTGGCGCGAATCTGCCGGCCGTAGAGCCCATCCACGCCGCCGACCATTTCGCAATATTCCGGCGATTCCGGCACCATGTTGAAATCGCCCATCAGCACGTAATCCTCGGGCACCGGCGGCTCGGCCACGCCGAATTCATGCGCACCGGAAATCGCCCCGCCCTCGACGCCGTAAAGCTGGGCGCGATCCTTGAGGTAACGGATCTGCGCGATGCGCTCGTCGCGGTGGACATGGTCGAGATGCACGGAGTAGACGCGGATCGGCCCCTTCGGCGTGGCGATCACCGCTTCGGTTGCACCGCGCTGCAGGTTGAGCTTGTCGAGCGTACGTGTGCGCGGCAGCGAGATGAGCCGGGTCGACAGGATCGGCCAGCGAGAAAAGACCATGTTGCCGAACTGGAAGCGGCGGTTAACCACCCGGCCCTTCTCGATCGCCGAGCCGGCATCGAGATCGCAGGCCGGCCAAAAGACGGAATAATGATTGGCAAGCAGGGTCTGCAATTCCGCGACCATGTCGATATTGCCATTGCGGTGGAAGTTGCGGGTCACCTCCTGCAGCGCGATGATATCGGCGCCGTGGATGCTGGAGACGATGCGCGGCAGGTCGAATCGGTCATCGAGACCGATCCCGTACTGGACGTTGTAGCTGACGAATTTCACGATAGTCTTTGACCTCTGCGGGAAGCGGCTATATCGAAGACGGCAAAATGACCACGACCATACAAATAAAGCGAACGGCGAGCCTATGAAGTTCCTGGACGAAGCAAAAGTCTATATCCGTTCCGGTGACGGCGGGGCAGGGGCTGTCTCGTTCCGCCGTGAAAAATTCGTCGAATTCGGCGGACCGGACGGTGGTGACGGCGGACGCGGCGGCGACGTGTGGGTGGAGGCCGTCAACGGTCTCAACACGCTGATCGATTTCCGCTTCCAGCAGCACTTCAAGGCTGCGACCGGCACGCACGGCATGGGCCGCAACCGCACCGGCGCAAACGGCGCCAGCGTCACCTTGAAAGTGCCGGTCGGCACCCAGATCTTCGAGGAAGACAACGAGACGCTGATCGTCGACATGGTGACGGAAGGCCAGCGCTTCAAGCTGGCCGCCGGCGGCAATGGCGGTTTCGGCAACACGCATTTCAAATCCGCCACCAACCAGGCGCCGAACTGGGCCAATCCGGGCCTGGGGGGCGATGAAAAGACCATCTGGCTGCGGCTCAAGCTGATTGCCGATGCCGGTCTCGTCGGCCTGCCGAATGCCGGCAAGTCGACCTTCCTCGCCACCTGCACGCGCGCCCGGCCGAAGATCGCCAACTACCCGTTCACGACGCTGCACCCGAATCTCGGCGTCGCGACGATCGACGGCGCCGAATTCATCCTTGCCGACATTCCGGGCCTCATCGAAGGCGCCCATGACGGCATCGGGCTCGGCGATCGCTTCCTCGGCCATGTGGAGCGCACACGCGTGCTGCTGCACCTCGTCTCCGCACAGGAAGAGGATGTCGCCAAGGCCTACAAGACGGTGAAGTACGAGCTGGAAGCCTACGGCGGCGGCCTTACCGACAAGCCGGAAATCGTCGCGCTCTCGCAGATCGACCTGCTGGACGAGGACGAACTGAAGGAGAAGACCAAGGCGCTCAAAAAAGCCTGCGGTCAGACGCCGCTGCAGCTGTCCGCCGTCGCCAATGTCGGCATGATCGCGACGCTTCGGGCGCTGCGCGACATCATCGTTGAAGCGAAGAATTCCGGATCCGACGACTGAGATGACGAAAAGCCGCAAACCGCTCGGAAAATACCGCCGGATTGTGATCAAGATCGGCTCCGCCCTGCTCGTCGACCGGGGTACCGGCCTGAAAAAGGCATGGCTCGATAACCTGTGCGCCGATATCGCGGCGCTCAGGGCTGGCGGCACCGAAGTGCTCGTCGTTTCCTCCGGCGCCATCGCGCTCGGCCGCTCCGTGCTGAAGGTGCCCTCGGGCGTGCTGAAGCTGGAAGAAAGCCAGGCCGCCGCCGCCGTCGGCCAGATCGCGCTCGCCCGCGCCTGGTCGGAAAGCCTGTCCACCGATGGCATCGTCGCGGGCCAGATTCTCCTGACGCTCGGCGACACGGAAGAACGCCGGCGCTATCTCAACGCACGCGCGACCATCAACCAATTGCTGAAACTCGGCGCCGTGCCGATCATCAACGAGAACGACACGGTCGCGACCACGGAAATCCGTTACGGCGACAACGACCGGCTTGCCGCGCGCGTCGCCACCATGACCGGCGCTGACCTGCTGGTTCTGCTCTCCGATATCGATGGCCTCTATACGGCCCCGCCGCATCTCGATCCCGACGCCCGCTTCCTCGAAACGATCGATGCGATCACGCCGGAAATCGAGGCGATGGCCGGCGGTGCGGCGTCCGAACTGTCGCGCGGCGGCATGCGCACCAAGATCGATGCCGGCAAGATCGCGACCGGTGCGGGCTGCGCCATGATCATCGCTTCCGGCAAGGTCGACCATCCACTGCGCGCCGTGGAAGAGGGCGCTCGCTCCTCCTGGTTTGCGCCCTCCGGTTCGCCGGTAACAGCACGGAAAACGTGGATTGCCGGGCAGTTGCAGCCGGCGGGGCGCCTCGAAATCGATGCAGGCGCGGAAACGGCGCTCACCTCGGGAAAAAGCCTTCTGCCCGCCGGCGTGCGGGGCGTCTGGGGCTCGTTTTCCCGCGGCGATACCGTATCGATCTATGGCACCAACGGGCGCGAGATCGCCCGTGGGCTTGCCGGCTACGATGCCGACGAAGCGCGGCTGATCGTCGGCAAGAAATCGGCAGAGATCGCGCCCATTCTCGGTTATGCCGGCCGCGCTGCCATGGTGCACAGGGACGATCTGGTAGTGACCGGCTTTTTCGCGCCGGCCGCTGCCGAGGCGGGAAAGGATTTGAGCCATGCTTGATCAGGTCAGGACCAATATCGACAGCCTGATGGCCGATATCGGCCGCAACGCCCGCGCGGCCGCCCGCCCGCTCGCCATCGCAAGCGCCGAGCAGAAGAACCGTGCGCTCGAAGCCATGGCCGCGGAGATCTTTGCGGGTCGCGAGACCATTCTCGCAGCAAACGCCATCGACCTTGCCAATGCCAAGGAAAGCGGCGTCGCCGCCTCCTTTATCGACCGGCTGACCCTGACGCAGGAGCGCATCGAGGGCATCGCCGCGGCGATCCGCGACATCGCGGGTCTGAAGGACCCGGTCGGCGATATCATTGCCGAATGGGACCGGCCGAACGGCCTG
Source organism: Shinella sp. GW821-FHT11G07 (assembly GCF_058808115.1). Lineage (NCBI taxonomy): Bacteria > Pseudomonadati > Pseudomonadota > Alphaproteobacteria > Hyphomicrobiales > Rhizobiaceae > Shinella > Shinella sp. GW821-FHT11G07. Next base: position 276,770 of record NZ_JBXARJ010000005.1, read on the forward strand.
CATATTGAACGCGTGCGCACACCGCTCGGCGTGATCGGCGTGATCTATGAAAGCCGGCCGAACGTGACGGCGGATGCTGGTGCGCTCTGCCTGAAGGCCGGCAATGCCGTCATCCTGCGCGGCGGCTCCGACAGCGTAAATTCATCGCAGGCTATCCATTCCTGCCTCGTCGCCGGCCTGAAGAGCGCCGACCTGCCGGAACATGCGATCCAGTATGTGCCGGTGACGGATCGTGCTGCCGTCGGCGCCATGCTGTCCGGCCTCAACGGATCGATCGACGTCATCGTGCCGCGCGGTGGCAAAAGCCTCGTCGCCCGTGTGCAGAGCGAGGCACGCGTGCCGGTCTTCGCCCATCTCGAAGGCCTGTGCCACATCTACGTCGACAAGTCGGCCGACCTCGGCATGGCCCAACAGATTGTCGTCAATGCCAAAATGCGCCGCACCGGTATCTGCGGCGCGGCGGAGACGCTGCTGATCGACCACACCGTGGCCGACACGCACCTGGCACCGCTGGTGGAGGGCCTGCGCGCCGCCGGTTGCGAAGTCCGCGCGACGGACGAAATCCGCACCCGTATCCCCGAGCTCGTTGCCGCGACCGAGACGGACTGGTCGACGGAATATCTCGACGCTATCATCTCCGTTTCGCTTGTTGACGGCATTTCCGGCGCGATCGAGCACATCAACCGCTGGTCCTCCGCCCATACGGAAGCCGTTATCGCCGAGGATCCGGTGGTGGTCGAACGCTTCTTCACCGAGATCGATTCGGCGATCCTGCTGCACAACGCCTCCACGCAGTTCGCCGATGGCGGCGAGTTCGGCATGGGCGGTGAGATCGGCATCGCCACGGGAAAGATGCATGCGCGCGGCCCCGTCGGGGTCGAGCAGCTCACCTCGTTCAAATACCGGGTGCGCGGCACCGGACAGGTGCGGCCCTGAAGTGACGTCGGACGCGGTTGCAGACCACTATCTGAAAATGCCGCATGTTGAAAAAGGCATGGCCGTTGGCCTGTTCGGCGGTTCCTTCAACCCGCCGCACCAGGGCCATGCGCTGGTTGCCGAAACCGCACTACGCCGGCTCGGCCTCGACCAGCTCTGGTGGATGGTCACACCCGGCAACCCCCTGAAGGATCACCGCGAACTGGCGCCACTTGCCGAACGCCTTCGCCTGAGCGAGGCCATGGCGCCCGGCCCGCGCATCAAGGTGACCGCCTTCGAAAAGCGGCTCGGCCAGAGCTATACGGCCAAGACGCTGGAGCGCGTGCAGGCGCTGAACCGCGGTGTCAACTTCGTCTGGATCATGGGTGCCGACAACCTCAAGAATTTCCACAAGTGGCAGAACTGGCAGAAGATCGCCTGCACCTTCCCGATCGCTGTCATCGACCGCCCGGGCTCGACGCTCTCCTACCTCTCCTCGCGCATGGCAAAAACCTTCGATTATGCCCGCGTTGACGAGGAGGACGCCATGTCGCTGCCGGGCCGCCGGGCGCCCGCCTGGACCTTCATTCACGGGCCGCGTTCGGGACTGAGTTCCACGGCATTGCGCACCGCACAGAGCTAGAGTTTGTCAGGAAAAAGTCGAACTCGGTTTTCCAGAAAAGACAAACGCAGACTCTAGAGAAAACCATCCATCAGAAGTACGTCTTGAAACTGGCACCCATTGATGCCTACATTTAGTATGTACCGGTCCGGTATGCCGGTACGAGATGTGCTGTCCTGGTACCCAGAAAGGAACGAACCTGACAACAGTGCACGCAAAGGGAAGCGCCAAAAGCGTTTTCTCGAAAAGCCCGGGACGTGGCGACGATGCCGCCGACCGTGCGCTTCAACTGGTCCTCGCAAGCCTCGAGGACTCGAAGGCAGAAGATATCGTCTCAATCAACATTGCCGGTAAATCGGCGCTGGGCGACTACATGGTGGTCGTGTCCGGACGCTCGAACCGTCATGTCATGGCGATTGCCGATCACCTCATTTCCGATCTCAAGGACGAAGGCCTGGGCAATGCCCGCGTCGAAGGCCTCGAGGCGGGCGACTGGGTGCTGATCGACGCGGGCGATATCATCGTTCACGTGTTCCGGCCGGAAATCCGGGAGTTCTACAACATCGAACGGATGTGGGCGGCTCCCGAGATCGAGGACGGCACCGTACACTGAGCAATTCGAGCGAAAGCGCGACACGCTTTTGCGTCCGGAATTGCGCACGACGATAGTGCCGGACACCTGTCCGGTGAGGAAAAGAGGTGACGCGATTTCGCGCCACCATGAACGGACAGGACGAAGGCAATGCGGGTTGGACTTTTTTCGGTGGGACGGCTGAAGGCCGGCCCGGAGAAGGATCTTGCGGCCCGCTACATAGACCGTTTCGCGAAGGCCGGTCCCGCCATCGGCCTCGAACTCGGCAAGCTTGCCGAAGTCGGCGAAAGCCGCGCCGGCAACCCCGAGACGCGCAAGCGCGAGGAAGCGGCGATGCTGGAAAAGGCGCTGCCTGACGGCGCTGTGCTGATCCTGCTCGACGAGCGCGGCAAATCGCTCGATTCTCCAGCCTTTGCCGACCTCCTTGCCGGTTTTCGCGACGGCGGCAAACGCGACCTGATGATCGCGATCGGCGGCGCCGACGGGCTCGACCCCGCCCTCTATACCCGCGCCGACGCCACGCTCTGCCTCGGCAAGTTGACCTGGCCGCACCAACTTGTGCGCATCCTGCTCGCCGAACAGCTTTATCGCGCCGTCACTATTCTTTCCGGCCACCCATACCACCGCAGCTGACGAAAGCGTCATCGCCACGCAAGCCCCAGAGTTCAGGATGGCAGAGGCCGTATTTTTGGCGCTGTTTGTTGCCCAATTGATTTCGTGATCGCGGGATTTCTTGGCGAAAGCGCCAAATCAGCATAGAGCGGTGAGAACGGACGTTCGGGAGACGATGAGGAAAACCGGCACAATCAACCGGGGTGAAGGGTTTGGCCGCCTGCTGCGGCCGGCTTTGCTCTCGGCTGCCGTGATCCTGGCCGTCGCACCCTATCCGATTTCCGCCGAGCCGAACGAGGCCGAGGTCACGCTCGAAAAGACCGGCTCGCTGCCCAAGGCGGAGCCGGATCCGGCCGCAGCCCTGGCACTTCGCCGCGACAGCACGCGCCGGGAGCTGGAAACGCTCTCGCAATCGATCACCGTCTCCTCGGAGAAGACAAAAGAGCTGGAAGCGGAAATCGCCACGCTCGAAAAATCTCGGCAAAGCCTGCGCGAGGCGATCGTCAAGTCCGCCGCCACGCGCAAGGACATGGAAGAGAAGATCCTCGCCGGCGAAAAGCGGCTCGAAGGCATGCGCGAGCGCGAGGCCGGCGTGCGCGTCTCCCTGCACGATCGCCGCGGCCTGCTCGCCGAAGTTCTGGCCGCACTCCAGCGCATGGGCCGCAATCCGCCGCCCGCCTTGCTGGTGACGCCGGAAGATGCGCTGTCATCCGTGCGCAGTGCCATCCTGCTTGGCGCCGTCGTGCCGGGCATCCGCAAGGAAACCAATGCGCTTGTCGACGACCTCGCCTCCTTGATGGACATCAAGAGCGATATCGACCAGGAAAAGACCGAGCTGACCGACGCGATGCAACTGCGCATCGAGGAAGAAAAGCGCTCGGAACTGCTGGTGGCCCAGAACGAGGCCCTGGCGGAGACCAACAACCGCACGCTCGCCGCCGAACGCCGTCGCGCCGGCGAGCTCGCAGCCCGCGCAACCAGCCTCGAAGGCCTGATCGGCAGCCTGGAGCGCGACATCGGCTCGGTGCGTGATGCGGCAGCCCTTGCGCGCTCCAAGGAAGAGGAACTGCGCAACCTGAGCGCGGCCGAGCGGGAGAAGGCGAGGGCGATCGCGCGCGACGCGGTGCCCGACAAAAACCGCATTGCTCCGGCATACGAATTCTCCGAACTGCAGGCAAAACTCGATTATCCCGTGGCGGGCGACGTTCTGCGCCGATTCGGCGAAGCGGACGGCACCGGCCATGATTCGCAGGGGCTGACGCTGGCTGCCAATCCGGGTGCGCTGGTCACGGCACCCTCGGATGGCTGGATCGTCTTTGCCGGCACGTTCCGCAGTTACGGGCGCATGATCATCCTGAATGCGGGGGCGGGCTACCATCTCGTCCTCTCCGGCATGGACCGGGTGAACGTGCGAGAGGGTCAATTCGTCGTGGCGGGAGAACCGCTCGCCGTGATGGGTGAAAAAAGGGTCGCGAGTGTCAACGCTTTGACGCTGGAAACAGACAAGCCGACACTTTACATTGAATTCCGAAAGAACGGAAAACCGGTTGATTCCCGGCCGTGGTGGTCCGCCAAATATGCTGGAAAGGCACGCAATGATACGTAGGGCTTCTCTTGTTCTCGTCGGTGCACTCATGGGTGCGACGGCCATGAGCGTCATCAACACGGCAACATTGCCCGCCGAAGCTGCCGGCTCGTCGACCTATCGCGAGCTTTCCATCTTCGGTGATGTCTTCGAGCGTGTGCGCGCCCAGTACGTGACGCCGCCGAAAGAAGATCAGCTGATCGAGAATGCCATCAACGGCATGCTCACCTCGCTCGACCCGCATTCCTCCTACATGAATGCCAAGGACGCCGAAGACATGCGCACGCAGACGCGCGGTGAATTCGGCGGTCTCGGCATCGAAGTCACGATGGAAGACGAGCTCGTCAAGGTCATCACGCCGATCGACGACACGCCGGCATCCCGTGCTGGTGTTCTCGCGGGCGACTTCATTGCGAAGATCGACGGCGCGGAAGTGCGTGGCCTGAAGCTCGAAGAAGCCGTCGAGAAGATGCGCGGCGCCGTCAACACGCCGATCAAGCTGACGCTGATCCGCAAGGGCGCGGACAAGCCGATCGAACTGACGATCATGCGCGACATCATCGCCGTGCGGGCCGTAAAATCCCGCGTCGAGGGCGATGTCGGTTACCTCCGCGTCATCTCGTTCACGGAAAAGACCTATGATGACTTGGAAGCCGCGATCGAGAAGATCAAGGAAGAGGTTCCGGCCGACAAGCTGAAGGGCTACGTGCTCGACCTGCGCCTCAACCCGGGTGGTCTGCTCGACCAGGCGATCAACGTTTCCGACGCCTTCCTGGAACGCGGCGAGGTCGTCTCGACCCGCGGCCGCAACGAGGACGAAACCCGCCGCTTCAACGCGACGCCGGGCGACATCACCGACGGCAAGCCGGTCATCGTCATGGTCAATGGCGGTTCGGCATCGGCGTCTGAAATCGTCGCTGGCGCTCTGCAGGATCTGCGCCGTGCCACCGTGCTCGGCACGCGGTCCTTCGGCAAGGGTTCGGTCCAGACCATCATCCCGATGGGTGACGCCGGTGCGCTGCGCCTGACGACGGCGCTCTACTACACGCCATCCGGCAAATCGATCCAGGGCACCGGTATTACGCCGGACGTCACGGTCGAACAGCCGCTGCCGCCGGAATTGCAGGGCAAGCTGGAATCCGCCGGCGAATCGAACCTGCGCGGCCATATCCAGGGCCAGAGCGAGACGGAATCCGGTTCGGGTTCGTCCGCCTACGTGCCGCCGGAAGCCAAGGACGACCTGCAGCTTCAGTACGCGCTGGAACTGCTGCGCGGCCAGAAGACCGACCCGTCTTTCCCGGCCAATCCGGAAAAGGCCGAGTTGAAGAAGTAAGATGCATTCGCAGGGCCCGCCGCAGCGCGGGCCCTGTTTTCCTCCGCACCTTCCGGCCAGCGCGGACTGACCTTGGGCACAGACATTCACGCACCTCTCGGCCAGGACCGCAAGGCAAGGCCAGGAACGGCAGGACCCTCGCGGTTCTCCGCCGGCAATGTCGTGTTTGCCGTCGCCATCGTGGGCCTCCTCGGCTTTTCCGGCTGGACATCGCTGGCGCCGAGCGGGTTGCGCACCGCGCCCCTCACGGCTCCCGTTGAAGAAGCCGCATCCCAAACGGCGACTGACACCAAAGCCGACCAGAAGACGGCCGACGCCAAGGATGGCGTGCGCAGGGCCAATGGGCTTTCCGGCGCGCAGGTCGAGGAAACGTTGACCGACGACGGCAATATCGTGCGCAAGTACTCGCCGGGTACACGCGACGGCGACGGCCCGCTGATCATCGAGGCCAATCGTATCGGGCAGGATGCGCGCACAGCCGCCTTCCCGAACGACGACCTGCTCGAAGACACGTCCGATGGCAAGATCCCGATCATCGGTCTCGACGGTACGCGGCCGATGGACCAATATGCCCGGCCCTGGTCTGGTGCGCGCGGCACGCGCATCGCCATCGTCGTCGGCGGGCTCGGACTCAGCCAGACGGGTACGCAACGCGCCATCCGCCAGCTGCCGGGCGAGGTAACCCTCGCCTTTGCGGCCAGCGGCAACAGCCTGTCGCGCTGGATGCAGGAGGCGCGTCGCAAGGGTCACGAAATCCTGCTGCAAGTGCCGCTGGAGCCCTTCGACTATCCGCAGAACGATCCGGGCCTCTACACGCTGCGCACCGATCTCAGCGAGACCAAGAACCTTGCGGAACTGCACCGCGCCATGGCACAGGTCACCAATTACACGGGCATCGTGAACTTCATGGGCGGCCGCTTCCTGTCGGATGCGGATGCGCTGGAACCGATCGTCCGCGACGTCTCCAACCGCGGCCTCGTCTTCCTCGACGACGGCAGCTCGGCGCAGTCGCTTTCGGGTACGATCGCCGGCGCCGTCGAGGCACCCCATGCCTTTGCCGACCTCCAGCTCGACGCCGATCTTTCACGCGACGCGGTGCTGAAGAAGCTCGACGAACTGGAACGCATCGCCCGCCGCAACGGCACGGCGATCGGCATGGCGTCAGCCTTCGACGAAAGTGTGGACGCCATTCGCGAATGGTGCGAGGAAGCTGGCGGTCGCGGCATCGAGATCGTCGGTGTCGCGTCGCTCGCAGCCGTTCCCGCCAAACGATAGGAATTTTCGATGGGCAAGGACAAACACAAGGTGGTTCGGGCCGAGGACCTGCCTTACCGCCCCTGCGTCGGCATCATGGTGCTGAATGCGGACAACAAGGTCTGGGCAGGCCGGCGGATTCCCGTCGGCAACTCCGAATATGACGGCTCGCCGCAGCTCTGGCAAATGCCGCAGGGCGGCATCGACGAGGATGAGGATCCGCTGGCGGCGGCCTACCGCGAACTCTACGAAGAAACCGGCATGAAGAGCGTCTCGCTCCTCGCCGACGCGGGCCGCTGGATCAACTACGACCTGCCGGCCCAGTTGATCGGCATCGGCCTCAAAGGCAAGTTCCGTGGCCAGACCCAGCGCTGGTATGCCTTTCGCTTCGAAGGCGAAGAGAGCGAAATCGCCATCAACCCGCCGCCCGGTGGCCATGAGGCGGAATTCGACGCCTGGGACTGGAAGCCGATGCGCGACCTGCCGGAGCTGATCGTGCCCTTCAAGCGCCAGGTCTACGAGGAAGTCGTCGCGGCCTTCACGCATCTCGCACCCTGACAACAAATCCTCCCCGGCAAGCCGGGGAGGGGTCTTTCTTTGCGGGAAGGCTCAAAGGAACCCGAAGTCGCTGGTCGTCAGCGTCTTGACGCCCTGCAGCGTCGCGACGAGTTCCAGATCGGCCTCCGTGCCCTTACCGTCGGCATCGAACCAGAGGCGACCATTGTCGCTTTCGAACAGGAAGGTGCCCTTCGTGCTCGTGGCAACCGGATCGGCGCCGACCACCAGCATCACGACCGCGTCACCGGCCGCCACACCGTAATCGCTGCGGTCGATCATCAGCTTGTCCTGGCCACGGGTGAAATCGGTGATGACGTCGCCCTCGCCATCCCGGCCCGCAAGGTTGAAGACGAACTGGTCGTTGCCGGTTCCGCCGGTCAGCCAGTCGTCACCCGCCCCGCCGACGAGAACGTCATTGCCGGCACGCCCCTGCAACACGTCGTCGGCATCGTTGCCATAGAGCGTGTTGTTGCTGGCATCGCCCCGGATGTCATCGTCGGCGCTGCTGCCGTGGATGATTTCGAAGCCCTTGACGGTCAGACCAAGCGCAAGGCCCTTGTTCTTTGCCTGGGTTTCGAGGTCGAGGACCACCGAAGTCGGGCCGTCCTCGAACATCAGCGTATCGATGCCCGAACCGCCATCGAAGACGTCCTTGCCGGTGAACGCGGTGCGCACGAGCACATCGTTGCCGGCATCGCCGAACAGCTGGTCGTTGCCCGCACCGTCTTCCAGGGTGTCGTTGCCGGCTGCACCGCGCAGGATGTCGTTGCCGGCATTGCCTTCAAGCCTGTCGGCAAGCGCGCCGCCGGTCACCGTGTCCTTGCCCTTGCTGCCATCGTAGTTCAGCGCCTCGAAGGCGTTGAAGCTGGTCGTGCTGTCGACCGTCACCTTGCCCGTCGAGAAGGTAAAGGTGATGTCCTTCGACTGCTCCGCGACGTCCAGATTGAGGGTGTCGGTGCCCGCGCCGCCATCCGCAAGGTCGCCGATGCCGGCGCCGACCGTGTCGTTACCGTTCTCGCCGTAGAGCTTGTCGCGGCCACCGGTCTTGTTGAGACCGTCGCCATAAAGCACGTCGTTGCCGTCACCGCCGCGCAGCGTGTCGGCACCCGCATCGCCGGAGAGGTAGTCGTTGCCTGCGCCGCCGGTGAGCGTGTCGGTGCCCGCACCGCCGCGCAGATCATCGCTCAGCGCACCGCCGGTAAAGGTGTCGTTGCCGGTACCGCCGATGAGTGCGACCCGCTCGACATTCTTGACAGTGACCGGCGCCCCGGTGACCGTGACATTCGGCGACAGGTTGAAGACGATCCCCGTGGAGTACTTGCTGAAATCGATGGACGCGGAATCCGTGCCAATGCCGCCGTCGAGCGTCAACTTGCCGGTCGAGGCCGTGCGGTAGAAACTGTCATTGCCCGTACCGAGATCCACCGTGTTGTGGCCGACGGATTTTGCACTGTCGCCAACGCGTACGACGTCATTGCCGTCGCCGGCGCTGATCGAGTTGGTGCCGCCCTGGTCGTGCAGCGTATCGCTGCCGGCACCGGAGGTCAGCTTGTCATTGCCTTCACCGCCGTCGAGCGTATCGGCACCGGCCGTGCCGATCAGCGTGTCGTTGCCGGCAAAACCGAGGAAGTGCACGGCTGACGCCGAGCCTACGGACTTCACGACGTCATTGCCCGACCCGAAGGCCACTTCGATAACCTCGAAGTTGTTCAGCGTCGTGCCCTCGCTGATCTTCGCGGCGGCACCCGTCGCCTCGAAGGTCAGGCTGGTCGTGGTCGACCGGCGATCGACCGAAACATAGTCGAAATCGGCGCCGCCATCCGCCTTGTCCGCACCGCCCTCGCCCAGTTCCACCATGTCGTTGCCGGCACCGGCATTGACGGTGTCCTTTCCGGCAGCCGTGTCGATGACGTCGTTGCCGGCACCCGTGGTGATCACGTTGGCACCCGACCCGGTGGCCGTTATCGTGTAATGCTCGAAGCCCTTGATGGTCGTGCCGCCGGCAAGGGTATTCACCACGGTCGCCGCCTTGGCCGTGAAGTTGCCGGTGAACGCCTCGATCTCCAGGCGGTCGCTGCCGCTGGCGTCAGTGATCGTGTCCTTGCCCTCGCCATAGGTGTAGGTGATCGTGTCGTTGCCGCTGCCGCCTTCGATGATGTCATTGCCATCACCGCCGTCGAGGGCGTCATCGCCCGTGCCGCCATTCACCGTGTCGTTGCCTTCGCCGCCATCGATGATGTCGTTGCCGGCATCGCCATAAAGCGTGTCATTGCCGGCATCGCCATTGATGAAGTCGAAGTCGGCACCGCCATAGGCGATATCGTTGCCCGCACCGCCGTTGATCAGGTCTACGCCCTGCTCGCCATAGAGCTTGTCGTCACCGGCGCCACCATCGACGAAGTCTGTGCCATAGCCGCCCCGGATCGTGTCGTTGCCGTCCTCGCCAAACAGCATGTCCACCAGGCCGCGGCCGCCGGACAGGGTGTCATCACCACGACCGCCCCTCAGCGTGTCGGAGTAATTTCCGCCCGTGACGCGGTCGTTGAGATTGGTGCCGGTGATGTCGAAGCTTTCGACATTCAGCGCACTGACATTGCCGGTCAGCGTTTGCGGTGAAATCCAGTCCTTGATGGTGATGTTGAGGGCCGTCGCCTGATCGGAATAGTCGATGATCATTCGGTCGGTACCTGAGCCGCCGTCGAGCACGTCGCCGGATGCGGTAGCGAGCTTGCCGACTATCAGCGTGTCACGCCCCGAGCCGCCATAGTACTTGTCCGCTCCGGCACCACCCTCGATCATGTCGCTGCCGCTGTCGCCGTAGAGCGTATCCTTGCCCCCGTCGCCCGTGATCATGTCGTCCTGGAACGAGCCGTTGACCGTATCGTCCCCTTCACCGGCCATGATTGAGTCGCGGCCCATGCCACCATTGACCTTGTCGGCACCGCCGAGCGCCATGATGAAATCATCCTCGAGATCGCTGCCGAGCAAAGTGTCGACGCCATCCGTACCCATTATTGTACCCATTCGGGTCTCCTCATCGTGCGTTCTGGACATGCGCCGGCCGCCCGCGGCCCCGCTGGGAGACCACGATGGAAAGTGCGAAGGTCCTGGAAGGAAATGCTTCAAGCCGGGACCGGCTTCGTCCGTTCAATCGAACGCCGCAGACTGCGTGCGTTCTGCCGCTATATTCGGCAAAAAAAGACGGGTCCCTGTTTCCGCGGGAACTGACAGCGGTGGATCGGCCGCGCGCGCAAGTCTGCCTGTTACCGAGGTTACAGGGGTTGGACGGGCGGGCCGGAAACGAAAAATCCCCGGGCAAGCCGGGGATTTCGGGATGATGTGAACGGGTCGCTCCGAAGAGGCCCTCTGTTACTCGGCTTCGTTGGCCGGTGCGGCGTTGAGCTGGCCGTACTTTTCCGCGCCGAGCTTGCCGAGAAGCTCAAGCTGGGTCTCGAGGAAGTCGATATGGCCTTCCTCGTCGATCAAAAGCTCTTCGAAGAGCTTCATGGTGACGTAGTCACCGGCATCATGACAGATGTCGCGCGACTTCTTGTAGGCCTTGCGGGCATCGTATTCGCCGGCGAGGTCGGCTTCCAGCACTTCCTTGACGTTCTGGCCGATGCGAAGCGGCGCGACGGTCTGGAGGTTCGGGTGGCCTTCGAGGAAGATGATGCGCGCGACCAGCTTGTCGGCGTGCTGCATCTCTTCGATGGACTCGGCACGCTCCTTCTTGGCGAGAAGCGTGTAACCCCAGTCCTCGAGAAGGCGGTAGTGGAGCCAGTACTGGTTGACAGCACCCAGCTCGAGATGGAGCGCTTCGTTAAGCTGCTCGATGACTTTTTTGTCGCCTTTCAAGATCCGCTCTCCTGTTTTCTTCATGGAATTGTTTGAGGCGGGTCATGAAATCAAATATCTCGTCGTCCGTCGAGTGGCGGCCGGCGTGGTACTGCTCGGTTGTGCGGACGATGATGTCCACCACGTTGGGAAAACAGCCGCAGCAACGGCCGCGCTTCTGCATTGCGTGGTAGACTTTTGCAGGCACGATGAGCTGCCAACAGTCCTCGTCGAGGAGGCTGTTGATCACGTCAACAATGTCCTTATCGGTGATGAAGTTGCAGCTGCAAACCAGCATTTCGTCCTGCCTGCCATACGCAAAGTACTGAGTTTCCGGCATTAAGCAAAAGAGGACATTGGTTGTCAAGAATGAACAGGTCAGCCCTGTTGACTCATTAATTTAGAGTCGTTCTAATCTTGACTAGAAATATCGCCTTTTCAGAGGGTTACGCTTTTGTGACATGGTGAAAATCCTGAGCCAGGTGCGACAAGCTGACCGATCACGATTTGTTGCAAAAGTGCCTTTTGGCGGCGCCTTTTCGAAAAGTCGCTGTTTTGACGCCCGTCGGCAGAAAAGTCGGCTCGCCACGCAAAACGTGCCATTGACGCGACGGAATGCGGGCAGGGCATGCAAATTCTACCCTCGAAAAGCGCTGGAAATCGTCTATATGACGGTCAAAGGAGTGCCCATGGCCCGCATTGACCAGACCGATGATTGGCGGACGCGCCATGCCCCGACGATCAGCGCGTTCGAATCGCTGGCGCTGGAGGCTTATGGCCATCTGCCGGAAGAATTCCGCGCGCTCACCGGCAACCTCATCATCGAGATCGCCGAATTCCCGAGCGACGACGTCTTTGAAGACATGGCGCTGGAAACGCCGTTCGACCTGCTCGGCCTGTTCGAGGGCCGCGGCATCAGCGAGCGCTTCACCGTAGAGACCGGCGAGATGCCGAACCGCATCACCCTCTACCGCCGCCCGATCCTCGATTACTGGGCGGAGAACGAGGAAACGCTGGGCGACATCATCACCCATGTGCTCATCCACGAGATCGGCCACCATTTCGGCCTGTCCGACGACGACATGGAGCGCATCGAGGCGAGCGCGGAGATCGCGGCGGGCTGAACCGCCGCGATTTGCTTCGAGCTTACTGCTCGGACAGCTTGATGTCCGGCGTGTAGTCCTTGCCCGGAACGTCCTTCACCACCGCCTGGCCGCATTGCATGATCTTGGCGTCGGCATTGTAGGCGTAGGTCGGCGAGCCATGCAGTTCCCAGCCCTTGTTCAGCGCCAGCGTCACCTTGTGGCAGAACGAGGCATCGTCGGGAGCGGTCAGCAGACGGTAGACTTTCATGCGTTTCTCTTTCTCTCGTTGATCATGTCGACCTTGGCGAGCAGACGCCCGGCCTGGTCGGCGTGGAGCTTTTCGACCATGCGGCCGCGCAGATCAATGACGGCCTTGCCGGCATTTTCGGGTGCTGCGAAGGCGGCGACGATGGCGAGTGCTTCCGCGGCATCGCCCTCAGCGACGCCGAAGGCCTCGTTGGCGATGGCAATCTGGGCGGGATGGATCAGCATCTTGCCGTCGAAACCCATCTGCCTTCCCTGCACGCATTCCGCTTCAAGACTGTCCGTATCCGAAAAATCGTTGAACACGGCGTCGACGATATCGAGCCCCGAGGCGCGCGCCGCCACGACGACCTGAAGCAACAGGGGAACGAGGTAGGGGCGGCCCGGAACATCGGCAATACCCGTTTCCTTGCGCAGGTCGTTGAGACCGACGACAAAACAATCGAGCCGGCCGCCTTGGGTGCGCCCCGTCTCGGCAATGGCCGCGAGATTGAGCAGACCGGCAGCCGTCTCGATCATCGCCCAGAGCCGTGGACCGTCATCTGCCCCCGCCTCGGAAAGCCAGTCAGCAACGGTGAGGATGTCCTGCGGCTCCGACACTTTCGGCAGCAGCACGGCATCCGGCATGCAGTCCAGCACCGCTTCGAGGTCCAGCGCGCCGTCCGCCCCGTCGAGCGAATTGATCCGGATGACATGTTCGCAACCGGAGGCCCGGCCGAGCCCCTTGAAATGCTCGACGAGGGCAGCGCGCGCGTCCGCCTTCTTCTCCGGCAGGACCGAATCCTCAAGATCGAAGATGATCGCATCGCAATCGAGCGCCACGGATTTGGCAAGTGCACGCGGATTTGCAGCGGGAACGCTCAGCACCGAACGGCGCAGGCGAAGCGGATGGTGGTGCGGGGTTCTGTTCATCCATCCTTTTTGCCGCGCTTTGTCGCAGCCGGCAAGCACTGCAGCGCCACGAATCCGGCGAGTTCGGCCTTGCAATGAACAAAATCGGCCCCCACATTGCAGTCTAGAGAAAGGGCAAAATCCATGCAGCGCATACGCTCCATCGTCTTCACAGTCCTCGCCACGCTCATCGCAGGCGCGACCTTCCTGTTCGCCGCCTCCGTCGGCCTTGCCATCGCCGGCATCGTCGCCGTGCTGATGCTGGGCTCGATGCTCGCCGGCAAGCTCCAGCCTGCCCCGGTCCGGGCAAGGGCCCGCGCACGCAACAATCGCACGGCTTCCGGCCAGCGCGAGCCGCGCATCTGGAACGACGGTCGCGGCACGATCATCGATCTCTAACCGCATCCCTCTTCTTGAAGGGGACACCGGGCGCAGACCGCGCCCGGCTTTTGCGTTTGCTCGACCCGGTTTTCCGAAGATTCTCCTTCAAATTCCGGGAAAACTGATCTAAACGCTGGACCGAACCGACATCACCGACTTTCGAGGTATCCGCATGGAAAAGTTCGTCAAGCTGACCGGCGTCGCCGCGCCGCTTCCCGTCGTCAACATCGACACGGACATGATCATTCCGAAGGACTACCTGAAGACCATCAAGCGCACCGGTCTCGGCGCGGGCCTCTTCGCCGAAGCGCGCTTTCATGAAGACGGCAGCGTCAATGAAGACTTCGTGCTGAACAAGCCAGCCTACCAGAACGCCACGATCCTGGTTGCCGGCGACAATTTCGGCTGCGGCTCCTCGCGCGAACACGCGCCGTGGGCGCTGCTCGACTTCGGCATCCGCTGCGTCATCTCCACCAGCTTCGCCGACATCTTCTACAACAACTGTTTCAAGAACGGCATCCTGCCGATCGTCGTCAGCCAGGACGACCTCGACAAGCTGATGGACGATGCCAGCCGCGGCTCCAATGCCATCCTGACCGTCGACCTGGAAACCCAGGAAATCACCGGACCCGACGGTGGCCGCATCACCTTCGACATCGACGCCTTCCGTCGCCACTGCCTGCTGAACGGCCTCGACGACATCGGCCTGACGCTGGAGAAGGCGACCGCCATCGACAGCTTCGAGAAGCAGAACGCCTCCTCGCGCCCCTGGGCCTGAGACGATGCGCCGGCTCATCTCGTCCGGTTCTCCCTTCGAACTGAAGGCAGGCTATTCGCGCGCCGTCGTTCAGGGTGACTGGTGTTTCGTTTCCGGCACGACCGGTTACGACTACGCGACGATGACCATGCCGGAAAGCGTCGAAGAGCAGACGCGCCGCTGCCTCGCCACCATTGGCGAGGTTCTGGATGAGGCCGGCTTCTCCTTTGCCGACGTCGTGCGCTGCCACTACTACGTCACCGAAGCCGCCTTCACCGACCGCGTCTTTCCGATCCTCGGCGAGACATTCGCTAAGATCCGCCCCGCCGCCACCATGGTCGTCTGCGACCTCATCCGGCCGGAAATGCTGATCGAGATCGAAGTGACGGCTCTTCGACAGACCTGAACCACTCGCGCAAAAATCTTTCGTCCCGGCGATTTTCCTTGAACGGAAGTTGCGCTAAGAAGCGCGCGACCAATCCGTGACATCAAGGAAATTGCCATGACAGCGCGTACCCTCCTCCTTCTGCCCGGCGACGGCATCGGCCCGGAAGCCATGGCGGAAGTCCGCAAGATCATCGCCTATATGAACACCGAACTCGGCGCCGGCTTTGAGACCGACGAAGGCCTCGTCGGCGGCTCGGCCTATGACGCGCATGGGGCGGCGATCTCGGAAGGCGACATGGAGAAGGCGCTTGCGGCCGATGCCGTGCTGTTCGGCGCCGTCGGCGGCCCGAAATGGGATGCCGTTCCCTACGAGGTGCGCCCGGAAGCCGGCCTGCTGCGCCTGCGCAAGGACCTGAAGCTGTTTGCGAACCTGCGCCCGGCGATCTGCTATCCGGCGCTCGCCAACGCCTCCTCGCTGAAGCCCGAGCTGGTCGAGGGCCTCGACATCCTCATCGTGCGCGAACTGACCGGCGGCGTCTATTTCGGCGAGCCGAAGGAGATCATCGATCTCGGCAACGGCCAGAAGCGCGGCATCGACACGCAGGTCTACGACACCTACGAGATCGAGCGCATTGCCGGCGTCGCCTTCGAACTGGCCCGCACGCGCGGCAACCGCGTCTGCTCGATGGAAAAGCGCAACGTCATGAAGTCCGGCGTTCTGTGGAACCAGGTCGTGACGGAAACGCACAAGCGCGCGTATTCCGACGTGCAGCTCGAGCACATGCTGGCGGATGCCGGCGGCATGCAGCTGGTTCGTGCGCCAAAACAGTTCGACGTCATCGTCACCGACAACCTGTTCGGCGACATGCTATCCGACGTCGCCGCCATGCTGACCGGCTCGCTCGGCATGCTGCCGTCCGCCTCGCTCGGCGCGCCGGACGCAAAGGGCCAGCGCAAGGCGCTCTACGAGCCCGTGCACGGCTCGGCACCGGACATTGCCGGCAAGGGCATTGCCAACCCGATCGCCATGATCGCGTCCTTCGCCATGTGCCTGCGCTACTCGTTCAACATGGTCGCGGAGGCCGACAACCTCGAGAAGGCGATCGCCGACGTGCTCGACAGTGGCATTCGCACCGGCGACATCATGTCCGAAGGCAGCCGCCAGGTCGGCACGACGGACATGGGCGACGCGATCCTCGCAGCGTTCAAGAAGCTCTCGGCCTGAGACAAACCATCCGACTGAAAAGGCTCCCGGCGCATCGCTCCGGGAGCCTTTTTCATGTCCGCTCTCTTGAAATGGCAGCGGTCGCCAACACATGGGACACACGCCATGTCCGAAGGATACCCATGAACCGACCGCTCGCCACCTCCACGCTCTGGATCCTCGCCGCCACCGTCGTGCTCGTCCTGGCCCTCATCCCCTTCGATCCGGCCCTGTCGCAACGCGCCCAGGGCCTGCCTGGCGCCATCGTCACCTTCAACCAGCGCATCACGGATTTCGGCACCTTCAGCTGGATGATCTACGGCTCCGCCGTTATCATCATCGTCGCCTACATCATCCACCGGGTCAGCCGGAACGAGACCTTAGCGGGCCGGGCAAGAACCGCGCGACGACTGTCGCTCTACTTCTTCCTGACGATCGGCGCGACAAGCGCACTGGTGCATCTCTTCAAACTGATCGTCGGGCGGGCGCGGCCGGAGCTTTTTGCCGACCACGGCGCCTACAGCCTGACGCCCTTCGCCTATGACGATCTCTATTCCAGCTTTCCATCCGGTCATTCGGCGGCCGTCGGCGCCTTTTTCGGCGCCTTTTCGATGCTCGCGCCGCGGCTGCGGCCGCTCTTCTTGATCGGTGCGCTGATGATCGGCGTCTCGCGCGTCATCGTCGGCGCGCATTATCCGAGCGATGTGGCCGCAGGCCTGTTGCTCGGCCTCTGGACCGCCGTTGCCACAGCCTTCTTCTTCGCCCGCAAGGAATGGCTTTTCCGTTTCAACGAGAAGGGCTGGCCGCTGCCGAAGGCGCTTCTTCCCCCAACAGCGCAATAAAAAACCCGGCCCGTGTTGCCACGAGCCGGATTGCCATGAACTCATCGGAAGGGGGGAGATCAATCCATGGCGTGGATGTCGCGGTCCTTGGTTTCCGGCAGGAACAGCAGGCCGATAACCAGCGTGAGACCTGCGAAGACGATCGGATACCAGAGACCGAAGTAGATATCGCCCTGGGCAGCGCTCATCGCGAAGGCCATTGCCGGGAGCAGACCACCGAACCAGCCGTTGCCGATATGGTAGGGCAGCGACATGCCGGTGTAGCGGATGCGGGTCGGGAAGAGTTCGACCAGCAGGGCGGCGATCGGGCCGTAGACCATGGTGACGTAGATCACGAGGACCGTCAGCACCGCGATGATCGTGGTCCAGTTCACGTTTGCAGGATCGGCGACCATGGTGAAGGGACCGCCGCCGGCAATCGTGTAGACCGGCATGTCGGTGACACCGGTGGCTTCTTCGGCCGTCAGCAGCTTGGCCTTGATGAGGTCGGCTGCCGGCATGTTGGCCTTTTCGCCGGCACGGATGGCCGCCGCATCAAGGGCGAGTTCCGGGTTCGCGGCGACGAAGGCATCGAGCTTGGCTTCCGGAACCTTGGCGGCACCGCGGACCAGCGGATAACCGCCGTCATGAAGCGCCATGTTGGTCTGCTTCTGGAAGGCAGCGTCGAGAGCCTTGGCCTGGTCGCCTGCGGCGATGGCGTCATAGCTGTTGATCGTCTGCTCGCCGATCTTCACCGTCGCAGCCGTGCCGGCAGCCGCCGTGGTGACGACGTCATAGGGCACCGAGTTGCGGGTCAGGAACGATGTTGCGATATCGCACGACGTGGTGAACTTCGCAGTTCCCGTCGGGTTGAACTGGAACTTGCAGTCGCCCGGAGCGGCGGTAACCGTCGCGCGGATCGTGTCCTGTGCCTGTGCAAGTGCCGGGTTGCCGGCCCAGGTCAGCGCCTTGAACAGCGGGAAGTAGGTTAGCATGGCAAGCAGCAGGCCGGCCATGATGATCGGCTTGCGGCCGATCTTGTCGGACAGCCAGCCGAAGAAGACGAAGAAGCCGGTGCCTAGCAGCAGCGAGCAGGCAACCATGATGTTCGCCGACTGACCGTCGACCTTCAGCACGCCGGTCAGGAAGAACAGCGCGTAGAACTGGCCGGAATACCAGACGACGGCCTGGCCGACGACGGCGCCGAACAGTGCGAGCAGCGCGATCTTGGCGTTGCGCCACTGGCCGAAGGCTTCGCTGAGCGGTGCCTTGGAACCCTTGCCCTCTTCCTTCATTTTCGCGAAGGCCGGCGATTCGTTCATCTTCAGACGGATCCATACGGAAACGCCGAGCAGAATGGCCGAGAGCAGGAACGGAATGCGCCAGCCCCATTCGGCGAAGGCTTCCTTGCCGAGAATGTATTGCACCGCGAGGATGACGACCAGCGACAGGAACAGGCCGAGCGTCGCCGTTGTCTGGATCCACGAGGTGAAGTAGCCGCGCCTGCCGTCGGGAGCATGTTCCGCGACGTAGGTGGCAGCACCGCCATATTCACCGCCGAGCGCCAGGCCCTGCAGCATGCGCAGCAGGATCAGGATGATCGGAGCGGCGATACCGATGGTGGCGGCACCGGGCAGAAGGCCCACGACGAAGGTCGAGACGCCCATGATGAGAATGGTGACGAGGAAGGTGTACTTGCGGCCGACGAGATCGCCGAGACGACCGAACACCAGCGCGCCGAACGGACGAACGAGAAAGCCGGCAGCAAAGGCCAGCAGCGCGAAGATGTTGCGCGTCGTTTCTGGATACTGGCTGAAGAAAGTCGCGCCGATATAGATCGCCAGCGAACCGTAAAGATAGAAATCATACCATTCGAAAACTGTGCCGAGCGAAGAGGCGAAGATCACCTTCTTCTGCTCGCCGGTCATCGGCGCCGCCTTGGCGGTGCCTGCCGTCGAAACATTTGCCATTTGTTTGTCCTCCACAAAAACGGCGTGTCGGGGCAGCCCATGGAGGTCCGGAGTTCCTCCCTAAAAACACCGGACGGGGTGCGCCTGATGGAAGGATGGCAGAAAATGGACTGTGACATCAGCGCTGCTTTGGGCTTATGACTTTCGGCCTAAGACTTAAGTTACAGGCGACTGGTCTCACTGAAACGCCGCATTCATCCTGCAAGGCTTGACTCTTCGCAAGATGAGCGTATTCAGCACGCACGCAAGGGAACCGACATGAACCGCTTTGGTCTAACCATCGCCAGCATGATCGCTCCGGCCTTCAACGCCGGACGGGTTCGCTATTGCGTATCGATTTCCAAAACAACGGCCAAAACGACGACGAAAACCGTCTGACGTCTCTGGCCCACCGCTCTCTCCCCGGTATGGCCGGGGACCGAAACCCGCGTCGAGGCCGGCGGGTTTCCCCTCCTGACCCCGCGGAGAGACAGAGAAAGAGAGCATAAATATGGGTTTCAAGATCGCAATCGTCGGCGCGACCGGCAATGTCGGCCGTGAGATGCTGAACATCCTTTCCGAGCGGGGCTTCCCGGCTGACGAAGTCGTGGCGCTGGCCTCCAGCCGCTCGTTCGGCACCGAAGTGTCCTTCGGCGACAAGACGCTGAAGGTCCAGAACCTCGAAAACTACGACTTCTCGGACACCGACATCTGCCTGATGTCGGCTGGCGGCACGGTTTCGCAGAAGTGGTCGCCGAAGATCGGCGCCAAGGGCTGCGTCGTCATCGACAACTCGTCCGCCTGGCGCTACGACGCCGACGTTCCGCTGATCGTTCCGGAAGTGAACCCGGACGCCATCAGCCTGTTCACCCGCAAGAACATCATTGCCAACCCGAATTGCTCGACCGCCCAGCTGGTCGTCGCGCTGAAGCCGCTGCATGATCGCGCCAAGATCAAGCGCGTCGTCGTCTCGACCTACCAGTCCGTCTCCGGCGCCGGCAAGGAAGGCATGGACGAACTCTTCCAGCAGACCCGCGCCGTCTTCGTCGCCGATCCGGTCGAATCGAAGAAGTTCACCAAGCGCATCGCCTTCAACGTCATTCCGCATATCGATAGTTTCATGGAAGATGGCTACACGAAGGAAGAGTGGAAGGTTCTCGCCGAGACCAAGAAGATGCTCGACCCGAAGATCAAGGTGACCTGCACGGCCGTGCGCGTTCCGGTCTTCATCGGCCATTCCGAATCGGTCAACATCGAGTTCGAAAGCGAAATCACGGCGGACGAAGCCCGCGAGATCCTGCGCGAAGCGCCGGGTTGCCAGGTCATCGACAAGCACGAAAACGGCGGCTACATCACGCCGTACGAATCGGCCGGTGAAGACGCGACCTACATTTCGCGCATCCGCGAGGACGCAACCGTCGAGAACGGCCTCAACATCTGGGTCGTTTCCGACAACCTGCGCAAGGGTGCCGCCCTCAACGCCATCCAGATTGCGGAGCTGCTCGTTGCCCGTGGCCTGATCAAGGCGAAGAAGCAGGCCGCCTGATTGAACGAAAGACGAGGAGAAGGGGCGTCTGGCGCATTTCGGTCAGAAATGGCAACGTTCCCTTAACCAAGTTTAAATAAAAGTCCCGGTTGTTCCGTCTGAGAACAATCGGGACTTCGCTTTGAAACCATGCCGGCGGTCTCGCCGGAGCGGGCTCACGGCGAGTTGCGGTGACAGGAACAGGGGAGCATGACATGCTCCCGCAGCGGATAGACGAACATCACGGGGTTTTTTATGGGCATGACAAAGAGCGTGGCCAAGGTGCTGGCCGCATTGATCGCCACAGCAGCGGTGCCGGCGGTGGCTGAGGCTGCCAAGTGCGGCAACGATGCGAGCGGTTTTCCGGCCTGGGTCGAGGCATTCAAGGATGAGGCGGCCGGCCGCGGCATCAGCAGCGCGACGATCAACAAGGCTTTCGCCAATGTCAGCTACGCGCGCGCGACGATCCGCGCCGACCGCGGCCAGAAAAGCTTCAAGCTCTCGCTCGAGCAGTTCATGCAGAAGCGCGGCGGCCAGGCGATCATCCGCCGCGGCAAGGGCCTGAAGAAGCAGAACGCTGCCCTCTTCGACCGTATCGAAGCGCGCTACGGCGTGCCGGCCGGTCCGCTGCTCGCCATCTGGGGCATGGAAACCGGCTTCGGCGGCTTCCTCGGCAAGGAACACACGATCTCGGCCGTCGCGACACTCGCCTATGACTGCCGCCGGTCGGACTATTTCACCAACCAGCTCTACGCAACGCTGCAACTCGTGCAGAACGGCACGCTCAGCACCACAGCCCGTGGTGCGGCACATGGCGAAATCGGCCAGACGCAGTTCCTGCCGGCAAACGTGCTGAAATATGGCGTCGACGGTGACGGCAACGGCCGCATCGACCTCGTCGGCTCGAAGGCCGATGCGCTCGCCTCGACGGCGAACTTCCTGCGCGGCCACGGCTGGAGTGCCGGCGGTGGTTATCAGCCGGGCGAGGGCAACTTTGGCGCCTTGCAGGGCTGGAACGCGGCCAGCGTCTACCAGCGCGCGATCGCCATCATCGGCGCGGAAATCGACGGCGACTGAGCCGGATAAGATTTGAATACAGAAAACCCGGTGCGAGCCTTCGCGCCGGGTTTTTGCATTTTGAGCATGCCCGCTTTGTTTTAAATCGCGAAAAAGCTCTCCCGCTCGTTTTCGCGATTCCGGGCTTTGCTGAAATTGCTCTAGAGGCTCGGGCGTAAAAAGTCGCCCGTCTTGCCGTCCATGACCCAAAGCTCGCCGGTCGAAATATCGAACCAGGAGCCGTGCAGTTGCATGCGGCCTTTCTCTTCCAGAATGCGCACGCAAGGGAACGTCCGCAGATTGGCAAGCGAGTTGCGGATGGAGACGCGCTCCAGCGCACGCTGGCGCTCAGCCTGCGTCAGGATTTCAGCGCCCTGGATTTGCTCGGCAACGGGCTTCAGCATGCCCATCCACTTGCCGATGAAGTCACCGGGCGATAGCGGCTCGGCATCCGGGTCGAGCGCGGCCGAAATGCCGCCGCAGCGACCATGGCCCATGACGACGATATCGCTGACCTTCAGCGATTGCACCGCGAATTCGAGCGCTGCCGAGGTTGCGTGGAACTGGCCGTCCGGCTCGTAGGGCGGCACGAGGTTCGCCACGTTGCGCACCACGAAAAGTTCGCCCGGCCCGCTGTCGAAAATAGTTTCCGGTGCAGCGCGGGAGTCACAACAGGCAATCACGAGGGTCTTTGGCTTCTGGCCGGTCTCGGCCAAGGCCCTGTAGCGCGCCGATTGTTCGGCATAGCGGCCGGACATGAAATTGCGGTAGCCGTTCAGAAGACGATCGGGAAAGCGGTTCATGATGTCGGAATACCCCCGTGTAACGATCTACGGATGAGGCCCCATCCGGAAGTGCATAAACCACTCCGCAGGGCAGGGCGCAAGGCGCTTTAGGGCCGTCGCGTCTGCGCCGGATGCACAAGGCGGCGCATCTGCACCATGGCCATGGGTGTCGAAATGCTGGCGGCGTCCTGCTCGAGCGTCAGTTCGTCGGCACCACGCTTTGCGGTGCGTGCGACAATCTCGAAGACGCTGGCGGTCGCCATCATCAGCGCGCGCTCTTCCGGTAGCTTTTCCATCAGCCGGGACAGGAAGATCGCGGCAAGCAGGTCGCCGGTGCCGTTCGGCGGGTTCGGCACGAGCCGGTGTTCCGCCAGAAGCGCGCTGCGGCCGGAAAGATAGAGATTGCCCGTGCTGCCCGCCATCAGCGGCAGCGAGGAGGTCACGAGCATGCGGGCCGGGCCGAGCGAGAGGGCAGCATCAACGATTGCCGCATTGGTCTCAAGCGGCGCGCCGGCGAGCCAGGCCAGTTCGAAGCGGTTGGGCGTGGCGATCGAGGCGAGCGGGATCAGGCTGTCGCGGATCGCCACCGCCGTTTCTTCCGCGATATAGAGGCCGTTCTCATCGCCGCAGACCGGATCGCACATGTAAAGAAGATTGGGATTGTCCACACGAAGGCTTTCAACCAGCCGCGCCACGGCGCGCGCCTGCGCAACGCTACCGAGATAGCCGGACAAGACGGCTTTCACCTCGCTCCGCCATGGTGCTCGGGTGAGGTCTGATATCATCGCGTCGAAATCATCCGCCGAAATCGCCACCCGCGTCGATTTTCCGTGGCCGGGATGCCAGGGCAGAATGACCGTCGGCAGCGCCCAGACCGGATGGCCGAGTGTTTCGAGTGCGAAGACGGCGGCGCGGTTGCCCACCGTGCCGCGCACCACATGGCTCGAAATGACGATGACGGTGCCCTTGTCGCTCTCGGTCATAGCCTGCTCCCTCGTTCCGTTCGAGTGATGACAAGGGGGTGTTTTCCTGTCAACGCCCGACATGGCAAGTGCCTGTCGCTGCAGGGCAACATGGAACGGCTTCCGCCGGTTTTTGGCTGCTTTTCGACGAAAAAACCCCGATTTAACGTCAAAACGTCAGCAAAACTGACCTATTCCGGACAAAATCGATTGAATTTTCTCGCAAATGCACAAATTTCGTCGCGCGTATTTTTTCTTCTGCTAACGTCCGGCGATCGGATTCGAGGGAAAATTCCATGGGTGCCAGGACCAACGTGAAACGAGAAAAACACATCGAGGCCGCCAAAGCTGCAGCCGCCGCCCTCGGCGCAAAGACGCTGAACCCGGACATCCTTTTCGGACGTGCCAGCAAGGACGATATCGAGCATTATACCGGCGAAATGCTGGCTGCAGCCGCCGCCCATGCCATGGCCGAAATCGAGGCCTGGGACGGCTCCGCGCCGCGCGTGACCGTCACCACGCTGCCTGACGTCCGGCCCCAGGGCCAGCCGGTCTCCGTGCTCTCCGTTACCGACCGCAACCAGCCGTTCCTCTACGATTCGGTGATGGGCGAAGTGACGAGCACACATCGCGACGTACACCTCGCGATCCACCCGATCCTCGTGGTGAAGCCCGGTGAAGCGCCGAAGCTCTTCTCGCCGGACGAGGAAAGCGAGCCGACGCAGCGGGTCAGCCATATCGAGATCCATCTCTCGGAGCTCGCGCCCAATGAGGCGGCGTCGCTCACCGAGCGGGTCCGCAACGTGCTTCACCAGGTTCATGTCGCCGTCGACGACTGGCCTTCCATGGTCGAAAAACTCGACAGCGCCATGGCCGACATGGAGCGCTACGCCAAGGCCAAGGCCGACAAGGACGAGGCGCTCGCCTTCCTGACCTGGCTGCGCGGCAACAACTTCACCTTCCTCGGCATGCGCGAATACAGCTATTCCGGCAAGGGCGAGCAGGCGACCGTGGAGCGCGGCGGCGAAGGCCTCGGCATTCTCGCCGACCCGGACGTCCGCGTGCTGCGCCTCGGCAAGGACGCCGTGACGACGACGCCGGAAATCCTGGAATTCCTCGAAGGCCCGGATCTGCTGATCGTCACCAAGGCAAATGTGAAATCCGTCGTGCACCGTCGCGCCTATATGGATTATGTCGGCCTCAAGCGTTTCAACGAGAAGGGCAAGGTGATCGGCGAGTTGCGCATCGTCGGCCTCTTCACCTCGACAGCCTATACCCATGCCGCCGGCCAGATCCCGCTTCTGCGCTCCAAGGTGGCGGATGTTGTCGAGCATTTCGGCTACGACCCGAAGAGCCATTCCGGCAAGATGCTGATCAACACGCTGGAATCCTATCCGCGTGACGATCTCTTCCAGATCGACACCGGCCTGCTTGCCAGCTTCTGCGAACAGATCAACGAACTGTCCGACCGGCCGCGCATTCGCGTGCTGCCGCGCATCGACCGCTTCGACCGTTTCGTCTCGGTGATCGTTTACGTGCCGCGCGAGCAATACGATTCCGACGTGCGCGAAAAAATCGGCAATTATCTGAAGTCGGCTTATGACGGCCGCGTCTCCGCCTATTATCCGGCTTTCCCGGAAGGCGGCCTTGCCCGCGTGCATTTCATCGTCGGCCGCTCCGGCGGCAAGACGCCGCGCATCCCGCAGGCAAAGCTCGAGCAGGCCGTGCGCGAGATCGCCACCCGCTGGACCGACCGTTTCGAAGCACTCTCCAATGCCGATGGCCTGCGACTGGTCGCCGACCGCGGCTACCAGGAGGATTTCACACCCGCCGAGGCCCATGCGGACCTTGCCCTGATTACCACGGCAACATCCGAAAACCCGATCAGCATCGCCTTCTACCGCAAGGCCTGGAACACCGATCTCAGCTCGGTCGAGTTGAAAATCTTCCACGCCAACGAACCTGTGTCGCTGTCGAAGCGCGTGCCGCTCTTGGAAAATCTCGGCTTCAACGTCATCAGCGAACAGACGCACGACCTGACCGTCGTGGGTCTCGATGGCGAACAGCGCCGCGTCATCCTGCATGACATGGAGCTGAAGCACCGCGACGGGATCGAGATCAACCTCGACAAACTGAGCCCGATGCTGGAGGAAGCCTTCCTTGCCGCCTGGCATGGCGAGGTGGACGATGACGCGCTGAACCGTCTCATCCTGACCGGTGGGCTTTCCGCCCGCGAAATCATGGCGCTGCGCACCTATTCGCGCTACCTGCGCCAGACCGGCATTCCCTATTCGCAGGGCTATATTGCCGATACGCTCAACAAGTATCCGGCGATCGCCTCCAACCTCTTCCGCCTGTTCAAGACCCGCCTCGACCCGAAGTTTTCGGACCGCCAGCGCGAGAAGAAGACCGGTGAAACGGCGACGGCGATCGAAGAAGCCCTGGCCAACGTGCCGAGCCTCGACGAGGACCGGATTCTCCGCCGCTACGTCAACGCCATCCAGGCGACGCTGCGCACCAACTACTTCCAGCGCGATGCCGACGGCAAGCCGCGCAAGACGCTGGCGATCAAGCTCGATCCGAAGGCGCTGGACGGCCTGCCGGAACCACGCCCCTTCCGCGAAATCTTCGTCTACGGCGCCGAGGTCGAGGGCGTGCACCTGCGCTTCGGCAAGGTCGCCCGCGGCGGCCTGCGCTGGTCCGACCGTGCACAGGACTACCGCACGGAAGTGCTGGGCCTCGTGAAGGCGCAGCAGGTGAAGAACTCGGTCATCGTGCCGGTCGGCGCCAAGGGCGGCTTCTATCCGAAGCAGTTGCCGGTTGGCGGCAGCCGCGACGCCATCTTCAAGGCCGGCACCGAGGCCTACAAGACCTATATCCGCACGCTGCTCTCGGTCACCGACAACATTGTCGGCCAGGACATCGTGCCGCCCGCCGATACGGTCCGCCTCGACGGTGACGATCCCTATTTCGTCGTCGCCGCCGACAAGGGCACCGCAACCTTCTCCGACACCGCGAACGGTCTGGCACAGGAAGCCGGCTTCTGGCTCGACGACGCCTTCGCGTCGGGTGGCTCTGCCGGCTACGACCACAAGAAGATGGGCATCACCGCCCGCGGCGCCTGGGAAACCGTCAAGCGCCACTTCCGTGAAATGAACATCGACATCCAGAAGACGCCCTTCACCGTTGCCGGCGTCGGCGACATGTCGGGCGACGTTTTTGGCAACGGCATGCTGCTGTCGCGGAAAATCCGCCTGCTGGCCGCCTTCGACCACCGGGATATCTTCATCGATCCGTCGCCGGATACCGATACGTCCTTCGCGGAGCGTCGCCGCATGTTCGCCCTGCCGCGCTCGAGCTGGCAGGACTATGATCGTTCCGTGCTCTCCAAGGGTGCGATGATCATCCCGCGTACGGAAAAATCCGTGACGCTGACGCCGGAAGCCATGGCGGTCATCGGCATCGACAAGGCCAAGGCGACGCCGTTCGAAATCATGACGGCGATCCTGAAGGCCCCGGTCGACCTGATGTGGTTCGGCGGCATCGGCACCTATATCCGCGGCCAGAACGAAACCGACGCGGAAGTCGGCGACCGCGCCAATGACCCGATCCGCATCGTCGCCGACGATGTGCGCGCCAAGGTGATCGGCGAGGGCGCAAACCTCGGCGTTACCCAGCGCGGCCGCATCGCCTTCGGCCTCAAGGGCGGGCGCTGCAACTCCGACGCCATCGACAACTCGGCCGGCGTGAATTCGTCGGACGTCGAGGTCAACATCAAGATCGCGCTCGCTTCCGCCATGCGTGACGAGCGGCTGACGCGCGCCAAGCGCAACGTGTTGCTCGCCTCGATGACGGACGAGGTGGGCCACCTCGTGCTGCGCAACAACTACCTGCAATCGCTGGCGATCTCGCTCATCGAAAAGCAGGGTGTTGCCAACCGCGCGCCGCTGACGCGCCTGATGGACCGCCTGGAAACTGCCGGGCAGCTCAACCGCAAGGTCGAGACCCTGCCGGACGACCGCACGGTGGCGGAACGCTACCAGGCTGGCAAGCCGCTGACGCGGCCGGAGATCGGCGTGCTGCTCTCCTATGCCAAGCTCGTGCTGTTCGACGAGCTCGTCCACACCGGCCTGCCGGACGAGCCCTATTTCGAACCGACGCTGATGAGCTACTTCCCGGCGAAGATGCAGAAAACCTATGCGGACGACATCCGCTCGCATCGCCTGCGCCGGGAAATCATCGCGACCATCCTCGCCAACGAGGTGATCAACCGCGGCGGCCCGGCCTTCATCACCACGCTGACCGATGGCACCGGCTTCGGTCCGGCGGATGCCGTGAAGGCGGCCGTCATCGCCCGCGATGGCTACGGCCTCTCGGCGCTCTATGCCGGCGTCGATGCGCTGGACACTCTCGTCGCCGGGTCCGTGCAGAACGAACTCTATGAGGAGATCGGCCGCATCTACGCCACCGTCACAAGCCTGCTTTTGACGACGGGCGCGGTATCGGGCTCGATGGAGCAGGCAGTGCACAAGCTGAAGCAGGCGCTGAAGCAGCTTCGCCCGCATCTTTCGACGCTGATTTCGGAAGCGGCTGGCGACGAAGCCCGCCGCAAGGCCCATGCCTATGAGGACGAAGGCGTGCCGGCGGATCTGGCGGAAGAAATCGCCACGCTCTCCATGCTGATCTTTGTGCCGGAGGTGATGCTGATTGCCGGGTCGACGGGCGACACGCTCGGCAAGACCGCGCAGACCTTCGCCGGTATCAGCTCGACGCTCAATATCGGCCGGCTGCTCTCGGCGGCAAGCCGCATCCAGACCGGCGATCTCTACGAGGCGCTCGCCCTGCAACGCAGCCTCACCGACATCGCCAATGCCCGCCGCGATCTCGCGACGGTCGTCCTGACGCGCCACAAGGGCGACAAGGCGCCGCTCGCGGCCTGGCAACAGGCTGACGAGAAGAAGCTTGCCCGTGTGACGGCCAATCTCTCTGCGCTGATCGAAGCGGGCGAGGCCACGCTCGCGAAGGTGAGCGTCGCCGCAGGCGTCCTCAGCGATCTTGCGCAGGAACGGGCGAAATGACACAGTCCTGCTGCCGGTTGACGAAGCATAGGCTTCATTAGCCGGCTTGCGGACGGGCGCTCAGTCTTCGCCCCGCGTTTCAGGAGGGGCGATGACGGATGTCGTAGAAAGCCGGGAGCCGCGCGTAGGCCGTCTCGGTATTACAGGCTGGATGCTGTTCGACTGGGCGGCACAGCCCTTCTTCACGGTCATTACCACCTTCATCTTCGGCCCCTACCTCGTCTCGCGCCTGACCGAAGACCATGCTGCCGGGCAGGCCGCCTGGAGCTATACGCTCACTATTTCCGGCATCGTGATTGCGCTGCTCGCGCCAATCATGGGCTCGATCGCCGATGCTTCCGGCGCGCGAAAACCCTGGATCGCCGTCTTCGCGGTGATCAAGATCCTGTCACTCATCGCGCTTTGGCATGCCACGCCCGGCAGCAGCCTGCCCTTCGCCATGGCCATGATCGTGCTGGCGACGGTGGCGGCCGAGTTTTCTATCGTCTTCAACGATTCGATGATGCCGCGCCTCGTCAAACCGGAAGATGCCGGCCGTATCTCCAACATCGCCTGGGGCCTCGGTTATCTCGGCGGCATGATCGTGCTGATCGCTGTCGTTGCGCTTCTCGCTGCCAATCCGGAGACGGGAACGACCGCCATCGGCATTGCGCCGCTGTTCGGCCTCGATCCAGCGACCGGCGCGGACGCCCGCATCACCGGGCCGATTTCAGCACTCTGGTATCTCGTCTTCATACTGCCGATGTTTTTCTTCACGCCGGATCAAAGCAAAGGACTGCCGATCGCCGCCGCCGTGCGCGCCGGCTTGGCGGATCTCTCCGCCACCCTGCGCGACCTGCGCGGCAAGCCGGGCATCCTGCGCTTCCTAGTCGCCCGCATGATCTACCAGGACGGTGTCAACGGGCTCCTGGCACTCGGCGGCACCTTTGCCGCCGGCATGTTCGCCTGGCAGACGTTTGAACTCGGCATCTATGGCATCATCCTCAACGTCGTCGCCATCGGCGGCTGCCTCTATGCCAGCCGGCTCGACAAGCGTCTCGGCTCGAAAACCGTTGTAGTGATCAGCCTCGTCTGCCTGACCATTGCGACGATCGGCATCGTCTCCACCGGCCCCGGCGTCACCCTGTTCGGCCTTATCCCGCTATCGACCGCCGATTCCGGCGGTCTCTTCGCCACGGCAGCGGAAAAGGCCTATATCCTCTACGGCCTGCTGATCGGCGTCGCCTTCGGCCCCGTCCAGGCCTCCGCCCGCTCCTACCTCGCCCAGAGCATCCATCCGGACGAAGCCGGCCGCTATTTCGGCCTCTATGCTCTCTCGGGCCGCGCCACGTCCTTCCTTGCACCACTGTCGGTCGCGCTCATCACCACGGCAACAGGCTCGGCGCGCATCGGCATGATGGCGCTCATCGCCTTCCTCGTCGTCGGCTTCCTGCTCTTGCTGCGCACACCCTATCCGGCCAACGGGGTGAACACCTGAAACGCAAAACGCCCCGCAAGCGGGGCGTTTCGATTCCGGGGAAGAATCCGGATAAATTCAATGCCGGAAGTGGCGCATTCCGGTGAAGACCATCGCGACGCCCGCCTCATCAGCCGCCGCAATCACTTCCGCATCGCGCATCGAGCCGCCCGGCTGGATGACCGCGGTCGCACCGGCGGCAATCGCCGAAAGCAGGCCGTCGGCGAAGGGCAAAAAGGCTTCGGAAGCCACGGCCGAGCCGCGTGTCAGCGGCTCCGCAAGGCCCATCGCCTTGGCAGCCTCTTCCGCCTTCAGCCCGGCAATGCGGGCGGAATCGATGCGGCTCATCTGCCCGGCGCCGATGCCAGCCGTCTGGCCATCCTTGGCATAGACCACGGCATTCGACTTGACGTGCTTGGCGACCTTGAAGGCGAACTTCATGTCGACCAGTTCCTGTGCCGTCGGTGCGCGCTTGGTGACGACCTTGAGTTCGAGATCCTCGACCATGCCGTTGTCGCGGCTCTGCACGAGCAGGCCACCGGAAACCGTCTTGGCGGAAAGGCCCGGCACGCGCGGATCGGGCAGCGCGCCCGTGACCAGCAGGCGCAGGTTCGGCTTGCCGGCAATGATGGCCCGCGCCGTCTCGTCCGCATCCGGCGCGATGATGACTTCGGTGAAGAGCTTGACGATCTCTTCCGCCGTCTCGCCGTCGAGCGTTGTGTTGAGCGCGATGATGCCGCCGAAGGCGGAGACCGGATCGCAGGCCAGCGCCCGCGCGTAA
This sequence comes from Shinella sp. GW821-FHT11G07, assembly GCF_058808115.1. Taxonomy (NCBI): domain Bacteria; kingdom Pseudomonadati; phylum Pseudomonadota; class Alphaproteobacteria; order Hyphomicrobiales; family Rhizobiaceae; genus Shinella; species Shinella sp. GW821-FHT11G07. The sequence goes on from NZ_JBXARJ010000005.1 coordinate 307,457, forward strand.
GCATCCTTCAGCGTCTTGCCGGTGGCGACGCCGCAGGGATTGGCGTGCTTGATGATCGCGCAGGCCGGACCGTTTTCGGGCAGAAACTCGGCGACCAGTTCGAAAGCGGCGTCCGTATCGTTGATATTGTTGTAGGAAAGCTGCTTGCCCTGGAGCAGCGTCGCTGTGGCGACACCGGGGCGGTTCTCGCCGGTGACGTAGAAGCCGGCCTTCTGGTGCGGGTTCTCGCCGTAGCGCATCTCTTCCTTGAGCACGCCGCCAAGCACGCGGTGACGCGGCGTGGCGATGTCGAGCGCCTCGGCAAACCAGTTGGAGATCGCCGCGTCATAGGCCGCCGTACGGGCATAGGCCTTGGCGGCGAGGCGCTGGCGGAAGGCATAGGAGGTCGACCCACCCGCCAGTTCTTCCAGCAGGGCAGGGTAGTCGGCCGGGTCGGTGACAACAGTCACATAGGCATGGTTCTTGGCGGATGCGCGGATCATTGCCGGGCCGCCGATGTCGATGTTCTCGACGGTCGTCGGATAGTCGCCGCCCTTGGCACGCACCTCTTCGAACGGATAGAGGTTGATGATCGCCAGGTCGATCGCATCGATGCCATTCGCCTTCATCGCCTCGACATGCTCCGCATCGTCGCGGATCGCCAGCAGGCCGCCATGCACGGAGGGATGCAGGGTCTTCACGCGGCCATCCATGATTTCCGGAAAGCCCGTGACCTCGGACACGTCGGTCACCGTAAGGCCGGCGTCGCTCAGCGCCTTGTGCGTGCCGCCGGTCGACAGCAGGCGTACGCCCTTGTCGGCGAGCGCGCGGGCGAGATCGACGATGCCCGCCTTGTCGGAGACGGAGAGAAGCGCGGTGCGCACGACAACACGATCAGGGGCGGGGATTTTCTTGGAAACAACGGCCATGGGGGCGCTCCGTTCTGACGGCCCGCGGGAGGGGGGCCGGATGGTCATGCGCCCCGTTATCACAGCCGTCGCCCGGAGAAAACGGCAAACGCCCGCAATTCAGCGCTGTCGCACCAGCGACCACTGAACTTCGGGCACCGTATTGAGCGGCATGGTCAGCGTCAGCTGGCGCGACGTCCTGACGCCGGAGGGATCGGCGAAGAAGACGTCCTCTTCCTCCTCGACCGGCACATCGACGCAGGTCAGCGCCCAGGCTTCTCCATCCGGCGCGACCAGCCGGGTCTCGTTCGACGACGCGCGATAGAGCTGGATGGTCGGGTGGATATGAAAACGCACCACCGCCTGGCCCTTTTCGATGGTGCCGCTCGGGTCGTTCGGCTTGAAGAAACGCTCCCGGCCGCGAATTTCGCTTCCGGTGGCTGCAACGAGGATATCGCGCTCGTAGAGAAGGCCGAAACGCTTCAGGTAGCCGTCATGGCCGGCCGTCACGCCATCGGCACCGGATTCGCGCTCGGTGCGGGCGACATCGACTTTCTTGACGCCACCGATGATGATCGGCCCGAGGAAGCGCGAGCTGGAAATGCGCGACGATGAGGTATCGTTCAAGGTGGCGACCGAATGGGCCGCCGTCGTGCGCGACAGCTGGCGCAAGGCCTCTCCGGCAAATCGCGGCCGGCCGGAATTGACGATGAAACGGTTTTTGCCGGACGACATCTCGATGGAAAGCGTTCCCGCAGACGCCGTCGCGGAAAGATCGACGGCTTTCAGCAGGCCGGTGTCCATCAGGACGACCGTCTCCTTCACCGCGAGGCGATCGTAATTGATGGATGGCAGCGCCTTGAATGGCGCGCCGCCCGTCTCGTCGTAGCGCAGGGCCGACATCAATTCGTTCGCCAGCGTGTAGGTGGCGCCGTTGAACAGCGCGAGTTCACCCCCCTGGTGGCGGAAGAAACGCAGCGCCGGATAGATCCGATCGATGCAGGGAATGAGCTGCGCCGGCATGTCATGGCCGAGATTGACATAGGTCTGGCGCAGCGGCAGCAAATCGAGCAGCAGATCGAGTGCTGCCCGCGGATTGCGCGAGCAATGGCCGCCATCGGCAAGGATCTGCCGGTCGAGTTCCTCGTCGAGATGACGCGCGGCCTTGCGCATTCGCGCGGCGGTGGCCGGCATGGCGATGGAGGCCATGGCAAGGGCTATGCGCACCCTGAGCCGCGGCTCGCCATCCCGCGTCGTATCGGCGACGTGGCGCAGATAACGGACCTGGAAGGCGAGGCTCTTCAGGAAGCGGCGATAGAACGGATAGTCGGCATCCTTCAGCACGACCGGCGAATGGGAGAGCCAGGCGATGATGCGTTGCGCGGCGACGTCCGGCCGCCAGGCGAGGCCGCCTATGACGCGGCCATGGCTTTGCAGCCAGTCGTCGACGATGAAGCGGGAGGTCTGTGCTGCCTTTTCCGGATCGACGAGGCGCATATGGCGCAGCCAGCCAAACGAATGCAGGCGGACGGCGAACTCTTCCGAGGGAAGCTCCAGCGCGAAGGGCGAATCACCCTCGCACTCCAGAACACGCCCCGCCAGAGGGAACCGGCCGGCGGCTATTTCTTCGCCGGCAAAAGAATCGGCGGGATGCAGGTCGGTGGGTGCGACGACCAGGCGATCCGGCGTGCCGCCGGAAAACCGCATGGCGCTAATTCGGCCCAAGGCAAGCCGCCGCGAGAACCGGCGCCAACCCTCACGCAAATACAGATAGAGAAGCCGCTGCCGGTCGGAAAGCTGCATGGTTAACGAATGCCTCCTTCCTATAGGTAGGCTGATGCGGCAAGCCGCGTCAATTCATCGGAGCTGATGGACTGTTGATGACGCGGCCAGGCAGGGCGTGAGGATCTGTCGTTTAGCCGCCGTTCCGCAGCCGCACGGCGTAAAATCCGTCCAAACCACCGGCATGGGTCTCGGTCGCCGGCAACATGGCGGGTGTCGTGCGGAATTCGCCGCGTGGCGAGATCGCCGATTCCAGGCCCGGCCAATCGGCAGGATCGACGGGGTCGATTTGCCAGGACGGATTGTCGGCGAGAACGCGGGCGACCGTCTCTTCCCCTTCGTTCGGATCGAGCGAGCAATTGGAGAAGACGAGCACGCAGCCGGGCTTCACCAGCGTCAGCGCGTGGCGCAGCAGGCGCTCCTGCAGACGGGCAAGTTTTTCGATGTCTTCCGGACCCTTGGTCCAGAGCACGTCGGGATGGCGACGGATCGTGCCGGTGGACGAGCAGGGCGCATCGAGCAGGACGGCGTCAAAAAGCGCGTCAGGACGGTAGTCGGCCATGTTCGCCTCGACAGCCGTCACCGGGAGCGCCAGGCGCTCGAGATTGCCGATGAGCCGCTTCAGGCGGTTGGCGGACTGGTCGAGCGCCGTGACCTCGGCACCGGCATGCGCCAGCTGCGCGGTTTTTCCGCCGGGCGCAGCGCAGAGATCGGCAACGCGCTTGCCGGCAAGATCACCAAACAGCTTTGCCGGAATGCTGGCGGCGGCGTCCTGCACCCACCATTCGCCCGCGTCGAACCCTTCCAATGCCGGAATGGCGCCGGAGGCGGCCGGCAAGCGCACGGAACCGGTCGGCAGGACGAGACCGCCCAGCCGAGCAGCCCAGCCTTCCGGGTCGGATTTGACGGTGAGGTCGATAGCCGACGGTTCGAGAAGCGCTTCGGCAATCCGTCCCGTGTGCTCACGCCCGTAGATGTCGATAAGCCGTTGGTAGAACCAGTCCGGAACGACGGGAATCGAACGGGTCGCCGCCAGATGCGAGGCCTTTTCGCGCGACAGGCGACGCAGCACCGCATTGGTGAGGCTGGCAAAGCGGCGGTTGCGCGGGTCGATCTGCGCCTGCTCGACCGCAAGGTCGACAGCGGAATGGTCCGGAACGTCGAGATAGAGGATCTGTGCCGCGGCGACCGTCAGGGCGTGCTGCAAGGCGCGCGCGCCCACCGGCAACGGCGTGCCGACCAGCGTGTCCAGAATGGTGTCGATGCGGGGAAGATGGCGCAGCGCCGTGTTGATGATGGCGCGTACCAGCGCACGGTCGGCGTCGTTGAGCTGCCGATAGGCCGGGTTGCCGTTCTCGGCGTCCAGCATGCCGTCGAGCGGCGTCCGGCGGTCGATGACGGCGGCAAGGATCTTGGCGGCCGCCTGCCGGGCGCGCAGGCCCGGCTTTTCCGAATGGCTCTCGGGCGCCTCCACGGGGGCTCGCCCCTTGCCGCCGCGATGCCTGTTTGGATGTGCTCTGTGTTTTCTGTCGTCGCTCAAGACCAGGGACCCTTGGGTGGTTCGGAACCACCGCGTCCCCAGCCCGTCGTCGGGACGGAGCGCGATTTGCGTGAGGGATTATCAGCCCGGACCGGCTCCGTCGAGCGCGCTTGCATGCCACGGGCCATTTCCTCCAGCGCCGCGATGCGGTTCTCGGTGTTCGGATGGGTCGAAAACAGGTTGTCCATACGCTCGCCCGAGAGCGGGTTGATGATGAACATATGCGCTGTGGCCGGGTTGCGCTCGGCATCGTTGTTGGGAACGCGGCCCGCCGCGACGGCGATCTTGCCGAGCGCCGACGAGAGCCACAACGGATTGCCGCAGATTTCCGCGCCGCGCTTGTCGGCCGAATATTCGCGCGTCCGGCTGATCGCCATCTGCACCAGCATGGCGGCAAAGGGGGCAACGATCATCGCGATCAGCACGCCGATGAAGCCGAGCGGGTTGCTGTTTTCGCGGTTGCCGCTACCGCCGAAGAACATGGCGAAGTTGGCAAGCATCGAAATCGCACCGGCAATCGTCGCCGTCAGCGTCATGGTCAGCGTGTCGCGGTTCTGGATATGGGCAAGCTCGTGCGCCATCACGCCCGCCACCTCTTCATAGGAGAGCGCCTGGAGAAGACCGGTCGAGGCGGCAACCGCAGCATTCTGCGGATTGCGGCCGGTTGCAAAGGCGTTCGGCTGGTCGCTGTTGATGACATAGACCCGCGGCATGGGCAGGCCGGCGCGTTTTGCGAGGTCACGCACGATGCCGAAATATTCCGGCGCGGAGCGTTCATCGACCTCCTTGGCGCCGTACATGGACAGAACCATGCGGTCGGAATTCCAGTAGGAAAAGAAATTCATGGCGATGGCGATGAGCAGCGCGATCATCATGCCGCCCTTGCCGCCGATGAGCAGGCCCACGCCCATGAAAAGCGCCGTCATGAAGGCGAGAAGCATGGCTGTGCGAACGATGTTCATAGGTTTTCGGCTCCTGTCGGGTCTCGTTGCCCGCGTGCATTCCCCTGTTGTCAAGGGAGTGTTTCACGTGAATCAGCGCTTTCCACAGCGCCGTCACGCTCCTATATGATGGTAAGCGAACAGGAATTCTTCAATATCCGGGAAGGATGCCGATTTTCATGCAGAACGACAACGACAATCATTCAGGCGGCCGCAAGGTGCTTTCTCCCGCCGCATTGCGCGCCCTCCAGGAAGCCGAAGAACGGCGCAAGGCCGCGCAGCCGGTTGAACCGGCTCCCGAGGTTGGCGGCCGCGGCGGTGCGGACCCGGCCCGTTTCGGCGATTGGGAAGTCAACGGTCGGGCGATCGATTTCTGAGGGTGGGAATCCGGCTCAGGAATGACCCGGCCTATCACCGCGGTCCGTTACCTCTCCTTCGTCATGGTCGGGCTTGACCCGACCATTCACGCCGCACCCGCCGCATGGATCCTCGGGTCGAGCCCGAGGATGACGGAAGAGGGGAGGAGAGGAGAGGAGAGGAGAGGAGAGGATATTCCCTCAAGCAATTCTCCAAAAGAAAACGGCGGCCTAGGCCGCCGTTTCGCATTAATCCGAGCCTCTTCAATCAGCCGGCGGCCTTGTTCTGCCGATTGGCGATCAGGTCATCCACAACGGCCGGATCGGCAAGCGTCGAGGTGTCACCGAGTGCGCCAAAATCGTCCTCGGCGATCTTGCGCAGAATCCGGCGCATGATCTTGCCGGAACGGGTTTTTGGCAGGCCGGGGGCGAACTGGATCTTGTCCGGGCTCGCGATCGGGCCGATCTCCTTGCGCACATGCTTCACCAGGTCCTGGCGCAGCGCATCATTGCCCTCTTCGCCGGCCATCAGCGAGACGTAGCAATAAATGCCCTGACCCTTGAGGCCGTGCGGATAGCCGACGACGGCAGCTTCCGAGACCAGATGGTGCGAGACGAGCGCCGATTCGATTTCGGCCGTGCCGAGGCGGTGGCCGGAAATGTTGAGCACGTCGTCGACGCGACCGGTGATCCAGTAATAGCCGTCCTCGTCACGCCGGCAGCCGTCACCGGTAAAATACTTGCCCTTGTAGGTCGAAAAATAGGTTTCGACGAAGCGCTTGTGATCACCATAGACCGTGCGCATCTGGCCGGGCCAACTGTCGGTGATGCAGAGATTGCCGTCAGCGACCCCTTCCAGCACATTGCCTTCATTGTCTACGAGCTGCGGCTTGATGCCGAAGAACGGCCGTGTTGCCGAACCCGGCTTGAGGTCCGTCGCGCCCGGCAGCGGGGTGATGAGAATGCCACCGGTCTCCGTCTGCCACCAGGTATCTACGATCGGCGAGCGGCCCTCGCCGACGACGTTGTAGTACCATTCCCAGGCTTCCGGGTTGATCGGCTCGCCAACCGAGCCGAGCAAGCGCAGCGACGAACGCGACGAGCGCTTCACATAGGCGTCGCCGGCACCCATCAGCGCGCGGATCGCCGTCGGCGCGGTGTAGAAGATGTTGACCTTGTGCTTGTCGACCACTTCCCAGAAGCGGCCGGCATCCGGGAAATTCGGCACGCCTTCGAACATCAGCGTGGTCGCGCGGTTCGCCAGCGGGCCGTAGACGATGTAGGAATGGCCGGTCACCCAGCCGACATCGGCCGTGCACCAGTAGATATCGCCATCCTGGTAATCGAAGACGTATTTGTGCGTCATCGAGGCATAGACGAGGTAGCCGGCAGTGGTGTGCAGCACGCCCTTCGGCTTGCCGGTCGAACCGGACGTGTAGAGGATGAAGAGGGGATCTTCCGCCTTCATCTTTGCCGGCGGACAATCGCGCGGCACGGTCAGCACTTCCTGGTGGTGCCAGATATCGCGGCCCGGCGCCCAGCCGATCTTGCCGCCGGTGCGGCGCACGACCAGAACCTTGTTGACGATGACATGGTTCTTCGCCGCGATGTCGATCGCCGTATCGGTGTTTTCCTTGAGCGGGATCGGCTTGCCGCCGCGCACGCCCTCGTCGCAGGTGATGACGAAGGTCGATTCGCAGTCGACGATACGGCCGGCCAACGCATCCGGCGAGAAGCCGCCGAAGACGATCGAGTGGATGGCGCCGATGCGCGCGCAGGCGAGCATCGCATAGGCCGCTTCCGGGATCATCGGCATGTAGATGGTGACGCGGTCACCCTTCTTGACGCCGTGCTTCTTCATCACGTTCGCCATGCGGCAGACGTGCTCGTAAAGCTCGTTATAGGTGATCTTCTTGTCGATATAGGGGTTGTCGCCTTCCCAGATGATGGCGACCTGATCGCCATGCGTCTTCAGGTGGCGGTCGATGCAATTGTAGGAGACGTTGGTGATGCCGTCCTCGAACCACTTGATCGGGACCTTGCCGGTGAACGACGTGTTCTTGACCTTGGTATAGGGCTTGAACCAGTCGATCCGCATGCCGTGTTTGTCCCAGAAACGCTCCGGGTTCTCGACGCTCTCGCGATACCATTTCTGATAGGTTTCGTTGTCGATCAGCGCTCGGCTTTTCGCGGATTTCAGGACCGGATAGGTCTTTGCGGACATGGATTCCTCCTCACTGCGCATAGGCGGGATGCCGCATCTCCTCGGGCTCCCCGCAACTCCTGCGCCATACATAACAGGTCAAATCCGTCGGGCAATTAGACAAAGGTCATTTGTCGCTTGAAGAATTGCATTTCTGCGACAGTGAGGTTATAGAGGGCCGAATTCCCGGAACATAGTGGTTACTACCCACGGCCCGCGACACCGGCGCGGACGCACAAGAGGACTATATCCATGGCTCAACAGCTGCTTATGCCAAAGGCAACGGCCGTCTGGCTTGTTGACAACACGGCGCTGTCGTTCGACCAGATCGCCACGTTCTGCAAACTGCACCCGCTCGAAGTGAAAGCGATCGCCGACGGCGAATCGGCCCAGGGCATCAAGGGCCTTGATCCGATCTCGACCGGCCAGCTTTCCCGCGACGAAATCGCCCGTGCGGAAGGCAACCCGAACCACAAGCTCAAGCTTTCCGAACCGAAGGTTCGCGTGCCCGAATCCAAGCGCAAGGGCCCGCGCTACACGCCGGTCTCCAAGCGTCAGGATCGCCCGAACGCCATTCTCTGGCTGGTTCGTAACCACGCGGAACTGAAGGATGCGCAGATCTCGCGTCTCGTCGGCACGACCAAGTCGACGATCGAGCAGATCCGCGAACGCACCCACTGGAACTCGACCAACCTGACGCCGATGGATCCGGTGACGCTGGGCCTGTGCTCGCAGATCGACCTCGACCTCGAAGTCGAACGCGCCTCGAAGGGTCGTCCGCTGCCGACCGCCGCCGAACTGGGTGCAACACTCGAATCCGCGCAGGAAACGGAAAAGCTGCCCTACGGCACCGACCGCGAGGAAGAGAAGGAAATCGACGCCGATGCCGTCTTTGCCAAGCTCAAGTCGCTGAAGTCGGCAACGCCCGACGAGGATGAAGACGAGCGCTTCTAAGCACCGTCGAACACCACATCAAAAAGCCCGGCCGTTTCCACGACCGGGCTTTTTCTTTGCCTGTATGCAAGGCGGCTAGCCGATTCGTCGTGCCGACAGCGCTCCGGCGATCTCATCGAGAACAGCAGGATCGTCGATCGTCGCCGGCATCTTCCATTCTTCCCGATCGGCGATCTTCTGCATGGTGCCGCGCAGGATTTTTCCGGAACGCGTTTTCGGCAGTCGCTTCACGCAAAGTACCGTCTTGAAGGCCGCGACGGGGCCGATACGCTCGCGCACCAGCGCCACGACCTCCTGCTCCACAAGCGATGATTCACGTGAAACACCACTCTTCAGAACGAGGAAGCCGGCAGGCACCTGTCCCTTCACCGCATCGGCAACACCGATGACGGCGCATTCGGCAACGTCCGGATGGCTGGCGCAAACCTCTTCCATCGCGCCCGTCGAAAGCCGATGGCCGGCGACATTGATGATATCGTCGGTGCGCGCCATGACGAAGACATACCCGTCTTCATCGAGGTAGCCCGCATCTGCTGTCTTGTAATAGCCAGGGAACTCCGCAAGGCAGGTCGTGTGAAACCGTTCGTCGGCGTTCCAGAAGGTCGGCAGGCAGCCCGGGGGCAGGGGAAGTTTTATCGCGATGTTGCCGAGCGTGCCTGCCGGCACCTCATGGCCGGCATCGTCCAGTACGTGCAACTCGTAACCGGGCATCGGCACGGTCGGCGATCCGTGTTTCACGGGCAGCGGATCGAGGCCAAGCGGGTTGCCGACAATCGCCCAGCCAGTCTCCGTCTGCCACCAGTGATCGATGACCGGCACGCCCAGCACACTTTCCGCCCAGCGGATCGTTTCCGGATCGGCGCGCTCGCCGGCGAGGAACAGCGCGCGCAGGCTGGAGAGATCGTGCCGTTTCACGAACACACCCTCCGGATCCTCCTTGCGGATCGCACGGAAAGCGGTCGGCGCCGTAAACAGCACGGAGACCTTGTACTCCTCGACGACGCGCCAGAAGGCGCCGGCATCCGGCGTGCCGACCGGCTTGCCCTCGTAGAGCACCGTCGTGCTGCCGTTTAGCAGCGGCCCATAGACGATATAGGAATGGCCGACGACCCAGCCGATATCCGATGCCGCCCAATACACCTCACTGGGTGCCACGCCGTAGAGCGCCCCCATCGACCAGGCAAGCGCCACCATATGCCCGCCATTGTCGCGAATGACGCCCTTCGGCTGGCCGGTCGTGCCTGACGTGTAGAGAATATAGAGCGGATCGGTCGCGGCAAGCGACGCGCAGGCAACCGTGCGCCCCGCAGCAGCCTCCAGCGCCGCGCCGAGATCGACATCCCGACCGGACGTGAGGTCTGCCGCGAGCTCAGCGCGTTGCAGCACGAGGCAATGCTCCGGCTTGTGCTTCGCAAGTTCGATCGCCGAATCGAGCAGCGGCTTGTAAGCGATGATGCGATTGGGCTCGACGCCGCAACTCGCCGAAACGACGAGCTTCGCCGTGGAATCGTCGATGCGCGCCGCGAGTTCACTTGCTGCAAAACCGCCGAACACCACCGAATGGATCGCCCCGATGCGGGCGCAGGCGAGCATGGCGAAGATCGCTTCCGGGATCATCGGCATATAGAGGATGACGCGGTCACCCTTCGCGACACCATGATCGACAAGCACCGCCGCCATGGCGTTCACCTGCACCAACAGGTCGGCATAGCTGTAGCGCGCCTTGCGGCCAGTCACCGGGCTGTCGTAGATCAGCGCGACCTGATCGCCGCGACCGGCCTCCACATGCCGATCGACGCAGTTGTGACAGGTATTGCTGAACGCATCGGGAAACCAGCGCCCATAGACGCCCTGGCCGGCGTCGAAAATCTTCACTGGCTCGGTGAACCAGTCGATCGCCCGCGCGGCCTCGGTCCAATAACCCTCGTGGTCATCCTTCCAGGCCCGATAGGTCTCGGCATAATTTTTGTGCATCGCTTCCTCCCGCCGGCCATAAAGCGGCCGGCTCCTCCGGTTGGGAGAATAGGAGAGGGAGGGCTTTTCGCAAAGCCAGACGAAAGCCCTAAGCGACAAAACCGCCGCTTGCGCTTCATCAAATCGAACAGGCGATTTAGCGCGTGCCGAAAATCGCCGAGCCGACGCGCACGCTGGTCGCGCCGAAGCCGATGGCAGTTTCATAGTCACCGGACATGCCCATCGACAGCCTGTCGAGACCGCAGCGTGCCGCGAGCTTGGCGAGCAATGCGAAATGCGGACCGGGATTTTCGTCCGCCGGCGGAATGCACATCAGGCCCTCGATGACCAAGCCAAGCTCTTCCCGGCAGAGGGCAACGAAGGCGACCGTGTCGTCCGGTGCGATGCCGGCCTTCTGCGGCTCGAGCCCGGTATTGACCTGGACATAGAGCCTGAGCGCGCGCGCCTGCCGCGCCATTTCCGCGGCAAGTGCGCGGGCGATCTTCTCGCGGTCCACCGTCTCGATGACGTCGAACAGCGCCACCGCCTCGGCAGCCTTGTTGGATTGCAGCGGGCCGATCAGGTGAAGTTCGATACCGGCCGTCTCCTCGCGAAGGCCGGGCCACTTGCCCTGCGCTTCCTGCACGCGGTTCTCGCCGAACACACGCTGTCCAAGCGCAATCGCCGGGCGAATCGCTTCGGCATCGAAGGTCTTCGAGACCGCGACGAGCGTGACCGCTTCAGGCCGCCGATCGGCTTCCACGGCTGCCTTGCGCATGCGGTTGCGAACGTCCTCGAGACGGTCCTGAAGGTCCATGATCACTCTCCATCAGCATCAGGCTCCGGACCTAGCGAAAACGGCGCCGCTTGCCAAGCACGAGACGCTGCGACAAGCCCGCGCGAGGCCCACAAAACTTGACGCTTCGGCGGTTTCATGATGAAGGTCTCGCCACTATATTCGCATGGGCGAACCGCCCTCCAAGACTCCCAAAAGACTTCCGGAACATCAAAGACATGGCCACCGAACGTTACAATCCGCGCGATGCCGAACCCCGCTGGCAGGCAAAATGGAACGAAGAAAACGTCTTTCTGACCCAGAACGACGACCCGCGCGAAAAGTACTACGTGCTAGAGATGTTCCCCTATCCGTCCGGCCGCATCCACATGGGCCATGTGCGCAACTATGCGATGGGCGACGTGGTTGCCCGCTACAAGCGTGCGCGCGGCTTCAACGTGCTGCACCCGATGGGCTGGGACGCCTTCGGCATGCCCGCCGAAAACGCCGCCATGCAGAACAAGGTGCACCCGAAGAGCTGGACCTACGAAAACATCGCGACGATGCGTGCGCAGCTGAAGTCGATGGGCCTGTCGCTCGACTGGTCGCGTGAATTCGCCACCTGCGATGTCGAGTACTACCAGCGCCAGCAGCACCTGTTCCTCGACTTCCTGGAAAAGGGCCTCGTCTATCGCAAGCAGTCCAAGGTGAACTGGGACCCGGTCGACCACACCGTTCTCGCCAATGAGCAGGTCATCGATGGCCGCGGCTGGCGCTCGGGCGCGCTCGTCGAGCAGCGCGAGCTGACGCAGTGGTTCTTCCGCATCACCGATTTCAGCCAGGACCTGCTCGATTCGCTGGAAACGCTCGATCAGTGGCCGGAAAAGGTCCGGCTGATGCAGAAGAACTGGATCGGCCGCTCCGAAGGCATGCTGGTGCGCTGGGAAGTGTCCAGCGGCGCCGGCCTGACGACCGAGAAGGATGTCACCGTCTACACGACGCGTCCCGACACGCTGTTCGGCGCCTCGTTCCTTGCGATTTCCGCCGATCATCCGCTGGCCCGCGAAGTCTCCGCCACCAATCCAGAGATCATGGCGTTCTGCGAGGAATGCCGCCGCGCCGGCACCTCGCTTGCCGCCCTCGAAACCGCCGAGAAGAGGGGCATGGACACGGGCATCCGCGTTCGCCATCCCTTCGATGCCAGCGTGGAACTGCCGGTCTATGTCGCGAACTTCGTGTTGATGGACTACGGCACGGGCGCGATTTTCGGCTGCCCCTCCGGTGACCAGCGCGACCTCGATTTCGCGCGCAAATATGACCTGCCGGTCGTGCCCGTCGTCATGCCGAAGGATGGCGACGCCGCCACCTTCGCGATCGGCGACGAAGCCTATGTCGGCGACGGCGTGATGATCAATTCCCGCTTTCTCGACGGCCTCGGCACGGACGAAGCATTCGAAGAGGTGGCCAAGCGCCTGAGCGCGGCAACGCTCGGCAACGCGCCGCAGGGCGAGCGCAAGGTGAATTTCCGCCTGCGCGACTGGGGCATTTCGCGCCAGCGCTATTGGGGCTGCCCGATCCCGGTCATCCATTGCGATGATTGCGGTGTCGTGCCCGTACCTAAGGCCGACCTGCCGGTGAAGCTGCCGGACGACGTCACCTTCGACAAGCCCGGCAATCCACTCGATCGTCACCCGACCTGGCGTCATGTTGCCTGCCCGCATTGCGGCAAGAATGCCCGTCGCGAGACGGACACGATGGACACTTTTGTCGACTCGTCCTGGTACTACGCGCGCTTCACCGCCCCTTGGGAAAACAACCCGACCGACCCGGCCGCCGCCAATGCCTGGCTGCCGGTCGACCAGTATATCGGCGGCATCGAACACGCGATCCTGCATCTGCTCTATTCGCGTTTCTTCACCCGCGCCATGCAGGTGGCCGGCCATCTCGACATCAAGGAGCCCTTCAAGGGCCTCTTCACGCAGGGCATGGTCGTGCACGAAACCTATAGCCGCGGCGAAGGCGCCAAGCGCGAATGGGTGACGCCGGCGGAAATCCGCATCGAGGAAGCGGACGGCAAACGCCGCGCACTGCATCTCGAATCCGGCGAAGAAATTGCCATCGGCTCGATCGAGAAGATGTCGAAATCGAAGAAGAACGTCGTCGATCCGGACGATATCATTGCCTCCTATGGCGCCGATACCGCCCGCTTCTTCGTGCTCTCCGATTCTCCGCCGGACCGTGACGTCATCTGGTCGGAAGCCGGCGTCGAAGGCGCAAACCGCTTCGTCCAGCGCGTCTGGCGTCTCGTCTCCGAAGCCGCACCGGTGCTGAAGACCGTCGAAAGCCACGCCGGCGCCGAGGGCGAGGCACTCGCTGTCTCGCAGGCCGCGCACAAGACGCTGAAGGCCGTCCAGGCGGATTACGACAAGCTCGCCTTCAACAAGGCTGTCGCGCGCATCTACGAATTCGTCAACACGATCGCCGCGCCGCTGGCAACGGCAGCCGCCGGCAAGGCCTCGCCTGAACTCACTGCGGCCCTTCGGGAAGCCATCGGCATCCTGATCCGCATCGTCGCGCCGATGACCCCGCATCTGGCGGAAGAGTGCTGGCGAGAAATCGGCGGCGAAGGCCTCGTGGCAATGACAGCCTGGCCGTCCTATGACGATCGTCTGGTCATCGAAAACGAGATCACGCTGCCCGTGCAGATCAACGGCAAGAAGCGTGCGGATTTGACAATCGCCCGCGATGCGGACCAGAGTGCGGTCGAAGCGGCCGTGCTGGCCCTCGAGGCCGTCCAGGTAGCACTTGCCGGTAAGCACCCCAAGAAGATCATCGTCGTACCGCAGAGGATCGTGAATGTTGTTGTCTGACGGAACCGGCCTCTCGCGACTCGGCAAGGCACTCGCCGGCATCGCTCTTCTCGGCGCGCTCGCCGGGTGCCAGGTGCGCCCGCTCTATTCCACGGCCGCCGGCACGGAAGGCAAGCTTGCCTCCGTCTCCATTTCGGAGGCCGACGACCGTGTGGAACAGCAGGTCCGCAACGACCTGATCTTCCTCTTTGCCGGCGGTGCGGGCGAACCGCAAAACGCCCTCTATCATCTGGATCTCAATGTCTCCGTGCGCAATATCGGCGTGCTGATCGATGTGGCAGACGATGTTCCACGTGCCGGTCGTATCGTCGTGTCGGCGGACTACAACCTCGTGAAGTCCGACTCCGGCGAAACGATTACATCCGGCAAACGTTCGGCCGTCGCGCTGGTCGATTTCCCGATCCAGGAATTCGCCAAGCTGCGCGCCGTTCGCGATGCGGAAAACCGCGGTGCCCGCGAACTCGCAGAGCTGGTCCGAGCCGATATCGCGTCGGCTCTCGGCCGTCGCTGAGCCGGCTATGGCCGAGATCAAATCGCACGAATTTGATGGTTTCCTGAAACGGAAGCCTTTGCCTGCGCGCCTGCTCCTTATCTACGGACCCGACCGCGGGCTCGTTTCCGAACGAGCCTCGGCGCTTGCCGCGGCCAGCGGTGTCGATCTCAAAGACGCGTTCTCCGTCGTGAAACTCGACGCTGGTGAAATCGGCAGCCAACCGGGGCGGCTCATTGACGAGATGAACGCCATCGGCCTGTTCGGCGGTGATCGTCTTGTCTGGATCCGCAACGTCGGCAGCGAGAAGGGTGTTTCCGATGCCCTGGAAATCCTCTCGCGCGAGCCAGCAGGCTCCTCTACGCTGATCATAGAAGCCGGCGACCTGAAGAAGGGTGCAGCCCTGCGCAAGGCGGCAGAATCCTCCGCCCAGATCGTCGCCGTCCCCTGTTATTCCGATGACGGCCGCGCCCTGCAGACGTTGATCGATCAGGAACTGACGGCCGAGAACCTGCGAATTTCTCCCGCCGCCCGGCAGCGCCTGACGGAAACCATCGGCGGCGACAGGCTGGCCTCTCGCAACGAGGTGCGCAAGCTGGCGCTCTATTGTCGCGGCAAGGCGCTTATCGAGGAGCAGGATGTCGAGGAAATTGTCGGCGATGCCAGTGCGATCTCGACGGACGACGCCATCGATGCCATCCTCAAGGGCGATCGTGACGGCTTCCTGCATGCCATCCAGAAGATCGTTTCCTCCAAGACGCCGGTCTTCCTCGTCCTGCAAGGATGCCTGCGACAGTTCCAGCTTATGGAACTGATGCGTGCAGAAATGGACGAAAAACGAGCGCCCGCCGCGCAGGCCATTGCGACCTTGGGCCGGCATCTTCATTTCCGCCGCAAACCGATCGTGGAGAATGCGCTGAAAACCTGGACAGGTCCGGCCATTCGGCGTGAAACACAGCGCCTGCAGGCGGCGATCCTGCAAAGCCGGCAGCGCGCTGCTCTGGAAGATACGATTGCCATGCAGACCCTGCTGGCAACCGTGCTTCAGTCGGCCCGCCGCTGAATCCGGCTAAGGATTTGTGACCTTCGCGTGGAATAGCGAGCCTCTTGGAAGCGTCAACGACGCTCTAGAAGCCGGCAGATTTCTTCGAGCTGTTCCAGTGTCTTGTAGGCGATCCGAAGCTGACCGCCGCCGCCCTTGTGATTTACGGTGACATCGAGACCAAGGACATCCGAAAGCGTTCGCTCCAAGGCCAGCGTATCGGCATCCTTTTCCTCCTTGCGCGGTGTCTGCGCATGGCTCGGATCGCTCTGAGCTTTGATATCGTTCTGGGCGAGACGCTCCGTATCCCGTACGGACATGCCTTTTGCCACGACAGCCTTCGCAAGGACAGTGGGATCCGATGTCGGAATGAGCGCCCGCGCGTGCCCGGCCGATAGCGTGCCGGAGGCAAGCATATCGCGCACAGGCTCCGGCAACTTCAACAGGCGAAGACTGTTTGCCACGTGGCTGCGGCTCTTGCCGATGATCTCGCCGAGGTCGTTCTGCGTATAGCCATGATCGGCGATCAGCAGCTCATAGCCCATCGCTTCTTCCAGCGGGTTGAGATCCGAACGTTGAACGTTCTCGACGATCGCAATTTCCAGCGCCGTGCGGTCGTCCACGTCGCGGATGATAACCGGGATTTCGATCAGACCTGCCAGCTGGGCCGCGCGCCAGCGACGTTCGCCAGCGATGATTTCGTAGCGGCTTTCTGCAATCGTACGCACGACGACAGGTTGGACAATACCGTGCTGGCGAATGGAGGACGCCAAATCCTGCAATTCGGATTCGTCAAAATAACGCCGCGGGTTACGCGGATTTCGACCGATAAACTCGATCGGCACAAGTCGATCGGGATTGACTGCCGGTCGATCACCGATGTCGGCGGTCGGCACCTGGTCCATCTCCCCGATCAGTGCCGCGAGGCCGCGGCCGAGGCGCCGCTTGGAGGTATCATCGTTCATCGGTTCTACTCACGGATACTGAATCAAGCAGCCTTCCGCTGCCTTTCTCGCTGGATCACCTCGGAAGCGAGCTGAAGATAGGCCTGGCTTCCGGCGCATTTGAGATCGTAAAGAATGGCCGGCTTGCCATAGGAAGGCGCTTCCGAAACGCGCACATTCCGCGGAATGAGCGTATGATAGACCTTCTCACCGAGATGCGTGCGCACATCGTTGACGACCTGTTGCGCCAGATTGTTGCGCGAATCAAACATGGTGAGAACGATGCCCTGGATATCCAGTCGCGGATTGACTGTGCGACGCACCTGGTCGACCGTTTCCAGAAGCTGGCTAAGGCCTTCCAGGGCAAAAAACTCGCATTGCAACGGCACGAGCACGGAATGGGCCGCCGCCATGGCATTCATCGTCAGCAGATTGAAGGACGGCGGGCAATCGACGAGCACGTAAGAGTAAGACAACGCGCCTTCAGACGCGAGCGCACGCTTCAAGCGGAAGACCCGGTCATTCTGCTGGGCAATTTCCATTTCGATGCCAAGCAGGTCCATTGTGGATGGAATGATCGACAGGTTGGGCACAGCGGTTGGTACCGCTGTCTCGGCCACACCGTGGCTGCCGATTAAAAGATCAAACGACGACAGTTCGCGATTGCGGCGGTCGATGCCCAGGCCCGTGCTGGCATTTCCCTGGGGGTCCAGATCGACAATCAGGACCCGCTCACCGATAGCTGCCAGCGCCGTCGCGAGATTGATCGCCGTCGTCGTCTTTCCAACGCCGCCCTTCTGGTTCGCAATCGTAATGATCCGGTTCTTTTCGCCTGCCATGGACATGCAATCCCTAAGGTTTTCGCGAAAGATGCGAGAGTTCGAGCACGACAGAATCCGGCTCGACAACACTGGCATGTTTTACCAGATCGAATCTCCACCGACCAAGCGCTTTATCGACCTCCCTTTGGTAATCCCGCCCTTTGTGCAGGAAAAGTCGCAAATCCGGATTCCGCTCCGCCCAAGGGAGGCCGAAATCCATGAGAAGATCAAGATCTGCCAGGGCTCGGGCAGAGATCGCATCGCACTGGGGAATAACGGACGGCGCTTCCTCGATGCGAATCGCATGGACCGAAGCGCGCGCGCCGGTTTCGCGAATTGCTGTTCGCAGAAAAGCCGCCTTCTTGTTGTTGCTCTCGACCAGATGAACCCAGCCATCGTCCCGCTCAGCGAGTAGAATGCCTGTCACGATGCCGGGGAAGCCACCCCCACTGCCGAGATCAACCCACGTCCGGGCTCCGGGATAGAGTGCATAGATCTGCGCGCTATCCACGACGTGCCGGGCCCAAACCTCGGAAAGAGTCGACGGCGCAACCAGATTGATGGCTTTCGCCCATTTCTGAAAAAGCACGACGAAGCCGTTCAGCCTCTCCACAGTTTCACGTGAAACATTCAGGCCATCCAAATCGCGAGGCATAGTCTTCATATAGAGGCAGCCTTTTGCACTGCGTCCGCCGGTAGACGCTTCAGATATGCGAGGAGAAGGGTCAGTGCCGCTGGTGTCATACCATCGACGCGCGACGCCTGGGAAAGGTTTGACGGGCGCGCCGCGGCAAGCTTCTGACGAAGCTCGATCGATAGGCCCGGCAGCGTGCTGAAATCAAAGTCGTCCGGAATTCGGCGTTCCTCTTCGCGGCGCGCCTCGGCAATGTCCCTCTCCTGCCGATTCATATAGACGGCGTAGGTGGCCTCGATTTCGATCGCATCCCGAACACGCGACACAAACTCAGCGAGGTCTTCCGGCCAGATTGCCGCCAGATCTCTAAAGTTGATGTCGGGATAGGCAAGCAGGTCGTAAGCGCTTCGACGGACACCGTCGAAATTGATCTTGATGCCGTGCACTGCCGCCTCATTCGGCGATAACCGCAGCGTCTGCAACCTCTCTCGTGCGGTCTGCATGTCGCCCGACCATTGGGTAAAACGGTCCCGGCGCGGTTTGGCGACGATACCGAGGTCAATGCCGAGTGGTGTCAGTCGGGCATCGGCGTTGTCCGCTCGTAAGGACAGTCGGTATTCCGCGCGGGAGGTGAACATCCGGTACGGTTCGGTGACGCCACGCGATGTCAGGTCATCGATCATCACGCCGATATAGCTGTCGGTCCGGCTGAAGATATGGCCATCGTGACCCGCCGCACGCCGCGCGGCATTGAGACCCGCCACCAGTCCCTGTGCCGCCGCCTCTTCGTAACCGGTCGTGCCATTGATCTGCCCCGCGAGAAAGAGGCCCGGTTGGCGTTTGACTTCAAGGCACGCTGACAGTTCCCTTGGATCGACATGATCGTATTCGATCGCATAGCCGGGCTGCAGGATTGTCACCTCCTCCAAACCGGGAATGGTCCGGATGAAAGCTTCCTGCACGTAGGCAGGCAACGAAGTGGAAATGCCGTTGGGATAGACAGTGTGATCGTCGAGACCTTCTGGCTCCAGAAAGATCTGGTGCCCATCCCGCTCCCCGAACCGGACAATCTTGTCTTCGATCGACGGGCAGTATCGCGGTCCCACACCCTCGATCTGCCCGGAATACATGGCGGACTTGCCGATGTTTTCTTCGATGATGCGGTGGGTCGTCGGTGTCGTGCGTGTCACGCCACATTCAATCTGCGGCGTCGTGATGCGATCCGTCATGAAGGAAAACGGCACCGGATCTTCATCGGCAGCCTGACGACCGACAGCATCCCACCGGATCGTCCGTCCATCCAGACGCGCCGGCGTGCCGGTCTTCAACCGCCCCAAGGAGAGGCCAAGCCGTTCGAAGGTCGCGGAAAGCCCGATCGATGGGTCTTCACCAACGCGGCCAGCCGGAATCTTTTCGCTGCCGATATGAATAAGGCCGCGCAAGAACGTGCCCGTCGTAATGACCACAGCGCGACATGCAAGCCGGCGTCCATCCTTCATGATCAGGGCTTCGAGCTGTCCATCAGAGAACGCCAAGTCGAAGGCGTCACCCTCAATAACGTGCAGGCCGGAAATACCAGAAATCTCGGCCTGCATTGCCTGAAGGTAGAGCTTCCTGTCAGCCTGCGTGCGCGGTCCACGCACCGCAGGCCCTTTTTTACGATTCAGCAGTCGGAACTGAATACCGGCGTGATCCGCCACACGACCCATCAAACCATCCAGGGCGTCGACTTCGCGGACGAGGTGGCCTTTGCCAAGACCGCCGATCGCGGGATTACAGGACATGGTGCCAATGGTCGTCGCTTTATGGGTGACCAATGCCGTCTTGGCACCGAACCGTGCCGCCGCAGCCGCGGCCTCGACGCCAGCGTGGCCGCCACCGACGACGATGACATCATAGCTGTTTATACTTGTCATATCGCACCTACCTGTTTCACGTGAAACGCTCGAAACGACTCGTGCACGTTGTGGTGTTTCACGTGAATCATTTGCCAATACAAAATTCCGAAAAGATAACGTCGAGCAAATTTTCGACATCGACGCGACCCGTCACGCGACCAAGGGATTGGCCGGCGCGGCGGAGATATTCCGCCCGTATATCCAGGCCTTCCACATCCGATTCAAGGGCAAGCCCTATCTGCTTCCGTACCTCCGTCAAGCTGGCGACATGTCGTTGCCGTGTCGGGAGCGCCAAGGCGCTGCCGGCCTCAAGATCGGGCAGATGCCGCCCGATCGCGTCGAGCAGTTCCGCTATGCCCTCACCGGACTTCACGGAGATCATAACATCCGTACCATCGGTCAGCCAAGGCTGCTCCGTCTTATCTGCCTTCGTGCGAACGTGAAGAACCGGGCCTTCGTAATGCTCATCGAGCAGTAGCCTATCGGCGCCCGAGTGTTCGGACAGCAGCAGAACAAGATGTGCTTGCGACATGGAGAGATGCGTCCGTCGAATACCCTCCCGTTCAACCACATCATCCGTCTCGCGCAAACCCGCCGTATCATGAAGACGGACGGCGAAGCCCGACAGGTCGAGATCGACAGAAAGCACGTCCCGGGTGGTTCCCGGCACGTCCGTGACGATCGCGACATCACGCCTGGCGAGATGGTTCAGGAGGCTCGACTTTCCCGCATTCGGCGGGCCGGCGATCACGACATTCAAGCCGTCCCGAACGATTTCGCCGGTTTTTGCCTCGGCGAGGTGGTTAATAATATCTTGTTCCAAGGCACGCATATCACGCCAAATCGAGGCAGCGACCGATCCTGGGACGTCGTCTTCGTCGGCAAAATCCAGCTCCGCTTCGATCATCGCCCGGGCGTGCGTCAACCGTTTCGCCCACGAATCATAAAGCGTGGACAGGCCTCCCGACGCCTGCTCCGCCGCAAGACGGCGCTGCATCTCTGTTTCGGCGACGATGAGATCAGCAAGGCCTTCTGCTTCCACCAGGTCCATGCGTCCGTTCAGAAAGGCGCGGCGCGAGAACTCTCCAGCCTCGGCAACCCGCAATCCTTCAAGCCCGGCGAGGGTCGCCAGCACGACTTTGACCGTCGCGCGTCCTCCATGAATCTGAAGTTCGGCGCAATCTTCGCCGGTAAACGAGTTGGGGCCAGGAAAATACAACACGATCCCCTGATCGAGCATCGCACCATTCCGGTCCCGAATCGGTAACAGCGACGCGTGCCGTGGCCGGGGTACGTGACCGCAGAGCCGCCCAATAGTATCCCCGCTCTGCGGGCCGCTCAGCCTGATCACAGCGACGCCGGAGGGCAGTCCGCCGCTCGACAGGGCAAATATCGTGTCTTTGGCCTTCATTCTTTTGTCGTTCCGGATACGAATCGGTCGGTTTGTTTCGGTGTAGAATCGATTTGTGTTTCACAAACGAAAATGGTCCCGACTTGCGATCGGGACCATGGGGCTAACAAATCGGCGGAACCGATCAGGTGTTCATCGAATCGAAGAAATCGCCATTGCTCTTCGTCTGCTTCAGCTTATCGATCAGGAACTCAATCGCATCGGTCGTGCCCATCGGGGCAAGGATACGGCGGAGAACGAAGATCTTCTGGAGATCCCCGCGCGGCACGAGCAGGTCTTCCTTGCGCGTGCCGGACTTGAGAATATCCATCGCCGGGAAGATGCGCTTGTCGGCGACCTTGCGGTCCAGCACAATTTCTGAGTTGCCGGTACCCTTGAATTCTTCGAAGATCACTTCGTCCATGCGGCTACCGGTATCGATCAGCGCTGTAGCGATGATCGTCAGCGAACCGCCTTCCTCGATGTTACGCGCAGCACCGAAGAAGCGCTTCGGGCGCTGCAGGGCGTTGGCGTCGACACCGCCGGTCAGAACCTTGCCGGACGACGGCACGACCGTGTTGTAGGCGCGTCCGAGGCGGGTGATCGAATCGAGCAGGATGACAACGTCACGGCCGTGCTCGACAAGGCGCTTGGCCTTTTCGATGACCATTTCGGCGACCTGCACGTGGCGCGTCGCCGGCTCGTCGAACGTCGAGGACACCACTTCGCCCTTCACCGAGCGCTGCATGTCCGTCACTTCTTCCGGACGCTCGTCGATCAGGAGAACGATGAGATAACATTCCGGATGGTTCGCCGTGATCGAATGGGCGATGTTCTGCAGCAGAACCGTCTTACCCGTGCGTGGCGGGGCGACGATGAGGCCGCGCTGGCCCTTGCCGAGCGGCGCCACCAGATCGATGACGCGCGGCGAAAGATCCTTCGACGTCGGAACGTCGAGTTCCATCTTGAAGCGCTCGTTCGGATAGAGCGGCGTCAGGTTGTCGAAATGGACCTTGTGGCGGATTTTTTCCGGGTCGTCGAAGTTGATCGTGTTGACCTTGAGGAGCGCAAAGTAACGCTCGCCTTCCTTGGGTCCACGGATCGGGCCCTCGACGGTATCGCCGGTCTTCAGCGAGAAGCGGCGGATCTGGGAGGGCGAGATGTAGATATCGTCCGGACCCGGCAGGTAGTTCGCATTGGCCGAGCGCAAGAAGCCGAAACCGTCCTGCAGCACTTCCACGACACCCTCGCCGATGATCTCGACTTCCTGCGAGGCCAGCATCTTCAGGATGGCAAACATCAGTTCCTGTTTGCGCATCGTGCTCGCGTTCTCGACCTCGAGCGATTCGGCGAAAGCAAGGAGGTCGGTCGGAGTCTTGTTCTTGAGGTCTTGTAGCTTCATTTCGGCCATGAATGGTCCATGCTGGGATCGTCGGGGGTGGGAAAAGGCGTGCGGGTCAAGGACGAACTGCGCGGGGTCCGGTGCAGTCCACTGAACGAATACACATGCCACGAGAGATGAGATGGGCGGAAAGTAGCGGTTCCGGCGCTGCCTCGCAAGGGGGCCTGCAAATTTCGTCTTTTTTGTCGCGACGACCTAGAACGGTTTGACCACCACCATCACGACGATGAGGATCATCAAAAGGGCCGGAGCCTCGTTCCAGATGCGCCATTGCCGGCCGGTTTTGGTGTTTTTGTCGTCGGCAAAGGCTTTGACCGCGTTGCCGTAAAAGTGATGAACCCCTGTCAAAAGCACGACGAAAGCGAGCTTGGCATGGAGCCAGCCGCCCTGAAAACCATAGACGGACCAGGCGAGATAGAGGCCGAGCAGCCAGGAAAGACCCATGGCCGGCTGCATGATGGTGCGGTAGAGCCGCTGCTCCATCACCTTGAACGTCTCCGACTGGGCGGAGCCGGCCGGCGCGTCCGTGTGATAGACGAAGAGCCGCGGCAGGTAGAGCAGCCCCGCCATCCACGACATCACCGCGATGATGTGCAACGCCCTGATCCAAAGATACAAATCGTCTGGTGGAAAGGCGATCAGGACGACGGCCAGCAGGGCGAAGACAGCAAGGGCGGCCGCCGCACGCAATCGTGCCCGGCGCCCGGCGCTTTCGCCCGTCTGTTTCTCGCTCACCGGTTTTCTCCGCGAACGCGCGCCACCAGGCGCATGACGTTTTCCGGATCGGCCTGCGGCGTGATGCCGTGGCCGAGATTGAAGATCAACGGGCCATTGCCGAGGGCTTGCAGGATGGCATCGATACCCTCGTCCAGAGCCGCACCGCCGGCGACGACACGCATGGGATCGAGATTACCCTGTACCGCGCCGTCCTTCTGGAGATCAGCGGCGAAGGACAACGGCACTGACCAGTCGAGGCCGATGGCGTCGGCGCGCGTCTCCTGCCGGTAGGTCTTCAAAAGCAGGCCGGCGCCCTTGGCGAAGGCGATTACCTTGGCGTGAGGACGGCGGGATTTCACCGAATCGATGATTCGCCGCACGGGCCGCACGGCATAATCGGCAAATTCCTTTTCGCCGAGGACGCCGGCCCAGGAATCGAAGATCTGCACCGCGTCGGCGCCGGCATCGATCTGCGCCACCAGGTAGTCGGCGGACAATTCGGACAGCACATCGAGCAGTCGGGCGAAGGCGCGGGGTTCCCTGTAGGCGAAGAGGCGGGCTGGCGCCTGGTCCGGCGTTCCCTGACCGGCGATCATATAGGTCGCAACCGTCCAGGGAGCGCCGCAGAAGCCGAGCAGGGCGGTTTCCGGTGGCAGGGCATGGCGGATACGGCCGACCGCTTCCATGACCGGCTGGAGGTGATTTTGAACGTCGTCTCCCTTCAGGGCAAAAATACCGTCCGCGTCGATCGGATCGAGACGGGGTCCATGGCCTTCCTCAAAACGCACATTGCGCTTCAGGGCATCGGGAATGACGAGGATGTCGGAAAACAGGATCGCCGCATCAAAGCCATAGCGGCGGATCGGCTGGAGCGTGACTTCCGTTGCCAGTGCCGGCGAATAACAGAGATCGAGGAAACTTCCGGCTTCTGCACGCGTTGCCCGGTATTCCGGCAGATGGCGTCCGGCCTGCCGCATCAGCCAGACAGGAGGCGGAGACACCGTCTTGCCATTCAGGACTTCGACGATCTTCCGGCTTTTCGCAGACATCGCGGGGTTCTCCAATAAAGAAATAATCTCTCTTAAAAGGGTTTCTATTTCTTAGAGTCGGTGACTATCAAGGATTAAATCCTCTCCACAGCCGGCGGGTCTCAGCGCACAGAGAGAGGAAAAGGCGAACGGCCGAATGCTATTTTCATTACAGAACGAGGAAATCCAGATTCCTCTTTTAGAATCAAAATGATTCCTCGTGCCGCCAAAAGCGTTTTCCTGTGGATAGGCTGTGGGCAAACGCGACACTTTGCCATGATGTGAGTCTTATCCACAAGCGCCCTGAATCGCTTTCCTCGCGACTGCCATTTGTGGATAAATCGGCACTTATCCTCTTGCCTCCGCCCCCCTGCCGTTCTTAGCTGCTGTTTATCCCGGGTCATCAACAGGGGGTCGAGGATATTGTGGAAAGCACCAAAAACTACTTCCATCTGCACCTCATTTCGGACTCGACGGGCGAAACGCTGATCGCGGCGGGACGGGCGGCGGCGGCGCAGTTCCAGTCTTCGCAGGCGCTCGAACACGTCTATCCGCTGGTGCGAAACCGCAAGCAGCTGATGCCGGTGCTCGATGCGATCGATGGTGCGCCGGGCATCGTGCTCTATACGATCGTCGACCGGGAGCTGTCGGACATCATCGACCAGCGCTGCCGCGAGATGGGCGTGCCCTGTGTTTCGGTGCTTGAGCCGGTCATCGATCTCTTCCAGTCCTATCTCGGCGCGCCGTCGCGCCGCCGGGTCGGTGCGCAACATGTGATGAATGCGGAATACTTCGCGCGCATCGACGCGTTGAACTTTACGATGGACCATGACGATGGGCAGCTTCCCGCCAATCTGGAGGAGGCCGATGTCATCCTCGTTGGCATCAGCCGCACGTCCAAGACGCCGACCAGCATCTATCTCGCCAATCGCGGCATCAAGACAGCCAATGTGCCGATCGTGCTCGGCGTGCCGCTGCCGGATCGGTTGTCGACCACGACGAAACCGCTGGTCGTCGGCCTGATCGCCACGACGGACCGGATCGCCCAGGTGCGGCAGAACCGGCTGCTCGGACAGACGCAGGATTTTCGCGGCGAAGACTATATCGACCGCGCGCAGATTTCCGAGGAACTGAAATATGCCCGCGCCATCTGCGCGCGCCACAACTGGCCGATCATCGACGTCACGCGCCGCTCCATCGAGGAAACGGCCGCCGCCATCGTTGCGCTTCGTCCCAAGCTTCGCTAACGCGGGGAAAGACCCACGGAGATATCTGGATGACGGTGCCCCTGATCCTGGCTTCGCAAAGCCCCTTTCGCCGTATGCTCATGGAAAATGCCGGCCTGATCTTTGAAACGCGGGCGGCCGAGATTGATGAGCGTGCCGCGGAGGCGGCCCTTGCCGCGCACAATCCGACGCCGCAGGCGATCGCCGAGGCGCTGGCGATCGAGAAGGCGCGGGACGTTGCCCGGCGCAATCCGGGTGCGCTGGTAATCGGCTCGGACCAGACGCTTTCGCTTGAAGGCCGCGTGTTTCACAAGCCGGCGGATATGGCGGAGGCGAAGTCGCACCTGACGGCGATGTCCGGGAAAATCCATTCGCTGAACTGCGGCATTGCGCTTGTGCGGGATGGGGAAACGCTCTGGAGCGACGTTTCGATTGCGAACCTGACGATGCGGCCGCTGTCCGAAACCTTCATCGACCGTCATCTCGCCCGGGTGGGCACGCGCGTGCTGGCGAGCGTCGGCGCTTATCAGTTGGAAGGGGAAGGGGTCCAACTCTTCGAGCGGATCGACGGCGACTACTTTACCATCCTCGGCCTGCCACTGCTTCCGTTGCTGGCTAAACTTCGCGATCTCGGTGCCATCGATGCATGATTCACGTGAAACAATCGCCCGCCATGCCTTCGTGACGGGCTACCCGGTCAAACATTCGCGCTCGCCGCTCATTCACGGCTATTGGCTGGAAACCCTGGGGATTCCTGGTTCCTACACACGCCAAGAGATTTCGCCGCAGGATTTCGCCGGCTTCATTTCTAGGCTGCAGAGTGGTGAATCCGGCTTCACCGGTGGCAATGTCACCATTCCGCACAAGGAGACAGCCTTTGCACTGGCCGACAGGCCGGATGCCCTGAGCGAGGAACTCGGAGCCTCGAACACGCTCTGGCTGGAGGACGGTGCGCTTCACACAACGAACACGGACGGCTTTGGCTTTCTGGCCAATCTCGATGCTGTTGCACCCGGTTGGGACAAGACCGATCGTGCCGTTATTCTCGGGGCAGGAGGGGCAAGCCGGGCGATCATCCAGGCCGTGCGCGATCGTGGTGTCGCTGAAATCCATGTGGTGAACCGCACCGTCGCGCGGGCGCAGGAACTGGCCGACCGTTTTGGACCAAAGGTCCATGCGCATGACATGGCGGCCTTGCCCGAGGTGTCGAAAGCGGCGGGGCTTTTCGTCAACACGACGTCGCTTGGCATGGATGGCGAGCCGGCGCCGAATTTCGATTTCTCGCCGCTGGCTCACGGCGCGGTGGTGACGGACATCGTTTATGTGCCCTTGATCACGCCCATCCTCAGCCAGGCAAAGGCGCAGGGGTTTGCCACGGTGGATGGCCTCGGCATGCTGCTGCACCAGGCGGCACCAGGCTTCGAAAAGTGGTTCGGTCAACGACCGACCGTCGATGCGGAACTGCGTCGCCGGATCCTTGCGGACATGGAGGCCCATTGATGATCGTGCTCGGCCTTACGGGATCGATCGGGACAGGCAAGTCGACGACCGCGCAGATGTTTTCCGATCTGGGTGTGCCGGTGCACGATGCCGATGCAACGGTTCACGACCTGTATCACAAGGAAGCCGTGGCGCCGGTGGCTGAGCGATTTCCCGAGGCGCTGAAAGATGGTGCCATCGACCGGAAAGCGCTGTCGGCAGTCCTGGCGCAGGCGCCCGGGCGTTTTCGCGAACTGGAGGCCATCATCCACCCCCTGGTGCGGGCGCGGGAAACCGCCTTTCTCGATGCGGCACGCCGTAACAGATCGCCGCTCGTTCTGCTCGATATTCCGCTGCTCTATGAAACGGGGGGCGAGAAGCGGGTGGACAAGGTGGTCGTCGTCACCTGTGATCCCGAGACGCAACGGCAGCGGGTGCTTGCCCGCCCCGGCATGACGGCGGAAAAATTCGAGCTGATCCTGTCGCGCCAGATGCCGGATGCGGAAAAACGTCGGCGGGCCGATTTCCTCATCGATACGGACCGGGGGCTTGAAGCGGCACGCAAACAGGTGGAAGAGGTTTTGCTGGAATTGCGTCAAGGCAAATCCATAGCTTGAAGGGACGGCAGGACTGATGCGCGAGATCATCTTCGATACGGAAACGACCGGCCTCGACAACAAGCTCGACCGCGTCATCGAGATCGGCGGCGTGGAGTTGGAAAACCATTTCCCCACCGGCCGTACGCTCCATCTCTATATCAATCCGGGCGACCGCAAGGTCCACCCCGATGCGCTTGCGGTGCACGGCATCACCGACGAATCGCTGAAGGACAAACCCTCCTTCGGCGAGGTGGTTGAAAAAATCCTCGACTTCTTCGGCGAGGCCCGGTGGGTCGCGCATAACGCCAACTTCGACATGGGCTTCATCAATGCCGAGCTGGATCGGCTCGGCCGGCCGCCGATCCTGCAGGAACGGGTGACGGACACCTTGGCGCTGGCGCGCCGGAAACATCCGATGGGGCCGAACTCGCTCGATGCGCTCTGCCGGCGCTACGGCATCGACAATTCGCACCGCACGCAGCACGGCGCGCTGCTCGACTCCGAACTGCTCGCCGAGGTCTATATCGAGATGCTCGGTGGCCGGCAGGCGGCACTCGGTCTCGGCACGGCCGAAATGGGCCGCAGGACCCTCGTCGAGGCCGAGGATGAGGTCGCTCTGCAGCTCGGCGCGCGCCCGAAACCCCTGGCACCCCGTCTCACCGAGGAAGAGCAGACTGCCCATGCCGCCATGGTAGGCACGATGGGCGGCAAGGCGATCTGGGCGAAATACGACGCCTGAATCCGGCTTCGGCTATCGGTAGGCAAAAGAAAACGCCCGGTCACCAAGTGGCCGGGCGTTGTGTTTGGAAAGCTCTGGTCGGCTTAGTTGGCCTGAACCTTGGCCTTGACCTGCTCTTCGGCCATGCGCTGGCTGAACATCTGGGCAAAATCGATCGGGTCGATCATCAGCGGCGGGAAGCCACCGTTGCGGGTGGCGTCGGAAATGATCTGGCGCGCGAAGGGGAAGAGCAGGCGCGGGCACTCGATGAAGAGAACCGGCAGCATGTGTTCCTGCGGGAAACCCGTGACGCGGAAGACGCCGCCATAGGCAAGCTCGGCGTTGAACAGCATCTTGTCGCCGTCCTTGGCTTCGGCATTCAGCGACAGGATGACGTCGAAGTCCGTTTCCGAAAGCGGATTGGCGTTGACGTTGACGCTGATGTTGATCGCCGGCGCCTTGTCACGGGCCTGCAGCGACCGCGGTGCGCCCGGGTTTTCGAAGGAGAAATCCTTCACATACTGCGCCAGGATGTTGAGCGAAGGGCTCGCGGCGGAATTGTCGGACACTGCGTCGGTCATGGAAACGATCCTCGGGGACTTAAGAAAGTCAGGCCATCTATCATTTCGGCCCCGGGCTTACAACCCTCGGGGCCTCAGGGCCGGTCGTCGCGACGGAAGTCGCCGTCGTCGAGATCGATGGTGCGCTGCGGGTCGGTTCTTGGCCGATTGTCCGGCCGCGCGCCGCCGATATCGACCACAACCACGTTGCGCATCAGCCGGTTCCAGAGAAAGCTGCGGACCGGCGGAAGAAAAAGCGCAAGGCCGAGGATATCGGTAAGGAAACCCGGAATGAGCAGCAGGATGCCGGCAATGAGGATCATCGCCGCGTCAAGCAGCTCCTTGCCAGGCGCGCGCCCGGCCTGGCCCGACTGGCGCAACCGGTTGAGCACGCCAAAACCCTGGACGCGCATCAGGACAATGCCGGCAACGGCCGAAAGCACGACGAGCGACAGTGTCGGAAACAGGCCGATGCGCCGCCCGACAACAATGAAACAGGCGATTTCCGCCAGCGGCAGCAAAAGAATGAAGAGAGGAACAAGACGTCTTAGCATGGCGGCAACTGTCGCATAGATTCGCTCAGATCGATACTGCCGACACCTATTCCGCGCGTCTTGGTCGCATTCACGTCATCGCCATTTGAATGATCAGGCTTTGCGGACTATATGGGGATAGAAAAGAAAAACAGGAACCGGTTTCGGATCGATAATGGGCTCATTCGACTTTGTAACGATTTTCTTCCTTGTGGCTGCGGTGGTCATCTTCCTGCAATTGCGCAGCGTGCTCGGCCGTCGCACCGGCAGCGAACGCCCGCCCTTCGATCCCTATTCCAAACGCGAGAGCGTTGGTGAGGCTGATTCGGCTGATCGTGGCAAAGTGGTCACGCTGCCGAAGCGTGATGGTACCGATGAGGAGGAAAATCCTTATGCCTCCGTCGATAGCTTCGCAGCACCGGGCACGCCGCTCAACGAATCCTTGCGCAGCGTCATCAAGGTCGATCCGTCCTTCAACCCGAAGGAATTCGTCAACGGCGCGCGCATGGCCTACGAAATGGTCGTCGTGGCTTTTGCCGATGGAGACCGCAAGACGCTGAGCAACCTTCTGTCGCGCGAAGTCTACGAGGGCTTTGATGCTGCGATTTCCGAACGCGAGAGCAAGGGTGAGGTTGTTCGCTCCAGCTTCGTCGGCATCGAGAAGGCCGATATCGTCGGTGCAGAGGTCAAGGACAGCGAAGTGAACGTGACGCTGCGCATCATCAGCCAGCTGATCTCCGCCACCTATGACAAGGCCGGTGCGCTGGTCGAAGGCGACGCGGAGACGGTGGCGGAAGTCAACGACCTGTGGACCTTTGCCCGCGACATCCGTTCGCGCGATCCGAACTGGAAGCTGATCGCCACCGAATCGGAAGGCTGAGCGAGGCCCAATCATGGACTACCGCCTGGTACCGGCCCGGTTTTCCGCGCTTCCCGGCTGGGACGACGATGATCCAACGCCGCTGCTGGCGGCGATGGATCGCTGTCGCGCCCACATCCGCATGATAAAGCCCTACAAGACAGGCTCGCTTGGCATCACCGCCGGCGAGCTTTTGACCTTGCTGGATGCTGCCGCTGACGAGAAGCCGCAAGGTGCCGCGGCGGTACGGGCGTTTTTCGAGACGCACTGCGTGCCGTTCCTGATCGACAAGGCGGATGGCTCTTCCGGTTTCGTCACCGCCTTCTACGAGCCCGAGGTGGCGGTGCGGGCGGAGCCCGATGCGGAATATCGCTATCCCTTCTATTCCCGGCCGGAGGACCTGGTCGATATCGACGACAACAATCGTCCGGCCGGTTTCGCGCCGGGTTTTGCATTCGGCCAATTGAAGGATGGCGTGATCGTCGAACATCCGGATCGCGGCACAATCGAACGGGGCTATCTCGCAGGCCGCGGGCTGGAAATCGCCTATGCCCGCTCGAAGGTGGATGTGTTCTTCGCCCATGTGCAGGGCGCGGCACGGCTTGTCTATCCGGACGGTTCCGTTAAGCGCATCACCTACGTCGCCAAAAGCGGCCACCCGTTCTCGCCGATCGGCAAGCTCCTGATCGATCGCGGCGAGATCGATGCGGCCACCGTCTCCATGGCCTCGATCCGCGACTGGCTTGGCCGTCATGAGGCCGAGGTGGACGACGTGCTCTGGCACAACCGCTCCTTCATCTTCTTCAAGGAAGCGGTGGTAACCGATGATTCGCTCGGGCCGATCGCCGCCGCCAAGGTGCCGCTGGTCGCTGGCCGCGCGCTGGCTGTCGACCGGATGATCCACACCTTCGGCCTGCCGTTCTTCATCTCCAGCGACGGCCTCACCCACATGGATGAGGGAAAACCGTTCCGGCGCCTGATGCTGGCGCTCGATACGGGAACGGCCATTGTCGGCCCGGCGCGCGGCGATATTTTTACTGGGTCGGGGGATGCGGCGGGTGCGCTGGCGGGGCACGTGCGCAATGCGGCGACCTTCCATATCCTCATCCCCAAGGCGGCTGCGGGGCGATACCTCGATGCCGAAGGATAAGACGCTCTCGAGCGAGGACCGCATTCTCTGGGGCAAGGTGGCGCGCAGCACGCGTGCAATGCCGGGCAAGCTCGATGCCCTGACGGAGTTCGAAGCTGTCTTCGCGGAAAAGGTCGAGGAGCAGAAAGCACCAGAGCCGAAAAAGGCGAAGGCCGACAAGCCGGCCGCCGAAGGCATTGCCCTCACGACCGCTCGCGGCAAGGAAACCCGCCACCACCCGCTGGAGCGTCCCGTCAAGCGCAAGATTGCCAAGGGGCGCCTGGCGCTGGAAGCGCGCATCGACCTGCACGGCATGATCCAGAGCGAGGCGCACGGTTTCCTGCTCGGCTTCCTCATCAAGGCGCATGCGCGTGGCCTGCGGCATGTGCTGGTCATCACCGGCAAGGGCACCTCGCTTGGCAGTGACGGTGCGCTGAAGCGGGCGGTGCCGCTGTGGTTTTCGCTGCCGGAATTCCGGCCGCTGATCTCGTCCTACGAGGCGGCAGCGCGCAATCACGGCGGGGAGGGTGCGCTTTATGTGCGGCTCGCCCGCCAGCCGGGGGAAAAGCCATGACGACGCCGTTCGGCAAGGCGGTTCGCCATCTGCGCGACCGCAAGGGTGTGTCGCAGAAGGAAATGGCCCAGGCGCTCGGCGTCAGCCCCGCCTATCTTTCGGCACTGGAACATGGCAAGCGCGGCATGCCGAGCTTCGATTTTCTCCAGCGGGTGGCCGGTTATTTCAACGTCATCTGGGACGAAGCGGAAGAACTTTTCCGCATTGCGCAGATTTCCGACCCGCGCATCGTGGTCGATACGGCCGGCCTGCCGCCGGAATATACCGCCTTTGCCAACCGGCTTTCGGCGGAAATCCGCAGCCTGCCGCCCGAGACGGTACGCCGTCTTGCCGGTATTCTCGAAAAAGCTTGCAATTCTCGGGTAAAACCCGGTTGATTCCCCGAATTCTGCCGTGTTTACGCGCTCTCAGGTTTGGAACTTGAGGGCAAAATCCCTATATTCAAAGACTTGGAAAGCGGTGATTCGCCGCGCTTCCCGCCTTCCGCGAAACTTCTGGAAAGACGTTTGTATGACTGACACACCCGAGACCGAAAACGGCCCGGCCGAGTATGGCGCAGATTCGATCAAGGTCCTGAAGGGACTCGATGCTGTGCGCAAGCGCCCTGGCATGTATATCGGCGACACCGATGACGGTTCGGGTCTGCATCACATGGTCTACGAGGTCGTCGACAATGCGATCGACGAGGCGCTGGCCGGCCATGCGGATATCGTGACCGTCACGCTCAACGCGGACGGGTCCGTAACGGTGACCGACAACGGCCGCGGCATCCCGACCGACATCCACAAGGAAGAGGGCGTCTCGGCGGCCGAGGTCATCATGACCCAGCTGCATGCCGGCGGTAAGTTCGACCAGAATTCCTACAAGGTTTCCGGCGGTCTGCACGGCGTGGGCGTTTCGGTGGTAAATGCGCTCTCCGTCAAGCTGAAGCTGAAGATCCGCCGCGCCGGCAAGATCCACGAAATGAGCTTCACCCATGGCGTGCCCGATGGGTCGCTCGTGGTGACCGGCGAATGCGGTGCCGAGACTGGTACGGAAGTCACCTTCCTGCCGTCCCCCGACACCTTCTCGAACATCGAATTCATCTATTCGACGCTCGAACATCGCCTGCGCGAACTCGCCTTCCTGAATTCCGGTGTGCACATCGTGCTCACCGATCGCCGTCATTCGGATATCAAGCAGGACGAATTGATGTACGAGGGCGGCCTTGAAGCCTTCGTGCAATATCTCGACCGCGCCAAGAAGCCGCTGGTGTCGAAGCCTATCGCCATCCGCGGCGAGAAGGACGGCATCACCGTCGAGGTCGCGATGTGGTGGAACGACAGCTACCACGAGAACGTGCTCTGCTTCACCAACAACATTCCCCAGCGCGACGGCGGCACGCATATGGCGGGTTTCCGCGGCGCGCTGACCCGCCAGGTCGTTTCCTATGCCGACACATCCGGCATCATGAAGCGCGAAAAGGTGACGCTGCAGGGCGAAGACTGCCGCGAGGGCCTGACCGCGGTGCTTTCGGTGAAAGTACCCGATCCGAAATTCTCCTCGCAGACCAAGGACAAGCTGGTTTCGTCGGAAGTTCGGCCTGCCGTGGAAAACCTCGTGAACGAGGCGCTGTCCACCTGGTTCGAGGAACATCCGTCGGACGCAAAAATCCTTGTCGGCAAGGTCGTCGAGGCGGCTGCCGCTCGCGAGGCCGCGCGCAAGGCGCGTGAACTGACACGGCGCAAGGGTGCGCTCGACATCTCGTCGCTGCCCGGCAAGCTCGCCGACTGCTCGGAGCGGGACCCGGCAAAGTCTGAAGTCTTCCTTGTCGAGGGTGATTCGGCTGGCGGCTCCGCCAAGCAGGGGCGTTCGCGCGAGAACCAGGCCATCCTGCCGCTGCGCGGCAAGATCTTGAACGTCGAGCGCGCGCGCTTCGACAAGATGCTCTCCAGCCAGGAAATCGGCACGCTCATCACGGCACTCGGCACGTCGATCGGCAAGGATGAGTTCAACGCCGACAAGCTGCGTTACCACAAGATCATCATCATGACGGACGCCGACGTCGACGGCGCCCATATCCGTACCCTGCTGCTCACCTTCTTCTTCCGGCAGATGCCGGAGCTGATCGAGCGCGGCCATCTCTACATCGCCCAGCCGCCGCTCTATAAGGTGGCGCGCGGCAAATCGAGCCAGTACCTGAAAGACGAAAAGGCACTGGAAGACTACCTGATCAATGCCGGCCTCGACGATGCAACGCTGGAGCTGGCTTCCGGCGAGGTGCGTGCCGGCCAGGATATCCGCGAACTGATCCAGGATGCGCTGCGTCTGCGCTCGCTGCTCGATGGCCTACATTCGCGTTACAGCCGCTCGATCGTCGAACAGGCGGCCATTTCCGGCGCGCTGAACCTCGAGCTCAGCCACGACCGCGAGGCCTATGCTGACAAGGCGCAAGAGGTGGCTCGCCGGCTCGACCTGATCTCCGAAGAGACGGAGCGCGGCTGGACGGGGTCTGTCGCCACCGATGGCGGCCTGCGTCTCGAGCGCATGGTGCGCGGCGTCAAGGAATCCGCCCATGTCGACATGGCGCTGATCGGCTCGTCCGATGCGCGCCACATCGACCAGCTTTCCGTACGCTTCCGGGAAACCTACGCGCCGCCGCCTGTGCTGCGCCGCAAGGACGGTCAGCTTGAAATCACCGGCCCGCGCGCCCTGCTGGATGCCGTCTTCGCAGCCGGCCGCAAGGGCCTTTCGATGCAGCGCTACAAGGGTCTCGGCGAGATGAATGCCGAGCAGCTCTGGGAAACGACGCTCGATCCGAACGTCCGCTCGCTGCTGCAGGTGAAGGTTCCCGATGCGACGGATGCCGATGGACTGTTTTCTCGCCTGATGGGCGACGAGGTGGAGCCGCGTCGCGACTTCATCCAGGAAAACGCCCTCAGCGTCGCTAACCTCGACATCTGATCCGAAAAGAGCCGCCGAAAGGCGGCTCTTTCATTTCGAGGGTCAGGCGGTGAATGTCCCTTCGGAGATGAACTCCGCCACCGGCTTGCGCGTGCTCGGCACCTCGCGTTTCATAAGATCCTCCGGCAGCGTCTCCTTCGGCGCGATCTTGCCGATCGCCAGTCCCGCCTCTACGCGAA
Source organism: Shinella sp. GW821-FHT11G07 (assembly GCF_058808115.1). Lineage (NCBI taxonomy): Bacteria > Pseudomonadati > Pseudomonadota > Alphaproteobacteria > Hyphomicrobiales > Rhizobiaceae > Shinella > Shinella sp. GW821-FHT11G07. Next base: position 342,883 of record NZ_JBXARJ010000005.1, read on the forward strand.
ACCCCTCCGGAACGCCGAGAACCTGCATGGCCTTTTCCCGGTCGATGCCGCCCATGCCGTGCGCGTGGTAGCCGGCGCGCGTCGCCTCAAGGGCGAGATAGGCCCAGGCGGCGCCCGTATCGAAGGCATGGGTATAGGCGGGCCGCATCTCGCCGTCGGCATTCTTCCGGTGGGTCTGCGAGATGATCACGGCGAGCACGGAGGCCTTGTCCGCCCAGCGGCGGTTACCCTCGTCCAGCGTGTTGTAGATCGTATCGAAGGCCTCCGTGCCGCGATGGCCGTAAACGAAGCGCCACGGCTGGCCGTTGGCGGCCGACGGCGCCCAGCGTGCCGCCTCGAAGAGCGAGAGCAGCGTCGCCTGCGGCATGGCTTCGCCGGTGAAAGCGCGGGGCGACCAGCGGTCGAGGAAGAGGGGGGCAATCGTGTGGTCCGCGATGCGGCCGGTGGGATGGGTCATAACAAGCCTCGAATGTCAGAAATTGCGCCCCGACCTTAGCCCCGCCACCGGCTGCCGCAAGCGGTAAAATCGCATGTCTGTCGCATTGTCGAAGGGGGTGCGAAGGCAATATAACCCTTGCGACACATGAGAAACGGCATCGCGAAATGGGAGATATCCGATGAGCCTGAAAGACCCGAGCCTGCTGCGCCAGGCAGCCCTTGTCGGCACACGCTGGATCGACGCGGATTCGAGCGGCATTGCCGTGAAGAACCCTGCGACGGGTGAGCTGGTCGGCTATGTTCCGAAGCTCGGCGCCAAGGAGACCAAGGAAGCGATCGATGCGGCCGCAGTAGCCCAGAAGGGCTGGGCCGCCCGCACCGCCAAGGAGCGCTCGGGCGTGCTGCGCAAGTGGTTCGAGCTGATGATCGACAACAAGGACGACCTTGGCCGCATCCTGACCATGGAACAGGGCAAGCCGCTCGCCGAAGCCACCGGCGAAATCGTCTATGGCGCAAGCTTCGTCGAATGGTTCGCCGAAGAAGCGCGTCGCCTCTACGGCGATATCATTCCCGGTCACCAGAAGGACAAGCGCCTCCTCGTGATGAAGCAGCCGATCGGCGTCGTCGCGGCCATCACGCCGTGGAACTTCCCCAATGCCATGATCACCCGCAAGGCCGGCCCCGCCTTTGCCGCCGGTTGCGCCATGGTGCTGAAACCCGCCTCGCAGACGCCATTCTCAGCGATCGCGATCGCCATCCTCGCCGAACGCGCCGGCCTGCCCGCCGGCCTGTTCTCCGTCATCACGGGCTCTGCCCGCGAAATCGGCGCGGAAATGACCGCCAACCCGACCGTGCGCAAGCTTACCTTCACCGGCTCGACGGAAATCGGCGCCGAACTCTACAAGCAATGCGCCCCGACCATCAAGAAGCTCGGCCTCGAGCTCGGCGGGAACGCGCCTTTCATCGTCTTCGACGACGCCGATCTCGATGCGGCGGTCGAAGGCGCGCTGATCGCCAAATTCCGCAACAACGGCCAGACCTGCGTCTGCGCCAACCGGCTTTATGTGCAGGATGGGGTCTATGACGCCTTCTCCGAAAAGCTGGCAGCCGCCGTCGGCAAGCTGAAGACCGGCAATGGCTTCGACGAGGGCGTGATTCTTGGCCCGCTGATCGATACGTCAGCGCTGGAGAAGGTCGAAGAGCACGTTTCGGATGCGGTCAAGAAAGGTGGCCGAGTCTTGCAGGGCGGCAAGCGCCACGCGCTCGGCGGCACCTTCTACGAGGCGACTGTCATTGCCGACGTGACGCCGGACATGGCGGTTGCGCGGGAAGAAACCTTCGGCCCCGTCGCGCCGCTCTTCCGCTTCAAGGACGAGGATGACGTCATCGCCCAGGCGAACGACACGGAGTTCGGCCTTGCCTCCTATTTCTATGCCAAGGAACTGTCGCGGGTGTTCCGCGTCGCCGAGGCGCTGGAATACGGCATGGTCGGCGTCAATACCGGCCTGATCTCGACGGCGGAAGCGCCCTTCGGCGGCGTAAAACTCTCCGGTCTCGGCCGCGAGGGCTCGCGCTACGGCATCGAGGAATTTACCGAGATCAAATATGTCTGCCTCGGCGGCATCGCCTGAGACATTTCGAGAGCAAGGTCCGGCCGGCACCGCCCGGCCGGTTTCTGTTTTGAGAGGAAAAATCGTGTCAGCACCCAAAAACGCCTTCAAGGCCGCGCTTCGCGACGGTCGGTTCCAGCTCGGGCTCTGGGCAGCCCTCGGCAGCGCCTATGCCGTGGAAATCCTCTCGACGAGCGGCTACGACTGGTTGTTGATCGATGGCGAACATGGCCCGAACGATATGCCCTTGATGAGTGCGCAGGTCGGTGCGCTGCGTCATTCGGCTACCCATGCCATGGTTCGCCCGCCGATGGGCGAGGCCTGGATTCTGAAGCAGCTGCTTGATCAGGGCGCCCAGACCTTCCTCATTCCCATGGTCGAATCGGCTGCGCAGGCGGAAGCCCTGGTCCGCGCCGTCCGCTATCCGCCGCATGGCATCCGTGGCGTTGGCGCCGGTCTTGGCCGGGCGAGCGATTTCAACCGCACGCCGGATTACATAACGACCGCCAATGAGCAGATCTGCCTGATCGTGCAGGTCGAAAACAAGGCGGGCCTTGCGGCGGTCGACGAAATCGCGGCGGTCGAGGGTGTGGATGGCATCTTCATCGGCCCATCGGATCTCGCGGCGGATATGGGCCACCTTGGCAATCCGGGCGCCCCGGAGGTCCTGGCGGCGATCACCCATATCTTCGCGCGCACCAAGGCGCACGGCAAGGCACGCGGCATCATGACCGTCTCGCTGCCGCAGGCCGAGGTCTACCGCGATCTCGGTGCGGACTTCATGGCCATCGGAACCGACGTGAACTGCCTCGTTTCGGCGGTTGACGGCCTTCGCCGCCGTTTCCTTGGTGAAGATGTCTCCGACAAGCGCGGCGGCGGTTATTGAACGCCAGCGATTTCCAGCAGCACCGGCTTCGGGACATCAGGCGTCCAGGCGTGAAAGTCGACGAGGCGGCGGCGGAGCTTTTCCGCGTGGTGGTTGGCGATATCGCGCATGCGGTGATCGAGAAACGGATTGTCGAAACGCTCCACCGTTGCGGCGACATAGGCCTCCGCTTCCCTGCATAAACCCTTCGCAGCGAAGCCGGGGATGATCTCGGCCCTGTAGAGGGAAAGCAGCCGTTGCCGGATATCGGCATCACGCAGCATCGCCTGCACGGTCTCGTCCGCCGGGCGGTTTTCCTTCATCCAGAAATCGGCCAGCACGGTGTGGCCGAGATTGAGGATGTGCAGTTTCAGTTTTTCAAAGGGCGTCAGGTCGTCGACGATGTGGATGGCGGGATGCCGGCACGGCACGGTCAGGCCTGGCTGGTTTTCGATTGCCCACAGCGCATAGGGTTCCGCCACCGCGCCGGCTGGCTCGATCGGCTCGGAGACGATCCGGTCGACCAGCGTATTGGCCCAGACCACGTCGGTCTGCAGCCATTCGCGAAATTCAGACTCCGGGTAACGGACGGCCTGGAGGTCGAGGATCAGGCGCTTCAGCACGTCGCCGTTTCTGGATACGAGTTCGCAGGGCAATACGGTCAGCTTGCGCGAATTCGCCTGAAAACGGTAGTGGAGCAGCGCCAGAAGCTTGCCGGGAAACGAGGCCGGAACCGGTCTCGCAAGATCGTTCCCGCCCACGTCGTAGCCGGTGTCGCCGGTGTTCGACAGCACGACATCGGCTTCCTCGCAAAAAACCCGCCGGACTTCATCCCAATTGTTTGCCGTCGAAAGCGCGCGTGTGACGCTGGTCACCCGCAGTTCGCGCTCGATGTCACGGCCGTCCTGTCGGCCGCGCACGATGACGGGATAGCCGCCCGGTGCCGCCAGCGCGGCGAGGCGTCCGGCGCGCTCGGGCGAACCGGTCGTCTGGATGACGGTGATGGGGCCGAGCGCCTCGCCCTTTTCCAAGGCCTCGCTGACGAAGAGATCCGCATGCGCCTGAAGGAAACGGCTGGTTCCGAATTGTACGATAGGCGTCGGCATGGCGGTCATCTCAGTTGATGGATTGCAGCAGTGTTTCGCGCGCGGATTTGAGATGCTGCCGGCAGGCGAGCTCGATCTCGATCGCGTCGCGCGAGCGCAGGGCGGCGATATAGGCGAGATGTTCCTCAAGTGCCCGGGCATTGCGCTGGCGCGCATTCGTCTTGTTCCACTGGTAGTGGTAGTGGAAGACGATGGCGATCACATCGTAGAAATCGACGATGAAACGGTTCTTCGAGGCGCGGTGCACCAGGAGGTGAAAACGCTCGTCGAGTTCGGAGAAATCCAGGTAACGATTGTCGATATCGGCGAGGATCGCGTGATGCACGGCCTCGATCGCGTCGAGTTCCTGCCAGGCCGGATGATCCTCCGGCAGGCGGGCGAAGGCGGCGGCCGAACGCAGTTCGAACATTTCGCGCACTTCCGTCAGCTCCAACGCGAATTCGCGGGTAAACCCCTTCAGCACCCAATGGCTGTTTGGCCGCTTTTCGATGAGCCCGAAACGGCTGAAGCGGATGAGGAATTCGCGCACGCTCGTCGTGCCGATGCCGATCTCGCGGGCCAGCTCCAGCTCGTTGATCTGCATGCCGGGTTCGGCGCCGCCGGCGAGAATCCGGCGCATGAAACTGCGCTCGATGATTTCGGAAAGCGAATCCGTCTCCTCGGTGGGAAAATAATCGGCGGCGACGGGTTTTCTCAGCACGATCTTGCGCCGCTTTTCCCAGGTCAGCAGGCCGACGTCTTCCAGCCGGGTCAGGATCGCCCGCACGGTCGTGCGGCTGACGCCGAGCGTGGCGCCGAGTTCCGGCTCGGACGGCAGGCTCGCCGTCTGCTCCAGAAGCTTGACGCAGCGATTGAAAGCGTCCTTGAAGACATTGTTCTGTTTGGCCATGGGTGCCGCCGGTTCTCGAGGTGTCGCGTCCCTTAATGGCTGACCGGGCAAATGGCCAGACGCCCGGCGCGCAAGGCGCCGTCCGCTGTCATCCTCCCGCTTCCTCCTTCCTGCATATTACCCATTGACGACGATCTGTCTATTGTCGATAAAAGACAAAACGCCGATGAGAGGACATCGGCGGGGAGGTCGCATGAAGACGAGGACCATCGGGAGGACGGATCTTGCCGTCACCGAATTCAGTTTCGGCACGGCATCGCTTGGCGGGCTGTACCGCGCCTGCCCGCGCGACACCGCGATGGCCACCCTGGATGCCGCCTGGGACGAGGGGCTTCGTTATTTCGATACCGCGCCCTGGTACGGCTTTGGGCTCGCCGAGCGTTACACCGGCGACTTTCTGCGCGAGAAGCCGACGGGTAGCTATGTGCTGTCCACAAAGGTCGGCCGTGTCATGGTGCCGGTGCCGGACGACAGGGTGCCGAACTATGGTTTTGTCGATCCGTTGCCCTTCGATGTGCTCTACGATTACAGCTATGACGGCATCATGCGGTCCGTCGAATTGAGCTACGCGCGGCTGGGGCTCAATCGTATCGATATTCTCTATGTGCACGATATCGGCGTCTACACACATGGTGCCGAGCGCAACGCCGTCTATATCAGGCAGTTGCTCGACTCCGGTCTCAAGGCGCTTGCCGAATTGAAATCCACCGGCGTCATCAGCGCGTTCGGGCTTGGTGTGAACGAAGTTCCCGTCTGCCTCGATGTCATGCGCCATGCCGATCTCGACGCCATCCTGCTCGCCGGCCGCTACACGTTGCTCGATCGTTCTGCGGTGGACGCGCTTCTGCCGCTCTGCGTGGAAAAGGGCACGTCGCTGGTGGTCGGCGGCGTCTTCAATTCCGGCATCCTTGCGACCGGCCCGGTCGCGGGCGCGCATTTCGACTATATGCCGGCGACGCCGGATATCCTGGCCAAGGTCGGCGCGATGGTGGGGATTGCAGAGGGTAAGGGTCTGCCGCTTGCCGCGTCCGCCCTGCATTTCCCGTTGCAGCACCCGGCCGTGGCGTCTGTCCTGCTCGGCACGGCGAAGCCTGAAAGTCTGCACCGCAACATGGCGCTCGCGCGCATGGACGTGCCGCAGGATATTTACCCGGCTTTCGAGCCGTACACGCTGGTGGCGCCCGAACTGGGAGAAGACGCCGTCCGGCAGTAATGTCGATCTGGGAGGATCGCAAAACCATGTTGAAAGGCATTCATCCGCTGCTCGGGCCGGACCTGCTGCACGCGATCAGGACCATGGGCCATGGCGACGATATCGTCATCGCCGACGCGAATTTCCCGTCGAGTTTTCTAGGCCCCAAGGTGATCCGGGCGGACGGCGTCGATGCGGTGTCGATCACCGAAGCGGTGCTGGCGCATATGCCGCTCGATACGTTCGTGCCGCAGGCTGCCTGGCGCATGGAGGTTGTTGGCGATCCGACGGCGGTTCCCGAGATCTGCGCGACGTTTCAGGATGTGGTGCGCGAACTGGCCGGCGATTTCACCGTCCATGCGGTCGAGCGTTTTGCCTTCTATGAGATGGCGAAGAAGGCGGCCTATATTGTCGCGACGACGGAATTCCGGCTTTATGGCAACATCATTCTGAAGAAGGGTGTCGTGCACCCGCATGAGGTCTACCGGGTCTAATCACCTGGCAGCCACCGTTTGGGAGGACGGAGGGCAATGGACTGGAACGCTTGGAAATGCAGCCTTTATAGTGAGAATTGCTTGCTTGCCAAGGATGGCAGGCGGGTATAGTTTGATCCATAAATGTTTTTTATCGATAAAAGGTCGAGTTGTTCGCTTCCTGCGGCCCGATCCAAAGAGGAACAGGAAGCATCTGAGAGGAGAAATCTGATGAGCATTGTAAGATCGCTTCTGTCTCGCCGCGCCTTCACGGCGCTGGCGAGTGCCGCAGTCCTCGCCACCATGGCCCCTGCCGCGTCCTTCGCGCAGGACGTCACCATCCCGATCATCGTCAAGGACACCACGTCCTTCTACTGGCAGATCGTGCTGGCTGGCGCCCGCGCTGCCGGCAAGGATCTCGGCGTCAACGTGCCGGAACTCGGCGCGCAGTCGGAATCCGACATCAACGGCCAGATCACCATTCTTGAAAACGCCGTCGCGGGCGGCCCGGCCGCCGTCGTCATTTCGCCGACGGAATTCAAGGCGCTCGGCAAGCCGGTCGATGAAGCGGCCAAGTCCGTTCCGATCATCGGCATCGACTCGGGCGCGGATTCCAAGGCCTTCACCTCGTTCCTGACCACCGACAACGTGCAGGGCGGCCGCATCGCGGCTGATGGTCTTGCTGCCGCGATCAAGGCAGTATCCGGCAAGGAAGAGGGCGAAATCGCCATCATCACCAGCCTGCCGGGCGTCGGCTCGCTCGACCAGCGCCGCGAGGGTTTCCTCGATCAGGTCAAGACGAAATATCCGGGCCTGAAGGTCGTTGCCGATAAATATGCGGACGGCCAGGCCACCACCGGCCTCAACATGATGACCGACCTCATCACCGCCAACCCCAACCTCGTCGGCGTCTTCGCCTCCAACCTCATCATGGCGCAGGGCGTCGGCCAGGCGATCGCCGAAAACAAGCTCGGCGACAAGATCAAGGTCATCGGCTTCGATAGCGACGAAAAGACCGTCGGCTTCCTCAAGGAAGGCGTGCTTGCCGGCCTCGTCGTGCAGGATCCCTATCGCATGGGCTATGACGGCGTGAAGACGGCGCTCGCCGTCTCCAAGGGCGAAAAGGTGGAAACCTTCGTCGATACCGGTGCCAATCTCGTGACCAAGGAGAACATGGCTGATCCGAAGATCGACGCGCTGCTGAACCCGAAGATCTGACCGTTTGACCATCTCCCGCCCGGGTCGCATGATCCGGGCGGGACGCTTTCCACGCAGTCGGGAGGAGACAGCGATGAGCAGCCTTGAAGAGCTCAGCCATCGGCATGAAGACGAGGCGAAGCTCGCTGAATCCGAAACGGTGCCGCGTGGCGCGCCGATCGTCGAACTGCGCGGGCTTCAGAAGAAGTACGGCCTGGTCGAGGCGCTGAAACCGGCAACGGTGACTTTTCTCGCTGGCGAAATCCACGCCATCGTCGGCGAAAACGGCGCCGGCAAATCGACGCTGATCAAGCTCCTGACCGGGGTCATCCGCCGCACGGCCGGCGAGGTGTTCTGGTGCGGCAAGCCCGTGCAACTCGCGACCCCAACCGAGGCCATCTCCCGCGGCATCAATGCCGTGCATCAGGAAGTGGTGCTCTGCCCGCACCTTTCTGTGGCGGCCAATATGTTCCTTGGCGACGAGATGGATCGCTACGGGCTGATGCGCAAGGGTGCCATGGAGCGCGCGGCGCAGGCGGTGCTCGATGATCTCGGTTTCCAGCTGCCGGCCGCCGCACCCCTCCAGAATCTCACCATCGGCCAGCAGCAGCTGGTGGCGACCGCCAAGGCCGCCATGCGCGGCATCCGTTTCCTGATCTTCGACGAGCCGACCGCCTATCTGACGCGCCAGGAATCGGCCCAGCTCTTCCGGCTCATTCGCCGGCTACGCGATCAGGGCGTCACCATCGTCTATATCAGCCATCGCATGGAGGAAGTGTTCGAGCTTGCCGACCGTGTCTCGGTTCTGCGCGACGGCACCCATGTCGGCACGCGCCTGATCGGCGAGACCAACGAGAACGAGCTGATCGCGCTGATGATCAACCGCACGATCGAGCAGATCTACCACAAGGAAAAGGTGCCGATCGGCAATGTCATCGTCGAGACGAAGGGCCTGTCCGGCCCGGGTTTCGAGGATGTCTCGCTAACGGTGCGCGCGGGTGAGATCGTCGGCCTTTACGGCCTGATCGGTGCCGGCCGCAGCGAGTTCGCGCTCGGCCTCTATGGCCGCCAGCCGCTTTCTTCCGGTGAAATCTTCTGGGACGGCAGGAAGGTCGATATCCGCAACGAACGCACCGCGATGGAACTCGGCATCGCGCTGGCGCCGGAGAGCCGTCGCGATCAGGGCCTCTGCCTCAACCTGCCCATCGGCCTCAACATCAACCTGCCGGTCTTGAAGCGGCTGAGTTCTGGACTGGTGATCCGCAAGGGTGACGAGGCGGCGAATGCCGACCGGCAGATCCGCGATCTTCGCATCAAGACCCCGTCGCGCCGCGTGCTGGCGTCGGCCATGTCCGGCGGCAACCAGCAGAAGATCGTCATCGGCAAATGGCTGAGCCATGGCGCCCGGCTTTTCATCTTCGACGAGCCGACGGTCGGCGTCGATGTCGGCACCAAGGCGGAAATTTACCGCCTGTTCGGCGAACTGTTGAAAAAGGGCGCCGGCATCATCCTCATTTCGTCCTACCTGCCGGAAGTCTACGAGCTTTCCGACCGGCTGCATGTCTTCCGTGGCGGCCGGCTCGTCGCCAGCCACGACCATCGGGTGGCCTCGCACGAGGACGTCCTGACCCAGGCCATCGGCATCTGAGCGCCGCGCGAAAACAAGGAGAAGAAACATGAGCGTGGACACGACGACGGAAAGCGCACCGGCGCCGAAGAGGGGCACCAACATCCTGCTTGGCCTGACGCTGCTCGGGCTTCTGCTGTTCCTCTGGCTGCTGCTCGGCCTGTCGACCAATGCCTTCTGGACGCCGGGCAATATCAGCAACCTTTTGCGCCAGGGCGCGATGACGGCGATCCTCGCGGTCGGCCAGACCTTCGTCATCATCACCGCCGGCATCGACCTGTCCGTCGGCGCGATCGTCGGCTTCACCAGCGTCATCGTCGCCTGGCTGCTTCAGGCCGGCGTGCCGCTCTGGGCGTCGATCATCCTGACGCTGCTGATGGGGGTTGCGATCGGCGCCTTCCATGGGTTCGGCATCGTGCGCATGGGCCTGCCACCCTTCATCATCACGCTCGCCACGCTCACCTCGCTGCGCGGCATCGGCCTCTTGATCACCAACGGCTCGACGATCTCGATCAACCATGAAGGCTTCACGAACTTCTCCCGCACCGATTTCCTCGGCGTGCCGAGCCTGTTCTGGATGGTCATCCTCGTTGCGATCCCGGCCTTCGTCTTCCTGCATCTCTCGCGCTTCGGCCGCTATCTCTTCGCCGTCGGCTCGAACAGTGAGGCAGCGCGGCTGTCCGGCGTCAATGTCAACCGCACAATCTACCTCGCCTATATTCTCTCGGCCACCTGCGCCGCCTTCGTCGGCCTGCTGCTCGCCTCGCGCATCGGCATCGGCAATGCCACGCAGGCGGAAGGCTGGGAGCTTCAGGCGATCGCCTCGTCGGTCATCGGCGGCACCAGCCTGTTCGGCGCGGTGGGCTCGGTGCACGGCCCGCTGCTCGGCGCCTTCATCCTGGCGACCATCAACAACGGCGCGAACCTCCTGAACGTCAATTCGTTCTGGCAGCGCATCATCACCGGCCTGCTGATCATCGTCATCGTCTATTTCGACCAGCTGCGCCGCCGCGGAAGCCGCTGAGATGAAAGCCATCGTCTGCATCGAACCCGGCCGGCTGGAGATTGCTGTCCGTGAAAACCCGGGCGCACCGCCCGACGGCTGGGTGCGCGTCGCCGTCAGCCATGTCGGCATCTGCGGCACCGATTACCACATCTTCGAAGGCAAACACCCATTCCTCGACTATCCCCGGGTGATGGGCCACGAAGTCTCCGCCATCGTCACCGACCCCGGCCAGAGCGCACTTGCTGTCGGTGCTCCTGTCGTGGTGAACCCCTATATTTCCTGCGGTACCTGCATCGCCTGCCGGAAGGGCAAGCCCAATTGCTGCACCGCGATCCGCGTTCTCGGCGTGCATACGGATGGCGCGCTCTGTGAGGAAATCCTCGTCCCGGCCGATAATCTTTATCCGGCTGACGGTCTTTCCCTGGAGGCGGCCGCGACCGTGGAGTTTCTGGCGATCGGCGCCCATGCCGTGCGCCGCTCGCTGGCGCCCGCAGGATCCCGGGCGCTGGTGATCGGCGCCGGACCGATCGGCCTGGGCACCGCACTGTTCTCCCGCATTGCCGGCCACGCCGTGACGCTGATGGACACGTCCACCGAACGCCTCGCCATGGCCAGGGAGCGGTTCGGTTTCGACGACGGCATCGTCGCGGGCTCGGCGGCGGCGCAGATGGTACTGGATGCCACCGGCGGCGACGGTTTCGATGTCGTCTTCGATGCCACCGGCTACGCAGCGTCGATGCAAGCGGCCTTCGCCTATGTCGCCCATGGCGGCGCGCTCGTGCTGGTCAGCGTGGTGAAGGACGAGATCCGTTTCTCCGATCCGGAGTTCCACAAGCGGGAAATGACGCTGGTCGGCAGCCGCAACGCGACGCGCGTCGATTTCGAGCATGTGATGGCGGCGATCCGCGCGGGACAGATCCCGGTGGACAGGCTCGTCACCCATCGCACCACGCTGGAGCGCGTTCCCCTCGACCTTGCCCGCTGGGCGGCGGAAAAGGCCGGCCTCATCAAGGCGATCGTGCGCGTTGCTGCCTGAACGGGGCCGGAAACCCGGCGAAGGGCAGAATTCTGTTCATGCCCGCGAAAGGTTCGCGGGCTTAGGATGGACATGCGGCGTGTTGCCACGCAGCGAAAACATGTTAGTCTTTTCGCATCTGCGGAAACCGGTGGTGCAGCGGGCTTGGGCCTTGCACCGGGAAATGGGGTAACGCGTCCGATGTACTATCAGCTCTACGAACTCAACCATGCGATGATGGCACCCTGGCGTGTCGTCGCGGACCAGATGCGCATGGCGTTCCGCAACCCGCTCAATCCGCTGACGCATACCACGTTCGGCCGCACCATGGCCGCAGGCTTCGAAGTGCTCGAACGCACCACCCGCCGCTATGGCAAGCCGGAATTCGGCCTTCCCACCACGGTTGTCGATGGCCAGACCATTTCGGTTCACGAAAAGGTCGTCTGGAAACAGCCCTTCTGCAATCTCATCCATTTCGAGCGGTGTCTGCCGGCCGGCCACCGCAAGGACCCGAAGGTCCTGATCGTCGCGCCGATGTCCGGCCACTATGCAACGCTGCTGCGCGGCACGGTCGAAGCGCTGCTGCCGCATGCGGAAGTGCATATCACCGACTGGGTGGATGCGCGCATGGTGCCGCTTTCCGATGGTAGTTTCGATCTCGACGACTATATCGATTACGTTATCCAGATGCTGCATGCGCTGGGTCCGGATACGCATGTGGTCGCCGTCTGCCAGCCGGCCGTGCCGGTGCTGGCCGCTGTTGCCGTCATGGAAGCCGACAATGACCCGCTGTCGCCGTCCAGCATGACGCTGATGGGCGGGCCGATCGACACGCGCATCAACCCGACCGCGGTCAACAAGCTCGCGGAAGAAAAGCCGATCGACTGGTTCCGCGACAATGTCATCATGCCGGTGCCGTGGCCGCAGCCGGGCGTCATGCGCATGGTCTATCCGGGCTTCCTGCAGCTCTCCGGCTTCATGTCGATGAACCTCGATCGCCACGTCGTCGCGCACAAGGAGTTTTTTGCACATCTCGTGAAGAACGATGGTGACGCTGCCGAAAAGCACCGGGATTTCTACGACGAGTATCTGGCGGTCATGGACCTGACGGCGGAGTTCTATCTGCAGACGGTCGAAACGGTCTTCATGAAACATGCTCTGCCGAAGGGCGAGATGATGCACCGCGCCCGTCCCGTCGATACGACGGCGATCCGTAATGTGGCGCTCCTCACCGTCGAAGGCGAGAACGACGACATTTCCGGCGTCGGCCAGACCAAGGCGGCGCAGACCATCTGCACCAACATTCCGGACCATATGCGCATGCACTACATGCAACCGGATGTCGGCCATTACGGCGTCTTCAACGGCTCGCGCTTCCGCAAGGAGATCGCGCCGCGCATCGTGGCGTTCATGCACGAACATGCCCGCAGCGCGAAGGCGAAGCCGATGCCTCGTGTTATCAAGGGCGGCAAGTCGAGCGCTGCTTCCTGATTTTTCGGGCTGCTTTCAGGCACTTGTCCGAATTCATCGGACATCGTCTTGAACGCGATGGGCGGTCTAACCACATCGGAATCAGTGGAAACCGAGGTGGTTTCCGCCGATCGTGAGGAAGATTGCACATGAACCAGTCAGCACTGATCCGTCCGGACTGGACGCCTGCGACCATCGCCCTGATGGTGCTTGGCTTCGTGGTGTTCTGGCCGCTCGGCCTCGCCATGCTCGCCTACATCATCTTCGGCGACCGCCTGAAATCCTTCAAGAAAGACGCCAACGATAATCTCGATGGCATGTTCGCCTCCTGCCGCAGCAAGTTCGGCCGTGGTCGCGGTCGTTCCGCGTTCCGCGCCGCCACCGGCAACGTCGCCTTCGACGACTGGCGTGACGCCGAGCTCGCCCGCCTCGACGAGGAGCGCCGCAAGCTTGACGAAATGCGCGAGGAGTTCGATGCCTATAGCCGCGAGCTGCGCCGCGCCAAGGACCAGGAGGAGTTCGACCGCTTCATGCGCGAACGCCGCGCCTCCGGCCATGGCGACGTCCCGGGCTTCCCCGCTACGTAGGCGTCGCCCCCCTTCGTCATCCTCGGGCTTGACCCGAGGATCCACGCAGCGTCCGCGGCATGGTTGGTCGGTCAAGCCCGACCATGACAGGAGAGAGGGTGGTGAATTCCCGACCGGCGCCCAGGCGCCGGTTTTTTCGTCGGGGCGTTTCAGTCGGGGCCGAATCGGCTATGAAAGGCAGCATGTTTTCCTCGCTTCGCAAGCCGCGCAAGGCCCTGAAGACGCCGCCCCCGCCGGAAAGGCGTGAGGTCGACGTCAACGGCAGGCGCCTGCCGCTCACCATCCGGCGGGATTTTCGCGCGACGCGCCTGACGCTGCGCATCGAGCCCGGCGGGCGGGCGCTGCGCATGACGGTGCCGAGCGGCGTGCCGGAGCGCGATATCCGCGACTTCCTCGATCGTCATCAGGGCTGGCTGATGACCAAGCTGGCAAAGTTTCGCACGACGAACGAACTGGCGGATGGCGGCTATGTGATGATCCGTGGTATTTCCCACCGGATCGAGGCGACGGGCCGGCTGCGCGGCCTGACGGAAGCCTTGATCATCGATGAGGAGGCGGTGCTGCGCGTCGGCGGCATGGAAGAGAGCATTCCGCGCCGCATCAGTGATTTCCTGAAGAAGGAGGCGCGGCTGGAGCTGGACAGGCTCGTCGCCGTTCATGCCGGCCGCATCGGTAAGAAAGTGAAGTCGCTGACGTTGCGTGATACGCGCAGCCGCTGGGGCTCGTGTTCAGCCGATGGCGCCCTCAGCTTTTCCTGGCGCATCGCCATGGCGCCGCCCGGTGTTATCGACTATCTCGCGGCCCACGAAGTAGCGCATCTTCGCGAGATGAACCACAGTCCGGCCTTCTGGGCGTTGTGTGAACAGCTCTGCCCGACCACGGAAGAGGCGAAACGCTGGCTGAAGCGCAATGGCAGCCTGCTGCACGCCCTGGATTTCGGCTGATACCTAGCGTCGGTCGCCCAGTGCATCCCGGATTTTCTTGTCCGTATTATACTGCCCCAGAGCGTAGACGGCCCAGATGGCGGCGGGCAGCCAGCCGATCAGCGTGATCTGCAAGATGAGGCAAATAATGCCGGCAATCGGCCGCCCGATGGTGAAAAACACGAGAAAGGGCAGGAGGATGGCAATGATGAGCCGCATGGAGGTCTCCAGTCTGTATCTTCAACCCATATGGGACCGCCGGGCTGTCATGCAAGGGTGCCGGTTCCGGACGATTCGCCGCCGTCTTTCGGCTCGACTCTTCGGGAAAATCGTGCGACTTCCCTGCCCATGACACGCGACACGTCACTGGACATCAAGATCTGCGGGCTGAAGACCGAGGAGGCCGTCGACAAGGCTGTTTCGCTCGGCGCCACGCATATCGGCTTCATCTTCTTTCCGAAAAGCCCGCGCAACATCGAGCCCTCGGATGCCGGCCGTCTGGCGGATCGCGTGCGCGGCCGGGTGAAGATCGTCGCCGTCACGGTCAATGCCGACAATGACGAACTCGACGAGATCGTCGACCAGCTTTCACCCGACATTCTCCAGTTGCACGGCAGCGAGACCCCGGAACGCGTGCTGAACGTCAAGGCGGTCTATGGCCTGCCTGTCATGAAAGCCTTTTCGGTGCGCGACGCGGACGATCTGAAGAAGATCGAACCCTATATCGGCATCGCCGACCGGTTCCTGTTCGATGCCAAGCCGCCGGCCGGCTCCGAACTTCCGGGCGGCAATGGCGTGTCCTTCGACTGGACGCTCATGCATTTGCTTGACGACGGCGTCGATTACATGCTTTCCGGTGGGCTGAACAAGGATAATCTCGCCGAGGCCATCCGGCTGACCGGCGCACCGGGCATCGATGCCAGCTCCGGCGTCGAAAGCGCACCGGGCGTCAAGGATCTCGGCCTGATCGAAGCGTTTTTTGAAGCGGCACGAAAAGCGGAACACGAGACCGCCGTCGCAGGGAGAGGCAAGTGAACCAGTCACCCAACCTGAATTCGTACCGCGAGGGTCCGGACGAGGACGGCCGTTTCGGCATTTTCGGGGGCCGCTTCGTTGCCGAAACCCTGATGCCGCTGATCCTCGAGCTTCAGGACGAGTGGGACAGGGCGAAGACCGATCCAGCGTTCCAGGCGGAGCTGAAGGATCTCGGCGCGCACTATATCGGCCGGCCGAGCCCGCTCTATTATGCCGAGCGCCTGACGCAGCATCTCGGCGGCGCAAAGATCTATTTCAAGCGCGAAGAGCTGAACCACACCGGTTCGCACAAGATCAACAACTGCATCGGCCAGATCCTGCTCGCCAAGCGCATGGGCAAGACGCGCATCATCGCGGAAACCGGTGCCGGCCAGCATGGCGTGGCGTCGGCCACCGTTGCCGCACGCTTCGGCTTCCCCTGCGTCGTCTATATGGGCGCGACGGATGTCGAGCGTCAGGCGCCGAACGTTTTCCGCATGAAGCTGCTCGGTGCCGAAGTGAAGCCGGTGACGGCGGGCAGCGGCACGCTGAAGGACGCCATGAACGAGGCCTTGCGTGACTGGGTCACCAATGTCGACGATACCTATTACCTGATCGGCACCGCCGCAGGCCCGCACCCCTATCCGGAGATGGTGCGCGACTTCCAGGCCGTCATCGGCACGGAAGCCCGCGAGCAGCTTCTGGCCGCCGAGGGTCGCCTTCCGGACATGGTGATCGCGGCCGTCGGCGGCGGTTCGAACGCCATCGGCATCTTCCATCCCTTCCTCGACGACAAGAGCGTGCAGATCGTCGGCGTCGAAGCCGGCGGCAAGGGCCTTGACGGCGACCTGCACTGTGCCTCGCTGACCGCCGGTTCGCCGGGCGTGCTGCATGGCAACCGCACCTACCTGCTGCAGGATGCGGACGGCCAGATCAAGGAAGGCCATTCGATTTCCGCCGGCCTCGACTATCCCGGCATCGGCCCCGAACATGCCTGGCTGCACCAGATCGGTCGCGCCGAATATGTGCCGATCATGGACGATGAAGCGCTGGAAGCCTTCCAGCTGCTGACGAAGCTCGAAGGCATCATTCCGGCGCTCGAGCCGAGCCACGCCATCGCCGAAGTCATCAAGCGCGCGCCGAAGATGGGCAAGGACCAGATCATCCTGATGAACCTCTCCGGCCGCGGCGACAAGGATATCTTCACCGTCGGCAAGATCCTCGGCATGGAGCTCTAAGATGACCGCACGCATGGACAAACGCTTTGCGGATATCGCAGCGGAAGGCCGCCCGGCCCTCGTCACCTATTTCATGGCCGGCGACCCGGACTACACCAGCTCGCTGGAGATCATGAAGGCGCTGCCGAAGGCAGGCTCCGACGTCATCGAACTCGGCATGCCCTTTTCCGACCCGATGGCCGATGGCCCGGCGATCCAGCTGGCCGGCCAGCGCGCGCTCGCCGGCGGCCAGACGCTCGCCAAGACGATCCAGATGGCCCGCGACTTCCGCAAGCACGACGACGCGACGCCAATCGTGCTGATGGGCTATTACAACCCGATCTACATCTACGGCGTCGACCGCTTCCTCGACGAGGCGCTTGAAGCTGGCATCGACGGCCTGATCGTCGTCGACCTGCCACCGGAAATGGACGACGAACTGTGCATCCCGGCGCTTGCCAAGGGCATCAACTTCATTCGTCTGGCAACACCGACCACGGATGAAAAACGCCTGCCGACAGTGCTGAAAAACACCTCGGGCTTCGTCTATTATGTGTCGATGAACGGCATCACCGGTTCGGCTCTGCCGGATCCGTCGCTCATCGGCGGCGCCGTCGGCCGCATCAAGGCGCATACGACGCTGCCGGTCTGCGTCGGTTTCGGCGTCAAGACGGCGGAACACGCCCGCGCCATCGGCGCTTCGGCGGATGGTGTCGTCGTCGGCACTGCCATCGTCAACCAGATCGCCTCCAGCCTGACGGCGGACGGCAAGGCCAGTGCCGCCACCGTTGCCGGCGTCGAGACGCTGGTCATGAGCCTCGCATCGGGCGTGCGTGCGTCGCGCCTTGCGGCGGCGGAGTAAAGTTCCCACATGGGAACCACCATTATAACGGGAGTCTAGACCGTGAACTGGATCACGAATTACGTTCGGCCGAAGATCAACTCGATGCTTGGCCGCCCCGACCGGGACGTTCCGGAAAACCTCTGGATCAAGTGCCCGGAAACCGGCGAGATGGTGTTTCACCGCGATCTCGAGGAAAACAAGTGGGTCATCCCCGCCTCGGGCTACCACATGAAGATGCCGGCCAAGGCACGGCTCAAGGATCTGTTCGACGACGGCGTCTACGAGGCCCTGCAGCAGCCGAAGGTGGCGCAGGATCCGCTGAAATTCCGCGATTCGAAGAAGTACACCGACCGCCTGCGCGACAGCCGCACCAAGACCGATCTGGAAGACACCATTGTCGCCGGCGTCGGCAAGTCGCGCGGCGTCAAGCTCGTCGCCGTCGTGCATGAGTTCAACTTCATGGGTGGCTCGCTCGGCATTGCCGCAGGCGAGGCGATCATCAAGGCCTTCGAACGCGCGATTGCCGAAAAATGCCCGCTCGTCATGTTCCCCGCCTCCGGCGGCGCGCGCATGCAGGAAGGCATCCTGTCGCTGATGCAGCTGCCGCGCACCACGGTGGCCGTGGAAATGCTCAAGGAAGCCGGCCTTCCTTACATCGTCGTGCTCACCAACCCGACGACCGGCGGCGTTACGGCGTCCTACGCGATGCTGGGCGATATCCACCTTGCCGAGCCGGGTGCCGAAATCTGCTTTGCCGGCAAGCGCGTCATCGAGCAGACGATCCGCGAAAAACTTCCCGAAGGCTTCCAGACGTCGGAATACCTGCTGGAACACGGCATGATCGACCTGGTCGTCAAGCGCCATGACATCCCGGACACGCTGGCTCGCCTTCTGAAAATCCTGATGAAGAAGCCGGCAGCGGCGGCATCCCCTGTCGTCGCGAACGGCGCTGTCGCCATTGCGGCGCAGTAAAAAACCTCATCGCGAGGGTAAGATGACGATGGTAACGGCCAGCGAAGCGGCAGCGGAGATCGAGAAGCTTCTCGGCCTCCATCCCAAGGGATTCGATCTTTCGCTGGACCGCATCACGCGGCTTCTCGCAGCCCTCGGCGATCCTCATTTGAGACTACCGCCGGTCATCCATGTGGCCGGCACCAATGGCAAGGGCTCGGTTACGGCATTCTGCCGTTCGATCCTGGAGGCCCAGGGTTTTGGCGTCCACGTCCACACCTCGCCCCACCTCGTCAACTGGCACGAGCGCTACCGCATCGGCGTCAAGGGCGGTCGTGGCCAGTTCGTGGAAGACGCCGTGCTGGCCGATGTCGTCCGCCGCGTCGCGGAAGCCAATGGCGGCGAAAAGATCACCGTATTCGAAATCCTGACGGCCGTTACCTTCGTCCTGTTCTCCGAGCATCCGGCGGATGTGGCGATCATCGAGGTTGGCCTGGGTGGACGCTTCGATGCGACGAATGTCATGCCGCACCCGGCGGTCAGCGTCATCATGCCGATCTCGCTCGACCACCAGGCCTATCTCGGCGACCGCGTCGAACTGATCGCGGCGGAAAAGGCCGGCATCATGAAGCGCGGCACGCCGGTCGTCATCGGCTACCAGTCGGAAGAGGCCGCCCGCGACGTGCTGATCGAGACCGCCGAACGGCTCGGCTGCCCGCATGCCATCTATGGCCAGGATTTCATGGCGCATGAGGAGTACGGTCGGCTCGTCTATCAGGACGAATTCGGCCTGGCCGACCTGCCCCTGCCGCGCCTGCCGGGCCGCCACCAATATGGCAACGCGGCTGCTGCGATCCGAACCGTCAAGGCTGCCGGTTTCACCATCTCCGACCATGCCCTGGAAATGGGCCTCGTCCGCGTCGAATGGCCGGGTCGCCTGCAACGGCTGACCGACGGCACGCTCCAGCGGCTTGCCCCGCGCGGCAGCGAGATCTGGGTCGATGGCGGCCACAATCCCGGCGCCGGTCAGGTGATCGCCGAGACCATGGCGAATTTCGAGGAGCGCGAGGCGCGCCCGCTTTTCCTCATCACCGGCATGATCAATACGAAGGATCCGATCGGCTACTTCGAACCCTTCGGCGGCCTTGCCGAACGCGTCTTCACGGTGCCGATCCGCGGCTCGGATGCCGGGCTCGATCCGGTGGCGCTTGCCGAAGATGCCGCCCGCGCCGGCCTGGAAGCGGCACCGCTCCTGACGGTCGCCGATGCGCTGGCCGAAATCGGCAACATCACCGCGGAAGATTCCGTGCCGCCGCGCATCCTGATCGGCGGCTCGCTCTATCTCGTCGGTGACGTGCTCGCCGACAACGGCACGCCGCCCACCTGAACGACAAAAAGCCCGGCTTTCCAGCCGGGCTTTTTCTTTAAAGCAGCCGTCAGCCGATCAGGCGGCGCTGGAAATCCACGAGGACAGGGCCGTCTTCGGCGCGGCGCCGACCTTGATATCGGCCACTTCACCGCCCTTGAACATGGCGAGCGTCGGAATGGAGCGTACGCCGAACTTGGCGGCGAGTTCCGGGTTCTCGTCGATGTTCAGCTTGGCGACCTTGACCTTGCCGGCCAGTTCGGTGGCGATTTCTTCGAGTGCCGGGGCGATCATCTTGCACGGGCCGCACCATTCAGCCCAGAAATCGACAACGACCGGCTCGGCGGAATTCAGCACTTCGGCCTCGAAATTGGACTGATCGACTTTAACGGTAGCCATGAGGCTCTCCTTGAATGGTGATTGTTGCACAGGATGTGATGCTTTTGGCCTGCGGTTTCAAGCCCGGCCGATGGTGGATTGTTCTGCCCGGTATCTCACTTTGACGTGAGTTCGGCAAGGCTCGCCTCCAGAACCCCGGCCTCCAGCCAATAGGTTTTCGCCGCTTCCGTGTAGATCAGTCCGCAGCGGATTTCCCGGCCGGGATAGAGTGGTCCGAGGATCGCCCGGTAGATCGCCAGCTGCGCGCGGTGTTCGAAGGGAATCGCCTCCGCCGACGCCGGCGGCACCCGGTTCGTCTTGAAATCAACGATCTCCACCGCCGTTTCGCTGACGGCCATGCGGTCGATCCGACCCGATACCGCATAGTCGCGGCT
Source organism: Shinella sp. GW821-FHT11G07 (assembly GCF_058808115.1). Classification (NCBI taxonomy): domain Bacteria; kingdom Pseudomonadati; phylum Pseudomonadota; class Alphaproteobacteria; order Hyphomicrobiales; family Rhizobiaceae; genus Shinella; species Shinella sp. GW821-FHT11G07. The sequence continues at coordinate 363,446 of NZ_JBXARJ010000005.1, forward strand.
GCCCAGCGCCAATGTGCCCATGATCGACACTTCCGCCCGCGCCGCAGGGGAAAAGATCGACACAAGGCTCTTGTCGTCGATCACCGCCAGCGCCGCTGTCACAAGCGAAGCCCGCGCTGCGGCCGGCCAGTTCGCGGCGGCCCGTTCGAGATAACGCCGCGCCGCTTCCGGCCGCTCGCCCGGGTCGAAGGACGGCAGGACCTGCAGGAACCGATGCAGGATGCGTCCGCGCTCCAGCGCTAGCCCCGTATCCGGGCCGCCGCCGCCCCGCCGCGCAAACAGCGCCGAGGGCACCAGCAGATCAGCTGCATCCGTCTCGATCACCGCTGCGGCACCGGATGGGCTCAGCGGCCGCGGCAAGGCTTTCTGCACCGGCAGGGGTTTGCCGAGCGCTTCGGGCAGGATGGTTCTGGTCTTCTCCTCGATGGAGGCTACGATGACGTCGCCGACAGCCGCCGCGCCGGCTTCACGCCAGGCCAGGCCCTGCCAGCTCTCGCCCGCCGTCGAAAAGGTCGTTTCGACGGCGCGTTCACTATCGGATAATAGCGCCGTCGCGATCATGGGATGCCAGGTATCCTTGTTCTCCTGCCGCCCGCGATAGCCGCAAACCACCAGCCGGTCCGCCGCGCGTGTCATCGCCACATAGAGCAGCCGGCGGTATTCCTCTTCGGCACCGGCCTTGATGCGCTCCGCATCGGTCGCGGTCAGAGCATTGCCGAAATCCTTCAGCGGCAGCCAGGCCGGTAGGCCGCCGGCGAGGTTTTCTGCCGAAAGGAAGCGCAGGGTCGGCATGTGGCTGTGGCTGAAAGCCTTTGCCCCGCCATCGACGAGGAACACAACCGGCGCTTCCAACCCTTTGGCCGCGTGCACGGTCATGATGCGGATTTCGCCGCGCGCCTTGTCCTGCTCGCGCTTGACCGTCGGCGCCTCCAGCTCCAGCGTGGAAACGAAGGCTTGAAGGCCGGGCAGGCCGTTTTCCTCCTGCTCCAGCGCGAAGGTGAGGAATTCGTCGATAATCTCGCCCGCCTCCGTCCCGAGCCGGGCAAGAAACGCCCGTCGCCCGCCGCCGGCACCCAGGATGCGCGCATAAAAGTCGTGCACCGACTGGCCACGCGCGTCACGGACAAGATTTTCCAGCCGCCGAACGATCGAAAAAAACGTGACATCCTCTTCCCCCGCCGCGCGCAACCGCGCCCAGAGGCCTTCCTTTTCGCCGCGCCGCGCCGCCAGTTCGAACAGCGCGTCCTCACCGACGCCGAACAGCGGGCTCTTCAACAGCGCCGCAAGGGAAAGATCGTCCTCCGGCAGCACGGCAAAGCGGCCGAGCGCCATCAGGTCCTGCACGGCAATATGTTTTGTCAGCACCAGCCGGTCGGCACCGGCGACGGGCAGGTTGTGCCGCTGCTTGAGGGTGCGGGTGAGCGCATTGACGAAGGCGTCGCGCTTGCGCACAAGCACGATGACGTCGCCGGCGGCCATCAGCCGCGCCTTGCGCTTTTCCGTCACGGTCTCGCGGCCGATCCAGCCCGCCAGCGTGTCGGCGATGCGCCGCGCCAGCACGTTGATCGGCGCTTCTTCGGCCACGGCATCGAAGGGCGCGGTCCAGTCGTCCTCGTCCAGCCCGGGTGGTGCGGCGATCACCTCCCAGATATCGACGGCCCCCGGCTCGCGCCCGCGATTGGAGGCATGCACGATCTCCCCGCCATCCGGCGACAGCCCGCGCGCATTGCCGGCCTCGAGAAACACCCGGTCGACGGCTGACAGCACATCACGTGTCGAGCGGAAGGAGAGCAGCAGGCGGATCGGGCTGAAGGCGGTGTCCGCCGCCCGCGTGCGCCGCGAAACCTCGCGGCCTTCCTCGGCAAAGCGTTCCGGCCGGGCGCCCTGGAAGGAATAGATCGACTGTTTCTCGTCGCCCACGGCGAAGATCGTGCGCCCCGTAACGCGCGCCGTTTCGCCGGCAAAGAAATCGTCGGTCAAGGCTTTTACGATCTGCCATTGCCGTGGGCTGGTGTCCTGCGCCTCGTCGACGAGGATGTGGTCGATGCCCTGGTCGAGCTTGTAGTGCACCCAGGCGCTCACCCGGTCACGGGTCAAGAGCGCCGCCGTCCGGTCGATCAGGTCGTCGAAGTCGAGCAGGCTGCGCGCCCGCTTCAAATCCTCATAGTCGCCGATCAGCCGCTCCGCGATGACAAGGGCTGCCGATGTCGCCTCATACATGCGAAAGCGCCGCAGTCGGTCTTCGCAGGCCGTGATATGCGCCTGCGCGGCCAGCAGCGCCTCTTCCAGATAGGGCGCGCTGTCGCGCACTTTCTTGGAGAAGAACGACCGGTCCAGGCTGCGCGGCGCGCCGGTGCCGGTGAAGAACAGATCGTAGAGTGCCGCCCGCCGCGCCTCGGCATCCGTCAGCTTTATCAGGCCGCGCAAACCGGCAGCGGACGCCTTCACCGTCTCGCTACCAAGATTTTCGGCGGCGACGAGGTAGGATTCAAGCGTGACACCCTGCAAGCCATCGAGCGGCCAGAAAGACGCCAGAATGTCCTCCGCCGTCTCGCTGGGATCGAGCCCGGTTTCCCGGCGCAGCACGACATCCACGCCGCCGGCTTTCGTCGCGCCTTCAAGAAACTCCCGGATGGGCCCGCGGCGCGCGACGATGTCGGAGATCAGCCGCTCGAGCCCGGTATCGTCGGCAATGTCGAGCACGGTGGCGAAGGCGTCGGTCAGCGCCGCGTCGTCCTCGCTCGTCGTTGCCGTCAGCAGCGTGCGGCGGGCATCTGCCAGAAGCACCGCTGCCGCCCGGTCATCGAGCACGGAAAAATGACCGGCCACATTGGCTTCCAGCGGAAACTGGTGCAGCAGCGCCTCGCAGAAGGCGTGGATGGTCTGGATCTTGAGGCCGCCCGGCGTTTCGAGCGCCCGGGCAAACAGGCGGCGCGCCTCGGCGAGCTTGAGGAGGTCCGGCCGCTTGCCCTCGACGGAGGCCACGCGCTCGGACAGTTCCGCGTCGGAGAGTGTCGCCCAATCGGCGAGCCGCTCGAAGACGCGGTTCGACATTTCGGAGGCTGCTGCCTTGGTATAGGTCAGGCAAAGGATGGCCGATGGCCGGCAGCCGGCGAGCAGCAGCCGGATGACACGCTGGGTCAGGACGTGCGTCTTGCCAGAGCCGGCATTGGCCGAAACCCAGGCCGAGCGATCGGGATCCGACGCCGTCGCCTGTTTCTGCGACGTCCAGCTCAGCCAGGTGGCTGGATCGGCGGAGGCGGGCCGATCGTCCTTGGGAACACCGTCCTCAAGCATCCTCGGTCTCCCCGCCATTTTCCGCCGATGACCATTCGGCGACCCGCGCCAGGTGGTCGTATTCGCCGCCATAGTCCCGTTCCTGCTCGGGAATGAGCCGGGAGGCGAAGCCGTAGCGCCCCTCGATCAGCCCGGTCAGCAGCTTTTCCAGCTCCGTCAGAGAATCCTCGCCGAGGTCGGCGGCGGATTTCGGTATCGTGCCGGCGGATTTGGCGTGTTCGTTATTGACCTGTTCGGCCTTGAACCGCTCACCCGGCTTGAGGCGCACATAAAGAAGGTTTGCCGGCTCACGGATGCCCGGCCCCCGGAAGGCACCGCGCTTGAGTGCCGCCGCTTCCAGTGCCAGCTGCGGATCGAGCAGTGCGCGTGCCACCTTGAGTGAGGGCGTGCTGCCGGTCTTGTAGTCGAGAATATCGGCGCTGCCATCCGGCAGGATGTCGATCCGGTCGGCAATGCCGGTCAGCCGGATACCGGCGACACCGAGATCGAGCGAGGCCGGAACTTCCGTCAGGCTTTCGCGAACGCCGCCGGCCCGTTCGAGATGCCATGTCACGAAGGCGCGGGCGACCGCGGCAAACCGCGGACGCCAGACGGCATCGATATGCGGCGGCAGCGCGACCGCATCGAATTCCTCGTTCAGGATGCGGGCGACGAGGGTGTGGGGCTCGCCCGTTGCCTCCTCCCGCACGAAGCGATCGACGATGCGGTGATAGAGCGAGCCGCGCTCGGCCGGCCCCGGGTCGAGGTTGAACGGTGCGATCGGATCGAGACGCAGGATATGCCGGGCATAGATCGCATAAGGATCGCGCCGAAGGCGGCCGATCTGGCTGAAGGAGTATTTTTTCGGTTGCAGCTCGGCGGGTGGCCGCGGTGCCGGGCGCGCTGCATTCGCCACATTGGGTCCCTTGTCGAGCTGGTTTGCCCAGTCGATGACGTCCTTGCCGCGCAGGCGCAGATCGGCCGCCAGAACCGGACCACCGACGGCGATGAGCCGTTGCAGCCAGCGCGAGGCGACGGTCGGTGCCGTGCCGTTGCGCAACGCCCGGGTCAGGATCAGTTTGGGGGTCGCGGCCGCCATCTGCAAATCATGGCCCAGCTGGCCGATCCGCCGTTCCGGCGGCTCCAGGCCGATTTCCACCTTCATGATGCGCGAGAGGAAGGCGTCGTTCGTCGCCTGCCCCGGCCAGGTGCCCTCGTTCAACCCGCCGATTACGACCGTATCGACGCTCTGCAGGCGCGATTCGAGTGCGCCGAAAATGAAGACGCGGGGATGGCGCATGGAGCGCGGCTTGACGCTTTCGCTCGCTGCGAGCGCCTCGATGATGTCGCACCATTGCGGCCCGTCCGCCTCGATCTGGCCGTCCGTCTCCATCACGCTCTTCAGCAGGTTGGCAAGGGCATCGCCCGCCTCACCGGACCAGAGTGCAGCAAGATCGCCGCGCTCATCCACCGCCACCGCCTCCAGCGCACGGCCGGTCCGCTCGGCCCAGTCGGAAACGGTGAGTTTCGACGAAAAGCGACGCCCGGTGCGGCTTTGCTGCACCAGCACGCCGGCCAGCGGCTCGACGGCGTCTGCAACGCGGCGTGCAAGATCACGCGCCAGCGGGATAGCCTGCTCGGGCAGGGCCGTGCGCCAGACGGGTGGATGGCGGTCGTCCGCCTGTCGCTCTAGTGCGGCATCGAGCAGGGGTTCGAGCGTGGAGATGTCGATCTCGGCCGTGCCGCCACGCAGCGCAGTCAGCTCCAGCGCGGTGACGGCGTCGCCGAGGTCGGCGGAAGGCAGGCCGAAGTGGGCGAGCGGGTGTTTTAGAAGTGCAACGAGCGGCACCGGATCGCCGGGACGCAGCGCCGCCTCGACCAGGAGCCGCAGAAGCGTGCCCTGCGGCGTGGACAGGAGCGGCGTGCCGGCCGAATCGTCCGCCTCGATGCCGAATCGCGCAAGTTCCGCCGCCACGCGTCGCCCGAGCTTGCGGTCGGGTGTGATCAGCGCGGCCTGGGCGTCTTCGCCGTCTTCCAGTGCAAGACGCAGCGTTATGGCGATCGCCAGCGCCTCCTCGCGTTCATTGGCCGCCTCGACGAGCGAGACGTCACGGAAAGCGTCCTCTAGTCGTTCGACATCGAGCGCGCCGCGAACATCGCCCCAGCTTGCCGTCGCCTGCGTCGGCAGGAAGGCGCTGGAGAGGACTTTTGCACGGTACTCCAACGCTTCGTGGGGCGTGCCGAGCGGCTCGACATCACTGCGGGTGCAGCCCATGCGGGCGAGCAGGCGGTAGAGGCCGTATTGCGGATGACTGCGGGCGGCTGCATCCGGTTTCTGTGCGCCCAATGCACTGCCCTGATGGCCGACGAGCAGCCATTCGGCGTCGGACATGAAACGGTCGAGCCCCGGCAGGATGACGACGCCGTTCGGCAGCTCCGCCACGGCGGCGATAAGGCCGGCCGTCGCCGGAATGGAGCCGGTCGAACCGGCGATGATCACCGGGCCTGCAGGCGGCGCGTGTCTGTAGCGCTCCGTTTCGGCATGCAGCGTCGCATTGCGCCGGAGCGATGGCGAGGAGCGGTTGAGCTCGGTCAGTCGCGCCGGCCAATATTCGCTGGCGATCTTCAAAAATTCGGCGGTCAGCTGCCACCAGAGCGCATGGTTCGACACGTCGAGATTGTCGAGCGCCAGCCAATCGAGCTCCTCCGTCTCCATCGCGTCGATGATGTCGGCGAGGTTGCGGGCAAGCCAGACGGCATCGGCCGGGCTCGCCGGCGCCACCAGTGGGCTTTCGGCATGCACGGCGGTGACGGCGGCCGGCAGGCGGTTGCGCCAGGCCAGCACGAGACGCGCGAGTTCGATAAGCCGCGTCGGCCCGGAAAGCGGTTCCGCCATATCGAGCAGTGCCGGCGTGACGTCATCGAAGAAGCCGCTGTCGTCGTCGGTCTCGCCCAGCGCCCGGATGACCGGCAGGATCGCCGAGCGCCCGCCGAGAAGATCGACGAATTCCGAGCGCAGCACGCGGGCCGAACGCCGGGTCGGCACATAGACCGTCACGTCGGCGAGCGCCAGCGGATCGGCCGGATCATAGGTAAAGCCGGGAACAAGTTGGCCGTCGATGAGGGTCGAGGCCACCGTCTTCAGAAAGGGCAGGCTCGCCGGAATGGAATAGATGCGGCCGCGTTCCGTCATGACAGTTCTCCGAGAGGTGCGGTCGCAGTGCGAGACGCCCCCTCATCCGCCTGCCGGCACCTTCTTCCCGCGGGGGAGAAGGAAAAAACCGTAAACGTCTCGTTTCCCCTTCTCCCCCGAGGGGAGAAGGTGGCCCGTAGGGTCGGATGAGGGGGAGACCCCTCATGCCTTTCGGTGAATGTCACGCCGCGGCCTCGCGGAAGGCGCCGATCACGGCTTCCGCCGCACCGATCGCGTCCGGCGTGCCGACAGTGATCCAGTGGCCTTCCAGCATGATGCCGTACAGCCGGCCCTTTTCGATCGCCCGGTCGAAATAGATGTTGAGGTTGAAGGCATCGTCGGGCGCATCATCCAGCAGACCAGGCATCATGGCGATGGCACCGGCATAAACGTACGGCGTACCGTCGCCGTCCTTGTAGCGCTTGAGGTGCCCCGCCGTGTCCATGGAAAAATCCTTCTTGCCATTGTGGCCGGTCGTGTCCTCCAGCTTTACACAAAGCAGCAACATGTCCATGCGGTCCGGATCGAAGGCCTCGGCCAGCCGGGCGAGATTGCTCGGCCGATCCGGCGTCTCGCCGATCCAGAACAGGTCGGCATTCATCACGAGCACAGGATCCCGGCCAAGCAGCTTCAAGCCCTTGGCGAGCCCGCCGCCCGAATTCATCAGGCCATCGGTTTCGTCGGAGAGAATGATCGCTGGTTCCGTGCGCGTTGCGAGATGGGCTTTCATCTGGTCGGCGAAGTGATGAACGTTGACGACGGCGCGCTTCACGCCCGCCTCTGCCAGCGCGTCGAGCCCATAGTCGATCATCGCCTTTCCGGCGATGGGCACCAGCGGCTTCGGCATCGTATCGGTGATGGGGCGCAGGCGCGTTCCAAGGCCGGCGGCCAGCACCATGGCGTCTTCGATTGTCATCGGATACTCGCGCTTATGATTCGGTCGCGAGGATTCCAGCCTTTTCGCACCAGTCGCGCAAGGGGGCGAGGTCGGGATGGCCGAGCACACGCGTGAGATTGCGGAAGGTGCGCGGCATGTGGCGCATATAGGCGGGCTTTCCGTCGCGCTGCATCAGCCGCACCCACAGGCCGATGAGCTTGCAGTTGCGCTGTGCCGCCATGACATGCCAGTCGCGCAGGAAGCGTTCGCGGTCGAAACCGGCCTCCTTGCCGCGCAGGGAAAGATAGTGGTCCAGCACATCGTCCGCCACACCGTCCGGCATGTCGACACGGGCATCCTGCACCAGCGAGGCGACGTCATAGGCGGACGGGCCGATCATCGCATCCTGGAAGTCGATGATGCCGACCCGGTCGGTGCCGGTCGCCTCCGGACGCCAGATGATGTTCGGTGAATGGAAATCGCGCAGCAGCAGATTGTGTTCCGCTTCCGCGAGGCTTTCGATCAGCCCATCCCAGATCGCGATATAGTCGCGCCGTTCTTCGTCGCTTGCCGGCGTTCCGCGCTTCCAGGGCAGATACCAGTCGGTGAGCAGGCTCACCTCGATCTGCATGGCGTCACGGTCGAAATCCGGCACGCGGTGGACGATACCATTGGCGACAGGCAGATCACGCGCAAAAACCTGCCCGTGCATGCGCGCAAGGCAGGCGGCACTTTCGCGGTAGCGCTCAGTGATCGGCACGCCATCGGCGTCGAGGACACCCTCGCTGCCGAGGTCTTCGATCAGCAGGATACCTTGGTCGATGTCCATGTCGTAAATGGCAGGCGCACGAAGGTCGCGGGAGACGAGGTATCTGCCAATCGCGATGAACGGCCGCACATCTTCGGCGATATGGGCGATCTGTTGGTAATATTTGCCCTTGGCAAGGATCGGTCCCGGCGTGTGCCGCGGCGAATCCATCAGGACGAGACGCTTTTCACCCGTGTAGACATGCTCGTAGGCACGAACGGACGCATCGCCCGTCAGGTGCCGCCGTGTCGCATTCTGGTAGCCGGCATTGTCGAGGAAGGCGCGGATCGCCAGCGAGCGCCGAATCCGGGTAAGTGCTGCCGCCGGCCCGTCGATCCCAACACGGCGGCCATCACCCTCGTGCACGAAGCGCAGCGTGATCCCGTCGGTCGGCAGCGCGCCAGAACCCTTTTCCGGCCATTCGACGAGGCAGATACCGTCGGAAAGCGCTTCATCGAACCCGAGTTCATCGATCTCGGCAGCGTCCGCAATGCGGTAGAGGTCGAAATGCGCGACGGGGATGCGCAGCTCATAGCTCTGCACCAGCGTGAAGGTCGGGCTCGGCACTTCCAGCAGGGCATCGTCCGCAATGGCGCGGATCACCGCGCGGGCAAAGGTCGACTTGCCTGCACCGAGATCGCCATGGAGCGCTACATAGTCGCCGCGCTTCAGGGCGAGCGCCATGTCCTCGCCGAAGCGGATGGTTGCGGCGTCGTCGGCGAGAAAGATGTCGAGCGACATGGTGGTCCTTCGGGCCTATTCCGCCGCTGCAAACGACGTCATCGTCGCGGAGGGGAGGCGGACGGCGACATCCGTGCCGCGGCCCTCGTGGCTATCGATCGTGACGGTGCCGTGATGCAGGCTGACGAAGCTTTCGACGATGGAGAGACCGAGGCCCGCGCCGCCGTGGCGGCCGTGGCTTTCGAAGCGATCGAACACCGTCTTCAGCACATCCTGCGGGATGCCCGGCCCGCGGTCCGAGACGGTGAAGACAAGGTCGCTGCCCTCGCGCCAGCATTTGAGCCCGATGGACGTGCCCTCCGGCGCAAAATTCGCGGCGTTGCTGAGCAGCTTGATGAGAATCTGCTTCAGGCGCTGCTGGTCGGCGACGATGGTGCCGAGATTGTCCGGCGCGGTGATTTCCAGCGTCACCTGCGCGTCGTGCAGGCGGTCGGAAAACTGCATCGACACGTCGTCGAGCAGGTCCGTCAGGTTGATCTCGCTATAGTCGAGTTCCATGATGCCGGCATCGACGGTGGCGAGATCGAGAATGTCGTTGACGATGGTCAGCAGCACGGCCGAGGAGGTCGCGATGTGATCGACATATTCCGATTGCCGGTCGTTGAGTTCGCCCATGGTCGGCGTCTTCAGAAGGTCCGCAAAGCCGATGATGTTGGTGAGCGGCGAGCGCAGCTCATAGGAGACGTGCTGGACAAAATCGTTCTTCAGCGCGTCCGCCTTGCGCAGCGCCTCGTTCTTTTCCGTCAGTGCACGGCTGACGCGCACGCTGTCGGTGACGTTGACGAAGGTCAGCATCGTCTGGGCGTTGGAAAGCGGAATGACGGCGAAGTCGAGGATCAGGCCGGTGCGCAGCTCCAGCACGCCCTGGCAGGACGGGCGCTCGTCATCGAAGCTGGTGATGATGTGCGCGAAGCGCTTCCAGCCGTCCGGCTTGTCGTAGGAGACCGCACAGGCCTGCTCGATAGCGCGGATATGCGTGCCGGATTTCACCTCCGCCTCGCTGATGCCCCAGAGCGCGCGGAAGGCCGGATTGGACAGCCGGATGCGCCCATCCGGGCTGAACACCGCCACACCTTCGGCGAGATGGTCGATCGTCTCGTCCTGCACCTGCACCAGCGTGTTGTAGCGCGTTTCGAGATCGACCTTTTCGGTCAGGTTCTCGAAGACCCAGGTGGCGCCGCCCTGCGGGCGCGCGGTCGCGAAAACGCGCAGCGTCTGGCCGTTCGGCAGGTGCCAGAGGTCGGTCTGGGTTTCGATGGCGCGATAGACGGAAAGGGCGGCGTCCTTCCACTGTTTCCAGTTCAGCTGCTCCGGCAGCTTGCCGCCGGCACGCAGCCTGTCGAGCAGCTCGCCATTGCCCGGCTTACTTTCGAGGAAGGCCGTTTCGATCTCCCACATGCGCTGGAAAGCCTGGTTATAGAATTGCAGGCGCTGTTCGCCGTCGAAGATTGCGACCGGTGTTGCCAGATGGTCGAGCGTCTCGGCATGGCTCTTCAGCGTGCGCACGAGTTCCTCGCGCACGGCCTCGATATCGGAAATGTTGACGGCGATGCCGGCGGAACCGGTCGCGCTTTTCGCGTCGACGACATCGAAGAAGCTGCGGTTGCCGTGCACGACGGTCGAGACCTTGTCGCGGAAGGGGGCATCATAGGTGCTGGCGGCGCGGATCTTTTCGCGCGCGATGGCCGGCAGCAGTTCGCGTCCCTCGTGGACGGCGCTGGCCGCATCCTTCGCCTCGACGGCCTCGGCATAGGCTTCGTTCACCCAGGCGAGCGATCCGTCGCCGGCACGTTGCCACACGGGAAGGTCGATCTGGTCGAGCAGGCCCTGCAGCGTGGTCAGCGCCTGCACAAGCCGGTCGCGCTCGAGCTTCAACTCGGCTGCCTCAGCACGAAGATTGTTGAGGGCGACGAAACGCACGAAGGCCTGTCCGCCGGACACGCGGCCCTGCGCCTCGATGACTTCGTCCCGCGCCGTTTCGATGATGAGGTCAAAACTCTGCGCCTGCGAGCGCAGCCGCTCCACGGCGCGTTCGATGTCCGCGGCGGAGTTGGGTTTCAGCCAGCGGCCGAAGGCCAGGAAATCACGGTCGGCCTGCGGAGCGCCGGTTTCCGCCGGCAACTGGCCTAGGAATTCCGGCTTGTCGGAAAGGCCGTCCCACACGACGATGCGCCGGTCCTTGTCGCCGATCAGCGCCTGGAGGCGCGAGACGTTGTGGCGGGCGTCGGCAAGACTTGCCTTCAGCTCGCGACTTTCCGCTTCCATGCGGCCGCGCTGGCGGATCATCCAGATGGCAGAAACCATCGCCGCGGACATCACGCCGAGCAGCATGGAAATGGTGACGATTTCGGTCGTGGCCAGATAGGGGCCAGCCGCATGCGCCGGGCCGGCAACAGACGCCAGCGCAGAGCCGGCCGCCAGTATCGATACGAGACGGCGCCTGCCGTTCGTAAACCATCCGTTAACCATAAATTTTTGGAGCGCAAACGAATGCGCTGTGTCCCGTTCCGGCATGGCGAAAGCCTGCCTGGAACGGCCTCGTTTCAATTCCGACATCATCCCCGGTATGTCTCCGTCCGTTTGCCGCCTGATCGACAAGACATCCCATCCGGCGCGTAAGGTCCGCATCTCAACGCCGAATCAACTGCTTAACGATACTTGTTTACCGAATCGTCGGGAAGGGACGAGGCCAAAAAAGAGGCGGCGCGCCTTGTCAAGCGCACCGCCTCTAGATGTTGTGGATAATCCGGGTAAGGATCAGTACCTGTAGTGCTCAGCCTTGAACGGACCGGTCGTCGTCACGCCGATATAGCCGGCCTGCTCGTCGGAAAGTTCGGTCAGCTTGGCGCCGAGCTTGGCGAGGTGAAGGCGCGCGACCTTCTCGTCGAGCTGCTTTGGCAGAACGTAGACCTCGTTCTTGTAGGCGTCGCCCTTGGTGAAGAGCTCGATCTGGGCCAGAACCTGGTTGGAGAACGAAGCGGACATCACGAAGGACGGGTGGCCTGTGGCGTTGCCGAGGTTGAGCAGGCGGCCTTCCGACAGCAGGATCATGCGGTTGCCCTTCGGGAACTCGATCATGTCGACCTGCGGCTTGATGTTCGTCCACTTGAAGTTCTTCAGCGAGGCGACCTGGATCTCGTTGTCGAAGTGGCCGATATTGCCGACGATCGCCATGTCCTTCATCTCGCGCATATGGTCGACGCGGATGACGTCCTTGTTGCCGGTCGTGGTGATGAAGATGTCGGCCGAGGAGACGACGTCCTCGAGCTGCACGACTTCAAAACCGTCCATGGCAGCCTGGAGCGCGCAGATCGGATCGATTTCCGTGACTTTTACGCGGGCGCCGGCACCTTTGAGCGATGCAGCCGAACCCTTGCCGACGTCGCCGTAACCGCAGACGACGGCGACCTTGCCGGCCATCATCACGTCGGTGCCGCGGCGGATGCCGTCGACCAGCGATTCCTTGCAGCCGTACTTGTTGTCGAACTTCGACTTGGTGACCGAATCGTTGACGTTGATTGCGGGGAAGGGCAGCAGGCCCTTCTGCTGGAGCTGGTAGAGACGGTTGACGCCGGTCGTAGTCTCTTCGGTGACGCCCTGGATGGCATCGCGCTGCTTGGTGAACCAGCCGGGCGTTGCAGCAAGGCGCTTCTTGATCTGTGCGAAGAGGATTTCCTCTTCTTCCGAACCGGGGTTCGACAGCACGTTCTCGCCGGCTTCGGCGCGGGCACCGAGCAGGATGTACATGGTGGCATCGCCGCCATCGTCGAGGATCATGTTGGAGAGGCCGCCATCGGTCCACTGGAAGATCTTGTCGGTGTATTCCCAGTATTCCGTCAGCGTCTCGCCCTTCACGGCATAGACCGGGATGCCGGCGGCGGCGATCGCGGCGGCGGCATGGTCCTGCGTGGAGAAGATGTTGCACGAGGCCCAGCGCACGTCGGCGCCGAGTGCGACCAGCGTCTCGATGAGAACGGCGGTCTGGATCGTCATGTGCAGCGAGCCGGCGATGCGCGCGCCCTTGAGCGGCTTTGCCGTGCCGAATTCTTCGCGGCAGGCCATCAGGCCCGGCATTTCGGTTTCGGCGATCTGAATTTCCTTGCGGCCGAAATCGGCAAGCGCGATATCGGCGACGTGGTAGTCCTTCGTGGTGGTCATGGAGGTCTCCAGCCTTCTGGCTTTTGGTGATGGCGCTTCCTATCAGGAAACGTCAGCTGGAGCAACCGGATATAAAGAAGTCTTTATATCCTTATATCGACACTTGGTTTACATTTCTTCGCCGAAACGGTCGGCAATCAGCGCATCCAATGCGTCCAGCACCTGCTGCGCCTGGGCGCCCGTCGCGGTGACGAACACGCTGCATCCCGGGCTGGCGGCCAGCATCATCAGCCCCATGATGGAGGTGCCGCCCACCGTCATGCCGTCCTTGGAAACCGTCACTTCCGCGTCGTAGCCGTCCACCGTCTGGACGAATTTAGCCGAAGCACGGGCATGCAGGCCGCGCTTGTTGATGATGAGAAGCTCTTTCGAGACGGTCATGGACGGCGGGAAACCTTATTTGCCGCTCAGGACGCGGCTGGCCACATTGATATATTTGCGGCCGGCCTCGGAGGCGTCGATCAGCGCCTTTTCCATGTTGTTCTCGCCGCGGATGCCGGCAAGCTTGATCAGCATGGGAAGGTTGACGCCGGCGATCACTTCGATGCCGTCGCCGGTCATGACGGAAATCGCAAGGTTCGAGGGCGTGCCGCCGAACATGTCGGTGAGGATGATGACACCGTGCCCCTGGTCGGCTTTCTGGACGGCTTCCAGGATATCCTGGCGGCGCTGGTCCATGTCGTCCTCGGGGCCGATGCAGACGGTCTCGATCGCCTTTTGCGGACCGACCACATGTTCAAGGGCGTGACGAAATTCCTCCGCCAGCTTGCCATGGGTGACAAGCACCAGTCCGATCATCAGCAGTCGCTCCAGTTTCCCAATTCAAAACGAACGGCGAATACCGCAACGCAGCAATTCCGTCCACCGTTGGGGTGGCCATCATGTCAATGAAAAGACCAAGTGCAAGCCCAAAATGGCTGATTTCGTGTTTTGCTGGCGCTTTTGGCGTCAACTTTTCAGGATTTCCGGGTGGATTATGGTCAGTGTCGAAAAGGCCGAGCAGCCCGGAAAGAGCGGCAGCCGCGTCAGGGGCAGGGAGAGCGAGGGCAGGACCTCGACGGTTTCGCCCTCCGGCGGCAGGCGTTCGGCAAAAGGCGGCTCGATCGGGCGGATCGCCCGCTCCAGCACGGCGGACTCGATTGCCTCCATTTTGACGATGCCGGCGCCCCGCACTTCGGCCAGTCCGGCGATGCTGGCGGGCGCCCGGGCGACGAGGCGCCCGGCCATTTCTGACACCAGAACCTGATCGTCGCTGACGAGCGCGGCAAACAGGCCGCGGGCGCGCGCCTCGGCAATGCAATGGAGCGCAATGGCGCTTTTGCCTGCCCCGGACGGGCCGACGAACAGATACCCCCTTGTGCCGATCACGATCGCCGTCCCGTGCACATTGGAGCCTGTGGTCATTTTTGCGTGCCTGTTGGGAGCGAAAGGGTGAAGCGGGCGCCCATCACGTTGCCGGTCGCCTTGTCGACGATGTTTTCGGCCTTCAAGGTGCCGCCGTGGGCTTCGGCGATCTGGCGCGAGATGGAGAGGCCAAGGCCGGAATTCTGCCCGAAATCCTCCGTTGACGGTCGGTCCGTGTAGAAGCGCTCGAAGATGCGATCGACGTCCTCGGCCTGAATACCCGGCCCGTTGTCCTCGATCTGGATGATGCAGCGGTCGTTGCGGCCGCGCGACAGCCGCGCGACGATGCGCCCGCCCGGATCCGGCACGAAGGAGCGCGCATTCTCGATGAGGTTGGTGACGATCTGGCCGATGCGCAGCTCGTAGCCGCTGATCTCGAACTTGGCCTTTGGATTGTCCTTGCGGTCGACCACGAAATCGAGCGTGACCGGCTTCTTGCGTGTGTTGACCTGGCGCGAAATGTCGATGAGGTCGCCGAGCAGCTTTTCGAGGTCGACGGTGCGCGCGTCGCTGCGGGCCAGTTCCGCATCGAGCCGCGAGGCATCGGAAATGTCGCTGATCAGGCGGTCGAGGCGGCGCACATCGTGCTGGATGATGTCGAGAAGCCGTTTCTTGGATTCTTCCGTACGGGCCAGCGGCAGGGTCTCGACCGCGCTGCGCAGCGATGTCAGCGGGTTCTTCAGCTCGTGGCTGACGTCGGCTGCAAAGCTCTCGATCGCGTCGATGCGGTCATAGAGCGCGTTGGTCATCTGGCGCAGCGCAATGGAAAGGTTGCCGATCTCGTCCTGGCGCACCGAAAAGTCCGGGATTTCCTCACGCTCCTTGGCGCCGCGCCGCACGCGGATCGCTGCCGCCGAAAGCCGGCGTAGCGGGTTGGCGATGGTGCTGGAGAGCAGGAGCGACAGCGCGATGTTGACGAGGCCGGCAACGCCCGCGACGCGCATGATGGCAAGCCGCTCGGCATGCACGATCTTGTCGATGTCGCCGGCCTGCGTGGAGAGCAGCAGCACGCCAAGCACGGCGCGGAAACGCTGCACCGGCACCGCGACCGAGACGATCAGCTCGCCCTTGTCGTTGACGCGCACGACGGCGCCGCGCACACCGGTCAGCGCATTCATCACTTCCGGATAGATCGAGCCGTCACCGCCGGGCGCCTCTTTATACTGCGGCAGGTTGCTCGGCTGGAGAATGCGGTTGAACCAGACATTCATCCGCTCGATGAGGCTGGTGCTTTCCGGCTCCACCGGCGGCAGGTCGAAGCGCAGCACCTGGCCCTGGGTATAGAGATGGCGCGAATCGAGCAGCAGGTTGGCGTCGGTGTCGTAGATGCGGGCGCGGGTGCGAGTGGGCGAGATCAGCCGCCGGAGAACGGGGGCAATGCGCTCCGGGTTGATCGGGAACTCTAGGTCCTCGTCATTCGGCAGCGGCGTGATGCTCTGGCCGGCCTGCAGCTCCAGCAGCTTTTCCGGATCGATGGTGATCGAGTTGGTATCGACCGAGGCGGAGGCCGAAATCGCGCCGGCGATGATCTCGCCCTGCGTCAGCAGGCTTTCGACGCGTGCGTCGATGAGGCCCTCGCGAAACTGGTTGAGATAGAGGATGCCCGCGACGAGCACGACGAGTGCCACGAGGTTGAAGAACAGGATGCGGCGCGTGAGGCTGGAAAAGACGGCATTGCCGAAGATGCGGCGGGCGAGCGTGAACGGATGGGTCCAGCGGCGTCGAAACGAGCGCGGCGCGGGCCGACCCTCGGTTTCTCCTCCATCCCTGTCGAGCACGGTCTGCGGCACGCGGTCCTATCCTTGAATGCGGGCGGCGGCGATACGCCGCCAGGACTGCGGCATGCCATCGCCGCCGCAGTCGATGCAAGCGAAATCGCTTCGGATGAGCGGCTTCAGGCGCTTTCGCGGAAGCGATAACCGACGCCATAAAGCGTTTCGATCATGTCGAAGTCGTCATCGACCATCTTGAACTTCTTGCGAAGCCGTTTGATGTGGCTGTCGATGGTGCGGTCGTCGACATAGACCTGCTCGTCATAGGCCGCATCCATCAGCGAATCGCGGCTCTTTACGACGCCCGGGCGCTGCGCCAGCGAATGCAGGATGAGGAACTCCGTGACGGTCAGCGTCACCGGTTCGCCCTTCCAGGTGCAGGTGTGGCGCTCCTGGTCCATGACGAGCTGCCCACGTTCCAGCGAGCGGGCGGCAACTTCGCCGGCCTTCGGTGCACCTGTGGCACCGGCCGTTGCGGCCGCCTCGCGGCTGGAAGCACGGCGCAGGATGGCCTTGACGCGCTCGACCAGCAGGCGCTGGGAGAACGGCTTTGTGATGAAGTCGTCGGCGCCCATCTTGAGGCCGAACAGCTCGTCGATCTCCTCGTCCTTTGAGGTGAGGAAGATGACGGGAATGTCCGACTTCTGGCGCAGCCGGCGCAGCAGCTCCATGCCGTCCATGCGCGGCATCTTGATATCGAAGATGGCAAGCTGCGGGGGGCGGGCAAGCAGACCATCGAGCGCCGAGGCGCCGTCCGTATAGGTCTCGACCTTGTAACCTTCCGCCTCCAGGGCGATCGATACGGATGTGAGGATATTCCGGTCGTCGTCTACGAGTGCGATCGTCTGCATCCTGCTAATCTCCATAGTCATCGGCGCCTTTCCCAACCTCGGATCGAGTTCCTGTCCTGGATGTGATGCGCCTCCTTGGGGATAAAGGTGGAACAAATTGTGGCAAAGATAAAGGATGACGTTTTGTGAGCCGGGGACGAGTCGCTTTTTAAATCGATTATTCAAACGATTAAAAAAGTAACACAATTCTTTAAATCGATTAAATAATTGATATTGTTGCCTAATTTCGAATTGCCTCTTGTTTTTGTGACAGTGCCAGATTAGTTTCCTCGAAAATTCACACCAGTCTTGTCGCCTACGGAGGAAAACTGGACCATGCAGGAACTTGGCGTTCGCAACCCCGCTCAGGGGCTCACCGCGATGGGTATCCACACCAACGGCACGGTCCGGTACAACTTTGCAGCAGAGGCTCTTTACGAAGAGGCGCTCGGTCGCGGCGAAGCTGTCAAGACGGCGCATGGCGCGCTGCGCGCGCTCACCGGCCAGCACACCGGCCGCTCGCCGAAGGACAAGTTCGTCGTTCGTGACGAAAACACCGTCGACGCCATCTGGTGGGACAACAATAAGGCCGTGTCGCGCGAGCATTTCGACGTGCTGCATGCCGATATGCTAGCGCATGCCGGCGACCGCGATCTCTTCGTGCAGGACCTCATCGGCGGTGCCGATGCCGAATATGCCCTGCCGACCCGCGTCGTCACGGAACTCGCCTGGCATTCGCTGTTCATCCGCAACCTGCTCATCCGCCCGGACGAGAAGGACCTTGCCGGTTTCGCGCCGAAACTCACCATCATCGACCTGCCGACCTTCAAGGCCGATCCGGCCCGCCATGGTGCCCGCACGGAAACCATGATCGCCTGCGACCTGTCGCGCGGCATCGTGCTGATCGCCGGCACCTTCTATGCCGGTGAAATGAAGAAGTCGGTGTTCACCGTGCTGAACTGGCTGCTGCCGTCGGAAAAGGTCATGCCGATGCACTGCTCGGCCAATGTCGGCCCGGATGGCGATGCCGCCGTGTTCTTCGGCCTGTCCGGCACCGGCAAGACGACGCTGTCGGCTGATCCGAACCGCACGCTGGTTGGCGACGACGAACACGGCTGGGGCGAAAACGGCATCTTCAACTTCGAAGGCGGCTGCTACGCCAAGACGATCCGTCTTTCGGCCGAAGCCGAGCCGGAAATCTATGCCACGACGCAGCGTTTCGGCACTGTGCTGGAAAACGTCGTGCTCGATGCGAACGGCGTTCCGGACTTCAACGACGGCTCGCTGACGGAAAACACCCGTTGCGCCTATCCGCTGGACTTCATCCCGAATGCCAGCGAGACCGGCCGCGCGCCGCATCCGAAGACGATCATCATGCTGACGGCCGATGCCTTCGGCGTGATGCCGCCGATCGCCAAGCTGACGCCCGACCAGGCCATGTACCACTTCCTCTCCGGTTACACCGCCAAGGTTGCCGGCACGGAGCGTGGCGTGACCGAGCCGGAAGCCACCTTCTCGACCTGCTTCGGCGCGCCCTTCATGCCGCGCCACCCGACGGTCTACGGCAACCTGCTCAAGGAACTGATCGCCGAGCAAGGCGTCGACTGCTGGCTGGTCAACACCGGCTGGACCGGTGGCGCCTATGGCGAAGGCCGTCGCATGCCGATCAAGGCGACTCGTACGCTGCTCGCCGCAGCGCTCGACGGCTCGCTGAAGGATGCGCTGTTCCGCCGTGACGACAATTTCGGCTTCCAGGTCCCGGTTTCGGTGCCGGATGTCGATACGAAGATCCTCGACCCGCGCTCGACCTGGGCCAACGGTGCTGCTTACGACAAGCAGGCCGAAAAGCTCGTCGACATGTTCATCACCAACTTCGAGAAGTTCGAGGGTCAGGTGGATGGCAGCGTGCGCGACGCGGCACCGGGCCTCAAGGCTGCCGCCGAGTAAGGTTTTGGCAATGATTCACGTGAAACCCGGCTCGAAAGGCCGGGTTTTTCGTCTCGGCACACGGCTTCCCGTTTCCCCGTCTGCCCGTTACAACGGCCTGGAAAGGAACCTCCATGGCCAGCGACCCTCTTTACATCAAGGATTCCATCACGATTGCCGGTTGGGAGCTGACCGAACAGTTCGTGCTGGCGGGCGGTCCGGGTGGCCAGAACGTCAACAAGGTGTCGACGGCGGTTCAGCTGTTCTTCGACCTGCGCAACTCGCCGTCGCTGAACGAGCGCGTCAAGGCGAATGCCGAAAAGCTTGCCGGCCGCAAGGTCTCCAAGGATGGCGTGCTGATGATCGAGGCGAACCGCTTCCGCAGCCAGGAGCGCAACCGCGAGGATGCGCGCGAGCGGCTGAAGGAGTTGATTCTCAAGGCTGCCGAACCGCCACCACCGCCACGCAGGAAGACCAAGCCGACAAAGGGGTCGGTCGAACGCCGGCTCAAGGAAAAATCGGGCCGGTCGGGCGTGAAACGTATGCGCGCGAAGCCCGACGGCGAATGATTGCCGCAACTTGGCCGTTTATACGTGAGAGTGAAACGAAACCTTCCCTTCGCAGGAAGGCTCTGCTTAAGTCAAAGAAAACAAAACACGGGAGGTAACCATGGGTCTCTTCAGCTTCATCAAGAGCGCCGGCAAGAAGCTCGGCATCGGCGACGACGAAGCGCCGGCAGCGGACGCGGTCAAGAAGGAGCTCGATTCCTTCGATCTCGGCACGCAGAAGGTCGAAGTTTCCGTCGAGGGTGACAAATGTGTGCTGAAGGGCGTCGTGGCTGACCAGACGGCCTTTGAAAAGGCGGTCATCGCCGTTGGCAACACATTGGGAATTTCGAAGGTCGAAGCGGCCGATCTTAAGGTTGCCTCCCCCGATTCCGGCCTGAAGCTCGACAAGATCGACCTGACGGAGCTGTTGAAGGTGTCGACGTCCGCCAAGGAGCCGACGCTGCACACGGTCAAGAAGGGCGACAACCTCTGGAAGATCGCCGAGACCTATTTCGGCAAGGGCAAGGGCGCCAAGCATATCCTGATCTTCGACGCCAACCGGCCGATGTTGTCCCACCCGGACAAGATCTATCCCGGGCAGGTGCTGCGCATTCCGGACCTGTCGGAAGCGTGAGTGGCCATGGCTGAGCGCGGCCTCGCCCCGGGGCTGCGCTACTTCCCCGATCATTTCGACCGTGCGGCGCAGGAGACGCTTGTCGCCGCGATACGGCACGTCGTGACCGAAGCGCCGCTTTTCGTGCCGCGCATGCCGAAGACAGGCAAGCCGATGTCGGTGCGCATGACCAATTGCGGGCCGCTTGGCTGGGTGACGGACAAGGACAACGGCTATCGCTATCAACCGGCGCATCCCGAGACCGGACGCTCTTGGCCGGCCATTCCCGATGCGCTGCTGGCTTTGTGGGAGACGGTTGCCGGCTTCGAAAAGCCGCCGGAAGCCTGCCTGGTCAATTTCTATGAGCCCGAGGCGAAGATGGGGCTGCATCAGGACCGCGACGAAACGGAGTTCGGCGCACCGGTCGTATCCGTATCGCTCGGCGATCAGTGCCTGTTTCGCGTCGGCGGAGTTTCCCGTAACGATCCGACCCGCTCCTTCCGGCTATCGAGCGGCGATGTCTTCGTGTTTGGTGGAGAAAGTCGGCTGATTTTTCATGGGGTTGACCGGATCTATCCGGGCACCTCAACGCTTTTGAAGAATCCCGGGCGCATCAATCTCACACTGCGACGGGTCAATCCATAGCCGGCTATAGTTTGCGCAAGGCCACCGTCTCGATCAGGTGGTTCTGGCCCTTTTGCAAGATCAGGTCGGCGCGCGGGCGGGTCGGCAGGATGTTCTGGTGCAGGTTTTTCAGGTTGATGTTGCTCCACAGGCCTTCGGCGATCGCCAGCGCCGCTGTCTCGCTGATCGTCGCATAGCGGTGGAAGTAGGAATCGGGGTCCTTGAAGGCGGTGTCGCGCAGCCGCATGAAGCGCTCGACATACCAGTTGTGGATCAGCGCCTCTTCCGCATCGATATAGATCGAGAAGTCGAAGAAGTCGGACACCATCGGCACGACCTTGCCGTCGGCCGGCAGGTTGCGCGACTGCAGGACATTGATGCCCTCGAAGATCAGGATGTCCGGCCGGTCGATGGTGCGGAACGCGTTCGGCAGGACGTCGTAGGTCAGGTGCGAATACATCGGCGCCTTGACGTCGGCCTTGCCGGCCTTGATCGCCGAGAGGAAGCGTAAGAGCGCGCCGATGTCGTAGCTCTCCGGAAAACCCTTGCGGTCCATCATGTTTTCACGTTGGAGCACGGCGTTCGGATAGAGGAAGCCGTCGGTCGTCACGAGATCGACCTTGGGGCTCGATGGCCAGCGGGCCAGCAACTCGGCGAGGATACGCGCCGTGGTCGACTTGCCGACGGCGACCGAGCCGGCGATGCCGATCACATAGGGCGTCTTCGCCTCGTCGGAGAGGCTGAGGAACTGCTTGCGTTGGCGGAACAGCATCTGCGAGGATTCGACATGGGCCGACAGCAGGCGCGACAGCGACAGGTAGATGCGGCGCACCTCGTCGAGGTCGATCGGGTCGTTCAGCGAGCGCAGCCGCTGCACCTCGTCAGCCTTGAGCGTCAGCGGGGTATCGGCTCGGAAATGCGCCCATTCCTCTGCCGAGAAGAAGCGGTAGGGAGAATAGTCGCGGTTGCCGAAATCGTCCGGAATATCCGCCTGGTCCTTGTCGAGCGCTGCCTGGATCATCAACTCTGCCGGCTGGCCTTCTCTGCTAGGCCGGATTGGCCCGTACGCCGGGCCAATTCCGCCATGACATCTTGTAACGGTACGCCACCGATTTTCAATACGACCATCAGATGATAGAGCAAATCGGCTGATTCACTCGTCAGAGCGGCCTTTTCGCCTTCGATCGCCGCAATAACGGTCTCGACGGCCTCTTCGCCAAGCTTTTTTGCCGCTTTCTGCTGTCCGGCGGCAACGAGCTTGGCCGTCCAGCTTTCCGCCGGATCGGCCTTGGCGCGGGCATCGACGATCTGTTCCAGATCGGCAAGGGTGAAGGTGCTCATTCGTCCCTCCTCAGTCGAGCCGCATGGCAATGCCATGCTCGGCCATATAGCGCTTGGCCTCTCCAACGGTATAGGTGCCGAAGTGGAAGATCGAGGCGGCCAGCACCGCAGTGGCATGCCCGTCACGCACGCCTTCCACGAGGTGGTCGAGATTGCCGACGCCGCCGGAGGCGATGACCGGTACCGAAACGCGGTCGGCGATGGTGCGAGTCAGCGCGATATCATAACCGCCCTTCTGGCCGTCGCGGTCCATGGAGGTGAGCAGCAGTTCACCGGCGCCACGCTCCACCATTTTTTCGGCGAAGGCGACGGCGTCGATGCCGGTCGCCTTGCGGCCGCCATGGGTAAAGATCTCCCAACGGTCCTCTTCGCCTTCGGCGGAGACTTTTTTCGAATCGATCGACACGACGATGCACTGGTTACCGAACTTGTCGGCGGCCTCAGCCACGAAATCCGGATTGGCGACGGCAGCGGAGTTGATCGAGACTTTGTCGGCACCGGCAAGCAGGAGCTTGCGGATATCCGCCACCGCCCGCACGCCACCGCCAACGGTGAGCGGCATGAAGCAGTGCTCGGCCGTGCGCGCCACGACGTCGAAGATCGTGTCGCGGTTGTCGGAGGACGCGGTGATGTCGAGGAAGCAGAGCTCGTCGGCACCGGCGGCGTCATAGGCGCGCGCCGATTCCACCGGATCGCCGGCATCGACCAGATTGACGAAGCTGACGCCCTTCACGACGCGGCCGTCCTTGACATCAAGACAGGGTATGACGCGGGCTTTGAGGGTCATGCGGCACGTCCTTTCGCATCGCGGATCACGGCCAGCGCTTCAGCGGGATCGATGCGGCCGTCATAGAGCGCCCGGCCGGAAATCGCGCCTTCCAGCTTGTGGGCTTCCGGGGCGATGAGGTGGTGGATGTCGTCCATCGAAGCGAGGCCGCCGGAGGCAATGACGGGAATGGAGACCGCCTCGGCGAGGTCCAGCGTGGCCTCCCAATTGATGCCAGTCAGGATGCCGTCGCGATCGATATCGGTATAGATAATCGCGGCAACGCCGGCGCCTTCGAATTTCTTGGCAAGCTCGATCACGCCGAGTTCGGAGGCTTCCGCCCAGCCTTCGACGGCAACCTTCCCGCCCTTGGCGTCGATGCCGACGGCGACCTTGCCGGGGAACTTCTTGCAGGCTTCGATGACGAGCGCCGGGTCACGCACGGCGATCGTGCCGAGAATGACGCGCGAGAGGCCACGTGACAGCCAGTTTTCGATATGGTCCAGCGTGCGAATACCGCCGCCGAGCTGCACGGGGTTCTTCGTCGCCTTCAGGATGGCATCGACGGCAGCGCCGTTGACGCTTTCCCCAGCGAAGGCGCCGTTGAGATCGACGACGTGCAGCCATTCAAAGCCCTGGTCCTCGAAGGCTTTCGCCTGCGCGGCCGGGTCGGGATTGTAGACGGTGGCCTGGTCCATGTCGCCGAGCTTGAGGCGAACGCACTGGCCGTCTTTCAGGTCGATGGCGGGAAAGAGGATCATGGCGTTTTCCAGTTCAGGGCTTCCAGCGGAGGAAATTGGTGATGAGGGCGAGGCCGAGCGTCTGGCTCTTTTCCGGATGGAATTGTGCGCCGGCCTTGTTGCCGCTGGCGACGAAGGCGGTCATCGCGCCGCCGTAATCGACCGTCGCGACCACATCGTCCGGGTTTTCCGCGGCGAGATGGTAGGAGTGCACGAAATAGGCGTGCAGGCCGGCCTCCCCGGTGGCAATGCCCTCGAAAAGCGGATGCCGGCGCTGGAGGTCCAGCGTGTTCCAGCCGATCTGCGGGATCTTCAGCTCCGGATCGCTGGGCGTCATCAAAACGACGTCGCCCTTGATCCAGCCGAGGCCCTCGGTCGTGGTCTTTTCGAGCCCGCGTGAGGACATCAGCTGCATGCCGACGCAGACGCCGAGGAAAGGACGGGCCTTCGCCTCGACGACATCGCGCAGCGCTTCCACCATGCCGGGCACGGCATCGAGGCCGCGGCGACAATCGGCATAGGCGCCCACACCGGGCAGCACGATGCGATCGGCGGTGGCGACGCGGTCGGCCTTGTCCGTCAGGTCGATCTCGGCGTCGATGCCGGCCTCACGGGCGGCGCGTTCGAACGCCTTGGTGGCCGAGCGCAGGTTGCCCGAGCCGTAGTCGATGATGGCTACACGCATGTCAGCGTCCTTCCTGGAAACCCACGAGGCCAAGCATGGGAGCGTGCCGGCGCGCGGAGGTTTCGGATGCCGGCAGGACGGGGCGGGCGCTTTCCGGCGCCGGCGCGTCGCCGGTCTGGTTTTCCATGTAGTAAATCTCTTCCGCCGTTGCACGGTCGTCGGCCGATATCACCGCATCGACCGTCCAGCCCTTGCCCTCCAGCGAGGCGACGACCATCGACGGGCCTTCAAGCGCGACGAGGAGGCCGGTGGCAAGCGAGACGCCGAGGCCGGCAAGGCCGAAGACCGGATGGTCGCCGATCATCGAACCGAGCGACTGCACGGCGAAGGCGAGGGCTGCGGCAAGCCAGGCGCGATGCCAGAGCAGCCAGACGACCGGGACGATGAAGGCGAGCCACGAAAAACGGTCGCGGATGATCCGGGCCTTTTCGTCCTGGGATTTTGCGCCCGGCGGTATCAGAACAAGGAATGTGGCCATCGACAGGCCTCCAGATGGGCCAATCAGGCCAGCGAACCCTTCGTCGAGGGAACGCGGCCCGCCTGGCGGGGGTCAATCTCGGTCGCGGTGCGCAGCACGCGCGCGACAGCCTTGAAGCATGTCTCCGAGATATGATGGTTGTTGGCGCCGTAGATGTTCTGGATATGCAGCGTGATGCCGGCGTGCTGGGCGAGCGCGTTGAAGAATTCGCGCACCAGCTCGGTGTCGAAGGTGCCGATCTTCGGGGCCGAGAAATTGACGTTCCAGACGAGGAAGGGGCGGCCGGACACATCGACCGCGGCGCGCGTCATCGTCTCGTCCATGGCAAGGTCGAGCGAGGCATACCGCGTGATGCCGCGACGATCGCCGAGCGCCTTGGCAATGGCCTGGCCGATGGCGATGCCGGTGTCTTCCACCGTGTGGTGGTCGTCGACATGCAGGTCGCCATCGGTCTTGATCTGCATGTCGATCAGCGAATGGCGCGACAGCTGGTCGAGCATATGATCGAAGAAGCCCACGCCCGTCGAAATGGTCGACGCGCCGGTGCCGTCGATGTCGACGGTGACCGAAACGGAGGTCTCGTTCGTCTTGCGCGAAACGCTGGCTGTGCGGCTCATTGCAGTCTCCGGTAATTTTATCGCCGCTCCTTAACAGGGCTCCATGGAAAACGCCAGTCTGTCGAGGTTTCTCGCCGCAGGCCGAAACGGCCCGCCGGTTGCCCGCGGGTTGTTGAAGAGCTTTGTTTCCGCAATGCCCGCAAAACCGCGTTCCGCACTTTTGCCGACATTGTCCTGGTCCGGAGAACCGCGCGAAAGCGTTGCCTCTGGAAGGGGTAAGTGGGTGGCTTCGCTTTCGCGCGGCCCAGGCGTTCTTCGGAGGCGGCCTAGTCCTCCTTCAGGCATGGCAAGGCTTCGCTGCGCATCGTCCTCGCATCGCCTTGTCCGAAAACCGCTTGGCACGGGTTTCGGGGGCATGCGCGTCCATGCTTGCATGGCGGACCCAAGCCGACCCCGCGACCCGGGGAAGGGGGAAGCCTCGCCCGCCGCAGCTCCCGCCGGCCCGATCCCGTAAGACACGGGAAAAGGCCTTCGGTCACCACGGCGCTCCACGCCTCTTTCGCCCCTGCCGTACGTTTCGGCAGAACACGAAAGCGCCTCCTCCCGTCCGCATCGACACGTTACGCGATCCGTCCGGCGGCGGAAGGACGGTCAGGATACGGGACGTTTTGGGGGTGGGGAAAATCGAGGATGTAAAAAAGCGAGATAAAGGTCGGGATCGACGCCCATTGCCTTGGGAAACCCTTGCCATGCGCTCCCTGTCATCCTCGGGCGTGACCCGAGGATCCACGCGCTGCGGCGAGGAGGAATGGATCCCCGGGGCACGCCCGAGGATCACGGAGGGAAGGGGTTGCGGGACTTTGTTCAGAAAACCCGCTGCCTGTACCCGTTACTTCTTCTTCGTCGAGCTTTCGCTGTTCTTGACCTGCGAACCCAGCGTCGGCGCGGCCTTGTCGGCGACCTTGTCCTTTTTGGGTTTGCGCGTTTCCTTGTTGCTTCGAACCTGACCCTTGGCCATTGCCGTCTCCCTCGTGTTGGTTAGGAGACAATAACTTGCTTATCGCGCGGAGAAAGCAAGATTTATTTTTGAAGCGGATGGGCCGTCGTTTCGGTCCGCGACGCGTGCCGGCGCCGGGCCAGGTCGCACCCGCCCGCCGTTTGCAATTGTCGAAACGCCGCTTACATAGGAGACAACGAGGCCGCCTCGATGGCGGTGCCATGCCCGGGATGCCGGGTTTTCGAAGGTACGCTTATGAGTGAACACAACCCCTACGCTTCCATGCACGCCACGACGATCATCACCGTTCGCAAGGACGGCAAGGTGGTGATGGCGGGCGACGGCCAGGTGAGCCTTGGCCAGACGGTGATGAAGGGCAATGCGCGCAAGGTCCGCCGATTGGGCAAGGGCGACGTGATCGCCGGTTTTGCCGGCGCGACGGCCGACGCCTTCACGCTGCTCGAACGGCTGGAATCCAAGCTCGAACAATATCCCGACCAGCTGATGCGCGCCGCCGTCGAGCTTGCCAAGGACTGGCGGACCGACCGATATCTGCGTCGTCTTGAAGCGATGATGCTGGTCGCCGACAAGTCCGTCACGCTGGCGCTGACCGGCAATGGCGACGTGCTGGAGCCGGAACACGGCACCATGGCGATCGGCTCGGGCGGCAACTACGCCTATGCGGCGGCCCGTGCGCTGATGGACACCGACAAGTCGGCCGAGGACATCGCGCGCCGCGCCATGCACATTGCCGGCGACATCTGCGTCTACACCAACCACAATGTCGTGGTGGAGACGCTGGATGCCGACCGCTGAGGCCTATGTTTTCCGGCCGGTGACGCAAGCCGACCTGCCAATGCTGGAACGCTGGCTGAACGCGCCGCATGTCCGGCGCTGGTGGGGCGAGCCGGCGGACGAGGTCGCCGGCATCGCGGCGGATTTCGACGAGCCGACCATGGAATCCTTCGTGGTGCTCCATGCCGGCGCACCCTTCGCCTATCTGCAGGCCTATCGGATCGCTTCGGACGACCTGTCCTTCGGTGACCGGCCGGAGCGCACCGTCGGCATCGACCAGTTCATCGGCCTTGCCGACATGGTCGGCATCGGCCACGGACCGGCGATGATCGAGGCTTTTGTGCAGAAGGTCTTCACTGAGGGTATCGACCGGGTCGTGCTCGATCCGCATCCCGACAATGCGCATGCCATCCGGGCCTATGAAAAGGCCGGATTCCATGCTTTCGATCAACGCATGACTGAGGACGGCCCGGCGCTGATGATGGCCCGGGATCGTTGCTAGAGGAAACCCATGACCAATTTTTCCCCCCGCGAGATCGTTTCCGAACTCGATCGCTACATTATCGGCCAGCACGACGCCAAGCGCGCCGTGGCGATTGCGCTTCGCAACCGCTGGCGCCGGCACCAGCTGGAGCCGGACCTGCGCGACGAGGTGATGCCGAAGAACATCCTGATGATCGGCCCGACCGGCGTCGGCAAGACGGAGATTTCCCGCCGCCTGGCAAAACTCGCCGGCGCGCCCTTCGTCAAGGTCGAGGCGACCAAGTTCACCGAGGTTGGCTATGTCGGCCGTGATGTCGAGCAGATCGTGCGTGACCTCGTCGAGGTCGGCATCGGCCTGGTGCGCGAAAAGAAGCGCGCCGAGGTGACGGCCAAGGCCCATGCCAATGCCGAGGAACGGGTGCTCGACGCGCTGGTCGGCGCCACCGCCTCGCCGGCGACGCGCGATAGTTTCCGTAAAAAGCTGCGCAACAACGAGCTCGACGACAAGGAAATCGAGGTCGACGTTGCCGATACCGGCGGCGGCATGCCCGGCGGTTTTGAAATCCCCGGCATGCCGGGCGCCAATATCGGCGTGCTCAACCTGTCGGAAATGTTCGGCAAGGCGATGGGCGGGCGCACGAAGAAGGTGAAGACAACGGTCAAGAACAGCTACAAGATCCTGATCGACGACGAGTCCGACAAGCTGCTCGACATGGAGCAGATCCAGCGCGAGGCGGTCCATTCGGCCGAGAATGACGGCATCGTCTTCATCGACGAGATCGACAAGATCGCCGCGCGTGACGGCGGCATGGGGGCGGGCGTGTCCCGCGAGGGCGTGCAGCGTGACTTGCTGCCGCTTGTCGAAGGCACGACGGTTGCGACGAAGTACGGGCCGGTGAAGACGGACCATATCCTGTTCATCGCCTCCGGTGCCTTCCATGTCTCCAAGCCGTCGGACCTGCTGCCGGAGCTTCAGGGCCGCCTGCCGATCCGCGTCGAGTTGAAGGCGCTGACCAAGCAGGACTTCCGCCGCATCCTGACGGAGACCGAGGCGAGCCTCATCCGCCAGTACAAGGCGCTGATGCTGACGGAAAGCGTCGACCTCGACTTCACCGAGGATGCGCTCGATGCGCTGGCCGACGTGGCGGTGCAGTTGAACGCCAGCGTGGAGAATATCGGCGCGCGGCGTCTCCAGACGGTGATGGAGCGGGTGCTCGACGAGATCTCCTTCGAGGCACCTGACAAGCCGGGCAACACGCTCGTCATCGACGCGGAGTATGTCCGCAAGCATGTCGGGGCGCTTGCGGCCAATACGGACCTGTCGCGCTACATCCTGTGACGTTTCCGCACCGGTGGTCGCCTTCGCGACCGCCGGTGCGGGGTTTTTGACGGGAAGGGGCCTCGACAGCAAGGGCATCGCGGCCTAGGTCATTGCCACGTTTTGGCATCATTCCGACATGTTTCTCTTCCATCGGTCTCGCCATTCGCCGACATCACCAGAAGACGGAACCGCAATCGTGCGACAGCTGATCCCTGTGTTTGCCCTCGCAGCCGCCCTTTTTGTCCAGAGCCAGACCGTGGCATTGGCCATCGACGTGGTGCCCGCCGGCAACATCAATGCCGAGCAGCCGAACATCCCGGGCGCCTCCGTGCGCCGCACGAAGGCCGGAAAAACCTCCTTCGACGCGAAATACGAGAAGGTGCGCGATCTTCTCGCCACCGACCGCGAGCTCACCGGCAAGATCAAGTCCACTGCCGGCAAATACGGCATCGACCCGATCCACATGGTCGGCGCGATCGTCGGCGAACACACCTACAATGTCGATGCCTATGACCGGCTGCAGAGCTATTATGTGAAGGCGGCCTCCTATACGGGCAGCTTCCGCTTTGCCTATGACGGGGAATCGGTCGCGGATTTCGTCGATCGGCCGGAATTTGCGCAATGCGCCAGCAAGAAGGGCTCCTACGGGCTGTGGACCTGCCGCGAGCAGGTCTGGAACCGGTCGTTCAAGGGCCGCACGGTCGGCGGCACGTCCTTCCCGAACAATCGCTTCAGCGCGGTGTTCTTCCAACCCTTCTATGCCGGCCAGACCTTTGGCCTCGGCCAGATCAACCCGCTGACGGCGCTGACGCTGACGGACGATGTGGCCCGCATTTCCGGCTACGACCGGCTCGACGAGGCGGATGCCGCCGGCGTCTACAAGGCGATCATGGATCCGGATATCTCGCTTGCCTATATGGCAGCCTCGATCCGCCGCTCGATCGACGCCTACAAGAAGATCGCCGGCGTCGACATCTCGAAAAACCCCGGCGTGACGGCAACCCTCTACAATATCGGCAACCCGGACGCCCGCGCGAGCGCCTTCGCCGCCCGCCGCGCCGCCGGCGAGGTGACCTGGCCGGAAGAGAACTATTACGGCTGGCTGGTGAACGACAAACTGGCGGAGCTTCGGTCCCTGCTCTGATCGTCCGCACGTCGCGGTGCGCAAAACCGCTACGTAGTTTGCTGGAATTGCTCTAACTTCCGCCTCTATATCGGCCCAGTCTACAGGTGAGCCGATCATAGGAGCCAGACGATGGATATGCGTCCCGAGCCGTTCGAACCGCCGGCGCCGATCCCGCGCACGGTGCCGCCGTCGAAGCTCGAGATCATCCGCACGGTGTTCCGCAATCCGCTGGAGCTGTGGGGCGAGCCCTCCTATACGCTGCCCTGGATCATGACGAGTTTTTTTGGCGAGAAGACGCTGATCGTCAACGATCCCGGTCTCATCAAATATCTGCTCGTCGACAATGCCGCCAACTACAAGATGGCGGTGGTGCGCCAGCTCGTGCTGCGGCCGATCCTGCGTGACGGCCTGCTGACGGCGGAGGGTGCGGTCTGGCGCCGGTCCCGCAAGGCCGTCGCGCCGATCTTCACGCCGCGCCATGCCAAGGGCTTTGCCAGCCAGATGCTGGCGCAGTCGGAGCTTTACGCGCAGAAATACGAGGGCGCGGACGGTGCGGCCTTCGATATCGGCAACGACATGACGGAGCTCGCCTTCGCCATCCTGTCCGAGACGCTGTTTTCCGGCGAGATCGTCACCTCCTCCAACAATTTCGCCGACGACGTGGACGACCTGCTGCACTCGATGGGTCGCGTTGACCCGATGGATCTGCTGCGCGCGCCCGCCTGGGTGCCGCGTGTCACGCGGATTGGCGGGCTAAGGGTGCTCGGAAAATTCCGCAAGATCGTGCGCGACACGATGGATTTGCGCTTGAAACGCATGAACAGCGCCGCGGGCGACGCGCCGAACGATTTCCTCACCCTGCTGCTACGTGCTGCCGGGCCGGAGGGGCTGACCATGGAGGAGGTGGAGGACAATATCCTCACCTTCATCGGAGCCGGCCATGAGACGACGGCGCGGGCGCTTGCCTGGACGCTCTATTGCGTGGCCAATAGCCCGCATGTGCGCGAGGCGATGGAAGAGGAGATCGATCGGGTGCTGGCAAGCGGCGCCGATCCCGTCGAATGGCTGGAGCTTATGCCCTGGACGCGCGCCGCCTTCGAGGAGGCGATGCGGCTTTATCCGCCGGCCCCCTCGATCAACCGCGAGGCGATCGCCGATGACGTCTGGACGAGCCCTTCCGGCGAGCGGGTCGAGATCCCCAAGGACGTGACCATCCTCGTCATGCCCTGGACGCTGCATCGCCATGCGCTTCTCTGGCAGAAGCCGCGCGCCTATATGCCGGAACGCTTTTTGCCGGAAAACCGCGATGCCATCCACCGCTTCCAGTACCTGCCGTTCGGCGCGGGTCCGCGCATCTGCATCGGCGCGACCTTCGCCATGCAGGAGGCGATCATCGCACTCGGCGTGCTGATGCACCGCTTCCGCTTCGACATGACTGAGACGACGCGCCCCTGGCCAGTGCAGCGCCTGACGACGCAGCCGGCTAACGGATTGGCGTTGCGGGTGACGGCTCGTCGGCCCGCTTCTTCGATTTCTTGATGGTCTTGATCGAGGCGCAGGTCGCTTCCGGATTCTTGCAGGGCTGGTAGACGACGATTTCGCTGCCGCTGCCATCGTCCCAGACTGCCTGCACGGCGATCGTCTGCGCCTCGCCCGGCTTCAGGTTGAGATAGAGCCAGTTCTGGCTGTCGTCCGACGGCAGGTTGAAGGGCAGTTCCGGATCGCATGCCGCCATCGGGAACGTCTTGTCGAGCGCGTCGGAATTGATCGAATAACGCACCTCCTTCAGTCGGCAATGCATGGTCTGCAAGGCCGTGAAATAGATGAGCTGCTGGTCGGCGAACTCGCGGAACTGCACCCAGCCCGTCTGCTTGTTGGCATCCAGCATCGCCTTGTAGATCGCCACGTCCGGGATCTGCGCTTGGTATTGCTCTTCACCCTCTTCCTGGGCCTTGGCGGGCAGGCTGCCGGCAACAAGGGCCGTGCCGAGAAGAAGGGCAGCCAGAAGCGGCCTTCTGATGGAGAGATCGATCACTGGGTGGACTCCTCGTTCTTTCACCTGATGTCGCCGGCGGGATGGTGGCAATCGACTTGGACATGCAATAACACCATTCCAGACCGGCTTTGAAAAGAGCCAGTCCTGTTTTGAAGAAGACGGCAGGTAGTCCGGAAGAATTCTCGTGGCAGATCATTTATTACTCGGCATCGATACCGGCGGCACCTATACGGATGCCGTGCTCTACAGCGAAACCCACGGCGTGGTGGCCCGCGCCAAGGCGCTCACCACCCGCCACGATCTTTCGGTCGGCATTTCGGGGGCGGTTGAAGCCGTACTGGAGCAGGCGAAAGCCGCGGTTTCCGCGATCGGCCTGGTCTCGCTGTCGACGACGCTTGCCACCAATGCGCTGGTCGAGGGGCAGGGCGGCCGTGCCGGGCTGGTGATGATCGGCTTCGGCCCGGACGACTTGAAGCGCGACGGGCTTGCCGATGCGCTGGGCAACGATCCAGTGCTGTTTTTGCCCGGCGGCCACAATGTGCACGGCAACGAGACGCCGCTCGACATGACGGCGCTGGACGAGGCCCTGCCGACGCTGTCGCAAACCGTGTCCTCCTTCGCCGTCGCCGGTTATTTCGCCGTGCGCAACCCGGCGCACGAGCAGCGCGTGCGCGACCGCATCCGCGCGGTCTCGCACCTGCCGGTGACCTGCAGCCACGAACTGTCCTCCAAACTCGGCGGCCCGCGCCGCGCGTTGACGACGCTGCTCAACGCTCGCCTGGTCTCGATGATCGACCGGCTGATCGGCGCCTGCGAGGACTATCTTACGCGCCGCGGCATCCATGTGCCGATGATGGTGGTGCGCGGCGACGGCGCGCTGATCTCGGCTGCCGAGGCGCGGCTTCGCCCGATCGAAACCATTCTCTCCGGTCCGGCGGCAAGCCTTGTCGGCGCGCGCCACCTGACCGGCCTCGACAATGCCGTCGTCTCCGACATTGGCGGCACGACGACGGATGTCGCGGTGCTCGACGGCGGCCGGCCGAAGCTTGATGCGGAGGGCGCCGTCGTCGGCGGCTACCGCACCATGGTCGAGGCCGTCGCCATGCGGACCTTCGGGCTCGGCGGCGATTCGGAGGTGCGCATCAACGATCGCGGCCTCAAGGCGAAGATCGATCTCGGGCCGCGCCGTTTCCTGCCGCTCAGCCTCGCCTCGGCGCTGCATCCCGGCGCCATCGTGCCGGTGCTCGAACGCCAGATCCGTACGGCGCATGTCGGGCGGCATGATGGCCGTTTTGCCGTGCGCACCGGCGTGCCGGAGCGGCTTGCCAGCGGGCTCCAGCCGCAGGAACAGTCGCTTTACGACAAGATCGGTGCTGCGCCGCTGCCGCTCGACGGCCTGCTCGTCACCACGCTGCAGAAGGCGACGCTCGACCGGCTGGTCGCCCGCGGCCTCGTGCATCTTGTCGGCATCACGCCGTCGGACGCCATGCATGTGCTCGGCGGGCAGGGCCAGTGGGATGCCGCTGCCGCCCGCCTCGGGCTGGAACTCGCCGCGCGCACCAAGGACGGCACCGGCCGGCCGATCGCCGACAGCCCGGAAGCCCTGGCACGGTCAATTGTCGACCGGCTGACCCGCCAGTCGGCGGATGTCATTCTCTCCGCCTGCCTTGCCGATGACGGCGTGGGGGCGCTCGATCCGGCCAATTCGATTTCAATCGACCGCGCGCTTCACCGCGTGCCGGGCATCGTGACATTCCGCGTCGCGCTCGACCGGCCGCTTGTCGGCCTCGGGGCGTCGGCGCCGGTCTACTACCCTGATATCGCCGAGATGCTGGGCGCCGAATCGTCCATTCCGGCCGATGCCGGCGTCGCCAATGCCGTCGGCGCGGTCGTCGGCCAGGTGCGCGCGGCCGTCACGGTCTTCGTGACCATGCCGGAGGACGGCGTCTTCATCGTCAATGGTGCAGGTGACAGCGTGCGCCTGATCGACGAGGCGGCTGCCTTCTCGCTGGCCAAGGAACGGGCGGTGACGGCGGCACTGCATTCTGCCCGGGCCAATGGTGCGGACGAGCCGGTCGTGACGCTGTCGGAAGAGATCGATGCGCCGGAGGTGGAGGGCAGCCGCAAGCTCATGGAGGCGCGTTTTACCGCAACGGCCAGCGGCCGGCCGCGCATTGCCGACGAGGCGTGACGGCCTACCACACCCGGAGCGTCATCCTCGGGCCTGACCCGAGGATCTATACGGCGGGTGACGCGTGAATGCTCGGGTCCAGCCCGAGCATGACAAGAAATCGCTTTAGCCTGTTGAACCCCCTCATCCGCCTGCCGGCACCTTCTCCCCGTTGGGGAGAAGGGGATTATCGCAGACG
This sequence comes from Shinella sp. GW821-FHT11G07, assembly GCF_058808115.1. Classification (NCBI taxonomy): domain Bacteria; kingdom Pseudomonadati; phylum Pseudomonadota; class Alphaproteobacteria; order Hyphomicrobiales; family Rhizobiaceae; genus Shinella; species Shinella sp. GW821-FHT11G07. The sequence goes on from NZ_JBXARJ010000005.1 coordinate 397,870, forward strand.
TCTCGTTTCCCTTCTCCCCAACGGGGAGAAGGTAGCCCGTAGGGCCGGATGAGGGGCCCTGGGGTTTGTTTGCCGCCCTGGAGGCTGGTTGTCAGTGGCCTGATAAGTACGATTTTATCCGTAGCGGAATAAATTCTTTATGCCTTTGCCGAATTGACTATGAATGAAAGCTCCGGAAAGTGACAGCATTCGGGATACTCCCCCTTCGTCCCGCCATTCGGAGCCTTTTCAGATGACTTTTACCGAAAAAGCCGGTCTTTCGATCGACAGTGCCCTTTATGACTTTATCGTCACGGAGGCTCTTCCCGGCACGGGCGTGGACGCCGAGCGCTTCTTTGCCGATTTCTCCGCCATCGTGCACGACCTTGCGCCGGAAAACCGTGCGCTGCTCGCCAAGCGCGATGCGTTGCAGGAAAAGATCGACGCCTGGTATCGCGCAAACGGCGCGCCGGTGGACATGGCGGCCTATCAGGCGTTCCTGCGCGAGATCGGCTACCTGCTGCCGGAAGGCGGCGACTTCACGGTGACGACGGACAATGTCGACCCCGAGATTGCCAGCCTCGCCGGCCCGCAGCTCGTCGTGCCGGTCATGAATGCGCGCTACGCGCTGAATGCCGCCAATGCGCGCTGGGGTTCGCTCTACGATGCGCTCTACGGCACGGATGTCATTCCGCAAACCGACGGCGCGGAAAAGGGCAAGGGCTACAATCCGAAGCGCGGCGAGAAGGTGGTGGCGTGGGCCAAGGCCTTCCTCGACGAGGCTGCACCGCTCGTCGACGCCCGCTGGGCCGATATTACCGATATCAAAGCCGGTTCGGAACTGCTTCTGATGGCGGGCGACCGCTCCGTTTCGCTGAAGCGGCCCGAGCAATATGCCGGCCATGCGGAGCACGAGGGCTGGCGCCATGTGCTGCTCAAGAACAATGGCCTCGGCATCGAGATCCTTCTCAACCGCGACTGGGAGATCGGCAAGACCGACCCGGCCGGCATTGCCGGCGTCAATATCGAGGCCGCGCTGACGACGATCATGGATTGCGAGGATTCGGTCGCCGCCGTCGATGCCGAGGACAAGGTGCTCGTCTATCGCAACTGGCTCGGCCTGATGAAGGGCGACCTGAAGGAGACTTTCAAGAAGGGCTCCGAGACGGTCGAGCGCAAGCTTTATGACGACTTTACCTATACGGCGCCCGATGGCTCGCCCTTCGAGGTCAAGTGCCGCTCGCTGATGCTGGTGCGCAATGTCGGCCACCTGATGACCAACCCGGCGATCCGCGACCGCGACGGCAACGAGGTGCCGGAAGGCATCATGGATGCCATGGTCACCGCGCTGATCGCGCTGCACGACATCGGCGTAAACGGCCGCCGCAAGAATTCGCGCGAGGGCTCGATGTATGTCGTCAAGCCGAAGATGCACGGGCCGGAAGAAGTCGCCTTCGCGTCAAAGCTGTTCGGCCGGGTCGAGGCTGCCGTTGGCATGGCGCCGAACACCATGAAGATGGGCATCATGGACGAGGAACGCCGCACGACGGTCAACCTCAAGGAATGCATTCGCGCGGCACAAGAGCGCGTCGTCTTCATCAATACCGGCTTCCTCGACCGCACCGGCGACGAGATCCACACCTCGATGGAAGCGGGTCCGATGATCCGCAAGGGCGACATGAAGCAGGCCGCGTGGATTGCGGCCTACGAGAACTGGAACGTCGATATCGGCCTGGAATGCGGGCTTTCCGGCCATGCGCAGATCGGCAAGGGCATGTGGGCCATGCCCGACCTGATGGCCGCCATGCTGGAGCAGAAGATCGCCCATCCGAAGGCCGGCGCCAACACCGCCTGGGTTCCCTCGCCGACGGCCGCGACGCTGCATGCCACGCACTACCACAAGGTCAATGTCGCCGAGGTTCAGGCAGCGCTGCGCTCGCGTCCGCGGGCAAAGCTGTCGGATATCCTGTCCGTGCCGGTCGCCGTTCGGCCGAACTGGACGCCGGAGGAAATCCAGCGCGAGCTCGACAACAATGCGCAGGGCATTCTGGGTTACGTCGTGCGCTGGGTCGACCAGGGCGTCGGTTGCTCCAAGGTGCCTGATATCAACGATGTCGGCCTGATGGAGGACCGCGCCACGCTGCGCATCTCCGCCCAGCACATGGCGAACTGGCTGCACCACGGCGTGGTGACGGAAGCACAGATCGTCGAGACCATGCAGCGCATGGCCGCCGTCGTCGACGGGCAGAATGCCGGCGACCCGCTGTACCAGAAGATGGCCGGCAATTTCGACGGTTCGATTGCCTATCAGGCCGCGCTCGACCTCGTGCTCAAGGGCCGCGAGCAGCCGAACGGCTATACCGAGCCGGTCCTGCACCGCCGCCGGCTGGAGCTGAAGGCGGCGAACGGCTGATAGCAGGACGCTGCCGAAGCAATCCGGCGGCTCGGCTGCCGACAAGGGCTGCACACCTTTCCGCCGTCATGGTCGGGCTTGACCCGACCATCCACACCCCGGGCGAGGCGGTGGATCCTCGGCTCAAGGCCGAGGATGACGTTGGTGGGGAGGTGAGCGTGGTACCCATCAAGGTGGCCATGCAAAGCACAAACGAAAGAAGCCGCCGGAGCGATCCGGCGGCTTCTTTCGTTTGAGGAAGGACGTCCGCTTACTGCTGGACGACGACGCGGGCGCCCTGGCCGGGGCGGACGCGCTTGTAGAGATCGATGATGTCCTGGTTCATCAGGCGGATGCAGCCCGACGATGCGGCTGTGCCGATGGAGGCCCATTCCGGCGTGCCGTGCAGGCGGAACAGCGTGTCCTGGCCCTTCTCATTGAAGAGGTAGAGCGCGCGCGCACCGAGCGGGTTTTTCAGGCCCGGGCCCATGCCGTCCTTGACGTATCGTGCGACTTCCGGCTTGCGGTCTGCCATTTCCTGCGGCGGATGCCAGTTCGGCCATTCCTGCTTCCAGGCAATGTAGGCCTCGCCCTGCCAGGCAAAGCCCGCCTTGCCGACGCCGATGCCGTAGCGAACGGCCTTGCCGCCGGGCAGCACGTAATAGAGGAAGCGGTTCGGCGTGTTGACGACGATCGTGCCGGGCTTTTCCTTGGTGGCGTAATCGACGATCTGGCGGTGGAACTTCGGGTTCACCTTGTTGATCGGGATGCCCGGCAGGGCATAGCCATTGTCCTCAACAGGGCCATATTCCGATGTAAAGATGGCATTGGTCGCCACCTTTTCGCCCGGAAGGGACACGGAGGAAGAAGAGCAACCGGCGAGCGTGACGGCCGCTGCGAGGCCGCACAGGAGGAGGGCATTGCGGAAACGCATGTGATTCTCTTGGAAAAAGGAATTAAGAAGTTCCGAGACGCGGAGCTTTCATCGGTTATGGTTTATTTTCGATTAAACCAGCCAATGCAAGTCTGTGTGCTCCGGCGTGGGCTAAAGCCAAAGCAAAAAGCCGGCGGATTGTTTTTTTGCAACAACAATGCCCGGTAACCTGCCGCTTTCGCCACACCCGAGCCATGCCAAGCATGCCTGCGCGCGCCATTCAATGGCCTTGCGCCCCGCCTGCTTCGAAGCCGCACAGGAACCGCGGCATGCGGTTAACGAAGTCTTTTCCCGGCTGCCAATCCGCCCGTCGGCTTAACTTTTTCCCGGCCGAAAAACCGTTTCGCGGTAAAATGCGATTCGCCGAGGTTTTTTGAATGACGATCGTATCGCTTCACAACGACAATCCGCTGATCGACGGCCGCCAGTCCGACCGTGCCATGATGGTGCGCCGCGGCGTGCAGCGCATGCTGGCCGAGATGCGCCATGCGGTGCTGCCCGAACTGACGCTGGCAAGCGGCCGGCGCGCCGATCTGATCAGCCTGTCCGACAAGGGGGAGATCTGGATCGTCGAGATCAAGACGTCGATCGAGGATTTCAAGGTGGACCGCAAATGGCCGGACTACCGGCGCCATTGCGACCGGCTGTTCTTCGCCACCCATAAAGAGGTGCCGCTCGATATCTTCCCGGAGGAATGCGGCCTGATCCTCTCCGACGCCTATGGCGCGCATATCCTTCGCGACGCGCCGGAACACAGGCTGCCACCGCCGACACGCAAGTCCGTGACCTTCGCCTTTGCCCGCGTCGCCGCCGGCCGGCTGCTGCTTGCCGAGTTTTCGATGGACGGGCGGCAGGACGGGCCGGATATCTCGGCCATCGTCTCCGGCCGGCGCGACGAGCCAGCCTAGGCGAAGATCGTCGTCGCTCCGGTGACATACAGAATGGCCACGGCAACGACCACGCAGACGACCGTCTTGCTTTTTGCCAGTGCGGCGGTGCCGAGAAGCACATAGTAGATCATGTTGAGACCGAGCCAGAGCGCGATATCCGACGGCGCCCACGGCGTCGTGACGGCGGAGATCACGTTCGGGATCTGGGTGATGAGGTTGCTCGCCAGCACGCAGAACACCACCACGTGCCGGTGTTCCATGATGTGGTTGTCCAGCGTGTCCTTCTCGGTGGCCTTCGGGAAAACCTGGGTGGCGGCGAAATAATAGAGCAGGGCGACCAGCGCCACGGCAAGCGCGGTGAGGTAACGCACGTCGGGCAGATCGCGATAGGCCCAGGCATTCATCCAGAAGGTGATGAGATCGACGAGGAGCAGCGTGCCGAACAGCGGTGCGACGATGCCGATCCGGCGGGTGCTGCGTTCGTCATAGGCGCGCGAAAAGCCGGAGACGACCTCGGCAACGGCGAGACCGAGCAGCAGGCCGTAGAACCCGAACATGAAGCCGAATGCGTCGCTCACTGAAGTCTCCGGACAGGTTGGAAGCCGTATCGACGATTGCCGTAGCGGCGAGCGTCCTGGCTTTCAACCGTGCTTAGCAGCCGGCGCGTCGAAAAAATCGACCATTTTCGGGTTGGCCTGACCTGACGCCCGCGCAGTCCCGGTTTTTTTACTTCGGTGCGCGTTTCGCCAGGATGCGCTGGAGCGTGCGGCGGTGCATGTTGAGGCGGCGGGCCGTCTCGGAGACGTTGCGGTCGCACATTTCATAGACGCGCTGGATATGCTCCCAGCGCACGCGATCCGCCGACATCGGGTTTTCCGGCAGTTCCACGCGTTCGCCGGGGCGCTGCGTCAGCGCGGCAAAGATGTCGTCGGCATCGGCGGGCTTTGCCAGATAATCGACGGCGCCGAGTTTCACGGCGTTCACGGCGGTGGCGATATTGCCGTAGCCGGTCAGCATGATGATGCGCGTGTCGTCGCGGCGCTGGCGGATGGCGGCGATCACGTCGAGGCCGCTGCCGTCGCCGAGGCGCAGGTCGACCACCGCATATTTCGGCGGGTTCGTCTTGGCCTTGGCAATGCCCTCCGCGACGGATTCAGCCGTATCGACGGCGAAACCGCGCGTTTCCATGGCGCGCGCAAGACGGCGCAGGAAGGGCGCGTCGTCATCGACGAGGAGCAACGACGGATCCGGGCCGATATCGTCTGCTGCGATGCTGTTCGTGTCGGTGTTTTCTGCCATTTTCGTCTTCCGAGGCCGATTTTCGTCCGTTCTTGATCAAGATCAGCTTATCGCCCGTAAGCGGGGGCGGGTAAAGTCATTTCGCGGCCTTTGCCTCCATGCGGCCCCGCGGCCAATCGACCGAGACGCGCGCACCCGGCCGGTCGCCCGTGCGATTGCCGAAGGTCAATTTGGCGCCCGAGCGCTCGAGCAGGGTCTTGGCGATGAACAGCCCGAGACCAAGCCCGCCGGCCCGTTCGTCACGCTGGCGCTTGGTGACGTAGGGGTCGCCGATGCGCTGGAGAATGTCCGCGGCATAACCGTCGCCGTCGTCCTCGATGACGATCGTCACGCGCTCCGGCGTGTGGTCGACGGTAATGGTGACCTCTTCGCGGGCATGGTCCACCGCGTTTTCCAGAAGATTGCCGAGACCGTAGAGAATGCCGGGATTGCGGTTGCCGACCGGCTCGCCGTTGCGGTCGTTGTTTTCGACCAGGTTGAGCCGGATGCCGAATTCGCGGTGCGGCGCCAGCACCTCCTCCAGCAGCGAGGAGAGCGGCAGCACCCGCATATGCGCCTCGTCCTCCGTCGACAGCGTCGTCAGCCGGCGCAGGATGTCGCGGCAGCGCTCGCTCTGGCTGCGCAGCAGCTGCACGTCTTCCTTGAAGCGCTCGTCGGTGCCGAGTTCGCGCTCCATCTCGCGCGCCACGACGCTGATCGTGGCGAGCGGCGTGCCGAGTTCATGGGCGGCAGCGGCGGCAAGGCCATCGAGCTGCGACAGGTGCTTTTCCCGCTGGAGAATGAGTTCGGTCGCCTGCAGCGCATTGGAAAGCTCGGCGGCTTCCTGCGACACGCGATAGGAATAGAAGGCGGCGAAGGCGGTGGTCGACACGATGGCGAACCAGAAGCCGGCGGTCAGGATCGGCGGAACGACGAGCAGCGTGCCGGGAAACCACGGCAAGGGGAACGGCGTGAAGGCAAGGGCGGTGATGCCGAGGAAGGACAGGAAACCGAGCGGCAGGCTGAAGCGGATCGGCTGCAACGACGAGGAGATGATGACCGGCACGCAGACGAGCGGCGCAAACGGGTTGGCAAGGCCGCCGGTAATGAAGAGCAGCGCCGTCAGCTGGCAGAGGTCGAAGGCGAGCAGCAGGAAGGCGGAGGCCGGCGTCAGCCGGTGTGCGGGCGGAAAACGCACGGCAAGAAAGAAGTTCACCGCCGCAAGCAGGGCGATCAGTATCCCGGCCGGCAGCAGCGGCAGCGGAAATGCCAGCCACAGCCCGACGACGATGACGCTGATCGTCTGGCCCGCCACCGCCAGCCAGCGCAGGCGAATGAGCGTTTCGAGGCGCAGCCGCCGGCCGGCGCCCTCGAACTCGATGTCCTGATATCCTGCCATGTCTTTTCCTCTTGGCTCTGGAGCCTTTGCGTAATTGCGGCCGCAAAACCGTTTCGCACTCTTGCTGGACTTGCTTGCTCTTATGTACCGCGCGGTTTGACGCGTGTCGTCGGCATCGCCTCGGCCGGATCCTCCGGCCAGGGATGCCGCGGATAGCGCCCGCGCATGTCGGCCCTGACATCGCGCCACGAGCCCGCCCAGAAACCGGGCAGGTCGCGCGTCGTCTGGATGACGCGGTGCGCCGGGGACTGCAGTTCGAGCAGCAGCGGCAGCCGGCCGCCTGCAATGGCCGGATGCTGCTTCAACCCGAACAGTTCCTGCACGCGGATTTCCAGCACCGGCTCGTCGCCATCATAACGGATCGGGTGGCGCTGGCCGGTCGGTGCCTCGAAATGGGTGGGCGCCAGCCGCGCAAGATCGCGCTGAACCTCATAAGGTACCAGCGCCATCAGGCCCTCCTGCAGGCTTGACGACTTGATATCGTCGATGCCGCGCGTCGTCTCCTGGAAGGGAACGAACCAGGTGTCGAGCGTCGCCAGCAGCGCGTCGTCGCTGGTATCCGGCCAGGGCGCGCCGATCGAACGATGGAGGAAGCCGATCCGGTCACGCAATTGTGCCGCCTCGCGGGAAAACGGCAGGGCCTGGAGGCCGAGCTGGCGAACGCCGTCTGCCAGCGCCAATGCGGCTTTCGCTCCACTCGGGCGCGGAAGCGGCGTCTCCTCTAGAATCATCGCGCCGAGGCGAACGACCCGGCGCGCGCGCACCTGGCGGCTGGCGCGGTCGAAGACGCATTGATCCTCGCGCACGATCTTGTCCGCAAGCTCGGCCTCGACCGTGGCACGGTCGATTTCGGCGGCGGCGAGAATGCGCTGGCGTCCGGCCTGTCCCGTCAGGTCGGCGACGACGATCATGTCGCAGCCGGCAAGCCGCTCGGTCTCCGGCAGTTCCGCGCCGCGCCCGTTCGCCATGACGAACCGCCCGCGGCCGCCGCGCTGCAGGGCAACCCGGTCCGGGAAGGCATGCAGCAGCAAGGCGCCCGGTATGCTCGTTCCGTCTCCCTTCGCCTTGCCAAACCCCTCCGCCATACGGCTCGCGAGCCGGCGCGCGGCGTCCGCACGCTCGCCGCGTTCGTTGGCAAAGCGCCGCAGGCGGTCTTCGATATCCACGGCCGGGCCGCCAAGCCCCTGTTCCGTCAGCAGCACGGCCAGCCGCGCCGCTGCCGCCTGTTCGCCGTCCTGCGCGGCATGCAGGATCATGGCGGCAAGCCGCGGCGGCAGCGCCAGCGCGCGGATGCGTTTTCCCGCCTGTGTGAGCGCACCGGTCGCATCGAGCGCACCAAGCAGGCGCAGCAGATTGCGCGCCTCCTCAAGGGCTGCGGCCGGCGGCTGGTCGACGAGGCGGAGAGTAGCGGGATCGGCCACGCCCCAATGGGCAAGGTCGAGCACGAAGCCGGACAGGTCGCTGGACAGGATTTGCGGTGGCGTGAAGGCGGGCAGCGCCGCCGTCTGGCCGGCATGCCAGAGCCGGATCGCAATGCCAGGCTCGGTCCGCCCGGCGCGGCCGGCACGCTGGTCGGCCGAGGCGCGCGACACGCGCACCGTCTCCAGCCGCGTGATCCCGGTCGCCGCCTCGAAGACCGGCAGGCGTTGCAGCCCGCTGTCGACGACGATGCGCACGCCATCGATGGTGATCGACGTTTCGGCAATCGACGTCGCCAGCACGATCTTGCGCGTGCCGGCCGGTGCCGGTCGGATCGCCGCATCCTGGTCCTTCTGGCCGAGATTGCCATAGAGCGGCACGACGGTGGTCTCCGGCCCGAACCGGCCCGCCAGCCGTTCGGCGGTGCGGGTGATTTCGGCCTGTCCCGGCAGGAAGGCGAGGATCGAGCCGCTCTCTTCACGATGCGCCGCAACGATGGTGCGGGTCATGCCGTCCTCGATGCGCTCGCCGGCCGGCCGGTCCTGGTAGCGGATATCGACGGGGAAGGTGCGCCCCTCGCTTACGATGACAGGCGGATTGTCGAGCAGCGCCGACACCCGCGCGACATCGAGCGTCGCCGACATGACGAGGATGCGCAGGTCCTCGCGCAGCGCCGCCTGCACGTCGAGCGCCAGCGCCAGGCCGAAATCCGCATCGAGCGAACGTTCGTGGAATTCGTCGAAAAGCACCGCGCAAACACCGGGCAGTTCCGGATCGTCGAGAATCATGCGGGCAAAAACGCCCTCCGTCACCACCTCTATCCGTGTCTGCGCCGAGACGCGGTTGTCGAGCCGCATGCGATAGCCGACGGTCTCGCCAACCCGTTCGCCCAGAAGTGCCGCCATGCGGCCCGCCGCGGCGCGCGCGGCAAGCCGGCGCGGCTCGAGCAGGATGATCCGCCCGTCGCCCCGCCAGGCCTCGCCAAGAAGGAAGAGCGGCACCAGCGTCGTCTTGCCCGCACCGGGCGGCGCCGACAGCACGGCGCTCGTGCCCGATGAGAGGGCCGCACCGAGCGCCGGCAGCGCTTCGAGCACCGGCAGGCTCGGCAATGTATCGAGGATCGACGCCATGCTCAGATCGTACCCTCTCTATAGGAGGCGTCATTATAGGAGGCGGACATGCTCTTCTCCGGTCTGCTCTGCCCCCCTGAATATCCCGGCAGCACCCCCTTGGAGAAGGGGCGGGGATCGGGTGATCGCGGCAAACTGACATTCGTCATGGTTTCGTCATGTTTTTTACCGTCCGGACAAGATTTGGGTGTGTGTTTTGGTTGTTTGGGGTGTGTTTTGGGGATGTGTTGTGCGGTGTTGAATAAGAAAGTTGTTTTATTTCAGTGACTTGTAAGTTTTTTGATTTTTCTTGATCCCCGCTGTTGACGTGTCCGCATGGGTGGGCTTATAACCCGCTCATCGAACGAGAGCGGCGGCGCTTCTGGCGGCCAACGAA
>NZ_JBXARJ010000006.1:0-348187 GCF_058808115.1 Shinella sp. GW821-FHT11G07
CGGCCCAATATGGGCATCGCCGGCATCACACCCGCACAAAAACTGAAGAGGGCTGCGTGAATTCTACCGTAGAGCCCCGTTAAAAACGGGAGGATTACCGGGTGATTTTTCGTATGCAGTTGGCGCAAGACCGCTGCCGCCTCTTGTGCGACAATCTTTAGACTGTGAGGAACGTATGGCTCTCCTATTCGAAAGGATGCTGGCGTTACCCGGTGGCTTTCCTGGACGCCTCGAGCATTTCCTCGCAACGGTGCAGATCCTCGATGGTATCGACGTCCACGGAGGCGGCGGCACTCATCACATATGGAACACACCCAGCGACATAGAAACTCTTCGCGCGCAAAAGCGTCTCAGTGCGGATGATGTAGATCGCACCATTCTGGCGATAGATTTTCGGCAGCTCCTGGCGCGGTTTTGATAGAGAGGGGGCATCGAAGAGCGGTTCGAGCCGGCCGCTGTCGTCTACACGGAAGCTCTTATAGGGGTGGTGTTCTTCTTCGCACACGCTGATCAGCGCCGGCACGTCGACCGCCTCATAGGCGGCAATGGCTTCTGCCAGATGACGAGCGTCGCGCAAGGGCGATGTTGGCTGCAGCAACACGATATGCTCCGGCATTTCTCCCCGTTCGGCCAGAACTGCAATCGCATGTTCTACCGCCACAAAGGTCGGGGCATCGTCGGTCGCCAGCGCCGCTGGGCGGGCGATATGCTGCGCGCCATAGCGGACAGAGACAGACGCGATTTCGGTGTCATCGGTGGTCACGTAGACGCTGCCCACCGCCGCACAACCGAGCGCTGCCTCAATGCTATAGGCAATCAGCGGTTTGCCGGCCAGATCGATGACGTTCTTGCGCGGCAAGCCTTTGCTGCCGCCACGCGCCGGAATGAGTGCCGCATAATTCATCGATCGTTCCCAAATGGCCGGAACGCCGCCCGGCCGTACCAGATATCAGAAGACCGGGCTCACCCCAGGCTGGCTGTGCCGTGTTCGAACATGTTGCAATCGTATCGCGGCAGACGATACTTCTCGTTGAGATCGGCCGCGTCAATGGATCGGGGCTCGACGCTGAACGCATATGAGACCCCAAGACCCTTCAGAATATCGACGGTATCGCGGTTGAAGGCTTGGTCTCCACCATAGGGGTAGCAGAAGCTGTTCTCTTTTGCCTCGCCGCAGAGCGAGTGAAGAAAGTCAAAAGATTCAGTGATTTCCTCCCGCTGGGCGGTGGCGTCGAGATGGCTGAGCAGGGTGTGGCTCTGCCCATGGCTTCCGATGCCCATCCCGCCATCCGCCATCTCGCGAATCTGCTCGCGCGTGAGGTAGAAGCGGGTAGCAAGACCGGGCTCGCTGCCGAAGACGCTCTCCATAAGATCCGCCAGAAGGGCCTCCTTGAAGGCCGGCCTCACGTAATAATTGATGAGCTGCTTGGCGTGGGTCGTCGCCTGGTCATTCTGCTGGCTCAAATAGGTGGTCGAGCCGAATTTTTCACTTCCCTCGATCAGCATGCCGGGTTCGATCCGCTCGTGCAGTTTTTCGAGAAGGGCATCCCCGCCGAGATGGCCGAGCAGCATGTGCACCCGGTGCACGTCGAGCAGCGCGCCGCGGCGATAGGGGCCGGACGGCACATAGAACAATCCCCAGAGGCCACGTTCCTTCAGGAGGGGATAGACGTAGCGGTAGTGATCCACCAGTCCGTCATCGAAGGTGAGGACCACGCCCTTGGCGGGCTCGCCGGTCTGAACCGCGCGGTGGAAGGCTTCGCGATCGACGAAGCCGTAGCGCTCCTGGAAAAAGTCGAGCTGCCGCGCGAAATCGTCCGCATGAAGATAGCGGAAGGACGGAAGGTCGGGTTCGCTCTTGCGAACGTAGTGATACATGATGCCTAGCATACGGGTATCCTGTTCGGGCGTTCCTGGTCGGCATCTCCGCGAAGGAGGAGGAACGGCGCGTCGCTCTTGAGAGCGTAGCCGACATCTACGTTGCGGGCTTCGAACGGCTCGAAGTAGCCGGGTATGATCGTTGCCCCATCCCTCTTCTGCCATCCCGCGGCAAGCAGGGTGGCCTGGTCCTCGCCGGTGACAGTGAGGTCGACATATTCGCACCCCTCCCGAACGACCAGATCCTGCAAGGCACCGGTAATCTCTGGCAGAAGCGAAACATCCCCCACTAGATCGACAATGCGCATCACCCGCGCGCCGTTGGCTTCCACCATCCGCAGCACGACGCAGAGATCGTCGCCGGCCATGAACAGGCGGTATTTGTAGAATGGATGCTCGCTGAAGCGGCGGCGCAGATAGGTGCCCGACTTCACGGCAAGAGGACGCGGTGGCATCCAGTCGTCCGCTGGATTCTTCTCCGTCAGCAGCCGTTGCACGGGCAGGCGCGCTGCGACCTGCGGCTCGACGGCGATGGCGAAATGGGAAAGCTCCGGATTGCACAGATAATAATGGCTGAGCGTGCCTGTCCGCCAGCCGAGCATGCGATAGATCTTCTCGGCGACCTCGGTCACACCGAGCGTGCCAACGGCCTGCCAGTTCCCCTGTGCTTCGAGCGCCCGCAGCAGAAGAAGGCCGACGATCGGGCTTTGCGCATCGTCGACCACCTTCCAGAGGGAAAGCCAGGCCACAGCGTTCGACGCAAGCGCGCCGTCATAGCGGGTCGTCGGAATGAAACCGAGCACACCTTCGATCCGGCCCGAACTGTTGCGGGCCAGAAGGAAATTGTAGTCGTCGGTTTCAGGGCAGTAGTGCTGCCAATCGAGAAGCGGCTTATGCGTCGCGAGAACGTGGCCCTTGCGCCAATGCGTATCGATGAACGCCATCAGTGCAGCGGCGTCTTCCGCTTTGGCGCGCGCGATGTTCAAAACGATCCGCTCCTACGCATCCATGGAAATGGTGAGGAAATCCGGCTGCGGGTAGGCGCTCTCCAGATTCCAGCGGTAGAGATTTTCCTCTTCTTCGGAAAGACCGCTTCGCTTGAGGAATTCCAGCATGGGCTGGTTGCGTTTGGTGGGCTGGAAGCGGGCGAAGCCGAGCTTGGCGCCCCGCTCGGCCGCCTTGGCCAAGGCAACGCCCAGCATGGCCTCCTCGATCTTCCGCCCCATGACGCGGCAGCTCATGATGAAATCCACCACTTCCGCTTCTTCGCCGCGCACATCCAGCGTGACGATGCCGGTCAGGCCCGTATCGCCGAAGCGGTCGCTGACGCGGAAGCCCCAAAGATAACGGTCTCCGTCGGCCACCCAGGTTGCAAGCTCGTTTTCATTGGCACGGCGCGTTGCCAGATTGAACTGGTTCGTCTTGTTGAAAAGCTGGACGATACGCGCCTGGTTGGCGCTGTTCAATGGCGCGATCTGCACCCTCATGTCGATGGAGCGGAGCCAGTCCTCTTCCGATCCGGCATTCTGCTGGAGTTCCTGCCGGGCGCGCTCTTCAACAAACATGGCCGCGCGCTTCTTGTCTTCCTCGCTCAGCGCAGGAAGATCGAAGCAGGTCAGGGTATACAGCGCCCTGGTATAGTCGGTCGGATCCTCGGGCCATTCGGGCACAAAGACGTCCGGCAGCGCTTCGCGCACACGCGCACGCTCAGCCGGGTTGTCGTCAAGGAAGACCACCGAAGCGAGGCCGAGATTGACCGCCTTGGCGATCTCGACGATGTTCTGCGCCTTGTCCTGCCAGTTGATGCGCCAGCAGGCGAAATCGTCCTTGCGCAGAACCATTTCGGGATGCTTCTTGATGGCTTCGAGTGCGTTGCTCTCGTAGTTCTTGCTGGCGAGGGCGAGAATGATGCCCCTGCGGGTCAGGGCCTTGAGGGCGCGCTGAAAATCGACATGGGCCTCACCGATATGGTCGTGGCCACCGAGCTTGAGGCCTTCCCAACCGACATCGCCGAGAATGCCGCCCCATAGCGTATTGTCGAGGTCGACCACGATCAGGCGCCGCGAGGTTCCGCTGAGGCCATGGATGGCGGCGGCGATCTCGCGGGCACAGACTTCAAAGAACGGCAGGGTGAAGGGCACCTTCCCGGCATACCAGAAGCGCGCATTCGTCTTCGGCGCATCGAAATTGATCAGTACGCGCTCGGTATCGAGCAGGAAGACGTTGTTTACGTCCGCCAGCTGATCGGCAAGGCGATTGTTGGCGCGGTTGACCGCGTAGCGCAGGCCCTGGCCCGGACGATAGTCGGCCATGCCGTGCCCGCGCATGCCGAGCGGAATGCTCCAGGAAAAGACCAGGACCGTTTCCTGGTGGCGGGCGGCCTCGCGCAGTTCGGATGCGAAGTAATCGACATCCCGATCAAGCGCCGCCTTATCGACGGGATTGAACTGCGAAAGTGCCTGGAACGACGGCAGCGTATTTTCGATGCGGCTGAAAACCACCAGCGTTTCTGTTGCCGCCGGATGCTCTTTCAGGCCCTGGAAGACCTGTCCATAGGGAGCGACGGCCACTTCGGAACCGGGAAGGTGTTTCAAAAGGAGCGGCTTGAGGAGGTCAGCCGTGAAATCCGCCAGAATGCGATATTTGCGAGCCATGGATGTCACCTGGGGCTTCGTCAGACGCGCGCTGCGATATAGGCAGCAACACCACTGAATTTCTGGAACTGCTCTTTGTTTTTCTCGTCGGCGAGGGCCGACAAGAGATCGATGCGACCGCCCGCATCCTTGACAAATTGCTCGAGATTGATGGTCAGGGTGAGCACATTCACGGAGTCGAGTGGACTTTCTTCCGCGATGAACCATTCGTCAAGAGAGCGCTTCAACAGCTCTTCGCCGTGCATGGCGTTGATCGAGTCGATGGCTTGAAGAATAGCGTTCTCAATTGCCGGAGCTGTCGTCATGGATTGTAAAGATCACACGTTTCCTAGAGAAGAGGCACCTGTTAGCACCCTTTTCCGGCGATGTCGACGCGCCGGCCGGCAGAGAACAGGCGGCCGCAAACAGGCTGGAATTGCCCGTTTTGCGAAGCTGACGGACCACCGCAATTGCTCTGTTTCGACTTGCGAAAAAATGCTTTTGGCCACATTTAGGGCGCCCTTCAAAGGAAGAGCGGCGTCAGCGTTTCCGGCAACTGCTCAGTCGTTGAAGTTCTTCTGCATGGGGGCTGCCCAGAAATCCCGCGTATCCAGGATGTCAGCGAACAGGAGTGCTGCATTTCCACTGCCGAAGGCGTTGTTCCGCTCATAGCGCCGACCCCACTCGTCACGCAGGAATTTTTCGATCCCGGCAACATCCAATGCAGACGTGTGGGTGATGGACCCGGCCACCGACCTGTTGCTCTGGCGCGTTCCCAAATCCAGGCTGGGCACACCGAGGAACGGCGCCTCGCGCACGCCGGCACTGCTGTTGCCCACAATCGCTTTCGCATTCTTCATGAGCTCGGAGAAATACGCGAAGCGCATGTTGGGAAGGCGCCGAAACCGAGCGTCGTCCAACCGTTCAATCTCGGCGAAAATCGCTTCGCTTCCGGGATCGTTGTTGGGCGAGATGACGACGAAATTCCTGCCACTGGCATCGAGCGTGTCAAACAGGGCCTTGGCCTGCGCGCCCATCGTATCGCGCTCGGATGTAACAGGATGGAAGGTGACGATTCCATATTCCGCGAAGGGAATTTCGTAATGACGATGCACGTCCTCGATCGTCACGCCGGACGGCCGGCGATGAAAATCCAGCTCAGGCGAGCCGATATTGTAGATATAGTCCGGATTCTCGCCGAGCGCCATGACGCGCCCCTTTGCCGCTTCCGAGCTGACGAAATGGTAGGTGCAGAGCTTGGAGTTGCAGTGGCGGTAAATTTCGTCGATCGTGCCGGAAACCTCACCACCTTCGATATGGGCGGAGCGGATGTAGTTCGTCGCGCAGACCAGGGAAACCGCCAGCGCCTCGATCCGGTCGCCGTGAACAATGACCAGATCCGGCCTGTGCTCGTAAACCCAATCGGAAAAGCCGAGCACCGTCTTGGAGAGGATCAGATCCTGCGGGTCGCCGAGCCGCTGGTTGATGAACTCATGAACCTGAATGCCCGGAAGCCGCTTTACCTCTTTCTTGGTTGCGCCGTATTTTTCCAGCATGTGCATGCCGGTGACGAAAAAAGAGACACTATGGCCCACCGCCTGCGCCGCCTGCGCAAGCGGCTCGAGCTTGCCGAAATCGGCTCGCGTCCCCGTCACGAAGAGCAAGCTCTTCGCCATTTTCGCGTCGGATGTCATTGACCGAAATCGCTCCAGCGAAGCTGCTCGTTCCGGTTCCGGTCGACCTTGATCGTCTTGCCGATCAGTTCATCCAGTTTGTAGCCCGGAATGTCACCGTTGCCCGGACGCCGTGCCCATACGTCATACTCGGTAATCACGTCGCCGGCCTTTAGCGGGCGTTCCGCCACCACCGAGCTTCTTGCAAAGCGGTAGACGGACTCTTCCAGCTCGGAGCGACGCTTCTCATTGTGCAGGGCGATGTGAATTTCGCGCGAGCGATCGATGAGGAAACGCAGTTCAGCCGGATCCATCGAACAGGAGATGTCGGGACCCACGCGATAACGCGTATCCGTGAAATGACGCTCCAAGATACAGGCACCAAGGGCGACAGAGGCCAGCGCCATTTCCGGCCCGATGCTGTGGTCGGAAAATCCGACGATCGCATTCGGGAAGGCCTCCTGCAGGTCGCGTACGCCGCGCAGCGACACGATTTCCGGCGGAGATGGATAGAGATTGGTGCATTCCAGAAGAGCGTATTCGATACCAGCTTTGTCGAGCACCTCAACGGAGGCGCGGATCGTCTCGATCGTCTGCATACCGGTGCTCATTATGACCGGCTTGCCGAACGAAGCGATGTGCCGCAGCAAAGGGATGTTGTCGCACTCGCCGCTGCCGATCTTGAAGGCTGGCACGTCGATGCTGTTGAGAAAATTCGCGGCCTGACGGGAGAATGGCGTCGATATGTAGATCAGGCCCAGGCTCTCGGCATATATCTTCAACTCAGCCTCGTCCTCCAGGGACAGCGCACAGGACTGCATCACGTCCCAGATCGAGACGTCCGCGTTCGGCGGGAAGATGTTCTTGGCTTCCTCGGTCATTTCGTCTTCGACGATATGCGTTTGGTGCTTGACCAGTTCGCAGCCGCTACGGGCCGCTGCCAGCACCATCGACTTGGCGACCTCGAGGCTGCCGCCGTGGTTGATGCCAATCTCCGCAATTACGAGCGGCGGAAAAGACGGACCGATTTCGCGCGTTCCGATTTTCATGCTTCTATCCCTTCGATGACTGTTCTTCGCACTGACGGAAATTGCCGGGGGAGTCAATATTGGGCAATTCAAGGCTTATGAACGATTCAACGCGTGTTTCATGTCGTATGACTAGCGCCTTTCCGTTGCGGCAACGGACGGTCGAAGGCGGGCGCTGCCGCAGTCATATAAGGGAGGTTGGGAAATAGGACTGAAAAATGGTGCTGCTAGAGAGATTTGAACTCTCGGCCTCTCCCTTACCAAGGGAGTGCTCTACCCCTGAGCTATAGCAGCGTCCGGCGAAACAAGGTTGCTCCGCGTAAGCGAGGGCCTATTGCCATAGCTCACCCGGCAGTGCAAGCGGCGATTTCGCGATTGGTGCAACAAATGTGATGCGTACCCACTTTTATACGGGGTCGGATTCATTCAGAGAGTATGCATGACCGACAAGGAAGAGACGAAAACCAGGAAGATCAGGACCGAGGCGGAGATCCGTGCGGAGCGGCTGGCAAAGACGCTGCGCGACAATCTCCAGCGCCGAAAGCAGCAGGCACGCGCCCGGCGCTCCGGCGCGGCGGATGAAACGACCGGGCTGCCTGCCGCAAAAAAAGACGAATCGGACGGTTAGTCAGGCTTGTCTTCGCCATGAAGGCCAAGGGGGTGGTTTGCGAACCGGGCGCGCGGAAAAAACGGGCGGCGGGCACGCTCTTCATTTTTCGCTCGCGATGTTCTAAAGAGCCGCCATCTCCGAAAGCCGATATTCTTTGAGAAAGGCGGGCCCGGCCCGTAATCGCACATGGATCGTATCCGAATTGTAGGCGGCAACGAACTGAGGGGCACGATCCCGATTTCCGGCGCCAAGAACGCTGCGCTGCCGCTGATGATCGCGTCTCTTCTGACGGACGACACGCTGACGCTGGAAAACGTACCGCATCTCGCCGATGTCGAGCAGCTCATCCGCATTCTCGGCAATCACGGCGCCGACATTTCCGTTAATGGTCGTCGCGAGCGCCAGGGCGAAGGTTATTCTCGCACAGTCAATTTCACCTCGCGCAACATTGTCGACACCACCGCGCCCTACGAGCTGGTCTCCAAGATGCGCGCCTCGTTCTGGGTCATCGGCCCGCTGCTCGCCCGCGAAGGCAAGGCTCGTGTCTCGCTGCCGGGCGGCTGCGCCATCGGCACGCGACCGGTCGACCTGTTCATCGAGGCGCTTGCGGCCCTTGGCGCGAACATCGAGATCGACGGCGGCTATATCGAGGCGACGGCCCCGAAGGGCGGCCTAATCGGCGCGCGTTATACCTTCCCGAAGGTTTCCGTCGGCGCCACGCATGTTCTCATGATGGCGGCAACGCTTGCCCGCGGCACGACGGTGATCGGCAATGCCGCCCGCGAGCCGGAAGTGCAGGACCTTGCCAAGTGCCTGAACGCCATGGGCGCCAAGATCACCGGCGCCGGAACCGCGACGATTACCATCGAAGGCGTCGACCAGCTGTCCGGCGCGCGCCACCGCGTCCTGCCGGACCGCATCGAGACCGGCACCTATGCCATGGCGGTCGCCATGACCGGCGGCGACGTCGTTCTGGAAGGCACAGACGCCTCCCTGCTCGACACCGCCCTTGAGGCGATCCGCCGCTCCGGCGCCGAGGTTACCTCCACCGAAAGCGGCCTGCGCGTCGTGCGCAATGGCGGCGGCATCAAGCCGGTCGACGTGGTGACGGATCCCTTCCCCGGTTTCCCGACGGACCTCCAGGCCCAATTCATGGGCCTGATGACCAAGTCGAGCGGCATTTCGCACATTACCGAGACGATCTTCGAAAATCGCTTCATGCACGTGCAGGAACTGGCCCGCCTTGGCGCGAAAATCTCGTTGTCCGGCCAGACGGCCAAGATCGAGGGTGTCGAGCGGCTGCGCGGCGCACCGGTCATGGCAACCGACCTGCGCGCTTCGGTGTCCCTCGTCATCGCCGGCCTTGCCGCCGAAGGCGAGACGATGGTGTCGCGTGTCTATCATCTCGACCGCGGTTTCGAGCGGCTGGAAGAAAAACTCACCCGCTGCGGCGCCATCGTCGAGCGCGTCAGCGATTGATCTTCGAACGCGGCGGAGTTGCAGTCCGCCGCACTCCGTCCTATCTCGTGGAATAGATCGGGATGCCGCAGATCCGCGGCGTCCCCGGGAAGGACTACCCTATGGACAGCCTGAAATTGCTTGCTCTCGACGCGGAAGACCTTTCCGTCGTCTCCGCCCACCTGCAGGATGCGGTCTTCAAGACCGACGGCCTCTCCTATGACGCCCGCCACCACGTCTTTTCGGTCGTCATCAACCGCTTCGTCTGGGAAACGGCCGCCGGCCGCCGCAAGGCCTTCGAACGGCGCCGCGCCGTCGTCGCCTTCAAGCGCGTCAATGCGGTGCGCTCGCTCGGAATCGACCGCAAGGATGCCGACGCCGTGCTCTCCCTGCTCGCCGTGAACTTCGCCCAGAAGGACGATGGACCGGACGGCACGCTGGAACTCGTCCTGTCGGGCAACGCCTCCATCATGCTCGATGTGGAATGCGTCGAAGTTCAGCTTGCAGATACCGGCGGAGCGTGGGAAACCAGTCTGAAACCCCGCCATCCGGCGGTTTGAGGCATGGATCCGGCGTTTTTCGCCGGGAGACGACAGGACGGACGACTTGGCGATCAGACTTGACTACCAGAGCAGCGATTTCGAAAGCCGGTTCGCTGCCTTCCTGACGACCAAGCGCGAGGTCTCCGAAGACGTCAATGCGATCGTCCGCACGATCATCGACGATGTTCGCTCCCGTGGTGACAAGGCACTCGCCGAGTACTCCAAAAAATTCGACGGCCTGGACTTTGCCGTCACCTCCATGCGCGTGTCGCTCGAGGAGATCGACGCCGCCTTCGATGCGGTCGATGCCAAGATCATCGCAGCACTCGAACTCGCCGCCCAGCGCATCGAAAAGCATCACGCCCGCCAGAAGCCGAAGGATGACATCTACGAGGACGATATCGGCGTCGGCCTCGGCTCGCGCTGGACGGCAATCGATGCCGTCGGCCTCTATGTACCGGGCGGTACGGCAAGCTATCCGAGTTCCGTGCTGATGAACGCCGTGCCGGCCAGGGTCGCCGGCGTACCGCGTATCGTCATGGTCGTGCCGGCGAAGGAAGGCGCGATCAATCCCGCCGTGCTCGCCGCCGCCCGTATTGCCGGCATCGACGAGATCTACCGCATCGGCGGCGCGCAGGCCGTCGCGGCCCTCGCCTACGGCACGGAAACGATTGCACCCGTCGCCAAGATCACCGGCCCCGGCAATGCCTTCGTCGCCGCCGCCAAGCGCCATGTCTTTGGCACGGTCGGCATCGATATGATCGCCGGTCCCTCCGAAGTGCTCATCATTGCCGATGCCGACAACGATCCGGACTGGCTCGCCGCCGATCTGCTCGCCCAGGCGGAGCACGATGTCGGCGCCCAGTCGATCCTCGTCACCGACAGCGTAGACCTTGCCAATGCCGTCGAGGCCGCCGTCGAACGGCAGCTGAAGACGCTGGAGCGCTCGGAGACGGCCGCTGCCAGCTGGCGGGATTTCGGCGCCGTCATCCTCGTGCCGGACCTCAAAAAATCGGTGCCGCTGGCAAACCGCATCGCCGCCGAGCACCTGGAGATCGCCACAGCCGATCCGGATGCGCTGCTGCCACAAATCCGCAATGCCGGCGCCATCTTTGTCGGCCGCCACACACCGGAAGTCATCGGCGATTATGTCGGCGGGTCTAACCACGTGCTGCCGACCGCCCGCTCGGCCCGCTTTTCCTCCGGCCTTTCCGTGCTCGACTACATGAAGCGCACATCCATCCTGCGCCTCGGCCCGGATCAGCTGCGGGCGCTTGGTCCTGCCGCCATCACGCTGGCCGAAGCCGAAGGGCTCGGCGCCCATGCCCGCTCCGTCGCCATCCGGCTCAACCTGGAGACATGAGGCCATGGGCACGACGGGCAGCTTCCGCCTCTGCGACGTGGTGCTGGACGACACGATCGGCCGCGCCACGCCGGATGTGGAACACGAGCGTGCCGTCGCCATCTTCGACCTCATCGAGGAAAACACCTTCGAGCCGATCGGCCATGCCGGCGGCCCCTATCGCCTGAACATTTCGCTTCTCGATTCCAAGCTGGTCTTCACCGTCCGCACCGAAGCCGGCGAGAATGTCGCCACCCACATCCTTTCGCTGACGCCGTTCCGGCGCATCGTGAAGGACTATTTCCTGATCTGCGAGAGCTATTACCAGGCGATCCGCTCGGCGACACCCAGCCAGATCGAGGCGATCGACATGGGCCGGCGCGGTATCCACAACGAGGGCTCGCAGACGCTGGTGGACCGGCTCTCGGGCAAGATCAAATTCGACTTCGACACCGCCCGCCGCCTCTTTACGCTCGTCTGCGTTCTCTATTGGCGCGGGTGAGCGGATGGAGGGCGTTTCCCCGGCACCTCAGGAAACCCGGTCGCGAACACCCCGCTCGCTTCTCTTCATGTGCCGTATGAATGCCGTGCGCTCCCCGATGGCCGAGACGATCGCCCGCAGCCTGCTGCCCGGCACCTATGTCGCCTCCGCCGGCGTGCGTCCCGGCGAGCGTGACCCCTTCGTCGATGCGGTGCTCGACGAGGTCGGCCTCTCGCTCGGCCGCCATGCGCCGCGGTCGCTCGATGAACTGGAAGACGACTACTTCGACCTCATCGTCACGCTGGCGCCCGAAGCCCACCATGCAGCCCTCGAACTCACCCGCTCGATGGCAGTCGACGTCATGTATTGGCCGACACCCGACCCGACGGTTGCGACCGGCACGCGCGAGCAGATTCTGAGTTCGTACCGCGAGGTTCGCGAATTCCTGAAAACTCTGATAGAGAAGCGCCTGAAAGACCCGGGCTGAGCCTCCAGGGGCCCGATTTTCGGCAAATGCAGAAACCCGGCGCTTCGGTGTTCACAAAGCACCGGGGATTGTGTAGTTTCCGGCAAATTTTTCGAGGCGGGCATCCGGCTCGCCCTCATCCACCTACAGGAATATCATCACAAGATGGCAAAAGAAGAAGTCCTCGAATTCCCCGGCACCGTGACGGAACTGCTCCCGAACGCAACGTTCCGCGTCAAGCTCGAAAACGAGCACGAGATCATCGCGCATACCGCGGGCCGCATGCGCAAGAACCGCATCCGCGTTCTCGCCGGCGACAAGGTTCTGGTCGAGATGACCCCGTACGACCTCACCAAGGGCCGCATCACCTACCGTTTCAAGTAAGCCAGAGGGGCCGCGCCCTCGCCCGGCTGATGCCGCAGAGCGAAGACCGGCGCCCCCGGAGACCCCATGGCGCAGACCGACACGCTCATCCTTGCCTCCGGCTCGCCACGCCGCGTCGAACTGCTCGCGCAGGCCGGCATCGAGCCCACTCGCCTGATGCCCATGGACATCGACGAGACGCCGAAGCGCGCCGAGCATCCCCGCTCGCTGGCGCGGCGTCTCTCGACCGGCAAGGCTCAGGCAGCGATCGCCGCCATCAAGGGCGATCCCGCCTTTGCCGGCAGCTACATCCTTGCCGCCGACACGGTCGTCTCGGTCGGCCGCCGCATCCTGCCGAAGACCGAGATGATCGACGAGGCGTCGAGCGCGCTCCATCTCCTCTCCGGCCGCAGCCACCGCGTCTTCACCGGCGTGTGCCTGATCACGCCGGACCGCACCGTGCGCCAGAAGGTCATCGACACCAAGGTGCGCTTCAAGCGCCTCTCGACCACCGACATCGAACGCTACCTCGCCTCCGGCCAGTGGCGCGGCAAGGCGGGCGGCTACGCCATCCAGGGCATTGCCGGCAGCTTCGTCGTCAAATTGGCCGGCTCATACACCAACGTCGTCGGCCTCCCCCTCTACGAAACGCTCGCCTTGCTTTCCGGCGAAGGTTTTGACGTGCATGCCGGCTGGGCGGACGCCTGACATGACGGACGAAAGCAAAAATCCGGCCGCGACGGTCGCGCCCCTGCGCAAGGCTGTCCCATGTCCGATCTGCAAGCGGCCCTCGGCCCGCGAGCACTATCCCTTCTGCTCGCCGCGCTGCCGCGACGTCGATCTCAACCGCTGGCTCTCCGGTTCCTACGCCATTCCCGTTGCCGATGATGAAACGAAGGCCGACGAAGACGACATGTGACGCCTTTGTCACACGGCAAAAACACAACCTTTTCCATAGCTTGCAAGACCCGTCATTTTTCCCGCAAAAAACCGCCCATAGGGCTGGACACATTTTTGCAAGATGCTATAACCCCGCTCGCTCCCGGGGCGAAACCAAGCGCCCCACGGATTTCCAAGCGAAATCCACATAGATGCCCGGATAGCTCAGTTGGTAGAGCAGCGGATTGAAAATCCGCGTGTCGGTGGTTCAAATCCGCCTCCGGGCACCACTCTAAGCCCTTATTGCGCCTATCTTTTTCCATATCCGCACATATCCTAAACTAACCCGGTTTGACAGTTTCAGCCATCGGGTTTGACAGCTTTTGTTTTCCGTCTGTTCATTTCAGCATTGAGATCGGTCACCGCAGCCGAGGTCTTTTTCGACACATCGGCGCGGCGTGAATAGTGCTTTGCCATGGCTTCAGTCTTCTGCCCGAGCACGATGGCGATGGTCTCATAGTCTGCGCCCATCTCTCGCAAGATCGTCGCCACCGTGTGACGCAAGCCCTTGAGCGTCAGCCCCGGCCTAACCTTTTCCTCTTTTTCCAGCGCCAGTTTGATCGGCCGCCAGGAGGCCCGAAACCCTGAAACACTCCACGGCCGCCCGTAACTGTTCGCGCAGAGCGTTATGGCGTCGTGCGCGGGCGCGGCGGCGAACGCCGCTTTGACCGGTGGCAACAACGGCAACAGCACCGCCCCGCCCGTCTTGCCACGCCGCGTATCGATCAGGTCGTTGACGATCGCGGTTCGCGGCAGCTTGAGCGCGTCTTGCGGATCGAGCCCGTAAAACATCATGAGCGCGATCGGCGGCACCATGTGCGCGGGAAGCGCGGCCATCACGGCGTCGCGCTCGTCATCGCCCCATGGGCGGTTCGCCTCCGGCGCACCCTTCGGTTTCCGGATGCCCTTGATGGAGCCTGCGGGATTGTCGCGGACATAACCGCGCTCCTTGCCCCAGGCGAAGAGCAGCGAAAGAACCTGGCGAATGTAGTTGCCGAAACGCCGCCCCCGGCTGTCGCCGGCCTTGTCGCGGATGCGCACGACCAGCGGCGGCGTGAAGCTGGAAAGCGGCGTGTTCTCGATCTTTCTGAGATAGTCGAAACACTTCTGGTAATCGGCCTGCGTGCGCGTGGCGAGATCGCGGAAAGCGGCGCTCGCACGATAGCTCTTGATGAGCATGCCGAGCGTGCCGGGTTTCGCATCATCCGCCGCCTTGTGCAGCTCGGCAATGCGATAGCACTCGCCATAGAATTCGAGGCTGTGCAGCGGAAAGCGATCGAGGTCGATCGCCGTTCCCGTCCTGCGGTGGTAGCAGCGCCATTTGAAAGGCGGCTTCTTGTCCTGGAATATCTGGAAGCCCTTGAGCTTCTTGCGCTCGGCCATCAGTCGAGCCTTCCAATGATATCGTCATCGCTGGTCGCGCCGTCCTTCAACGTATCAATCCAGCGGTCGAGATCCTGCATGTCGTACAGCCGCGCGCCATCAGGCATCTTCACCGGTGACACCTGACAGGCAACAGGAAAGCGCTTGACCGGAAGGCCGCAGTAGTCTGCGGCCTCCTTCGGTTTCAGCATGCGCCGAGGCGCGAGCTTGATATTTAAGGTGGCCGATGCCATCCCTATGCCTCCACCCTTCGGATCAGATCGCGCTCCGAGACGATCGAGCGGGGCCCGACCGTATATCCGTCGATGAAAGGCGCGGCATACAAATCCCCCCGCACCCCCTCCGGAAATTGCCGCACATGGCTAACTGTACACGACCCGTCAGCCTTCAGAACTTCGTAGTAACCGTCGCCAGTGAAGCAGCTTGGCTTGACTGAAACCGTAACCCATTGACCGCCGTCTAGATCGGTCATGATCTGTCCGCTGACGATCGGGCAATCCGGGTTCATCTTCCGCAGTATCGATTTCAGTTCCCGGATGCACTGATTGAGTTCGTGCTCGAGAGAGATGGCTGTGGGCTGCACCACGTCGGAAGAAATCCGATCGGGTGCAGCCATCGCCGCGGCTGGCAGAGTTGCGGCGGAGCCGGCGGCGGCGAGTTTCAGGAGATGGCGGCGAGGAAAGCGCTTGCCCATGTGTCACGCCCTCACTTCGCGGCCGGCGAATTCCAGCGTCTCGATTGACGTGGAAAGGGCCTTGCTCGTTTCCCGCAAAAGGAAGGTCAGGCCGTTGAGTGCGCGACTTTCGCCATGCTGGTCGTGACGCTCGGCGATATCATCGGCGACACGGATCAGGATTTCCAGAACGGCGAGCCGTTCGACCAACGTGCACTCCACATCCATGATGGCCTGCACGGCACTTGCTTTCGGATGCGGCTTGGGTGTAACCTTGTCTTGCATTTCGATAGTCCTCCAGGGCTGTTGATACCAAAGAGGGCGCTGCGGTTTTCTTAGGACCGCGCAGCGCCCTCTTTCATTTCCAGCGGATCGAAAAGCGCACGCTTCAGATGGAAAACGATCTCAGCGTTCATTGAGCGCTCGTTGCGTTCGGCCTCTTCCCTAATCCGGTTACGCATGCCGTCAGGCATGCGAACGATGAATGTGTCGGCTAATTGGCTCGGGTATTTCTTCACCTGCGTCTCCTAGCGATTTGCTATGAAGTAAACATAGCGGCTCGCTAGGATTGCCGCAAGCGCAAAACATAGCTACTCGCTACATAAAACGCCGAGGGAGCTTCAATGGCCAAAAAGACGTACCCCAGTGACGCGCAGGACCAATACATGGTTCGCTTCCCCGACGGCATGCGCGACCAGATCAAGGATGCCGCTGAGGCCAACGGCCGATCCATGAACGCGGAAATCATCACCCGCCTGGAGGCATCGCTCGCGGGAGCGACAGGGGGAGTGGGGGGTATCGATCAGATATTCGCTCAGGCCATCCAAGGGCTACTGAGCCGGCCGGAGCCGCCGGCGCCTGCGATCATCAAACGCCTCGAAAACGCGCACGCGGCATTCCGCCAGGCCGAGTCGCAGCAGCTCCGTGACTTCCTCGATCTCGTTCAAACCCTCGATCGCGGCGACGATATGTTCGGCACGTCCTATGAGGAACAGACGGCGCGCGCTAGGGAATATGAGGTCAATGAGTTGCGATCTCGCGCCCACCAATTAGGGTTCCGACTGGAAGCGGATAAAAAATAGCGTAGGGAAGATTCGATGAACTGCTACGACCTGATCGCATCGATCGTCCAGTCTCTGACGTCATTGGCATGGCCGGCCGCCATGGTCTGGATCGTGTATCTCTTCCGCGAAAAGCTCCGCGAAATCTTGCCATTGCTCCGCTTGAAACATAACGACACCGAAGTGTCGTTCCAGCTTAAGGAAGCCGCTGACCTAGCTGAGGCCCTCCCCGCACCCCCTGCCGGTGCGGCGCCGGCTGAGGAGCTGCCGCCCAGTGAGCAATCCCTCCGCCTTGCAGAACTTTCGCCCAGAGCCGCGATCATCGACGCTTACCGCGCGGTAGAAGCTGAAATCATGAAGATTGCTGAGGAGCGCGGTATGAGGCCCGATGGCACCTTGTATCGCGTCGTCGTCGAGAAGCTACGAGAAATGCAGGTTATTGATACCATCTCCTACAGCCTCTTTCAGGAACTGAAACTAATTCGTAATCGCGCGGTCCATGAATCACGTTCATACGAATTCACGAAGGAAGATGCACTCACATTTCAGACCCTTGCGGCACGGCTTGTAAAATCACTCCAGGCGCGCCCAGCCGTCTAGCGGGATGGGCAAGGTGATGACGAAGTAGGTTCCTGATTCGCGCAAAGTCGCGAGCCGGAGGCAAATTATTCCGGAATTTTGAATTTCTCGGAAAATCGCTTGTGTAAATTCAACGACTTACAGTTACACCTTTAACAGATTGATTCCGCAGGGTTTCTAATATGTTCTCCACAGGCGACGACCTTTAAAGGTTGAATCCGCATGCCTGTGAATTGCTGTGAGTAGTAAACCAGCCCTTGACGGGAATCGCCCAGGTGAGGTTACTTACCCTTGCCCGCCGCATGGTGGACCGAGACGAGAAAGCCGGGGTTCGCCAAAACCCCGGCCTCGTATCGTAACGCAAATGGCCCGGAAGGCCTGCGAAGCGATCTCTGCAACAACGCGACACTGCCGCGTAGAGACCGAGCTGTCAAGTTTTCCGGGCCCCCATAAACCTGTGAAAGTTGACAAACATGTCTCAGAATACCCCTTACCATCTCACCCCCGATGATGCCGTTCAGGTCTGGCTCCGCCACTGGAACGGTGACTACCAGCACGTCATCGCCGCCGACTTCGGCGTCAACCAGGGCCGCGTCAACGAAGTCCTGAAGGGCAAGCGCTACCCTGGCAGCGAGACCATCGCCCGCCACAAGCGCGACCTGCACTAAGAGAGGTGGATCATCATGGCTGTCTATATGATCACCTATGACCTCAATGCGCCTGGTCAGGATTACAATCCTCTGATTAAGGCCATTGAGAGCTATACGCACTGCAAAGCCCTGAAGTCGGCGTACTTCATTGACTCAGCGCAGGATGCAGCACCAATCCGCGACGCGCTGATGAAGCTCATCGATGGCAATGACATGCTGTTTGTCATGGAACTGAAAAAACACTGGGCGGCGAATCGAACGACGACCGCTACTGAGTGGCTGAAAAACCCGGCTCGGAATTGGGGATAAACACACTTTGATGGCCGGGCGAAGCCCGGCCATCTTTTAATCAAGGAGGAGCCATGACCCAGGACAAACCTGTAATCCGCATCTACATCGAGAAGGACGGCAAGGTAGAGGACGCCGTGCATGACATGTCGCTCGATGAGCTTGGCGGCATCCTACCGGCCGTCGGTGACTGCATACTCGCAGCCGGCGTCCTTCAAGGCGTCAACCGCTACAACCCAAAGAACCGGGAAATGTGGGAAGTCCGCAAGCGCGTCTTCAATCCCCGTGACTTGAACGACTATATCGCGCTTGTCGTGCGGGAGCGCCCGCTGCTGCCCGAGGAAGAGGATTTCGCCCCGCGGGGATGATGGCGACCGCGAGGCCGCCATCGCTTCATATTAGGACATCCGGCGGCGCGTATCGCGTTCCATAGCGCGTCGCTGCTGCCGGTTTATACCCGGAAAGTCCGTCACGTTCTGCCGCTCGGTTGCCGGAACTATCATCTCCCCCACGCGGTCATTCCAACGGTAGATTGTCTTCGTCTCAATACTATCCGGCGTCAGCACGGTCATATCGAGAAAGCCGCCGATGACATGGCGTGGGGTCTTGTTCTGCGACCATGGCGCCGCCGGCTGAGGTATCGCACGGCAATACTCGAAAAGCTGCGCGCCGAACTGGCTCCAATATTCTGCCGGTGTCTCACCGCGCCATGGCGCTCTGATCCCGATGTCTGAAAGGCCGATATCGCGCATGCCAGTAGGAACCGACATGACCATCTGCCCGGGATCAGAGACCTGAAGTGTGGCCGCACCTCCTGCCGAGACATTGCAGATTTCCCGGTGCTTGGTTTTGCCGTCCTCCCCCACACCGGCCATGACGAGCTGCAGCGCATTGTCGTCTTCGGCCGAGAAGGCAAGATGTTGCGCCTCCTCTTCCAGCTTCACCATCGCGTCATCAAAGCCGAGGGCGTTTATCCAACCCATAACCGTCGGCGCGATGCGGTCGAGATATTTGAAGTTCCCCCGGCCGCTGATGACAGCAGGTGCTCGCTCGGATACCCACACCTTTCGCCGAATACCAGTGACGCGGCCGGCGGCATTGTAGATCGCCCCATCGGTCAACATGACCACCTGAAAATTTGTTGCTACAGACAGGATGGCGCTCATCGGCCTACCTCCTCTTCATCGCTGAAACTGACCTCTCTGGCGAGCATTGGCGCGACTACGCTTTCACACAGGTCGCCCATGGTTGCCGCATCCTTGGCGATGGCCGCACGCTGCTCAGGGCTCAAGGCAATGTGTTTGTCGATCGCCGCATTCAACGCCTCCTGCTCGAAGCGGGCCTTTGCCGCCGCGCCTCCCACGAAGCCGAACAACTCGACCTCCTGCCGCATGTCACGAAGACGATCCCGGCCAGCCGACAATGCCGGATCGCCCGTCGTGGGGTCCGCGTTCAAGCTGTATCGCGGGTCTTTGCCGGGAACGGGGCCGAAGAGCGGCAGTGTCGTTTCCACCCGGCCAAGCACGCGCTCATACACGCTCTTGAGGTAGTCCCAGATCGGGCTCGAGGCGTAGTCTGTTTGCTGCTTGATGCCGTGCGCATCGTTCGCAGCGGTGAAGCGCCGGCCGGCGACATTGTCGATTTGGCCGATGTATTCGGGAAGGACAGGGAAAGGCTTGATGCCCTGCCCACCCCCCATCCATGACGGCAACTGGTTGATGCGTTCAATGATGCCGTTCAGGAAGTGGGTAACGTTCTGGATGCCCTTATCGACAAACGACGAAACCGTGTTGAGCGCCCCGATGAAGGCACCTTCGATCATATCCGGGAAGTTCTTCCAGAGGAATACGATGTCCTGATAGACCCACCGGAACTCCTTGAAGATCATTTCCCCTATATCAACCGCAGCCGAGCCGAGGTTTGCTCCGACATAGTTGAAGGCGAAATCGAAGGCATCTGTGACCGGCTTCATGATGCCGGACAGGTCCTGTTTGATCACGTCCACGGTCTCGGAGAAAACCCGTCCGAAGGTGACGGACTGGCCGCTGGCTTCCGCGATGTTATCGCGCATCGTGCCGAGTGCTCCCGCCCCTACAGCCGCAACCGCACCGATCGGCAAGAGGCGAGTGACGAGCGTTCCCGCCATCCCGGCCGCATCAGCCAGGGCGGCCTTAAAACCGCCCGCACCGGCATAGACCTGCGCGAGCTGCGGTCCCTGCTGCGCAAAGACCATTGCAGGGTTCATGCCGCCATATAGGGAGGTGGCCGTATCGAGATACTGATAGGCGGCGTTCTGGCGACGGAAACGGGCGCTGTTGTCGTTCGACGCGATCAGCGTCTTGTCGGCCATGAGCTGCGCATCACGCACGCGGTTGATGGCCTCGACCTGCTGCTGTTTGAGGCGCACGATATCGCGCGTTGCCTCAGTTTCGGTCGTGACGCCGAGAAGAACCGCCTGATTGATGATGCCAAGGCTGCGTGTCATCTCGCGTTCGGCGCGCAGCTGCGCGTGAAACACCGGGTCCATCTTCGCCTTGAGATTATCATAGGATCGCGCGACCGCATCGACGGAGCGCGGCCCCTGCGTTTCAAAGATACCGTACTGGCGCAAAGCTTCGTCATGCGCTTTCTTCATCGCAGCATCTGCTCGCGCCACGTCCATCGCGAGATGATCGTATGCGGCAGATGCGCGGCGCTGGCCGGCCTCGACGCCAGAGGCGTCAATCACCAGCTCAACGATGCGCTGCTCGCGTTCAGCGGCCATGGATCAGCTCCTTTACGATTGGAGTAACTGCATGGAGCGAAAGCTCCGGCGGCACATCCGCCATAAGCGCCACGCTATCGATGCACTCTTCGATAAGCGCCCACGCCTCGCGCTTGCGGTTCGCGCGGCGCAACTGGCGGACGCGCTGCATAGCCCCGTGCAAGGTTTCGATATAGCGGTCGAACTGAGCATGGACTTCCATGCCCTTTTCGAAGGTCTTGACGGCTGCGTCACGCTCGATCCGCAGCGTCTCTAGTTCAAGGTTTTCCATTTGCTCACCTCACCAATATGAGGTGGCGGAGCTATCGCCCCGCCACCATTGTCGATCAGGCCGAGAACTTGAGAAGCTTCAGAGCGTCGTCGTTCGTGAGGCCGCCGCCGACGCGACGATAAGCGTAGAACAGGACGTTCGGCTTGTCGGTGTACGGATCGGCGAGGAGCTTCACATTTGGCTTCTGCACGATGCAGTAAGACAGCTTCATGTTGCCGAAGGCGATGGAGCAAGCCCCCGAAGCGATGTCGGGCATATCCTCGTTGATCTCGACGGGGTAGCCGAGAAGCGAAGGCTGTGCGCCGGCCGTGATGCCGTCACGCCAGATGTAGTCGCCGGTATCGTTCTTGAATTTGTCGATGCGACCGGCCGTGTTGGAATTCATCTGCCAGACCGCGCCCTTGCGATAGGGGGCACGCAGCGTCCAGACGAGGTCCTTCAGCTTGTCCGCCGGGCTAGTGGCCGGAAAATTGCCGTCGACGCCGGTCTTGATGAACTGGAGCGTCCCCCATTTGCGCGCGAAGTCGCCGTCCGTCGACATAGGGTAATTGAGAAACCCGCGCGGCTTCTTGATCGCATTGCCGTTGACATAGGCCGCGCCTTCGGTCCGCTCGAATTTATCCGTGATTTTCCCCCACACCCACTGGCCGATATCGCGGTCGCTGTCATCCAACAGGCGCTGCGTGACGGGTTGAAGGCTGTAGATCTCATCTACCGGGATTTTCCACTTCCCGATTTCAGGCGTATCCGTCTTCGGGCGAGCCTCTTTTTCGCCCGCCCAGGTGGCGCCGGCCTCGCCGCGATCATCGATTTCTTCGAATGCATCGCCGGTGGTGATCGTTTCGACGCGGGACAGGCGGAACATGGGCGAGGTGTCGAACAGCCGCTTGGTCAGGTCGCTCGACAGGTGGGAGAGAACCGTATAGCCGCCATCAGGATCGGAACCGACACTGAGGGATTTAAGCTCGGCATCATTCCGGCCGCCGCTGCGAATGAACGTGGAAACCGCCTTGTACTCGGCGGTCCGATCACCATCGTTGCCGCCAGCGCGCGGGCCGCCATTGCGGTTCATACGCGCCTCCAAGTCCTCGCGCTCCTTCTTCTCGTCCGCGATCTGCTTTTCCATACGCTCGGTGAAGGATTTGAACTCGGTCGCCTGCTCCCCGAGCAGAGCCGCAATATCGGCGATGGATTTGACCTCAGGGGCCGATTTCGTTTCGAGGCGGGCACCTGCCAGCTGTTTGAGATTGATCACTTCCATGATTTCAGTTCCTCAGTTCGCGCCTTGATCGCCTGCGCCAGGTCGGCAAGGTCGCTGGTTTCATCGGCTCCGAGTGCCGACCAGCCGCCAGCGGCGACGCGTGCGGCAGCAGCCTTCGACAAGCCGCCGTCGCGCAAGAGGTCGATCAGTTCGGATTTGGTTTGGAGGCTCTTCACGGCAGAGACGCGCGCCCGCTGGTTGGCAGGAATAGCCACGACGGACACTTCCCAAAGCTCCAGTTCGGTCAAGACACGAAAGCCCTCACCGGAGCGTTTTGCCCCGCCCTTTGCGACGAGGTAACCAATGGAGAGGCCGGAAACATCACGCTGTTTCAGGTGCTCCAGAGCATCACGACCGCGCTCGGTCTGCGTGTTGAGCTTGCCGCGAACGAGGAGACCGTAATCATCCTCCTCCATCTCCGACCAACGTCCAATCGGCTGGGCCATGTCGTGGCTCCAGAGCATAGCGGGCATGGTGCCCGCCGCCTTGTGCTGCGAAATGGAACGCCGGAAAGCGCCTGGATCGATGATATCGCCGTAGCTGTCGGCAGGCCCGCCGAAAGCGCTGGCGTAACCCTCGATGACGCCGGAGGCCAACGCGCTGGAAAAGCGAACTTCCAGCGCTGGCGACAGACGCACAGAAGCATCGGATTTGGTCGAAATGGGGAGTTTCATAAGGCCACCTTCAGATACGACAAAGCATTCGGGCTGGATGCCCGGATTGATGCTTCGCGCCCGGTTTGGTGGCCGGTACTGCCGAAGGTGGTTGTCGGTTTGCTCCCCGGCTAGGCCAGTGAAGGACCCGATCAACGCAAATCGGAGAATGCCACCAGACCGAAATCGCGTCAATGCTTCTCGCCGGCCGAGAAGTTTTCGCCGGTGATGTGGTGAAACATGCCGGCGTCGAGCTTGTCGGCAATGTCGCGGAAGTGCTCGGCGGCCATCATCGAGCCGCCATTCAGGCACATGTGCGCCGCGCAGAATGTCAGCATCCGATCAAGGATCAGGTCGAAATCAACCCCATCCTGCCGGAGCAGGAGCCGTGTGGAATAGTCTATCGCCTTGTCGCAAAACTGCTCGTGCGGCGTTGCTGTCGGTGCTTCAGTCATCTGCTATCCTCGATCTTAGGATTGTGGGAAAAACACATCGCGCCGCCGTGCTTTTTCAGCGGACTGACGCTTTAACTAGCTGTATTTGCTTCTCATTTTTTCGACTGTGGCCGGCTCCCTTCGTCCAGAAATCCGTTTCGGTGGGAAAAACCATCGACAAAAAATAAATCTGGCCGTGCCACCCGTGCGGTCTCGGCCCCTGTGGCCTTCCAGACTTTTGCCCCCCCCCTGCTCCCTTGGAATTTCATCCCCTCATCTTCCTCTTTCCTTCATTTGGGCAGCTAGGACAGCAAGGTTTAAATAATGGACATGTAGAATACTAATAGGGCAGAGATTATTTAATGAAATCAACAAATGGACAGCTAGGACAGCAAGAAACTAACCTACACCATGAGGCAAATTTATTTTCTTTTGCTTCACTTCATCTCGCGCATATAGCGCCGCGCGGATTTTGCTGTCCTAGCTGTCCATTTGTTGATTTCATTGTCATATCTCTGCCCGAGCCCTTTGGCTTGGTGTCCGACTGTGGACAGCTAGCTGTCCTTGATGTCCGCGCTACCGCGCCGAGGGTGTGGGCCTGGCGCGGACATGAGCGCCAGAAGGTCGGCTTCGCCATACTCAGAGGGTCCGGGCGAGTGAGCAAGTCGGACACCGACGTAGATCGTCCCATTGGAACGTCGCCTGGGCACGCCGGCTGCCAGCATAGCCTTCCCGAAAGCTGATCTATTTATAGGGGGGCGGTTCCGGCGATGAAGCCAGTCTGACATTGATGCATGCGCCATCGAGGCGGGCACCACCGACGACCTATCAGCGACAAGACACTCTTGAATGAACTCACTGATGTCGGCATGTCGACCACCAGTCGCCCGAACCGACCAACATGCATCTGGGTCTGGAAGATGGAGTGCAGCCCACAGTCGTTTCGCTGATCGCTCACCGAAGAGGTGCCGCGCCTCTCGAATGATCTGAAGGCGGCATTCCAGGCTTGATTGTAGAGCTTCGGGAAGCCCGCCAGAGTTTGACAAATCGCCGCTAAGCCTTTGAAGTTCAGGCGGCGGTTTGACAGAATTTCCCTCAGAAGCTATTGAACAACCAGAAATAGCGCAGGATTGAAAATCCGCGTGTCGGTGGTTCAAATCCGCCTCCGGGCACCATTCCTAATGGCTTGGCTTTTCTCAATTTTTAGCTCGTTAGTTCGGTCTCATCCTTGTCGCGTCTAGACAGGATTTTCTACCGTTCTAGACGGTTCCTGTTTTCCTTCTGTTCACCTCGGCGTCAAAGTCACCGATGGTCTGAGCCATCTGCTTCGACATGTCGGCACGGCGTGAATAGTGCTTGGCCATTGCTTCGGTCTTTTGGCCGAGCATTTCGGCAATGGCGCTGTAGTTCTTGCCCATCTCTCGAAGAATGGTGGCAACGGTATGCCGCAGGCCCTTGAGGGTTAGCCCCGGTTGGACTTCTCCAGCCTCTTCCAACTTGGCTTTTATCTTCGCCCAGTTCGTTGAGAAGCCGTTATAGGTCCATGGCTTGCCGTAACTGTTGGCGCATAGGGTGATTGCCGAGTGCTTTGGCTCCGATGCTATGGCGTCCATGACAGGCTGCGGCAGGGGCACCCATACAGGCGTCTTACCACGGCAAGTTATCCAGCCTGCCGCCTGATGCCGCTGTGCGGGGCAGTGTGAGGGCATCCTGGGGGTCTAAGCCGCAGTACATCATGAGCATGATTGGCAAGCGCATATGAGCTGGCAGGACGCCAGAAACCGCATGGCGCTCAGCATCCAGCCAAGGCCGATTCGCTTCCGGCGCGTCGGTCGGCTTGCGCACGCGCTTGACCTTCGCCACGGGATTAACAGCCATAAGCTCTTGTTCGATGGCGTGCTCGAAGAGCATGCTAAGGACGGTGAGCGTGTAGTTGGTGAACTTCCGCTTCTTTTTCTCGAAGGTCTTATCCCGCAATCTGGCGACCCACCCTTGCGTTAGCTCTGATAGGGGCGATGGGCCGAGGGGCTTCAGATACTCAAGCACCTTCTGATAGTCCGACTTGGTGCGGATCTTCAAAACTTGAAAGCCCGTTGAGCGGCGGCACGTTTCTATAAGGGCAGCAACGTTTCCCGGCTTGGCTTCTTTGCCTTTGGTCTCCACCTCTATGGCGTTAAACTCGGCGAAGAATTCCGGCGTGCCGAACTCGGCTGCAATGCGGCGCCCCGATTTGCGGTGATAGGCGTACCACTTCCCGCTTTTCGGCTCGAAGTAGCGTTTGAGCCCCTTAATCCGAACAATCGTGCCCGTCATAGGGCGTCCAATAGTTGATCGGCCGTGCGCAAGGACTCGCCCGCACCGGCTAAGCCGTCGATCCACCGGTCGATCGCGCGAACATCGTAGCGCTCCATACGCACGCCGACACCCAGTGCGATAGCGCGCACGGGGCATACTGAACCAAATGTCGGGACGCTTAAACCGCAGTAAGACGCCGCCTGCGACTTCGGCATCCGGGTAGTAGGTGATGCCGAAGATGGAGGATTTCTTCACCCGGGCGCCATCGGGACCATAGGAAAAGTTGACAGTCACATCCGCCGCCGTGCCGTTCAGCAGTGTCATCTTAGGCCGCATTCGCTCGATCACAGCGATGCCATCAAGACCCCAGCCGTATCCGAGCCAACCTTGATATGTACCGTTCACAGCCGTCTTTCGGCTTGAATTGTAGTTCAAGAAGAGTTTGGGCTCCAAACCGCGGAACGCCGGCACCTTGATCGGGAACTTATAGCTCAGCCCGCCATTGCTCATGACCTCTGCCAGCGACGGAAGCACAGGGGTGGGGGTTTCGTCCACACCCGTGATTTGCCCGTCAGTCGCCGCATTGTTTTCCGTAGATACGGCAGCGGACGCGGATGCGCGAGAGGATGACTTTTCCGGCGTTGCCAGATCGAGTTTGGGTTGCATACTTTCCAGATCGTCCGGGCTTAGTATCTGCCCGTCACGTTGCCCTTCATAGGCATGCGGCTCAATCGGAACCTTCAGGCTGTCGTCGATTGTCCCGGCGTCATCACCACCAGTGCTTTCAGTCAATTGTGGCAGATTCCCGATCGGAATCTCGTCGGCCAGGGCTGGGGAAATCGAAAAGGAGGAGACGAAGAGAAGTAAGCAACTGACAACGCAACGAAAATGACGAAGCATGAAGGAGCACCTAGCCAAAGATCGGATAGCGCTATCGAAGCCCTGCGCCACAATCGCTAAATTACTCAATCTTTAAACAACCTATGAGTTTTCAGCCCCTGAGCGATCATTGGCCACCGGATTTAAACCTGTGGATTATCGCCACACACTATAGCGGATCGCAGCAAACGCCTCTTACGCTAGCGCTCACACATCCGAGGGGACCCGGTGGATAGGTTGAGAATTTGCGCCGGAGCAATGGCTTTGGTGCTTTGCGGCTGCGCCGCCGAAACCGCTGCCGAGAGATGCTTAGAACATCGCCGGTAGCCACTGCCGCTAATGCTTTTGACACGACCATCGCCAGTTCCATGATGAACCTGTGCTGGTCCCCCTCCGGTCGTTTCGTTTTAAGGAGTGCCAGCGCGGCCGCCAGTGTCGTAGCTGGAGTTCTTCGCCTCTTCTTTAATCTGTAGGGGCGGTTGCAATGAGTGACGTCCCACCGACGATCCTGTTTCATACCGGCGAGCTGCCGATTTATGCTCTCGGCTACATCAAGTAGTGTATTGCCTGATTCTGCTATAGACATGGGTGAGAGTTTCGAAGTGCCGAGGTGCCTG
Source organism: Shinella sp. GW821-FHT11G07 (assembly GCF_058808115.1). Taxonomy (NCBI): domain Bacteria; kingdom Pseudomonadati; phylum Pseudomonadota; class Alphaproteobacteria; order Hyphomicrobiales; family Rhizobiaceae; genus Shinella; species Shinella sp. GW821-FHT11G07. Next base: position 27,222 of record NZ_JBXARJ010000006.1, read on the forward strand.
ACTCTCAGCCGGCGAATGACTGGAGAATATTATGGCTTTCGATCCAATTGGCGCATTCTCAAAATACGCCAACGCTGAATGTTCAGTTCAGCTTTGGACGGCGGATCATGCGGTTGCAGTATTGCCCTCGTTGACGACCGCCGTAGCTTATGCTCGCGAGAATGGCGCCGGCTGGAAGGAGGTTGAGATCACTGTCCACATGCCGAGTGAAGACATCGTCTACGCGACGGGGAAAGTTCGGTCGTTAATCGAATTTTTGCGGAAATCAGGCGCTTGAAACACAAAAGACGTCTCCACACGATAGTACCAGTCACCCTTTGCACCGATGTTTCGGTGGCGCTAAGTCTCTCGGCCCCGCACTCCTGTGCTGGTTATATGCTGCAAAAATAGCGTCGAATTTGACGCACTGCCAACGAGCGTAGTCCTGGAGCAAAACCTGAGAGACGGACAGGTCGCCTTGGTTGCCAGGAATGCTCCAGACAAGTAGCCCTTCCGCCCGCGCCCGAGAAAATACTCTCTGCAGATGACCGCGCGACAGGGTGTGCCGGGTAGATATCCCGCTCGCATGGAGCCGACCGAGACAAACAGGCTTATCAAGATTTGTAATGGCAGGTAGCCGGCAGATGAGTTCGTGGAGGATGTTGCTTCCCGATTCCGTGCGGACGAACAGATCTACGCTCGCAGGCGGCTCGGCGGGCAAGCTGGTAAGCGCGATCGCCGCCATCCAGCCGATCAAGAGCGGAAAGATGGCTTTCCAGCCACCGACCGACCAAGGCTTCGCCATGGGTGCTCAGTTGCAGCGGCTTGACGCGCCTGTCGCTGCTTTCCTGCGATAAGAGCAATCCATAAGCATGCATTTCCGCCAGATGGGCGGTCAATGTGTTCTTGCTGAAGGTCTGCTGTTGAGCGAAGAATTCGATCAGCGAGCCGGCTGTCAACGGCGGGCGTGTCTCGTCATGTTTTCGCTCAAAATGAAGGGCGATGATTGCCTGTGTGATCAACCATTTCTGCATGCTGGCGACATAGCGCACCACTCTCGGCGCAACATCATGCATCGCGAGCAGTTGTTCCGCGGCATCGCGCAGGACGGCAAAGAATGCGGGGCCACCGCTCCCTGTCATCGGATTGAAATCAGCGTTCGGTTCTGAAGGCTGCGTTGTGTCGATTGCGCCAAACACTGAAAGATCTCCTTCCCAGCGCTTCTACCAGGCCAATTTCGCACTATGATATTGCTTCGTCATGCGCGTGACTCAATTTTGGGTGCACCGGTGTGCCAGCTGCTTCTTGTGTTGATCCTGTCTTTTTCTCTGGTTATGAGTGCATAACCTTTAAGGAAGCGTCATGAAATCAATTATTTGGCGTCTGCCACCCAACTTCGCCATAGCATTGCCGATGTAAAGGCAAGCCTTCCTCATTTCAAATAACAAGCAGGAATATCTCCACCATCCTGGCGGCGTCGCGGCCGGGAGCGTCTGCCCTTGTGCCGCAGCGGCTGCTAACCGCCGTGCCGCCCGGGCACATAATTGTTCAGAGGTCCCAACGTGAGCACGTTTGCCGAAATCCACTCCCAGATCCAGCCCGGCCTGCCCAAACAGGAGATCGACCTCGACGATAACGGCGCCACGCTGACTGTGGCGGAGGCTGCGGAGCTTATCGCGGCGGGCGGGCATTTCGGAGAAGACGACGTCATTACCATCAAGGACAGTGCCATCAATCTGGAAGGTTTGAGCGCAGCCGGCATCGATGGCATCGCAGGCTTGGGCGGCTCCGCGCTCGTCGCGACCGATCGCGCACTGGACCTCACACTGGCACAGATCAAGGCGCTTGCCGGTGCCGATATCACGGCGATCAGCCGTTATGAGACCATCAGCGCGACCTCGCCGGATGATACGCGGGTCAATACGTCCACGAGCGGTAACCAGAACCAGCAACACGCTATAGCCTTGGCAGACGGCGGCTATGTGGTGGCATGGCTATCCTACCAGAGTAGCGACGGCAAAACAGGAATCTACACGCAGCGCTTCGACGCCGACGGCAAGAAGGTCGGCGGCGAGACACCCGCCAGCACCTATGCGGGCAACCTTGGCTTTCCGGTCGCCTCTAAGCTGGCAGACGGCGGTTACGTCATCGCATGGCAATCCTCCGGCCAGGATGGATCGGGTGTCGGCCTCTATGCGCAGAAGTTTGATGCCGACGGCAATCCGGTTGGTGTTGAAACGCAGGTCAATACCGAAACGGCAGGCGCGCAGGTGCGCAACAACGTGACGGCGCTTGTCGATGGTGGATATGCCGTGAGTTGGGTGAACGCGGACGATGGATCCGTCCGGGCCCAGCTGTTCGACGCTGGCGGCAACGCCGTGGGAAGCGAAATTCTTGTGGGCACCGACTATCGGGAGAGCGACCAGCAGCCTATCGGCATAACGGTCCTGTCGAATGGCAACCTCGTCGTCGTTTGGACGGCTCTGGACGGCAGCGGTATGAGCGACGTGCGCGCCCAGCTCATCAGCGCCGACGGCAACAAGATCGGCGGTTCATTCCTCGTCAACACCGATACGTCGTCCTACCAGTTCAATGCGATGCTGTCCAAGCTGCTCGGCGGCGGGTTCGTCATCACCTGGGTATCCTTAGAGGGCGACGTGCGTGCCTTGTACGCGCAATTGTTCGATGGGTCCGGAAACCCTGTCGGTGGGGCAACAAAGGTCCCAACCACTCCGGACGGAATCCAGTCCAACCAAACGGTTACGGCCCTTGCCGATGGCGGTTATGTCATCACCTGGCTCGCCGACGACGGCTCGTCGACCGGCGTTCACTCGCAAGTCTTCGATGCCACAGGCGCCAGGGTGGGGCTGGAAACCCGCGTCAACACTACGGTGGACGGCGAACAGCGCCAGCAGGACGTGGTGGCATTGCCGGATGGCGGCTTCGCCGTCACCTGGGTGTCGCCGCTTCTCAATGGAGCCGAAATCTTCGTCCAGATCATGGATGCCGAAGGGAACAAGGTGGGCGGAGAGACCAGCGTCACACTCGGAGGACGCGGGCTCGAATCCAATCCCCGGATCAGCGTCCTGCCCAATCGCGACGTTGCGGTCACCTGGCGGTCCTATGACGGTAGCGGCTCTGGCATCTTTTCCAAGCACTTCACACATGACACCGAAGCGGTTTCCTTCAAGGCGAACGCCGATGCCGTCTCCGCTCTGACAAGCGGCGATGTCGAGGATTTCGCCGAACTTGGCGTGACCACGATCAAGGTCTCCGATGCTGGCGCGGTGACCCTTACAAAGGATATCGCTCTTTCCCTGAGCGCCCTAGCGAGCTTCAAGATCGCAGGCGCGATTTCGATGACGGTGACCGGCTCCGGCGCGGCGCTGGACGATCTCTCCGTGGCGCAGATTTCGGCCCTGAAGACCCTTGGTGTGACACATATCGACGTGACCGACCAGGTTATTGCGCTGACATTGGCGCAGGCCGACGCTTTCTTGACGGCCGGCATCGAGTTTGCGAGCACCAATGTCTTCACAGTGACGCTGACGGCGAGCGAGCTTGCGGCGCTCACGGCTGAGAAAATCACGACACTTGCGCAGATGGGTACCGATATCCTCGATCTTCCTGGCAATGCGGCATCGCTCACGCTCGAACGGGCTGGCCTGCTGATGGATGCTGGACTGCGGTTTGCTGCCGGCGATGTCATCACGATTGCCGATACGGCTACCCATCTCGCCGCCCTTGCCAATGCCGACGTTGCCGCACTCGGCGCCTGGGGCGTTTCCCTCATAGACCTGACCGACGACGCTTTCACGCTGACGGTCAGTGCGCTCGGCGTCTTCCGCGCGGCCGGCATCCGCTTTGCGGCAGGCGACGGGATATTTGTCGAAGACAGCGCGGCAACAATCGGAGGGCTTGGCGCCGCCGAAATCGCTGAGCTCGTCGCAAGCGGCGTCGATGGTGTGCGAACGCTCGACGGCCCTGTCGCGCTGAACACTGCGCAACTGGTGGCCTTCGGAGCAAACGGCATGTCGGTCACTGCCGGTAGCGACAGCGTGACGGTCGTCGATACGGCAGAAAATATCGCGGCACTCGGCACAAGCGCGATCGCCTACTTCCTGGCGCTGGGCATTACGTCACTCGATGTGAGCAACGACCAGGTCACGCTGTCCCTCGCACAAATCAATGCCTTGCGAAGCGCCGGCGTACAGATCGCCGGCAACGATGTCGTCACCCTTTCCGTGACGGGCGGCCAGGCGGCAACGCTTACCGGCTCAACGCTGACGTCCTTTGCCTCATTCGGCGTCAAGTCGCTGGCCACCGACGAGGCGGGCCTCTCCTTCACGGCCGCACAGGTCTCCGCAATCAAGACGAACGGCATGACCTTCGCCTCCGGCTATACAGCAACCATGGCTGACAAGGCCGCCGCGCTGCTGGCGCTCACCGGCGGCGTGATCGACAGCTATGTCGGCATCGGTCTGGACAAGATCAAACTCACCGACTACGCGAGCACGATCGCCGGCTTGACGATCGCCAACATCACAACCTTGAGCCGACTCGGCGTGACCGCCGTCGACGTCACCGATGGCACGGTCAACCTGAGCATGGCGCGCGCGATGAGCTTTGCCGCCAACGGCCTGGTGTTCGATGCGGCCGATACGGTCATCGTGACCGCCACGGCAGCGTCGCTGAAGGACCCTGATATCACCGACATTCCGGCATTGAAGTCCATCAACGTCGACAGGATCGACGTTTCCGACAACGCACTGACACTTTCGCTGGCGCAGGCCGACGCTTATGTCGGCGCGGGGATCGGTTTTGTCGCGGCAGATGCGATTACCATCAAGCTCAGCTACGCCGAGGCGAAGACGTTTGCCAAGGCGACGGGCGACGTGCTCGGCGCAGCCGGTGTCGACCGCATCGAGATCGACATGACGGCCACGGAGCTGAAGTCGCTGACCTACACCGAGCTGAAGGCCTTCCTCGCCGCCGGCGTCGATGGCATTACTGGTTTGACGTCCGTCAGCTTTTCCAACCTGACCTACAATCTCGTCACCCACACCTTGAACTATAACCCCGTCCTCACCTCGACTGGCGGCGGTGCGACGGCCACGATTTCGATCGCGGAGAACACGAAGGCCGTCACCACCGTCAAGGCAACCGACAAGGAGGCGGCAACGCTCACCTATTCCATCGTCGGCGGCACGGACAAAGCGCTCTTCACCATAGATGCCCGCACCGGCGCTCTTCTTTTCAAGGCTGCGCCCGACTTCGAGACCCCCAAGGACAGCGGCAAGAACAATATCTACGACCTGATTGTGCAGGTCAGCGACGGCCGGCTGATAGATACGCAGACCCTTATGATCAACGTGAAGGACGTCAACGAGGCGCCTGCGGTTCCGGCGCTGACCGGCACCGGGCTGAAGGAAAACGCCGCGACCGGAACACTCGTCGGCACATTTTCGGCGAAGGACCCGGAGGGCAAGGTGCTTACCTACAAGCTCCTCGACAGCGCCGGCGGCCTCTTCAAGCTCTCGGGCGCCAGGCTCGTGACGGCGAAGGCCATCGACTACGAGAAGGTGCAGAAGGACACGGTGACGATCGAAGTATCCGATGGCGTGCACAAGGTGACGAAAGTTTTCACCATTGTTGTCACCGACCTCCTGGAGACGACCAGCGGAACGGCAAAGGGAGACGTGCTGAAGGGGGGCATAGGCATGGATCGGCTCGTGGGCCTGGCTGGCAATGATGTGCTCTACGGCTATGCTGGCAATGACACGCTTGAGGGGGGTGACGGCAATGACGTGCTTAACGGCGGGGTTGGCGCAGACTATCTGTCTGGCGGTATCGGTTCTGACCTAGCTACATACGACAATGCGGCGGCGGCCGTGATCGTCAACCTGTTCAATCCCGCCAGCAACACCGGTGAGGCTGCCGGCGACCGATACAATTCAATCGAAAATCTAACCGGCTCGGCCTTCAACGATGCGCTGACGGGCAACAACGCCAACAACAGCATCGCCGGCGGTGGTGGCAACGACACCATTTCCGGGCTCGGCGGTAGTGACAATCTGGCCGGCCAGGACGGCAACGACACCCTGATTGGCGGCGCGGGTGCTGATGCGCTGTCCGGTGGCGCTGGATCGGACAGGTCTTCTTATCAGACGGCAACTGCCGGCGTGGTCGCAAGCCTGACAACCCCCGCCAGCAATACCGGCGACGCAGCGGGCGACACCTATTCGTCGATCGAAAACCTGACCGGTTCCGCTTTCAACGATGCGCTGACTGGCAACAGCGGTAACAACATCCTGATCGGCGGCAATGGCAACGATACGCTGAACGGCAGGGCCGGCAATGACACGCTGACAGGGGGCGGCGGAAACGATACGTTCCTGTTCAACACAGCGCTCGGAGCAACAAACGTCGACACGATCACCGACTTCAGCTTCGTCAATGACACGATCTCTCTGGACAACGCCATCTTCACGGCGGTGGGTGCGAACGGTGGGCTTTCCTCAGCCGCTTTCCGTATCGGCTCAGCCGCCGCGGACACAAGCGACCGGATCATCTACAACTCTTCGACCGGCACGTTGATCTACGACAGCAATGGTTCTGGTTCCGGTGGAGCCGTCGAGTTCGCCAAGCTTGCAACAGGCCTTGCGTTGACCAATGCCGACTTCTTCATCATCTAGGAGGATGGCCCCTTCAAGAAAGTCTTAGAGCCGCGCAGATCGATAAGGAGGTAAGCGCGGTGTGTGAGGCGAGGCTATTGGGAGCGAGTCATGCCGGCCTGCTGGCTAACGAGGTTTTGGAACTCATTGATGCGGTCTTCGTGATGGCCGCAGAGCTACTTCCAGCGCCCAGTTGCGCGGAGACGGGCCGTGATGGAACCAACCCTGGCACCAGAGACGTTGAACACGTTGAAGCCGACCGCAGTATTCGACGGCCCGCCGGACAAATTGAATATGTGCGGTACAGGGGTCGCACCGGGGCCGTTAGCCACGGTTCCCGTCACATTGGGGGCAACCCCGGACGCGAAGGCGTGCGGAAAAACCCAACTTGTATCCGCCGTCGGAGCGGGCGGAATTGCGATCGTGGCCTGTATCTGCAACCAACCGTCCTTATGCTTCCGGTACTCAAAACCAATTCCTGAGGCATTGCGTAGGCCATCATGCCAGTTATCGACTCCGGCATCCTTTATGCCCTGCGCCGCCGTGCTCTCCGCGATGTTGTTCGATGCCTCTTCACAATTGTTCGCAGAGGCGAGGAAACTGATGGCGTGCCCCGAAGGGCCTCCCGCTACAAAGGTGTTCCCGGTGGCGTTCATGCCGTCGCCACCGTAGGTTATGTCGCCAGCAGCGGCGCTGCCCGGGACGCCCACGTTGTTACCCACGAACTGAACCCCCGTTACGGTGACTGCCTTAGCCGTGACACCATTAGGCGTAGTAACGATGCCGTTACGGGCGCTATCCCGAATTGTGCCGCCCGTAATGCCGAGGCGTTCGACAGCTGCGTCGATGACAATTGATCCAAGAGATCCTTTGGCGTCGCGGAATTGGCACCCTGTGAAGAAAATGTTGCGGTAGCGGCGCTGATTGGTGGAACCAGTGAATGTCACGTGCGATCCGAACGACGTGTCGAAATAGCAGTTTGTAGCGAGTATGGATGCGACCGTGCTATCTTTTTCGGCCCCGGTCGGGTTAATAAGCCAGTGGCTTTCAGTTCCCTGGAAATGGCACGTCGTGAAATAAATGCCGTCGCAAACATTGATCCGTACAGCAGCTTCAAGCCCGCTTTCATTCAGACCCGATAACTGAGCAAAGATGTCGCAATTACTGATGTGGAGATCGTATGCCTTTGCCGCTTCGCCAACCGTTTCAAAATTGAAGCCGAAGCGGCCCCTCTCCCCCGGGAGATAGCGGGGCTGCGTCAAATAACAATTTCGTATCCACCCTTGAACACCGTTGAAATGGAAGCCGTCGTAGACGTTTTCGAACTCGATGTCCTCGAAGTATGCACGAAGAACGGTCTTCACACCCCGTATGTGGGCGCCGGAAAGCTTCCGCCCCGTCCCACGATATCGGATCGTCACGCCCGTAGCCTGCGGCTCCAGCACTCGATTTTCGGAGGGATGGTCGAAAGAAATGATATCGATATCGTTGCGCAGAGTTTCGACGAAAGTTCGCTCCGATCCCGCACCAATCAACCCAGTCGCATGACCAGAGAAAACAATACCGTCGCTCACCAGGTATCGGCTGGGGAAAAGCCTTTTGAACCCGCCAAAAGCCGACGAGGCGTTTAACGCTGCGGTCATGTCTGTCGTGCCCGGTGTGGTATTCTCTTCCCAATGGTCAGGATAAACATCGCCCGCCGGGGACCACTTTGCACCATCAGCGGTCGTCAACGCCGTACCCGCTGTATCGCGGATGTAGTGGAGCAAGATGTCGCGTGAAGCCACAGTCAAGGTTCTGACCGTATTGGCTACGTTTGCGGCCTCCGCAGCGGCTCTGTTCTGAAACGGAGGTAGGAGATCATCTGTCGTAAGCGGAGTTGCCGGCATAACTCACCTCGTGTGGAGACTGAAATTGCACGCCTTTCTTCAACATCGATGAAAAAGCGGAAGACGCGCCGTGCAATCGTTGACTGTTTTTCGGCACCGCGCAAGAACAGCCTGCCACCTGTGGATGCTACCGGCCGCTCAACAGCCTAGCGATTCTCTTGAGGGCGTCCGCAAATGAAATGCCAAGCGCGGCGCCGCCTATGCCGAGAGCTCCCATGCCGAGAAGCTTCCACCGCCTCAACCCGTCTGTGACGGGCTTCATTTCCAGCGCGGCCGCACCTCGGCATGAATTTGCGTTAGCTTTGACGAACCGAAACAAATTCGCCAATATTTTGACCGAGGGGCGCCTCTTGGAAAGACCTATGCTAGCTTTCGGACATCACGACAAATCTGTTTTGAATATATTTACCGCCTCGTCCGTAAAAGCATCGTCGATCGGTTTCGTGAAGTGCTCGCGAAACCGCCAGAAAGATTAATACGGAGACGGACGAATGGCATGGTTGCAGCTAACGACGGAGAACAACTCCCCCATACTGCTCGATTCCGAGAAAATACTGTTCGTCAAACCACATGCTGTGGGGTCCCATATCACTCTCACGATCAGCGCCGAGAACAAGGAAGGCAAGGCGTCCCTCAGAACGGCAACCGTTCAAGAGGACGTTTCGTATATCGGCAAGCTCATGAGAGCCACCGTATCTAAACGGTAGCAATCACCCAACGCGACGCGTTTACGTCCGTGGTGGCCACTCCTCAGACTGTCGAGCTACCGAAGATGGAATAGAGTTGCTGCTCTGACGGAGGCAGCAGCTTCGCGCTAGAAGCGGTCATTGCATTGGAGTTGTGGGCTTATAGGCCGGACCATGTAAGTATGACGCATGACAGCAGCGATCATGACGTTAATCGATCTCGAAAATAAGCACTTCGCGGCTCTTGGTGGCTGGCTCAGCAGTGAGCGCGACCTCGTGCAATGGGGAGGGCCTGATCTGACCTATCCGATCACCGACCATCAGCTTGAGCAGATGCTGATCGAGGGAAAAACAACACCACCCAAACGTTTATGCTGGATGGCTGCTGATGCCACTCAAGCTCTTGTAGGTCATGTCCAACTAGCCCTGGATTGGAGAAATGGTGTCGCCCGGATCGCACGCGTCATGATCGCACCGAATAGTCGAGGACAAGGCCTCGCGGTTCCCATGCTTAAAGCAGTCGTGGAAAAGGCCTTCTCCTACCCGGAAATCGAAAGGGCGGAACTGAACGTTTATAGCTGGAACGACCCCGCTATTCGGACCTACACCAAGATTGGGTTTTCCCATGAGGGGGTAAGGCGATCGTCTGTCAAAGTGGGCAACGAGCGGTGGGATACCGCAATTATGGGATTGTTGCGGCCAGAATGGAAATCAACCCAAGCCAGCTGACTATTTGTGGGCGATAGCGGCCGAGACGCAGAGGCCAACGTGTTTTTTGCTGGCCTCCCCTTTCCCGCTGGCGATCCTGTTTTAGGCAGGCGGGCCTCCCGAGGTGGAAATAGCGTACGCCATGGCGTAGATGGCGATTTCGCAGCAATAGCAGACGTTCACTGGCAGAATCGGCTAATTTCGGTCGTCTCGTACGCTAGCGGATGCGCTCATGCCAACTTTGGTCGAACTCGTTCCTTACGATCCGAATTGGATAAATGATTTTTTGGCGGCTGAACTTCTGCTGAAAACGATACTCGGGGACTGTGTTGTGGCCGTCGACCACATAGGAAGCACGGCTGTGCCGGGTTTGGCCGCAAAGCCGATACTAGACCTTGATATCACTCTATCGGACATAGATGACGTTCCGAAGGCAAGCGCGGCCCTCGTCGACGCAGGCTTCGAAGCTCGCGGTAATCGGTATGATGACGATGTTTGGGCCTTCCTTTTGAATCGCCATGCACCGCAGATCAGGGTCTATCTCTGCTCTCCCTCAAACCAGACTCATAGGCGGCGGATGCTGTTTCGAAACTACCTACGTCAACACGATGACACGGCCGCGGCGTACGTAGCCCTAAAACGGCGACTTGCGAAGCGGTTCCCCTATGACGGAGATCGCTACACGTCGGAAAAAGATGCTTTCATCTCCAAGATAGTCTGCGCAGCACAAAAGGATGCGGATTGACTGTTTAGGGCCGATAGCGGTCGTTGCGCGGAAGGCGCTTCTCGTGGCGGTTGAGAGTTCGACAGGGAGAAAAGCGCTAAGAAAGCGGACGCCTGTCCTACACTTTCATCCGCCCTCTCCCATTGGGAACACCGGCAAGAACAAAGCCCCTAGGGAGCACTTGAGTTGCCGCGGGTGCAGTTTCTCTGTATAAATGTTCCAATCGCCGCAGATGGGGCGACTAAGGGCAGCACGCGATGATCACCGAAAAGACTCTGGGCTACGCGCTGAAGGAAAATAGCAGGGTCATTTCAGCGCTTGTGGTGAGAAATGCTGTCACCCGGTTCAGCAAGAGCCGTTTCGGCTTCATATGGATATTATTGGAACCGGCCGCCTATGTGGGGATCTTCTTGGCGGTTCACTCGTATTTCAAAGCGACAATTCCTTTTGGCGACAATGCGGCACTGTTTATTCTAGCCGGCGTGTTTGGATTCCGGATGACACGCGGCATCTCCCGCAAAACCGAGCGCGCCATCATCAGCAACCAGCCAATGCTGACATACCCTCTCATCCGGCCTCTCGATACGATCTTCGCAGCGTTCCTACTCGAGTCGACGATCTGGATCATAATCTGTGGCCTGTTCATGACCGGCCTCGCCTACACCATGGAGCGATCGATCATCGTATATCCGGGCGATTTTATGGAATGCCTGCTGGCCATACTGTTCTTCGCGCTTGCGTTCGCGACGTTCAATGCCGCGTTGGGGGGGCTGATTCCCCGCTACGACACATTCTTGAATATCTTGAACCTGCCGCTGATGTTGCTCTCGGGCGTGTTCTATATGCCGACACAGCTTCCACCGGAGGTTCAGGACATTCTTTGGTGGAACCCGTTCCTGCATTGCGTGGAATGGTTCCGCACTTCCACCTACATGGACTACACGCCACTGCTCAGCAAACGTTACCTTCTGGGGATGGCGACCGGGCTGTTGGCTATCGGCCTCACGATGGAGCGGTTGTTTCGAGCGGATATCATTAGCAGAGCGTAATACCACTGCGCCGGAGCGGCATTGACCGAGCCGTATCAGCCCAAATACTGACGGAAGCAAACGGGCTTCGGAGAACGCAACACGCCGACGGACTTCGATTGGACCGGCCCCGATAGTGTCGCCTATATCGGGCGGATGTGGAGAGACATCCCCGGCCCGTCTAATGGGCGGTGGCAATGACGTGGCTCGTATCCCCGAGGGCTACGCGGAGCGAAAGAACTACCCGATACCGGCTTTGTCGACACGGCGCGGATCGCCGACATGCAGAAGTGGCTCGTCCACCACTGTGCTAGCGCAGCGACCAAGTCCCCACTCGAGGAGGCTCTCGCCTACATTGCCAAATACTGGGGACGGCCCGAAGCTGTTCCCCAACGAGGGCCGCATCGAGATCGACAACAACAGTGTCGAGCGGACTATCCGGCAGATAGCCCTCAATCGGAAGAATGCGCTCTTTGCAGGGCACGATGCCGGAGCCGAGAACCTGGCGACTATCGCCTCGCTGATCGAAACATACAAACTTAACGCCGTCGATCCACAAGTCTACCTGACCCACACGCTCTCAACCATCGTCAGCGGGCAAAAGCGAGCCGAATCGATGATCAGCTTCCGTGGAATTATCAGGCTGCGTAACGTTCGTCAGGGATCGCGTTAGGTCCACCATTGTAACCGCCGATTTCGCAGTGATCAGCCCCGTGAGGTCATCCATACGCCAAGCAACGTCACCGCCAGCCCGGCAAACATTGCGAAGGTCAGAGGCTCCGAGAACAGCATCCAAGCCCATAGCATTGTTACGGGTGGGCTGAGGTAGATGGCGGCGCTCACCTTGGCAACCGGGAACAGCCGGAGACTGGTATAGTAGACCGCATAGGCGAGGAACGTTGCGATGAACACCAGCCAGATCATCCCGACTGCAAAGTCAGGAGTCAACGGTGGAGCAAGGCTGCCCTGCGTCAATGCGCAGAGGCCGAAGAGGACCGAACCCATGAGCGTCTGGATGCAGAGGCTCTGATGAACCGGCATATGCTGCGTCTTACGTCGCTTGTGGAGGACCGAGGCCACGGCGAATACCAGCATCGAACCTACTGTCAGACCGTACGCCCAGATCGGAGCGGTGCCGAAACTGAGGCTATCGAAAGAGACAATCAAGACGCCGAAGACGGCAATCGCGGTGCCTAGCCATTGCCGGTGCGTCAACCGCTCACCGAGGACGGGTTGGGAAAGGGCGGCAATAGCAAGCGGAAGAAGGTCTGCGATAAGCGCGACCAGCCCGGTTGGCACTTTCTGCTCTATGGCGAGCGCGAAGCCTCCCAGATAAAGGAAGACCGCTTTGATGCCGAATAGCGCCTGATCCCTGACCGCACGCATCGATATCCTTGGCCCGATGGCCAACGCGAAGGGCAGGAGGATCAAACCCGAGAGCAAAGTCCGCCAGAAGAGCAGAAGCATGACGCTCGCCTCCTGATTGGCATATCGAATACCGACGAACCCAGAACTCCATCCGATGATGAGAAGCGTGGCAAGCAATGGCCATAACAGCGGATGGCGAATGGCAGTGACGGAAGGCAGAGAGGTGTCGGTCATTGGGGCTCTATCGCGAGGACACTATCTACCGGTACGGGGAAAACACAGGAATCGCACATGACAAATATCGATGCGCACATGACATTCCTTAATTTCCGTCATGATCTGCGAGGTTCGTGGTAGGCTCGTTCAACAGACAATCATGTGGATATCGCCATGAACGAACTGAACAGTCGCCGCCTCGAAATCGACGCTCTGCGAGCGCTTTGCGCAATCCGCCAACATGGAGGCATTACCAGAGCCGCCGCCGCACTCGGTCTCTCCCAATCCGCCGTGAGCCATAAAATCAAAAGGCTTGAGGTTAGCCTCGATTGCGCGCTGCTCGGACGGAAATCGGGAGGACCGATGTTCACAGCCGCTGGCGAAGACCTGCTCGACTACGCTGGCCGCATTCTTGGGCTGCACGACGAGGCGCTGATAAGTCTCTCCAAGACGCCACTCGCTGGAAGACTTCTACTGGGGCTCACCGAAGACACGGCATGTACTGATCTCGCTCGCATCTTTGGCCGCTTCAGGCGGCTTCACCCAAACGTCGCGGTCCGAACCAAGGTGCGCATGAGCTTGGTGCTCCGCGCCATGCTGGAGCGCGGAGAACTTGATGCTGCAATCGTCCAGGTCTTCAGCCACGAGGTGCGACCGAACGACCTGGTACTTTACAGAGAGAGCCTTCACTGGGTGAAGCATCCTGAGTTGCTAATCCGGCAGGATGAACCAATACCCTTTTTGTCGTTCGATGACGAATGTTTCTATCGACAATGGGCACTCGATGTCGGCCAGGAGAACTCAGTTCTCGAAACCGTGTTTGAGTGCTCAAGCGCTGCTGGGATTGTGTCCGCCGTCAACGCGACAATGGGCGTAGCGATGCTGAGTGACCGCCATATCCGAGGGGAGATGCAGATAATGACCGACCGCCTGCCTCTGCCTCCGTCCTTAGCATACGTTATCCGGCGGGCCCGTAAGTCAAGAAATCCAGCACTTGATAGCTTGGTCAGAGAAATTGAGAGGGACATCGGTCGTCAGGGAGGATTGGCACTGGCTGGCTGACATGACCACGTCCACAACGATATATAGTAAGCGGGTCGCGCCAGCAAATCGTCATCCGGAGGATTGTCGCCCTCGATGTCCTTGGACGCCTCTCGACGCTTTGCAACGTCCCTCGCCTCGCCCGCTTGCGCACGCGTGTGAAGCGACAACGATCGACGGAAAGACAAGATTGAATTCGCCATGGCCTCACCTCACGCAAAAATCTGTATTAGCACTAACGCTGAACCCCGACGCCGATGCCCATGCCGACAGGTCCAGACATTGACCCACCCCCTACCGTCACCCAATGTCGATCGGATACCCGTCGAGACCATAGGTCACGACCTTGAATCCTCGGTCGATCGACTGCTTGGCGCTGTCGTGGTGGTGCTTGCATAGGGATTGCAGGTTGGATGGGTCATGGAATAGCACCATGTCGCCCTTGTGGGCCTTGCGATGGTCAACGACCTCGGCCGCCGTCACCTCCCGCCTCGTGCAGGATCTCAATACCCTCGTTCTTCGACAGGAAAAGTCCTATCGAGCCAAAGACCGATTTGTTTCCGAAGAGCAATGCGCCGCCCGCGCCGAGTACTGGCGAACCGTTGCCGAGAACGTGAAAAAGGCACTCGGCGCGAAAGCCCTCCATGATGGAAGCTGGACCGCTATCCGACTGTGCTACCGGCTGTATGACAGCCCAGAAAAAGCCGGCCCGCCCTGCTAGCTCCCAAGCAACAATCATGGGTCAGAGCGGGCCAAACTCGGTTCAAAAGATTACGACACCGGCAGCGTAACGCCGGGGAAATATGTGACCACCTGCTGCTGAGCAGCGGTCTTCATACCAGCCCGGTTAAGGTTACCATTCGTATTCGGATCATCAGCCGCAGGTCGGTTAACGATGCGCCATACGGTATCACAGACGATACCACGGATTTCCTTAGGTTCAGGACTCGTTGATCAGAGCCAGAAGATAACGGTTGCAGCGAGAGCGATGGCGGAGAGGAAGGCCATTAGGCACCTGTCATAGCGCGTCGCGACACGCCGCCAGTCTTTGAGACGCCCGAACATGATCTCGATCCGGTTGCGCCGTTTGTAGCGCCGTTTGTCGTATTTGATGGTCTTGTTGCGGGATTTCCTACCCGGAATGCAGGGAGTGATCCCCTTCGCCTGTAAAGCGTCACGATACCAGTCGGCATCATAGCCACGGTCGGCCAGCAGCCATTTGGCCTGGGGAAGCTCATCAAGCAAGGCGGCAGCACCGGTGTAATCGCTGACCTGACCGGCCGTTATGAAGAAACTGATCGGGCGGCCACTCGCATCCGTTACGGCATGAAGCTTGGTGTTCATGCCGCCTTTCGTGCGCCTAATCAGGCGGCCCGCGCCCTCTTTTTTACCCGCAGGCTGGAAGCCGTGCGGTGGGCCTTGAGATAGGTCGCATCGATCATGATGGTATTGTGCTCTGCAGCTTCGGGCACGGCCAGGCCGTCCATCATCTGGATAAAGATGCCTTTATCGCCCCAGCGTTTCCAGCGGTTATAAAGCGTCTTCGCCGGGCCATATCCTTCGGCGCATCGCACCACCTGAGCCCGTTGCGGTTGACGAAGATGATGCCGCTCAAAACACGTCGATCATCAACGCGCTGGCGACCATGGCTCTTGGGAAAATAGGGCTGAAGACGAGCCATTTGCTCGCCCGTCAGCCAAAACAAATTGCTCATCAGTCAGGCTCCTATACGCCAGCCTGAATCACAGCCGTTTCTTCAAATCAATGGGTCCTGAGCCTAGCGAGCTAGCGCAGTCTTAGCACATCTTAGTATCGCCTTATGTAAATCAATTACTTGCGGCTAGTTCTTCCAATTGAAAATCCGCGTGTCGGTGGTTCAAATCCGCCTCTGCGCACTATTTTTTCCATTTATTGCCGCAAGCTGGACTGCCCGATGAATTCGGGGTTCCCGCTCTGACACATCCTCCTCCCATCACAGAATTCGATAGATCTGTCAGCGAAACTCGCGTGAACGGTCTCGCGAAACCGGATAGACCTTCGACGCTTCGTCTCTCCTGGCGATGGCCGGATTTCTGTTTGCGGAGTTTTCATGAGCATCGTCGAAAGCCTTAGCCCCCGTTCGCTCCGGGCGCCGGAGAGCGGGATCGTCGAAGTCGTCAATTATGCGCGCGGGCGTGAGGGGCTGATCCCGCTTTGGGTGGGCGAAGGGGATCTGCCGACGCCGCAGTTCATTGCGCGCGCGGCGTCCGAGGCGCTGCTTGGGGGCGAGACATTCTATACGTGGCAGCGCGGCATTCCCGAGCTCCGGGCGGCGCTGTCGCGCTATTATGCCCGGCGCTTCGGCAAGGTGCTGCCGGCCGAGCATTTTTATGTCGTTGGTTCCGGCATGCAGGCGATCAAGCTTGCCATTGAGGCGCTCGTCTCACCGGGCGACGACATGGTGTATCTGACGCCGGCCTGGCCGAATTTCGCGGCGGCGGCGGAACTGTCCGGGGCCAATCCAATTGCCGTGCAACTCGATTTTACCGGCGGGCGCTGGCAAGTCGATCTTGGTCGCGTCGAGGCGGCAATCACGCCGAAGACCCGCGTGCTCTTCGTCAACACGCCGTCCAATCCGACCGGCTGGACGGCGACGCGCGAGGACCTGGAAAATCTTCTCGCCATCGCACGGCGCCATGGCCTTTGGATCATGGCCGACGAGATCTATGCGCTCTATCACTATGCCGGTGGACGCGCTCCCTCCTTCCTCGATGTGATGGAGGATGGCGACCGGGTCATCTTCGTCAACTCCTTCTCGAAGAACTGGTCCATGACGGGCTGGCGCGTCGGCTGGATCGTCGCACCGCCGGAAATGGGCCAGGTGCTGGAAAACCTCGTGCAGTATTCCACCTCCGGCGTGCCGCAATTCCTGCAGCAGGGCGCAATTACCGCGCTGGACGAGGGCGATGCCTTCGTGCAGGCGAATATCGACAAGGCGGCCAGGAACCGTGACATCTTCTGCGATGCGCTGATCGCCACCAACCGGGTGGAGACGCTGAAGCCGGATGGTGCGCTCTATGCCTTCCTCAAGATCGACGGCGTGACGGATTCGCGCCTGACGGCACTCGATATCGTCGACCGCACCAATGTCGGCCTTGCGCCCGGCACGGCCTTCGGTCCTGGCGGCGAACTTTTCATGCGTGCCTGTTTCCTGCGGGATCCCAAACAGGTCGCAGAAGCGGCCGACAGGCTGGCGCGCTACATCGCGGCCCGCTGAGGCCGTTCACAACTGGTCGAGCAGGAAGTCGGCGCGCTCGACCACCGACACCTTGGGCAAGATCACCGTCTCATACCCAAGGGCGGGATAGAGCTTTTCGAGCCGGTCATATTCTTCCAGGGCGGCATCGAAGCCATGGCGGCGCTCCGCGTCGCCGGCATAGATTTGCGGCCAGGGCGGCGTGAGGAAGACACGCCTGTTGTAGCGATGCCCGGCCGCCGACCCGGCCAGGACCGGCTCCCCGCCTGACGCCTCAAGCGCCGAAGCGGCATCGACGAGGCCACGATCGAAGAAGACGAGCCCCGGGTGATCGCGCATCGCTTCGCGATCGGCGAGCGCCATGGCAATGGCGCGACGGGCGAAGGCAGCCAGGTCAAGCCATGGCAGGGCCTCGCCACCGCTTGCCAATTCCTCCTGCACGATGCGGCGTCCCGGTTCCTCCACGACGGCATGGCCGCGCCGGCGAAGTTCTTCCAGCAGGGTCGATTTTCCGCCGCCCGAGCAGCCGGAAAGCACGATGAAGCGGTCGGACATGATGTTGCCTTTCTGGAACGGGAAAACGGCGCGGCGCGATTGCGGTTGCGTCCTGCCGGTCGGCAAGGTGATATGCCTGAAATTCGGGCGATTCGGAGGGTTATATGGCGGTTCTTGTCACGGGCGGCGCGGGTTATATCGGCAGCCACATGGTCTGGGCGCTCATCGACGCCGGCGAAGAGGTGGTGGTGCTGGACCGGCTTTCCACCGGCTTCCGCTGGGCCGTGGCGCCGGAAGCACGGTTCTATGAGGGCGACATCGCCGATGCCGCGCTGCTGGCACAAATCTTCGCCGAAAACGCCATCGACGCGATCATTCATTTTGCCGGTTCGATCATCGTGCCGGAATCGGTTTCCGACCCACTCTCCTATTACGAGAACAATACGGTCAAGTCACGGGCGCTGATCGCCGCCGCCGTCGCGGCGAAGGTGCCGTATTTCGTGTTCTCCTCCACCGCCGCCGTCTACGGCACGCCTGATGGCACCGAGCCGGTGCTGGAAACGGCCGCGCTCCGACCGGAATCGCCCTACGGTTCCTCCAAGCTGATGACCGAGATCATGCTGCGCGATACCGCCGCAGCGCATGACTTCACCTACACGGCGCTGCGTTACTTCAACGTCGCCGGCGCCGATCCACGCGGCCGCACCGGCCAATCCAGCGCCGGCGCCACCCATCTCATCAAGGTCGCCAGCCAGGCAGCCCTTGGCAAACGCGACGGTATGGATGTCTACGGCACGGACTACCCGACGCCGGACGGCACCTGTATCCGCGACTATATTCACGTCAGCGACCTTGCCAATGCGCATCTCAAGGCGCTGCAGCGCATGCGTGCAGGCGGTGGCTCGATCGTCGCCAATTGCGGCTATGGCCGTGGCTTCTCGGTTCTGGAGGTTCTGGAGCAGGTGAAGGCGGTATCCGGCATGGATTTCCCGGTGCGGGTCGCCGGCCGCCGGCCGGGCGATGCGGTTCTGATCGTCGCCAATCCCTCGGTCGCGATGAAGGAACTCGACTGGAAGCCGGAGCATGACGACCTCACCTTCATCGTGCGCACCGCTCTCGACTGGGAAGATCACCTCGGCAAGCGCAACCAGCGCTGACCCTTAGGCCTCGCCGAGCTGCGCCTTCTCGTAAGCGATGGCGTGCTCTATGAGCTGCGCCCAGATCTCTTCGTAGAAACCGCCGTCGAGAGCGTGGGTCTCGGCGTTGTGGCGGGCGTTGTCGCGCACTTCACGAACGCGCTCGGGAACGTCGGCGGGAATGCCGAGGCCGGCCTTGATCTCGGCAGCGCGGCGAATGAAACTCCAGCGTTCGGCAAAGAGCGCCATCAGCGCATGGTCAACCCGGTCGATGTTTTCCCGGATTTCCGCCATCGTCGTGCAGTCTGCCGCAATCTTCGCCATTCCGGTCTCCTTCATGGGCACCCGGATAGCAGAGGAATGTTTGGGGGGAAAGGCATCTCTCCGCCGCGAGACACAAGGTCACGGTCGGGGCCACATGCAGGCCCGGGGGTAAAGCGAAAGGAGGGTGCGGTCCTGTCTTTCGCTTGCGGGCCTGCATGCTGGCCGAGGCGGAACCTAGGCATGTAAGCTGGCGCGAAGCTGGATGATATCACGTTACGTGAAGTCACGTTCCGATCACCAGTTTGATGGCGAAGCCGACCACGGTGACCACCAGCACACCGCCCGCCCACAGGCCCACGAACCACAACAATTTCCGCCCTGTCGAGTTCTCCGCCATCAATGGTAGCCCTCCTCCGGATCGACCTTGCCGCGGAAAACCCAATAGGCATAGGCCGTGTAGCCGAGGATCATCGGTACGAGCACCAGGGCGCCGACCAGCAGGAAGGAAAGGCTTTCCTCGGGTGCGGCCGCCTCCCAGATCGTCAGCGAGGCCGGCACGATATAGGGATAGAAGCTGATGCCGATGCCGGCAAAGCCGAGCACGAAGAGGCCGAGTGCGGCGATGAACGGCCGTGAATCGTGTTCGGTGCGCAGCCCGTGGATCAGCAGGGCGAAGCAGCCGAGCACAAGCAGCGGCACCAAGACGCTGAAGGCAACGGTCGGCCAGCCGAACCAGCGGTCGAAGTAGAGTGGCTCCATGAAGGGCGTCCACAGGCTGAAGATGCCCATGGCGGCGAGCGTGCCGATGCCGGCCTTGAGCGCGTAGCCGCGGGCACGGGCAGCGAGATCGCCGCTCGTCTTCATCACCAGCCAGGTCGCACCAAGCAGGGCATAGCCGACGAGGAGGGCAAAACCCGTCGCGATGGAGAACGGTGTCAGCCAATCCCACCAGCCGCCGACATAGGCGCGATTTTCCACCGGAATTCCCTGCACCAGCGCACCGAGCGCCACGCCCTGGGTGAAGGCCGCAACCATCGAGCCGCCGGCAAAGGCGATGTCCCAGAGGAACTCGCCGCGCCGCGTGCGCCAGCGATATTCGAAGGCGACCCCACGGAAGATGAGGCCGAGCAACATCAGGATGAGCGGCATGTAGAGCGCCGGAAGGATCGTCGCATAGGCGAGCGGGAAGACGGCCATCAGCCCGCCACCGCCGAGCACCAGCCAGGTCTCGTTGCCGTCCCAGACGGGCGCGACAGAGTTCATCATCACGTCGCGGTCGTGTTTTTCCTTGAAGAAGGGGAAGAGGATGCCGACGCCGAGATCGAAGCCGTCGAGGATGACATAGGCGAGCACGGCAAAGGCGATGATCGCCGCCCAGATGAAGGGAAGGTCAAACGCCATGGTGGTGGCTCCCGGATTTGCTGGCAAGGGCGGCGGCCGGCGTGATACCGGCGGTGCGGAGCGGACCGTCCTGGAGGTCCGGCATCGGATCCCGCGGCAGGCGGCCCATCAGGCGCAGGATGTAAAAGGTGCCGGCGCCGAAGACGAGGAAGTAGACGACGATGAAGGCGATCAGTGAGGTCGCGACGGCCGGTGCATCGATGGGGGCGACGGAATTGGCCGTCAGCAGGTGGCCGTAGACCGTATAGGGCTGGCGGCCCACCTCCGTCGTCACCCAGCCGGCCAGTACGGCGACGAAACCGGCGGGACCCATCAAAACAGCGGCGCGGTGCAGCCAGCGGTTTTCGCCGAGCGTGCCCCGCCACCGACACCAGAGCGACCAAAGCCCGATGGAGAGCATGGCAAAGCCGATGGCGACCATGATACGGAAGGACCAGAAGACGATGCCGACCGGCGGATGCAATTCCTTCGGTACGGAATCCAGCCCGGCGAGCGGGGCGTTGAGGTCATGCTTCAGGATAAGGCTCGAAAGCTTCGGGATCTCGATGGCATAATCGACACGCTGCTCGGCGGAGTTCGGAATGCCGAACAGAATGAGCGGCGCCCCGTCCGGATGGCTCTGGTAGTGCCCTTCCATCGCCATGACCTTGACCGGCTGATGCTCCAGCGTGTTCAGCCCGTGCATGTCGCCGGCGAAGATCTGGATGGGTGCGACGATCGCCGCCATCCACATCGCCATGGAGAACATCTTTCTGGCACGCTTTGGCGCATCGCCGCGCAGCAGGTGGTAGGCGCCGACACCGCCGACGACGAAGGCGGTCGTGAGATAGGCGGCGAGCACCATGTGCACGAGCCTGTAAGGGAAGGAGGGGTTGAAGATCACCGCCCACCAGTCGACCGGCACGAACTGGCCGACATCGTTGATGGCAAAACCGGCCGGCGTCTGCATCCAGGAATTGGCGGCAAGGATCCAGGTGGCCGAGATCAGCGTGCCGACGGCGACCATGAGGGTCGCGAAGAAGTGCAGCTTCGGACCGACGCGATTGAGGCCGAACAGCATGACGCCGAGGAAACCCGCCTCAAGGAAGAAGGCCGTCAGCACCTCGTAGCCCATCAGCGGCCCGATGACCGGCCCGGCCTTGTCGGAAAAGACGCTCCAGTTCGTGCCGAACTGGTAGGACATGACGATGCCGGAAACCACACCCATGCCGAAGGCGAGCGCAAAAATCGTCTTCCAGAAATTGAAGAGCGAAAAATAGACCTCGTCCTTCGTCCAGAGCCACAGGCCTTCCAGTACCGCGAGATAGCTCGCCAACCCGATCGAGAAGGCCGGGAAGATGATGTGGAAGGAAACGGTGAAGGCGAACTGGAAGCGGGCAAGCAGTGTTGCGTCCAGCGATTCGAACATTGGCCACGACCTTTCTGAAGCCGCCGCAATCCCAATCAGGCTGCGGTCACCTTAAAGAATGCGGCGCAAAACAGGCAAAGGTCAATTCCGTCCGTACACCCACGTTGCCGCAGCGCGACAATCGCCCGCGTGCGGCATTTCCGCCCCGACCTTGGCAGGGCCGAAACGAACGAAGCTCCCGGCGGGGGCGCACCGGGAGCTTCGCGAAGGCGTCGAACGTGGCACTATGCCTTAGCGGGCATCGGGGTTCGCGCCCTGATAATAGTCACCGTTCGCCGGGCCGACCTTCACGCTCTGGCGGTAGCCACCGTCGGCAGCATAACCGCTGCCGATGCTGTTGGTGCGGACGCGATCGATTCTCTGGCTATCCATTTTCTGGTTCTGCTCCGATTCCGGATAGGCACCCTTGTAGTAGTCCCCACCGGCGAGAGCGGCCGAGCCACCGAAAACGGAAGCGGCAAAAAGAGCGGTTGCGAAAGCTGCGTTAATGGTCTTGGTCATTGTCTTGGTCCTTTTCATATGTGCTTTGCATCAAAGCTTGAAGGGAGTTTCAGCCAGGCTTTTCGGCATCGGTTACGACATCGCCATTCCCTTCGCTTATCTCCGGAAGCGGGTATTGCCGCTTTCGTCAAATAAAGATGGTCCCTCATTTTGTGGGCCGCAAGGGTCTCAAAATGGAAACAGTCGTCAACGTTTTTCGAACAATGAAAATTGTCGCTTTAGCGCACAACCGAAGGCGCCAAAAACCAAGAAACCGTCCATCTGGACGGTTTCTGTCAAAGAGGAAATGACATCTCAAGATATTGATTTGGCGGGGATTTTAAATACGCGAATCCACGCAAGCACGCCGAGGGTGCAGCGAACGGCAGGAGCGTTAAGGATTGAGGCACTAAACGGCTCGGCACCGATTTCAAGAGTTTCACGAATGTGTGACACTCAAAAAATCAGAGCCGAAAGCCGCCAAAACACGGAATGAATCGTGGCAAAATTGTGGTGAAACCGCCCTGTGGACCGGGTCCCACTCGCGTCGCCGAAACCGCTGCGCGGGCGTCAGGCCGCCCGCAGGTAATGTTCCGTCAGTTCCGTCCAGAAGGCCGCACCGACGGGCAGCAGGTCGTCGTTGAAATTGTAGGCGGGGTGGTGGAGCGAGTGATCGTTTTCGCCGCTCTTGCCACCGAGGAAGAAATAGGTGCCCGGTCGCTCCTTCAACATATAGGCGAAATCCTCGCTGCCCATGAAGGGGCGCTGGAGGTCGACGACCTTGTCGGCACCGGCAAAGCGCGTGGCGAGTTCACGCACCAGATCGGTCTCGGCCTTGTGATTGATCGTGGCGTCATAGAAGCGCTGGTAGTTCACCGTCGCGCTCATGCCGTAGCTTTCAGCCTGGCGTTCCGCAATGAGGCGGACGCGACGCTCCAGCTCGTCGCGCACCTTCGGATCAAAGGAGCGGATACCGACAACGATTTCCGCTCGGCTCGGTATGATATTGCTCGCCGAGCCCGAATGGAACGAGCCGACCGTCACCACCGTCGGATCGATCGGGTGGATGTTGCGCGAGACGATGGTCTGGAGCGCCATGACGATCGAGGCGCCGCAGACGATCGGATCCAGCGTCTCCTGCGGCTCCGCACCGTGGCCGCCGACACCGTTCACGGTGATGCGCGCCTCGTCGACCGCCGCCATGATCGGGCCCTCACGGAGCGCAAACTGGCCGAAGGGCAGACCGGGCTCGTTGTGGAGGGCGAAGACGGCGTCGCAGGGGAATTTGTCGAACAGTCCCTCCTCCACCATGATTTTTGCACCGCCGAAATTCTCCTCCGCCGGCTGGAAGATCAGGTGCACGGTGCCGTCGAAATTGCGCCGTTCGGCGATCGCCTTGGCGGCACCGAGCAGCATGGTCGTGTGTCCGTCATGGCCGCAGGCATGCATCTTGCCGGGCGTCTTGCTGGCATAGGGAAGGCCGGTTTCCTCGAAGATCGGCAAGGCATCGATATCGGCGCGGATACCGATCGACTTGCGGCTGGTGCCGTTCGTCAGGGTGGCGACGAGGCCGGTCGTGGCAAGGCCGCGCGTGACTTTGTAGCCATAACTTTCCAGATGGCGCGCGATGACATCAGAGGTGCGCACTTCTTCCAGGCCCAGTTCCGGGTGCTCGTGCAGGTCGCGGCGGATCGCCACCATTTCAGGCATGGAGTTCTTGAGAGTCGTATGGATTGTCATGTCATTGTCCGTTTTCAGGCACCGCGTGTGGGAATTCTGCTTTCGAAATAGCGAAAGGCGACCACCAGGATAGCGGTCAGGCAGAGATAGATGAGAGCAAGCAGCAGCAGCGGCTCATAGGTGATGTAGGTTTCCTGCCGCACCTTGGAGATGACGGCATAGAGGTCGATGACGGTAATCGTCGCCACCAGCGGCGTGGCCTTCAGCTGCAGCACGGTTTCGCCGTTCAGCGTCGGCAGCGCACGGTGCACGGCGCGCGGCAGCCAGATGCGGCGGAAAACGGTGAAAGGGCTCATGCCATAGGCGCGAGCGGCTTCCAGCTCGCCGGGCGGCACACCGGCAAAGGCGCCACGCATCACCTCGCCCTCATAGGCGGCGAAGGACAGCGTCAGCGCCGCCACACCATAGGGCCAGGCCTCGCGCAGATAGGGCCAGAGAAAGGAACTGCGGATTCCCGGAAACTGCGGAAAGAGAGAGCCGAGGCCGTAATAGAGCAGCCAGAGCTGGAGCAGCAGCGGTGTGCCGCGGATGATCGTGCAGAAAACGCGGGCCAGCACCTTCAGCGGCCAGGGGCCGGTCACCTGCACCAGCCCGATCGGCACGGCGAGGAAGAAGCCGAGGATCGAGGTGCTGAAAAGCATCAGCAAGGTCACACCGACGCCGTGGACAAGGCGACCAGAATATTTCGGCACCCAGTCCCAGCGCATGAACCAGACGATACAGAAGACGAGAAGGGCCGCGATCGCCATCAGCACGATGCGATGCGGCTTGAACATGCTCGCCTTCGTCGGCAGTTCGGTCAGCGCGAGGGCGGAAATGGTCGGGTCACTCATCAGGCGGTCCTCGCCATGCCACGCCGATAGTGGCGCTCGATGAAGCCGATCAGCACGTTGGAGACCAGGGTGATCATCAGGTAGAGCACGCCGGCCGCGCAGAAGAACAGCAGATAGGCCTTGGTGCTGCCCGCCGCCTGGCGCGTCACCAGCGTCAATTCGCTGAAGCCGACGACAGCAAGCAGTGCCGTATCCTTGGTGGCGATCAGCCAGAGATTGGAGAGGCCGGGAATGGCATGCGGCAGCATGGCCGGCAGCGTGATGCGGCGCATGATCTGCGTTGGCGACATGCCATAGGCGCGCGCCGCTTCCATCTGCCCCGCCGGCACCGCCTTGATCGCGCCGCGCAGCACCTCCGTCGAATAGGCGCCCTGCACGACGCCGATGACGAAGATACCGGCCGCAAGGCCGCTGATATCGACCGGGCCGAAGCCGACCAGTGCGGAAAGCTGGTTCAGCACATCCGTGCCGGCATAATAGAGAATGAGGATCAGCACGAGTTCCGGCACCGCGCGCACCAGAGTCGTGTAGACCTCGAGCAGGTCCTTGGTGACCGGGCCGCCGTAAAGCTTGCCCATGGCGCCGCCGGTGCCGAGAATCAGGCCGAGCGTGTAACCGCCGACAGCAATCTGGAGCGATTGCCAAAGCCCCGCCAGCATGACCCCGCCCCAGCCGGGTGGGTCGAAGGCAAGCAGGCTCCAGTTGATCAGCGATCCGGCATCGGCCATAGGGTCTCGTGTCCGTTCGAGGGGAACTGCCGGCGACGTGCGCCGCCGGCATCAGGCACAAGGCAGGCGATCAGCCGCCGTAGATGTCGAAGTCGAAATACTTCTTCGAGAACGTGTCATAGGTGCCGTTGGCGCGGATCGCCTTGATCGCCGCGTTGATCTTGTCCTTCAGCTCCGTCTCGCCCTTGCGCAGGCCGACGCCGACGCCGAGACCGAGGATTTCCGGATCATCCTTCACGGTGCCCTTGAGGTCGCAGCACGCGCCCTGCTCCGTTTTGGTGAAGTCGGTGAGAGCGATGGAATCCGCCTGCACGGCATCGATACGGCCGGCGGCGAGGTCGTTGTTGGCCTCGTCCTGCGTCTGGTATTCCTTCACCGTCACGCCGGCGGGCGCGAAATACTTGTTGGCATAGACCTGGTGGATGGTCGCCACCTGCACGCCGAGCGTCTTGCCGGCAAGGCCTTCCGGCGTCGCATCGAACTTCACGTCCTTGGCGCCGATGATGCCCGGAGGCGAGTTGTAGTATTTGTCGGAAAAGTCGATCGTCTGCTGGCGTTCCGCCGTGATCGACATGGAGCCGATGATCATGTCGATCTTGTTGGTGGTGAGCGCCGGGATGATACCGTCCCAGGCGACCGGTGTCACGACGCAGTCGAGCTTCGCTTCGGCGCAGATCGCCTTCATGAAGTCCACTTCCCAACCTTGCCAGTTGCCGGAGGCGTCCGGCGAGGTGAAGGGCGGATAGGGCTCGGCGGCAAAACCGACGCGAACCTGCTGGGCCGCCGCACCCGAGACGGCAGCAAGGCCGATCGCGGCGGCAAGGGCGATTGTCTTCAAGGCACTCTTCATGATTTTCCCTCTGTTGGTTTTTTTGGGTCTCAGTGAATGGAGCTGATGAACTTCTTCAGCCGCTCCGATTTCGGCGTTCCGAACAGTTCGTCCGGCGGGCCCTGTTCCTCGATGACGCCGTTCGCGAGAAAGACGACGTGGCTCGCGACATTGCGGGCAAACTTCATTTCGTGGGTGACGAGGATCATCGTGCGCTTCTCCTTGGCGAGGTCGCCGATGACGGAGAGCACCTCGCCGACCAGTTCCGGATCGAGCGCGGAGGTCGGTTCGTCGAAAAGCATGACATGGGGCTGGATGGCGAGCGCCCGGGCGATTGCGGCGCGCTGCTGCTGGCCGCCGGAGAGAAAGGCGGGATAGGCGTCGCGCTTCTCATGGAGCCCGACACGGCGCAGCAGCGTCTCGGCCCGGGCGATTGCCTCGTCCTTCCTGATGCCGAGAACATGCACCGGCGCCTCGATGACGTTTTCGAGGATGGTCATGTGCTGCCAGAGATTGAAGCTTTGGAACACCATGCCGAGGCGGGAGCGCAGGCGCTGCACCTGCTTGCGGTCCGATGGCATCATGCCGCCATGGCCGTCCGCCTTCATGGCGATCGTCTCGCCATGGATGGTCACCGAGCCGGCGCTCGGCAGTTCCAGCATGTTGATACAGCGCAGAAATGTCGACTTGCCGGAACCCGAACCGCCGATGATGGCAATGACGTCGCCTTCATGCGCGGTGAGCGAAACCCCCTTGAGAACTTCAAGCGGCCCGAAGCGCTTGTGCAGGTCCCGGACCGCGATTGCCTCGGCACGTTCCGTCATCGTGGAGAGGTCTCCAGCGCACGGAAAATCGATGCATGGATCATGCCAAACTTCCCCCGTTTTCAGCGTTCCCGCGGGCATCTTCGGCCCGTCGTGTCGTCTTGTTGAAAGCATCGTGGCACTTGTTAAGAAATTATTCAAGCGTATAATAGGCCAATCGCTGACTTTTCCGGCAGCGCCCGCCCATGATCCATTTTCCAGCAGGAGCATTGAATGACCGCCTACGGTTCGCAGGAAATGTCGGCCCCCCTGATGCGCGTTCTCATGCGCCGCCCAGGCGCAAGCCTTAAGGCCGCCGATCCCGCCAAGTGGCACTATGGCCCGACCTTCGATGGCGCGCGCGCCGTTCACCAGTACAAGGCCTTCGCCGACCTGGTCGAAAAGTCCGGCAGCGAGATCATCTGGCTGGAGGATGAGGGCGATGGTCTCGCCGACGCCATGTTCACCCATGATCCGTCGCTGATGTCGGACTATGGCGCGATCCTCTTGCGCATGGGCAAGCCGCTGCGCGTCGCCGAGACCGCCCTGCACGAAAAGGCCTATGCCGAGCGCCAGATCCCGATCCTCGGGCGCATCGAGGGCGACGGCACGGTGGAAGGCGGCGATTGCATCTGGCTCGACGCCAAGACGCTGGTCATCGGCCGCGGCGTGCGCACCAACCAGGAAGGCATCGACCAGATCTCGAAAATCCTCGCGCCGCATGGCGTCACGGTACTTGCCTATGACCTGCCGCTCTGGCACGGCGAGGAAGCCTGCCTGCACCTGATGAGCGTGATGAGCCCGCTTGCCGACGATCTGGCGCTGGTCTTCGCACCGCTTCTGCCGGCCGCTTTCTACCAGCTGCTCAAGAAGCGCGGTATCCGCCTCATCGAGGCGCCGGCCGACGAATTCCATGCCAGCAACGGCCTGTCGCTAAACGTGTTGCCGACCCGGCCTTACGAGGTCATCATGGTGGAAGGTTTCCCGGCCACCAAAGCGGCGATGGAAGCGGCCGGCTGCACGGTCCAGACCTTCGAGGCCGACGCGCTCTGCATCGCCTGCGAGGGCGGCCCGACCTGCCTGACGCGACCGGTGCTGCGCCGCGCCGCCTGAGGCACCAACGAACGAGGGGGACCATGGCCCGCCGAACCTTCCACCGCGCCCCCGAGGCCGAACGCCGCCACGACCTGATCGAGGCGACGCTCGACTGCATCGCCGAATATGGCCTGCAGGGCGCGACGGTCCGGCAGATCGCCATCAAGGCGGGCGTCACGGCGGGGCTTATCCGGCATTATTTCCAGTCCAAGGAGCATATCCTCCAGGAGGCCTATCGCCTCGTCATCGCGCGGCTGACCGAAAAGGCCGAGCGGGTGACGGGCGATCCGGAAACGCGGCTGCGCGACTTCATCGTCATCAACCTGACGGAACCGGTCGCCAACAGCCGCAGCCTCTCGCTGTGGGCCTCGTTCATTAGCCGGGTCAGCGTCGATCCCGAACTCGCCGCGATCCACCGCGAAGGCTATCTGAGCTTTCGCGAAACGCTGGAAAGCCTGCTCGCCGATTTCCTCGCCGCCCGCGGCGAGGATGCCTCGCCGGAGCGCTGCCGAACGCTCGCCATCGCGGTCAACGGACTGCTCGATGGTCTGTGGCTGGAGGGTTGCCTCGCCGGCGAACTTTTCGGGGAAAGCGAACTTGTCGAGATCGCGCTGACATCCATCGAGGCGATTGTCGGAATACGTCTCAAGCCGGTCGACGCCGCGGGCGCCGATCGCTAAACCACACCCAAAATGAAATGCAGAGGACGGCCATGCGCTACGCATCCATCACAGACCGGCTTGCCAATCTTGGCTCAGAAAAATGGGCCATCCATGCCGAAGCCCGGCGGATGAAGAAAGAAGGCAAGGCCGTCATCGAACTCACCATCGGCGAGCCGGACGTGGCCCCTGACCCGATGCTGCTGAACGAAGCCGTACGCGCCATGCATGCCGGCCGCCACCGCTATTCCAACGGCCGGGGAGAGCCCTCCGTCGTGGATGCCCTTGTGCGGAAATACCGCAAGCGCCGCAGCGATGTGACGGCCGAAAACGTGCTGTGCTTCCCGGGAACCCAGACCGCTCTCTTTGCCGTCATGCTCGGCCTCGTCGAAGCGGGCGATGCCGTGCTCGTCGGCGATCCGCTTTATGCCACCTATGAAGGCGTCATCCGCTCCACCGGTGCGGACCGCATTGCCGTGCCGCTGCGCCCGGAAAACGGTTTTCACATGAAGGCCGCCGACCTTGAAGCCGCGATCACGCCGCAATGCCGCGTGCTGCTGCTCAACACACCGCACAACCCGACCGGTGCGGTGCTGAGCGCTGAAGAAATCGCCGAGATCGGCGCTGTCTGCCGCAAGCACGATCTCTGGATCGTCTGCGACGAGGTCTATGAACAGCTCGTCTTCGGCGCCACCTTCGCCTCGCCCTTTGACAATCCGGACCTCGCCGAGCGCACCATCGTCGTCTCCTCCATCTCGAAATCCCACGCCGCGCCGGGCTTCCGCAGCGGCTGGGCGATCGGGCCGGCCGAATTCTGCACCCGGCTGCTCTCGGTTTCCGAAACCATGCTGTTCGGTGGCCAACCCTTCATCGCCGACATGACAGCCTATGCGCTCGACAACCCGATCGCCACCGCCGCCACGATGCGCCGGACCTACCAGGCGCGCGCCACCCGGTTCGTCACGGCGCTCGCCAAGGCCCCCGGTCTGTTGCCGCTGCCGCCGGAAGCCGGCATGTTCATCGTCGTCGATGTCGCAGGAACCGGCTTGAGCGGCGAGGACTTCGCCTGGGCCCTGCTGCGCGAGGAACTGGTCGCCGTCATGCCGGGGTCGTCCTTCGGCGATGCGGCGGAAGACTATATCCGCCTGAGCCTGACCGTACCCGACGATCATATCGACGAGGCCTGCCGACGCATCGCTGCGCTCGCCGCCCGATCGGCAAGCCCCAAGGAGCGCCGTGCATGACCACGAAAACCGTAGGCGAAGTTCTCGTCGACCTGCTCGAAGCCAATGGCGTCGAGGTCGTGTTCGGCATTCCGGGTGTGCATACGGTCGAGCTCTATCGCGGGCTCGCCGCCTCGAAGATCCGCCACATCACGCCGCGCCACGAGCAGGGCGCCGGCTTCATGGCGGACGGTTACGCCCGTGTTTCCGGCAAGCCGGGCGTCGCCCTCGTCATCACCGGCCCCGGCCTCACCAACACCATCACGGCGATGGCACAGGCGCGGCAGGATTCCGTGCCGATGCTGGTCATCTCAGGCGTCAACCGGCGCGATTCGCTGGGTCACGGTCGCGGCCTGCTGCATGAACTGCCGGACCAGCAGGGCATGATGAAGACGCTGGCCCTCTACTCCCACACGCTGCTCAACCCCGCCGACCTGCCGCTTGTCGTGGAACGCGCCTTCGCGGTGCTGCTCTCCGGTCGCCCAGGCCCCGTGCATATCGAAATACCGACCGACGTGATGGCAAAACTAATCGAGACCGGCAGCTTCCCGGCTACCGTCGCGACCCGCCCGCGCGCCGATGCGGAAACGCTTCAGCGTGCCGCGATCCTCTGCACCAATGCCTCCCGCCCCGTCATTCTAGCGGGTGGCGGCGCGATCACGGCGGAAGAGGAAATTCGCGAACTCGCCGAACGGATCGGCGCACCGGTGGTCACCACAGTCAATGGCCGCGGCCTGCTTGGCGGCCATCCGCTGCGCATTCCGGCAAGCCCCAGCCTCAAGGCCGTGCGGCGGCTACTCTCCGATGCCGATCTCGTTGTCGCCTTCGGCACCGAATTCGGCCCGACCGACTACGACATCAATGTCGATGGCGGCTTTCCGCGCCTCAAGACGCTGATCCGCATCGATATCGACGCGGCCCAGCTCGCCCGCACGCCACAGTCCGGCCTGTCGATCTTCTCCAGCGCCAAGACGGCAGCGGCCGGCATGCTGGGTTTCCTGGAAGGCCACAAGCCGATCAGCAACGGTGCAGCACGCGCCGAGACTGTACGCAAAAATGCCTGGAACGAGTTGACTCCGAAGATGCAGACGGAAGTGCGCATCATCGATGCGATCTGGAAGACGCTCCCGAAGGCGATCATCGTTGGCGATTCCACGCAGGCCGTCTATGCCGGCAACTACTATTGCGATGCGCCGCGCGCGCGCAGCTGGTTCAATGCCGCGACGGGTTACGGCGCACTCGGCTTCGCGCCGCCGGCGGCCGTCGGCGCGGCACTTGCCGAACCCGATGCGCCGATCATCTGCCTGGTCGGCGATGGCGGCCTGCAATTCTCCCTGTCGGAAATCGGCTCGGCAGTGGATGCGGATGCCCGTGTCGTCTTCCTCGTCTGGAACAATGACGGCTACCAGGAAATCGAGAATTTCATGGTCGATGCCGGCATCACGCCGGAGGGCGTAAAACCCTCGGCGCCGGATTTCATCGCCATCGGCACCGCTTACGGCCTGCCCTCCGAACGCCTCGCCGACGTGCGCGATCTCCCGGCGTCACTGGAGCGGGCCGCGGCCCGAACGGGTCCGAGCCTCGTCGAAATCCACCAGACGAAAACAATCGGAGCGACGGCGTAATCTGCCCTCCTCCATGGACGGCAGCAGTGGGCAGCCGCCGTCCATGCGAGAGGACATGAACTCCTCAGGAGTGATCCGTGAAGGCGGGAAACCCTGTTGGTGGGTTCATCTGCGCCTTTGCAAACCGTGTTTTATTTGTCATGGATGCGGCACTGTCTGCCGCCCAACCGCGCGCGCGGTGATCGAAAGCAAGTCGGATACAGGGTTGGCCAACCAGTACACGTTTCCAGGACCCGTCTATCAACGGCTGCCGCCCGGCATGCGGCCGCCAGCGCCGGCGCTTGTCCGGCGTTTTCTCGACTGGATACCGGTGCATGATTTTCTGGCGGCGAAGTTCGGCTTTACCAGCCGCTTCAATCGAACCGTCGCGCACCTTGCCACGGAGGGCGGATCGGGGCTTTCCACCGCGCAGAGCCACTTCCATTTCGGCGATGCCCTGTTCCTGACGATCAATCCGAAAATTGTGCGCACGCGGCTGCGTGACAACTTTCTCGACCGCAATCGTCCACGGTGGATCGGCCGACATTTTCTCGATGGCGGCGACTGGAGACCGATCCTGCAGCCGATCGACAGATCCTTCTCCCATGGCGAGATCGTGGAAATCTGCCAGCTGCGGCGGCGTTTTCGCGAAGGTCGTCACTACCGTCACTACGCCGGCAGTATCAACAACGGCGTTGCGGTGCAGCGAAATCGCGTGGCTATCGATACGGTCGTCAAGCTGGACAGCTACTTCGAGTACTATCTCGCCCTTATCGAGAACATCGAGGAGAACGGGATCGTGTCGCGTGGCGATCTTGGCCTGAAGGACCAGACCGGGCAATGGCACCGCTGGACACGTTCGCTGTGGCAGGATCTGGCCGAACGCGATATCGGCGTTGCGATCAATGCCAGCGGGCGCCTTGTGCGCCACACGAGCGGCAAGCACCGCATGGCGGCAGCACTTGCCCTCGGCATCGATAGTGTTCCCGTCGAAATCCGCCTCGTTCACGCCGGCTGGTTGCTGCGGCGGTCCGAGCGCCTGGGACTTTCTCCGGAAGAAGCCCTGCTTGCAACAATCGAACGTGCCCGCCTGAAGGGCTGGGTGATAAAATAAAAGGCCCGACGAGCCGGGCCTTTCGTTCGAAGACAGGAGAGCAGCGCCTCAGACGGCTGGACGGCTCTTCAGCAAATCGCGAATTTCGGTGAGAAGCAGCACGTCTTCCGGCGGCGGTGCAGGTTCGGCGGCACCGGCAGCCTTTTCCTTCTCGAGCGACGCGCGCATGCGGTTCACACCCTTGATCATCAGGAAGATGATCCAGGCGAGGATCAGGAAGTTGATCAGGACGGTGATGAAGCTGCCATAGGCAAAGACCGCACCCTGTTCGCGAGCCGCCGCAAGCGACGTCGCCGTCACATTGCCCGACAGCGCAATGAAGTAGTTGGAAAAGTCGAAACCGCCGCCCGTCAGAGCACCGACAATCGGCATGACGAGGTCGTTGACGACCGATTCGACGATCTTGCTGAAGGCTGCACCAATGATGACACCCACGGCGAGGTCCATAACATTACCGCGGGCGATGAACGCCTTGAACTCATTGAGCATACGGGTCTCCTTTTGCTGCGACGCAGAAGCAACCTAGTTTAGTTTTTCGCGTTAGGAAACTGCGATCCATCAATATTTAGGGGTTTACACAGGGCGACTTTCACCCCCGACCTTAGCTGCAATTTCCTTCCGCAACGCTTTCGCCTATTCTGCCGAAAGACGGCCGAAGGACTGCGGGGGGAAGCATGCCGGGCTCACTGATATTCGCCTTGGCGCTCGCCTATCTGCTCCTGCTCTTCGCGGTAGCAAGTTACGGCGACCGGAAGGCCAAACGCGCCGGGCACACGTCGAAGGGCCGGCCGCTCGTCTATGCCTTGAGCCTGGCCATCTACTGCACCTCCTGGACCTATTTCGGCGGAGTCGGTCTCGCCACCACACATGGCCTTGAGTTTCTCGGCATCTATATCGGCCCGATCGTGATGTTCACGCTCGGCATGCCGCTCCTCCGCCGCATCGTCACGCTCGCCAAATCCGAACGCCTCACCTCGATTGCCGATTTCGTCGCCGCGCGCTACGGCAAGAATCCCGGCGTCGCCGCTGTCGTCGCCCTCATTTCGCTGATCGGCTACATTCCCTATATCGCGCTGCAATTGAAGGCGGTCTCCAGCTCCGTCTCGGCCATGGTCGACACGACGGGCTTCGGCATCGCCGCCTCGGGCGGGCTCATCGATCTACCACTCGTCGTGACGTTGTTCCTTGCCTGCTTCGCCATCGTCTTCGGCACACGCCACACCGACGCGACCGAGCACCAGGACGGTCTTATCCTCGCCATCTCGATGGAATCGCTGGTCAAGCTCATCGCCATCGCCTCGGTCGGCCTCTACGTCATCTATGTGATGTTCGACGGACCGGGCGACCTGTGGCAGCGCGCATCCGAAAACGAACGCATGATGCAGGCGCTGTCCTATGAGACGCCGATCGCGCGCTGGATCCTGCTGATCACGCTCTCCGCGTTCGCTATCGTCATGCTGCCGCGCCAGTTTCACGTCACGGTGGTGGAAAACCGCACGGCCGGCGAATTGCGCACAGCCGGCATTCTCTTTCCGCTTTATCTGATCGCCATCAACCTCTTCGTGCTGCCTGTCGCCATCGGTGGCGTGCTGACCTTCAACGGCACGGGCGATCCCGACCTTTACGTGCTGACCCTGCCCTTCGCGCTCGACCAGCCGCTATTGACGCTCATCGCCTTCATCGGCGGCTTCTCCGCCGCCACCGCCATGGTCATCGTCGCATCGGTGGCGCTTTCCATCATGGTGTCGAACGACATCGTCATTCCGGTGGTGCTGCGCCGCAACCTCATCGGCGGCGTCGAGCAGCAGGACGATCTTTCACGCATCCTGCTGCGCATCCGGCGCCTTGCCATCTTTTTCGTGCTGCTGCTCGGCTATGCCTACTATCGCGCGGCGACGGCGAATGCGGGGCTTGCCTCGATGGGCCTCCTGGCCTTTGCCGCCGTAGCGCAGGTGGCGCCTGCACTGCTCGGCGGCCTGTTCTGGCGCAATGCCAATGCGCGCGGCGCCATGGCCGGCATGATCTGCGGCCTCGTCATCTGGGCCTATCTGCTCTTCCTGCCGAGCATCGGCGTCGCGGACAATGCCTATGTCGCCGAAACCGTGCTCGGCTTCCTGTTTCCCGGCTCCACCATCTTTACCGGTGAGGCAGCCGATCCGCTGGTCAACGCGACGCTGCTTTCCATGATGGTCAATATCGGCGCCTATGTGATCGGCTCGCTGACGCGCAATCCGACCTCGCTGGAGCGCCTGCAGGCCGGCACCTTCATCCGCTCGAAACCACGCCTCGAACGCGCCTTTCGTGGTCGCCGCACGAAAGTGACCGTGCGCGACCTCAAGAGTACCATCGCCAAATATCTCGGGGAGGAGCGCATGCAGCGCTCCTTCCACACCTATGAGCGACAGGTCGGCCGCTGGCTGGAGGACAATGCGCCGGCGGATGCCGCCATCGTGCATTTTTCCGAACAGTTGCTCGGCAGCGCCATCGGCTCCTCTTCCGCTCGCCTCGTGCTCTCACTCGTGCTTCAGCGCATCGACGACACGCCGACGGATACGGACTGGCTGCTCGACCAGGCCAGCGAAGCCCTGCAGTACAATCAGGACATGCTGCAGACGGCACTTGGCCAGATGGACCAGGGCATCGCCGTCTTCGACAGCGCCGGCAACCTCACCGTCTGGAACCGCCGCTTCCGCCATCTGCTCGATTTGCCGGAATATGTCGGCCAGGTCGGCTTTCCGCTCTCCGATATCGTCGAAATCCTCGTGGAGCGCGGCGATATTGCGGATACCGATCGCGAGGCGGCGATCACCCGCACCATGACGTTTGACGAGCCTTTCGCGCTGGTGCTGGGCGGCGGCGAGCGCATCGTCGAAATCCGCACCAACGCCATGCCGGAAAAGGGTTTTGTTTCCACCTATACCGACATCACCGATCGGGTGGCCGCCGACCGGGCGCTAAAACAGGTCAACGAAACGCTGGAGCAGCGTGTCGCGCAGCGCACCGTCGAGCTTACCCGCGTCAACACCGAACTTGCCGAGGCCCGCGCGGCGGCAGAAGAGGCCAATATTGGCAAGACGCGTTTCTTCGCCGCTGCCGGCCACGACATTCTCCAGCCGCTCAACGCGGCGCGCCTCTACTCGTCCACGCTCGTGGAGCGGCTCGGCGAGACGGAGAACCGCGAGATGATCCACAACATCGATTCCTCGCTGGAATCGGTGGAAGCCATCCTCGGCGCAGTGCTCGATATTTCCCGCCTCGACACGGGCGCGATGAAGCCGCGCGTGCAGACGGTCCCGCTCAAGGATCTCCTGAAGCGCATCGAGACCGACTTCGCGCCGATGGCGCGCGCAAAGAACCTCAAGTTCACCGTGCTTCCGTCCTCGCTTGCCATCCGCACGGACCCGAACCTGCTGCGCCGTGTCGTGCAGAACCTGGTCTCCAACGCCATCAAATACACCAATTCCGGCAAGGTGCTGGTCGGTGTGCGGCGCAAGGGCGGCCATGCCATCATCCAGGTGCTCGATTCCGGCATCGGCATTCCTGCCTCGAAATTCCGCACCGTCTTCAAGGAGTTCGCCCGTCTCGACGAGGGCGCGCGCACCGCACCCGGCCTCGGGCTCGGCCTTTCGATCGTCGACCGCATCTCGCGCGTGCTGTCCCACCCGGTCGAACTGCAATCGACGCCCGGCCGTGGTACCAGTTTCAAGGTGCGCGCGCCGATCGACGCCGCCGCCAGCCGCCACGTGGCCGACAAACCCGCGGAGGTGCCGGCGAGCGACGAGCCGTTGAAGGGCCTGCGGGTGCTGTGCATCGACAACGAACCAAAAATCCTCGACGGCATGCGGCTGTTGCTCTCCGGCTGGGGCTGCACGGTCACGCTGGCCGAATCAATGGCGGCGGTCGAGGCGATGGTTGCGGGTGGCGCCCCCCCAGTCGATGCCGTCATTGCCGACTATCACCTCGGCGACGGCACCGGCATCGCGGCGATCGGGAAATTGCGCGCGGCGCGCGGCCGCGAGGTGCCGGCCCTGCTCGTCACCGCCGACCGCACACCAGATGTGCGCGCCGAAGCCGAACGCGACAATATCATCGTGCAGAACAAGCCCGTCCGCCCCGCCTCCATGCGGGCCTGGCTGACACAGCTTTCAACGATGCAGCGCGAGGCCGCGGAGTAGTCGAATCAGGCGGCCGCCTGTGCGGCGCCGATCTTGCCGAGCTGGATAACCGCCTGGGTGCGGCTGTCGACATTGAGTTTCAAGAGAATTGCCGAGACATGCGCCTTGATGGTCGCCTCGGAGACGCCGAGTTCGTAGGCGATCTGCTTGTTGAGCAGGCCCTCGGCGAGCATGGCAAGCACGCGGGACTGCTGCGGGGTCAACGTGCGCAGCCGCGCGATGAGGTCTGCCACCTCGCTGTCCTGCTCCGGCCCGCGTACATAGCCGCCGGGCGTATAGATATTGCCCTCCAGCACTCGGCTGATGCCTTCACGGATGTCCTCGATGGAGGCCGATTTGGAGATGAATCCGGACGCGCCGAGATCGAGCGCCCGGCGGATGGTGGCCGGATCGTCGCTTGCCGAAACGATGACGACCGGCAGGCTCTGGAACTCCGCCCTCAGCGAGATGAGGCCGGAAAGGCCGCTGACACCCGGCATGGCGAGGTCAAGCAGCAGCAGGTCGGCATTGGAATTGGCCTCGGCGGCCTTGCGCGCCGCCTCGAAATCCCCCGCCTCGACGATATCGGGATTGCCATCCATTCCGGTC
This sequence comes from Shinella sp. GW821-FHT11G07, assembly GCF_058808115.1. NCBI lineage: Bacteria > Pseudomonadati > Pseudomonadota > Alphaproteobacteria > Hyphomicrobiales > Rhizobiaceae > Shinella > Shinella sp. GW821-FHT11G07. The sequence goes on from NZ_JBXARJ010000006.1 coordinate 65,345, forward strand.
AGCGCCTGTTTCAGCGCGCCGCGGAACAGCGGATGGTCATCCGCGATGATGATCGTGAGTGCCGATGCCATGCGCTCCCTCCCAAGAGTATATGGACCTCGTGACGGAGGCAGCACGGTCTCAGCCGGCGCGGAATACTCCGTCAGGTCTTCTGCGGGATCGTGTCTTTCCCGGGGGCGGTTTCCTCCTCGCCGTCCTCCAGGTTTTTCACGATGCCCATGAACCTTTGCATCATCTTTTCCATGATGCTCATCGTCCGGTCAATCTCTTCATCCGTCGGTAGTGCGGGTTTTGCATCGGTCAGTGCGGTTGCACCGCCTTTTTCCAAAGCTTCGACACGCTTGGTGAGCAGATCGAGTTCCTTCTCGAAGGCGGCACGCTCGTCTGCGGCCATCCGGCAGACGATCTGGCCATCCCGCTCGCGGCACAGCGAAACCTCGCCCGTCGCGGTGTCGAGACGGACAAAGCCGCCTTCGGTCTTGTCCATGCGATAGCGTCCCTCGCCCTCGGCCTGGGCAGAGCCCGCCAGGAAGGCAGCAATGACGATCAGGGGCAGAGCGTGAATTCGCATGCAAAATCCTCCAAGAGCCGGTTTCCGGGCCTGTCGCCGGTGGACATTCGCCGTTCTTTGCGGCAAGCGCTACCGTTGAATGCGGTAGCCATGGGAGAAACGGGCGAGATGGCCAAAACAATCTACAAGATCGTTCCGGCAAGTCTGTGGCAAAAAGCCAGGGAGACCGGAATTTTCGAGGGCGCCGCAATCGACCTGACCGATGGTTTCATCCATTTCTCCACCGCCCCGCAGGCGAAGGAAACCGCCGCCCGCCATTTCGCCGGCCAGAACGATCTCCTCCTCGTCGCCGTCGACGGAGAATCCCTCGGCGAAAAACTCGTCTACGAGACGTCACGCGGCGGTGATCTCTTCCCCCATCTTTATGGCGTCCTGCCGCTGTCCGCCGTACTCTGGGAAAAGCCCCTGCCGCTTGGCTCCGACGGCACCCACCAGTTTCCGGAGATGTCCCTCTGATGTCGCTGCTTTCGACGCTTGGCCGCAAGGGCCTCTTCCTCTTCGACCCGGAAACCGCGCACGGCATGTCGATCGCCGCGCTGAAGACCGGCATCGTACCGGCCTGCCCGGCAAAGCCCGATCCACGCCTTGCACAGACCATTGCCGGCCTCACATTTCCCAACCCGCTCGGCCTGGCCGCGGGATACGACAAGAATGCCGAGGTGCCGGAAGCGCTGCTGCGTCTCGGCTTCGGCTTCACGGAAATCGGCACGGTGACGCCGCGCGCCCAGGAGGGCAATCCGAAGCCGCGCATCTTCCGCCTCGTGGAGGACGACGCCGTCATCAACCGCCTCGGCTTCAACAATGCCGGCCATGCGGCAGCCCTCGAACGGCTGAAGGCCTGCCGGCGCGATGCGCTGATCGGCGTCAATATCGGCGCCAACAAGGACAGCACAGATCGCATCGCGGACTATGTTGCGGGCATCCGCACCTTCTACGACGTCGCCCGCTATTTCACCGCCAACATTTCCTCGCCTAACACACCGGGCCTGCGCGACCTTCAGGCAAAAGACAGTCTCCATGCGCTGTTGTCCGCCGTTCTGGCTGCCCGTGCGGAGGAGGCGGCCCGCAGTGGTCGCCATGTGCCGATCTTCCTGAAGATCGCACCGGATTTGACGGAAGAAGGCCTCGACGACATCGCCGAAGTGGCACTTGCCCATCCGCTCGACGGCCTCATCGTCTCCAACACGACGCTGTCGCGTGCCGGCCTTCGCAATACGAGCCATGCCGGCGAGGCGGGCGGCCTTTCCGGCAAGCCGCTGTTTGAAAAATCGACGATCGTGCTCGCCAAGATGCGCAGGCGCGTCGGCGAGAGCCTGCCGATCATCGGTGTCGGCGGCGTTTCCTCGGCCGAGACGGCAGCGGAAAAGATCCGCGCCGGTGCGAACCTCGTGCAGCTCTATTCCTGCATGGTCTATGCAGGCCCGACCTTGCCGGGCGAGATCGTGAGCGGCTTATCGCGCCTTTGTGATCGCGAGCAGATCGCCTCGATTTCCGTGCTTCGCGGCACGCGCTCCGCCCATTGGGCGGACCGTCCCCTCTGATCCCACGGGAACCAAAGGTCCCCCTCCGGGTTACCTCCCTGCGGGTGGAGTGTTCGGCAAAAGCCGATTCGCATCGACGGTAGCCTGCACCGATCCCGCCGAAACGGCCAAAAAGGCCGGGAAGGGACGATACGATGGATGATCACGACGAACGGATCCGGCAAAAAGCCCATGACATCTGGGAGGAAGAAGGCCGTCCAGAGGGCCGGGAATATTCGCATTGGCTGCGCGCCCGTGCGGAAATTCAAGAAGAGGACAGCAAGGTCAGCGGTCTTGTCCAGCGCCGGGACCAACCTTCGGGCGCGGCCATCGAGCGGACCAGCAAGGCTGATATCGCCCTCAATGCGCTTCCGCCAGGCACCGTGCCGGAAAATCCGACGGCGGAAAATCCCGACCGCATCGTCCGGCTGAAGCCGAAACAGGTGAAAAAGCCGCTGGATGCCCGGGACATCGACGCCCAGCTTGACGAGCCGTTCTGAATGGCAGGGGTCGGAGCCTAGCTCCGGCCCACCCCGGAAAACTGCCGCGCCGTCAGCACCGGCAGGCGCAGCGCAAGAAAAATCCCCCGAAACGCCAGGAACAGATTGAGCGCCAGCCAGAGCCCGTGATTGCCGAAGAGCGGCACGAAGACTGCAAGCGCGATCAGATAGCCGGCAAAGGCTGCGAGCATCATGTTGCGCATCGCCGACGACCAGGTCGCGCCGATGAACACGCCGTCCATCTGGAAGGCAAGTGCCCCGGTGATCGCCGTCAGCGCCGCCCAGGGCAGGTATTTTGCCGCCTCCGCCCTGACACTTTCCGTCGTCGTCAACAGGCCAATCACATCCGTACCGAAGGCGAGGAAGAGCGCCGTCGTGATCGCGCCGAGCCCGAACGACCAGAGCATGGTGAGCTTCACCGCGCGGTCAAAAGCCGGCCGGAAATTCGCGCCGAAGGCCCGGCCGACCAGCTGTTCGGCCGCATTGGCGATGCCGTCGAGATAGTAGCCGGCGACGAGAAAAATGTTCATCAGCACCGCATTGGCGGCAAGCACCAGCGGCCCCATCGACGAGCCGATGCGCGTCATGATGGCGAAGGCGCCGATCAGCACGAAGGTACGGATCATGATATCCCGGTTGAGCGAGAACAACGCCCGCAGCCGTTCGCGCGCGAAAATTTCGGCCCGCGCGGGACGATGGGCCCGGTCGAAGCGCGACACGACGATGAGGAGCCCCGCCAGCATGCCGATCGTTTCGCCGGCAAAGGTGCCCCAGGCGATGCCGTCAATGCCCCAGCCGAGCCCGAGGCCAAGGGTGATCGACAGCACGATGTTGATGCCGTTGATGATCGCCTGCAACATCAGCCCCGTCATGCCCTGCCCGCGGCCCAGCACGAAACCGAGCAGCGCATAGTTGGCGAGTGCCATGGGAGCGGCCAGAACGCGGATCGTGAAATAGGTGGACGTAACCTCCGCGACACCCGGCGACGGCGCCATCAGGAAGAGCCCCGCGGACAACAGCAGCGGGGAGAGCAGCGCGATGGCAAGCCCGCAACAGAGCGCGATGATCAGCGAGCGCCAGTAGACCGCCTGTTCCTCGCGCCGGTCGCCGCGGCCGAAGGCCTGCGCCACGAGGCCGGTGGTGGAGGCGCGCAGAAAATTGAAACTGCCGAGCAGAAGATCGAAGATCACCGCGCCGATGGCCATGCCGGCAAGCGCATCCGCCGAGCCGAGCCGACCGGCAACCGCCGTGTCGGTCAGCCCGATCAGCGGCGTCGTCAGAAAACCGAGCGTCATGGGAATGGCGATCGCCAGCACCAGCCGGTGTGTCACCTCGAAAGGGCCGGCGCCCTCGTTTTCGCCTGCTGCCGTCGCGCTCATGCCCTGCCCTCTACTTGGCACTGCTGCGCGGGATCGATTTCAAGCTCGGCAATCCGGACGATCTGCTGATCTCGATTTCGGTCCACGCGCCGCTCCAATTGCTACGAACATGGAAACTCAGCCCGAAAGCACCATCGCCCAGTAAGGCCGGTTGCCGGACGAGGGATTGGACACCACCGCGACGCCGAGGCCCTGAAAGCTTTTCCCCAACATGTTTTCCAGATGTTTTGGCGAACGATACCAGGCATCGAAGGCTTCTGTCGCACTATCCTGCCCCGCGGCGATGTTCTCCGCTGCCGGCAGCGCCACCTCCATGCCCCTCATGCGCTTGGCGAAATTGGCGCCGAAGCCGATATTGTGTTCCATCTTGCCGGCAGAGGCCATGCGGCTTGCCTGGTCCATCGCCGCACGCTGCGCCGCCTTGTCGATAGCGAGCGCCGGCAGGCCGCGGTCGGCCCTGAGCTTGTTGACGAGGGCAAGCGAGGTCGGCGTCTGGTCGCTGCCGGTGCCGGCGGACGGGCTCAGCACGCTGGTGGTGGAGCAGCCAGCGGCAAGCGCTGCGACGGCCGCGGCGGAGGCGGTGAGAAGAGAACGGCGGGACAGCATGATCAGCGGCGATAGCTCACGAGGCGGATGAGGATGAAGACCGGTATGACGATGACGGCACCGAGCAGCAGGTAATCACCGAGGCGCCCGAGCGTCTTGAAGCCGGTGTTCCACAGGTCGAGGAAGAAATCGCGCACGGCAAACAGAATATCGTCCGGGTAAAGCCCGAAGATCGACATCAGGAAGCCCACCGCCACCGACAGGATCAGGAGCTTGATGAGCACGCGCAGGGGGCTGTCGCCAAGAAACCCGTTTACGCCATTCGACATCCGCTGATTCTCCAAAAATTCGTGTCCTTCAGATAAGCGCTCAACCCTTGCGCCGCAAGCAACGGTCGCCGGTCCGAGAATTCGCTTGCCTTTTGCCGCGGCCCTGCCATGTAGCGTCGCAGTTCCCCGTTTCCGAGCCCCCCGACAAGCACCGATGACGAGCCCGCATTTCTCCTCCGGCGATCTCATCGCCGACCGTCGCGCCGACTATGCCCGCATGTTTGCGGAATCGGGCGAGTTCGCGGAGGCGTACGAGGTCATGGAACAGGCGCTCGAACAGGTACCGACCTGGGCCGCCGGCTGGTTCCGGCTCGCCGAATATGCCGAGAAATCGGGCCGCAAGGAGGCGGCGACCGCCGCACTCGAAAAAGTCGTGGCCCTCGACCCGACCGATATTTTCGGCGCCGGCCTGAAACTTGCCGTGCTGGGCGCCGCAGAAGCCCCCGCTACGCCCCCGAGCTCCTATGTCGAACGCCTCTTCGACGACTATGCCAACCGTTTCGACACGGCTCTCGTCGAGCGGCTGGACTACACCGTACCGCAGACGCTCGCTCGCCTCGTGCGCCAGCATGTCGGCGAAGATGCACGGTTCGGCCTCGTTTCGGATATCGGCTGCGGCACCGGCCTGTTCGGCGTGGAAATCCGTGCCCATGCCGGCCGCCTCGAAGGTTTCGACCTGTCCGCAGGCATGCTGGCGAAAGCAGGGGAAAAGGCGGTCTACGATCATCTGGCGCAGGCCGACCTGTCGCTGCCGGCGCAAACAAGCGGCCTCTTTGCCGCGGCAGGGGAAGCCCGCGCCGACCTCGTCAGCGCCGCCGACGTGCTGATGTATCTCGGCGATCTGGCAGAGGTTTTCCCGAGCGCTGCCCGGCTTGTCAAACCCGGCGGCCTCTTCGCCTTTTCGGTCGAGGATGGCGACGAGGGCGATGCGCCCCTGCTGCGCCCGTCGCTGCGCTATGCCCATCCGGAAGCCTTCATCCGCCGACGGATGGTGGAAAACGGCTTCGACCTCGTCGCGCTGGAAAAGAGCGTGATCCGGCGGGATGCCGGCCAGCCGGTGCATGGCCTGCTCTTCCTCGCACGGCGGCAGGGATAAGCTTGCACGGGCGGCGGCCCCCTATACAACACAAAGATCATCGGAGATCAGGCATGGACGTTGACAAGCGGCGTTACGGCTTCTGGAACCCCACCCCGACCCGCCATACCCCGCTGGAAGATGCGCAGGGCCTGTTTGCGAGCAGCATGATCGCCGCACTCGGCCTCGCCTTGATGAGCAGCGCCGGGCTGGTGGCAAGCGGCACGGCCGGCGTCGCCTTCATCCTGCACTATCTCACCGGCTACAGCTTCGGCCTCTTCTACACCGTCGTGAACATCCCCTTCTACGTGCTGGCGCTGAAGCGCCTCGGCTGGGCCTTTACGATCAAGACGATCATCGCCGTCTCACTCACCTCCGTCATCACCGAGTTGCAACCGCATTTCGTGCGCATCGAGAGCATCGACCCAATGTGGACGGCGGTGCTCGCCGGCATCCTGCTCGGCTTCGGCCTGCTCGGCCTCTACCGCCACCGCGCCAGCCTTGGCGGCGTCGGGGTGCTCGCGGTCTACCTGCAGGAGCGCTTCGGCATCCGCGCCGGCCTCGTGCAGCTTGGCTTCGATCTTTTCGTGCTGGCCGCCGCCTTCCTGGTCGCCCCGCCGTTCATCGTGCTCTGCTCGGTCGTCGGCGCCGTGGTGCTGAACCTCTTCCTCACCGTAAACCACCGCGCCGACCGCTACATCGCCATGTGAGCCTATTTTTACCGAAGCCGCTTCACATTCGGTTGGCCGTCACTAGCTTAGGCGCGTGAACACATTCGATTCTGCCGCCGGCCTTGCTCTTTTGCCAAAACCCTTCACCGAATGGTTTTCGGCCAAGGGCTGGCAGCCGCGTGCGCATCAGCTGGAGCTGCTCGCGCGGGCGGCGGGTGGCGAAAGCCTTCTTCTCATCGCTCCGACCGGCGCGGGCAAGACGCTGGCGGGTTTCCTCCCTGCCCTGACCGATCTCACGCGCCGCGGAAAAATCCCGCCAGGCAGTCCCTTCACCGGCATTCACACGCTCTACATCTCGCCTTTGAAGGCGCTTGCCGTCGATATCGAGCGCAACCTGATGAAGCCCGTTTCCGAGATGGGCCTGCCGATCTCGGTCGAGACCCGCACCGGCGACACGCCGCAGGCCAAGCGCCAGCGCCAGCGGCTCAGCCCGCCGGACATCTTGCTGACGACACCGGAACAGGTGGCGCTGCTGATCGCCAACGGCGAGGCGGAGCGGTTCTTTAAGGACCTGAAATACGTCATCTTCGATGAGCTGCATTCGCTCGTCACCTCCAAGCGCGGTCATCTGCTGTCGCTCGGCCTTGCCCGGCTGCGCCGTCTTGCACCGGGGCTGCGCACCATCGGGCTTTCCGCGACGGTCGCCGAGCCGATGGACCTTCGCCGCTGGCTGGTCGCGCAGCAACCGGACGGGGAAACCCATGCCGGCCTCGTCACCGCGCCCTCTGGCGCGAAGCCGATCATCACCATCCTCAAGAGCGAGGATCGCGTGCCGTGGTCCGGCCATTCGGCGAAGTACGCCATGCCGGAGGTCTACGAGGCGATCAAGGGGCACAAGACGTCGCTGCTCTTCGTCAACACGCGCAGCCAGGCGGAAATTCTCTTCCAGGCGCTTTGGAGTATCAACGAGGACACGCTGCCGATCGCGCTGCACCACGGCTCGCTGGATGTCGGCCAGCGCCGGAGGGTGGAGGCCGCCATGGCGGAAAATAAGCTGCGCGCCGTCGTCGCCACCTCGACGCTCGACCTCGGCATTGACTGGGGCGACGTCGATCTCGTCATCCATGTCGGCGCGCCGAAGGGTGCCTCGCGGTTGGCGCAGCGCATCGGCCGCGCCAACCACCGCATGGACGAGCCGAGCCGCGCGATCCTGGTTCCCGCCAACCGTTTCGAGGTGATGGAGTGCCAGGCGGCCCTCGACGCCAACTATCTCGGCGCGCAGGATACGCCGCCGGTCGGCCAGGGCACGCTCGACGTGCTCGCCCAGCACGTGCTCGGCATGGCCTGCGCCGCGCCCTTCGACGAAGACGCGCTGTTTGCCGAAATCACCTCCGCCTCGCCCTATGCCGATCTGCCCCGCGAAAAATTCGGCCGGATCGTGCAGTTCGTCGCGACCGGCGGCTATGCGCTGAAGACCTACGAGCGCTATGCCCGCATCCGCAAGACGGTGGACGGGCTCTGGCGCGTTTCCAATCCGGGCGTTGCCCAGCAATACCGCCTGAACCTCGGCACGATCGTCGAAATGCCGATGCTGAACGTGCGCATGGTCAAACGCAGCGCGCGCGGTGCCGTCGGCCGTGGCGGCGCCTCGCTCGGCAAGGTAGAAGAGTATTTTCTCGAAATGCTGGCGCCCGGCGACACGTTCCTGTTTTCCGGCAAGGTGCTGCGTTTCGAGGGTATTCGCGAGAACGAATGTCTCGTTTCCCAGGCCTTCTCGCTCGACCCGAAGGTGCCGGCCTATGCCGGCGGAAAGTTCCCGCTCTCCACCTACCTCGCCGATCAGGTGCGCAGCATGCTGGACGACCCGCAGCGCTGGGGCGCACTGCCCGAGCAGGTGCGCGACTGGCTTGCCCTGCAACGGGATGTTTCAGCCCTGCCGAAGCGCGACGAACTGCTCATCGAAACCTTCCCGCGCGGCAGCCGCCACTACATGGTCGCCTATCCTTTCGAGGGACGGCTGGCGCACCAAACGCTCGGCATGCTTTTGACCCGCCGGCTGGAGCGCGCCGGCCGCCGACCGCTTGGTTTCGTCGCGACCGACTATTCGCTCGCCATCTGGGCGCTCGACGATCTCGGCTACACATTCGCCGTCGAACGCCCGTCGCTCGAAAACCTCTTCGATGAGGACATGCTGGGCGACGACCTGGAGGCCTGGCTCGACGAAAGTTTCATGCTCAAGCGCACCTTCCGCAATTGCGCCGTGATTGCCGGCTTGATCGAGCAACGCCACCCCGGCAAGGAAAAGACCGGGCGGCAGGTCACCGTTTCCGCCGACCTGATCTACGACGTGCTGCGCAGCCATGAGCCGGACCATATCCTGCTTGAAGCTACACGCAGCGATGCAGCGGCGGGGCTTTTGGATATTCAGCGATTGGGCGATATGCTGATGCGAATCAAGGGCCACATCACGCACCGGCGGCTCGACCGCATTTCACCGCTCGCCGTGCCGATCATGCTGGAAATCGGCAAGGAACCGGTGGCGGGCGAGGCGCAGGATTCGCTGCTGGCAGAAGCAGCCGAAGACCTGATCGCCGAGGCGATGGGCGAGACACAGGTTTAGGAACAGGACGCGCATGCAGAGGTTGGCTCTGGCATCGATGGACATGCAGGATTTCGGCGCCGTCTCGGCGCGCACCGCCGTCGCGGGCGTGGAAGCCGTATGCGATCCGCTCGGCGCGCTCTACCTGCCGGAAACCCGGCTGCTGGTCGTCTCCGATCTGCACCTGGAAAAGGGCGCCGCCTTCGCGCGCCGCGGCATGATGCTGCCGCCCTACGATACGCTCGCCACGCTGACGGTTCTCGAAGCCGTCATCGCCCGGCACGATCCGGCAATCGTCGTCAGCCTCGGTGATAATTTCCATGACCGTGTCGGCTCCGCCCATCTTCCGGAGATTTTCCGCAGCAAGATCACGGACCTTGCACGCGGGCGCGACTGGATCTGGATCAACGGCAACCATGACCCGGATGGCACGGTGGACCTGCCCGGCCAATCCGCCGACGAACTGCACTATGCCGGCCTCGCTTTCCGCCACGAGCCGTCGCTGATTTCCCCCGCGGGCGAGATCGCCGGGCACCTGCATCCGGCCGCCACCGTCGTCCGCCGCGAGAAGGCGGTGCGCCGCCCCTGCTTTGCAACCGATGGGAAGCGGATGCTGATGCCTGCCTTCGGTCTCATGACCGGCGGCCTCGATCTACGCCACAAGGCGATGATCGGCCTCTTCGACCGACCAAACCTTATCGCCCACATGCTCGGCCGCGACCGCATCTATTCGGTGCGCTTCGCCAACCTGCGCGGTTGATTGCTTCCCGGCGCTAACTTGCCTTCACCAGCCTGAGGATCGTCGATTCCCCGCCACCTCGCCCTTCCGTCACCGCAAAGACGGTGCCGTCCGGCGCGACCTTCACGTCGCGGATGCGGGCGTCGAGCGGCACGCGTTCCTCGCGGGCCACCTTGTCGCCCTCCATGTGCAAGACGACGAGGCCCTGGCTGACGAGGCCGCCGATCAGGAAGGCGCCCTTCCATTCCGGAATGGCGTCGCCGTTATAGAAGGCCATGCCGGAGGGGCCGATTACCGGGTCCCAGTAATAGGCCGGCTGTTCCGTGCCCTGCAGCGTGGTGATGCCCTCGCCGACCGGGCTGCCGCTATATTCGATGCCATAGGTCACCTTCGGCCAGCCGTAGTTCTTACCGGCCTCCGGGCGGTTCAACTCGTCGCCACCCTTCGGCCCGTGCTCGACGGTCCACAGGCGGCCCTGGCCATCCAGCGTGGCGGCTTGCAGGTTACGGTGACCATAGCTCCAGATTTCCGGCAACGCGCCGTCCTGCTTGGCAAAGGGATTGTCGGAAAGCGCCTTGCCCTCCGCGTCGATACGGAAAACCTTGCCGAAGCCGCTGCCGAGATCCTGTGCGCCGACACGCGTCTCGCGGTCCGAGCGTTCGCCGACGGTCACGTAGAGCTGACCTTCCGGGCCGAAAACCAGCCGCGAGCCAAAGTGCTTGTCGCCGTCATAGGTCGGCATCTGCTGGAAGATCACCTTCACGTCCTGGAGTGCCAGCTTGCCATCCTCTTCGGTCAGCCGCGCTGAGGCGACCGAGGTGCCGTTGCCGCCCTCGCGCGGTTCGGAGAAGGAGACGTAGATGCGGTTGGAGCTTTCGAAATCGGGGGCCAGTGCCACGTCGAGCAGGCCGCCCTGCCCTTCGGACATGACCGCTGGAACGCCCTCGATCGGTGGGCTTGCCTCGCCGTTTTCCTGTGAGACGACATGCATGGCGCCATCCTTCGTCGTCACAAGGATGCGGCCGTCGGGCAGGAACTCCATGGCCCAGAGATGTGGCAGGCCTTCCGCCACGACATCGAAGCTGATCTCAGGCACCGCATCGGGAAGAGCCGCGCGGGTCTGGTTTTCGAAGGCCGGCTTCTGGTCAGGCGCGTTGGCATTTTCGGTTTCGGCCGTCTTTGCCGTCTGGGCGAAAGTCGGAGCAGCCAGAAGTGTGGCGGCGAGCATGGTTCCAGCGAGAAGTGCGTTCGTGCGCATGGTGGCTTCCCTTGTTCGATCGCAAACGAGACGACGGGCCGCGTCCGCAACCCACCCTAGCGCCGCAAGGGGTCAACACCGTGGTTTGTTTCAACACATCTCTTCAAGAAATGTTTATCAGACCGCAGCCGGCGCATAGCGCGCGAGAATTGCACCGTTCGAAAGCGGCTTGGCCTCGACCAGATCGAAATCGCGCCGCGCGCCTTCCTTGAAGAAGGGCGTGCCCTTGCCGAGCTGCACCGGCACGATCGCCAGCATCACCTCGTCGACGAGACTGGCCTTCAGGAGCGAATCCGTCAGGTCGGCGCTGCCGAAGACGTAGATCGTCTTGTCGAGCGCCTGCTTGCGCCTCGTGATCTCGCCGACAATGTCGGCCGTCATTTCGGTGTTGTTCCAGTCGGACGATGTGATCGTGCGCGAGGCAACAAGTTTCGGCAGGGCATTCATGTAGGCCTTCACCTCGCCCTCGCCCTCGTCCTCCGCCGTCGTCCAGTAGGCCTTCATGCCCTCATAGGTGACACGGCCGAAGACGAGCAGGCCGGCGGAAGCGCCGAAGTCGCTGCTGAGCTTTTCCAGCTCCGGTCCCCAGGCTCGGTTGTGAAAGTCGAGGTCCCATTTCTTCTCGCCCTCGAAGAAGCCGTCGAGCGTCACGAGGTTCCAGACGATTACCTTTGCCATCTCTATTTCCTCCGTGGTGGTGCCGCTTTTCTAACCAGTTGCGATTTGCAACTGGTTGATAGATAGCAAAACCGATTGTACTCTGCAAGCGGTTTTGGAGATCCTGATGAAAGACACCCACCGTTCCGGCTGCCCGATCAACCTGACGCTTGAAATTCTTGGCGACCGCTGGAGCCTGATCATTCTGCGCGACATGATGTTCGGCAACCGCCGCCATTTTCGCGAACTGCTGACGAAATCGGAAGAAGGCATTGCTTCGAACATCCTTGCGGACCGACTTCGCCGTCTTCTCGACGAAGGCCTGATCAGCAAGGCGGACGATCCGAGCCACAAGCAGAAGGCGCTCTACAGCCTCACCGAAATGGGCATCGCGCTGGTGCCGGTCTTCGCCATGATGGGCGCCTGGGGCCGGCGCTTCCTGCCGGTGACGGAGGACCTGTCGATCCGCGCGGAGCTGCTGGAGGATGGCGGCCCGGAGATGTGGGACGCCTTCATGGAGGAGCTGCGTGCCATCCATATGGGCAGCCCGCCGCCGGTCCGCTCGGTCTTCGGAGAATTGCAGGCCGCCTACGCGGCGACCGTCGCGCGCGGCGTCAAATCGACGGCGCCGGCTTGACGGATGCTCGCGTGTTGATTTCCATCAAGGCCACAACCGGTTCGCGCCCTAGATTGGGCAAAAAGGAGATCGCGTCATGTACAAGCATATTCTCGTTCCGACGGACGGTTCGGAACTGTCCTCGGCCGCCGTCGAGCAGGCGCTTCAACTTGCCAAGGCGCTTGGTGCGAAAGTGTCGGTCATGACGGTGGCCGAGCCGCTGCACATCCTGCCGATTACGCCCGACAAGGTGATCAACGTGCGGGCGGAATACGAGGAACAGGTGCGCCAGGAGGGCCTGCGCATTCTTGGCTCGGCGGAAGACAGGGCCGTCACGGCGGGCGTTTCGGCGGCGACGGTGCAGGTGACGGCGGGCGATGCCTGGCAGGCGATCATCGATACGGCCACGGAGCGCGGCTGCGACCTCATCGCCATGGCCTCGCACGGCCGGCGGGGCATCGGCGCCTTCCTGATGGGCAGCGTCACCACCAAGGTGCTCAGCCACTCGACCATCCCGGTGCTCGTCTACCGCTCCTGACCTCAATCCTTGCGGTAGACGACGCTGGCGAGCCAGCCTGTAAGAAGAGCGAGAAAGACGGAAAAGGCGCCATAGGCGAGCGAATTGTTGTAAGCGGCATTGGAGATCATCTGCTCGATGCCGGTCTTCATCACGCGCAGGGGCAGCGCCTTCTCGGCGATGAACACGCCATCACGGAAGAGATGCGCACGCACGACATGCGTACCGTTCGGCACGCTCGCCGGCAGCCGCACCGTCGCCTTGAACAGACTGGCGCTGATGAACTGCACGCCGCCCGGATCCTTCTGGTAGAACCCGCCGCTCTCCTTCAGCCGCCGGAACGCGTCGCGGAATTCGGTGAGGTTGCTGCCGTCGCCGAGATAGCCGACGGGCGACAGGCGGATATGCTGGATGCCGACACCGACGCCGTTCAGCATGGCAGGCTCGGCGATCGTCTCGACATCGCGCGTGCTCGACAGCGAATAGGATTCCGGCACCAGCTCGAAGGTCATCGAGCGGCGGTTGACCCAGATGCCGAAGATGCGCTCCTTCACACGCACCGTATTGTTGTCCTTCGGCCCTTCGAGCGCCACGACGATGTCGTACTTGCCTTGGGCCAGCAGGGCGGGATCATAGTTCTCGATCGCCCCGAAGATCGTCAGGTCGGCACCGCGGAAATCCGAGGAGATCGCGATCTCGTCCGTCGAAATGCCGATTTCGAGCTTTTCGGGAAACTCCACCGGCCTGTCTTCCAGCACCTGCGCGGCGGCGGGAAAGGCAAGACCAAGCGCCAGCAGGAGGGCTGCTATCGCTCTCATCGATAGACCCCCTCGCTGACGACGGAGTAGAGATCCCGCGGGGTGACGACGAGATCGACCGCCAGACGGGCGCCGACGGCAAGAACCAACAGCGCCAGCAGCGCGCGCAGCTGTTCGCCGCGCAGCCTCTGGCCGACCCGCACGCCATATTGCGCGCCGATCACGCCCGCCACCATCAGGATGAAGGCCAGGACGATGTCGACCGAATAGTTCGTCGTCGCCTGGACGATCGTCGTGTAGGCGGTGACGAAGATGATCTGGAACAGCGAGGTGCCGACGACGACGTTGGTCGGGATGCGCAGCAGATAGATCATCGCCGGCACCATGATGAAGCCGCCGCCGACACCCATGATGGAGGTGAGGATGCCGATGCCGAAGCCGAGGCCGATCACCGGAATGACGCTGAGATAGATCTTCGACTTCTTGAAGCGCATCTTCAGAGGCAGGCGGTGCACCCAGCTGTGCTGGCCGGGGCGGCGCAGCGAGACCGGCTGGTTGGTGGCCGCGCGGCGCAGCGCCCGGATGCTTTCGAGCAGCATCAGCGTGCCGACGGTGCCGAGCAGCACGACGTAGAGCAGCGAGATGACGAGGTCGAGCTGGCCGACGCTGCGCAAAGCCGCGAAGATCCATATGCCGACGGTCGCGCCCGCAAGACCGCCGGCAAGCAGCACCGTGCCGAGCTTGATGTCGAGCGTACCGCGCCGGAAATGCGAGAGCGCGCCGGATACCGACGAAGCGACGACCTGGTTGGCGCCGGTCGCAACCGCGACGATCGGGGGGATGTTGTAGAAGATCAGTAGCGGCGTGATCAGGAAGCCGCCGCCGACGCCGAACATGCCGGACAGAAAACCGACGGCCGCGCCCATGCCGAGAATAATGAAGATATTCACCGAGAGCTCTGCGATGGGCAGATAAACAGTCACAACGATACCCCGATCGGCAATTTTTCCCGCACGCGCGGGCTTATTCTCGCAGTCGCATTCACCTTCGTTACCTCCCGACGAGACACTCCATCGGCAAGCTGCGGATGCACGGAAGCGCCGCGCCGCGGGAAGGGAGCCCCCCTCCATCGGCCGGTCGCGCCTTGCATCGCGCAAGGATCGGTCCTGTCGGCGCAGCCAATGCGGCGTGCCGTTGCCGCCCTCTAGGATAAGACGTCTGACGGACGCGTATCATCTTGGAGCGACACATAATTTTTCTACTGCATAATTCCTGAAATCAGGGCCGATTTAAGGATAAGACGTGCAGCGCATACAAAATGCCACAGCGACCTTTGCGCATCATTAACGACGCGCGGTGCTGTGGTGAGCGTCATGCCCGTGAGGGTATGCTCAAGTCAACCGGAGAACCCGCTTGCGCGGGTTCCCGGCATGTGACCGATCAGCTCGGCTGCTTGTTGCGCTTCAGCAATTCCGTCACCAGCGCGTCGTCGATCTCGCCGGTTTCCTTCTGGCCGACCGACTTCTGGAAGGACTTGATCGCGGCAACCGTCTTCTTGCCCATTGCGCCATCCGGCGTGCCGGCATTGAAGCCATTGTTGTTGAGGATCGCCTGGATGTTGCGGATCGCCTTCTTCATATCGACGCTGGCGGTCTTCGTCGGCTTGCCGACCCATTCGTCCGGCAGGTCGGCGGAATTGGTCTTCTCGTCGAGCGGCTGCGGCTTCCAGAGTTCCATCTTCGCTTTGGCGCTCGTCAGCTGTTCCGGCCGCATGGCGTTCGCCACCTCGTCGCGCTTCTCGGCGGCATCCTTGTCGCCGTCACGGGCGGCGATGGCGAACCACTTGTAGGATTCTTCCAGATCCTGCTTCACGCCGTTGCCGCGCGCATAGAGGATGGCAAGGTTGAACTGGCTGTCGCGCACACCGAACTCGGATGCCTTCTGGAACCACTTTGCCGCGCCGTCGAAGTCGGGCTGCGCCGTGCCGATGCCGGTCGCGAGCAGAACCGCGAGGTTGTGCATGGCGCTCGCATTGCCCTTGTTGGCGGCGACTTCGTACAGTTCACGAGCGCGGGCAAGGTCGCGCTCGATGCCCTGGCCCTTTTCATAGAGGTTGGCAAGGCGGTATTCAGCCGGCGCAAAGCCGCGAGCGGCGGAAAGCTCGTACCAGCGGGCGGCTTCCGCGAGATCCGTGGCAACGCCACGGCCGTCCGTGTAGCGCGCGCCGATTTCGAACAGCGCCAGCGGGTCGCCCTCCGTCGCCGCCTTGGAGAGCGAGGCCGGGGTGATGACGTCGGGAACGACGATCGCCGCCGTCTGGGTCTGGTCGACCGGCGCGGTCTCCGTAGCAGCGCTGGTGTCCTTGGCGTCCGTAAGCGGCTCGGCTTCCGGCGTGGTGACCGGCTCGAAACCTGCGGTCGCATTGTCGTCGGTCGTGGCCGGAGCCGTCAGCGCGTCAGAGCCGGTCGCGGAGGTGTGCGTCGGCGGGGTCTCGATAACAGGGTCCGTGTCAGCGCTTTGCTCCATCTCGTTGCCAGCAAGGCCGCGCTCGTCGGCGCTCTCGACAGGTGCCGGATCGGTCACCGCCTCGTTGCCGACAACAGGTGCAGCGGCGGTGTTGGCCGTCACGGCTTCGCCCGAGCCCGTCGTGGTTTCGACCGGTGCAGCCTCGTTCGTGTTGATCGCGGTCTGCTCGACGACGACCGGTGCCTCGTCGCCCGTCACCAGCGTGCTGACCAGCGGATAGGACATGATCGCCAAAAGCACGGCGCCGACGGCAAGCAGGATCGGACGGCGGTGACGCGACAGGGCGGAGGCCGGCTTTTCGCCCTTTACCACCTTGTCGTCCTTCTTGGCCGGGGCAACGCGGGAGATCGCGTCGGTTTCCTCGGCGGCAACCTTTGCGGCACGGCGGGCGGCTGCGATCTGCTGGGCCGCCTTGTCGCCGTCGACGCCGGTTGCCGGGCGGTTGCCCGAAGCCTGGCCGGCACGCACGCGCTCCAGGATACGGCGGACGTCGGGCACGCCGGAGCCTGGCTCCAGCAGCTGGTTGGCTTCTTCAGGCGCCAGCTCGTCGGTGGGGTCGATCGACGGCGTCGGATCGATCTGGCGGCGCTCGGTCGGCGGCGTGGCGTCCTTGCGGCCCGGCACGAGACGGCGCTTCAGGCCGGCCAGCAGGCCGACCTTGGGCTGCACGTTTGCCGTCTCGTCACCGGTCGGCACAACAGCCTGTCCCGCGATTTCCTCGGCCGGTGCGGCGCGCTCGGGAACCGGGATGTTCTCGATCTCGATCTCGGCGTAGCGGCTTTCCTCGCGCGGCTCCTCGACTTCGGCCTGGCGGATCTCGCGCGTGCCGAAGCCGTCATCGTCAAAAGGGTAGTCGTTACCGTATAGGTTGGAGGCGCGCTCGTCGTCGCGGCCGAAATCCATGGCCGGCATTTCGGCGCGCGGCATTTCTGCACGGGGTTGGATGGCCTCTCGGCGGCCGAAGGTTTCGCGCGGCGCGTCGAGCTGTTCCAGGCGGCTGGCGATCTGCACCAGCGTGTCGTGCAGCGCATCGAACGTGCGGGCGGTGCGGTCCTCGCTCGACCGGGTCAGCTCTTCCAGAGCGCGCAGGTCGTCGGCAAGGCCGGCGATCGCGTCCATGTCGGTCGAAGCGGAGGCCGCGGGGCCGGCGTGACGGTAGGCTTCCATAACCGCTTCCGCGGCCTGGCGGGCGGCCTCGACGATATATTCGTCGTTGGTCGCCATATAGTCCTCGATCGTCGCAAGACGGTTCTCGACCTCGGCGGGCATGGCAGCAACCGTGGAAGACGGCGTGCTGATCAGCGTGGAGAGATGCGCGATCTGTGCTTCGAGGCCACGCAGCGCTTCATGATCGCCGACGGGGGCGACGCGGGTCGCATCCAGCCGGTCGGCGATTGCCGAGAGCCGGCCTTCGATATGCGAGAAGCGGTCTTCCTGGAACGGCGTGCCGACGGGCGTGTCGAGGCCATCGATGCGGCGGGCGAGTGCGTCCAGGCGCTCGGCCAGCAGGTCGTTGACGCTGCCCTGGTCGAGCGCATCGATCTTGCGGGAAATGTCGGAGAGATAGAAGGCGAGGTCTTCGTTCTCGCGAACCGGGGCAGCCTGCTGGCTCTGTTCCAGCATCAGCGAAAGCTGCTCGATGCGCTCTTCGAGACGCAGCGCCGCACGCTCGTTCGACAGCTCCTCAATACGGCCGGCGAGCGCATCCAGGCGCAGGCCAAGGCCCTGTTCCTGCACGGGCGCCGGGCGGTGCGCCATCACGTCGAGTTGGCTGGCGAGGTCGGCGATGCGGCTTTCGAGGCGTTGCATCATCGGGTTATCGGTAACCGACGACTGCTGCATGCGGCCTGCGGCGGCAATCGCGCGGCTGATCTCGTCGAGGCGCATATCCAGCCCCTCGAACTGCGTCGTGACGGCGGAGGCGAAACGGCCGTCGTCCGGCTTGGCCTGGCGCGCCAGCATGTCGATGGCGCGGGCGATGGTCTCCATCTTGCCTTCCAGCGCATGGATCGCCGGAGTGGCGCTGACCGCGCCGATCTGGTTCTTCAGCTCGTCGAGCCGATAGGCAAGCGCCACCAGTTCGTCGTCGCGGGTCTGGTCGAAAGCCGAGAGCTTCTTTTCGACGCCGGTCCAGCGATCCTCCATGCGGCGCACGGAATCCTCGCGGGCAAGCCCGTCGAGCACGGAGCGCAGTTCGTCGAATTCGACGCGTAGCCCTTCCGTCTGGCCCGACTGGCGGCCGAGCTGGTTGATGCCGGTGGAGAGCCTGAGCAGCTCCTCGCGCAGGTCGTCATTGTTGCCGCGGCCTTCTGCGCTCTGGCGAATACCGCGGATTTCCGAGCGCAGCGACTGCATCTCGCGCTCAAGGCCGTCGGCAATGTCCTTCTTCAGGTCCTGGCGCAGCGAAACGAGCGCCTTGGCGATGTCCTCGACAGAGCCTTCAGCGCGGGCGGGCGCGGCGGTCTGGTGGCCACCATAGGCGGCATGGGCCTGCTGGGCTGCGGCGTAGTGATCGCCGGAAACCGGGCGGCGCTCGACACGCTGGGCAACGCGCTCGCGGCCGCCTTCAATGGCGCGCTGGCGCTGCATGATTTCGGAGACCGGGTCTTCGCGTAGCGGAATGGTGCGCGAGGGTTCGTAACGCGCCGGTTCACCGCGCGGCGCAAGACGCTCCTCGCCCCGTCCGCGTGTGTCGCGGCCGTTTGCCATCAGTCCCTCGATGCGGGCCTCGAGCCCTTCGATCGTGCGATTGAGCGCATCCAGCGAGGATCTTTCGCCTGGGCGTTGCGGGTTTCGCGATCCGTTCATCTTTTGCCTCACTTTGGCGGCCGTCCGGCTGCCGGGAGATACCCTTGAAGGCACTGCCGCCCGGCTGCGCCCTTATTCCATTTTCAGCGGGAGGTTCGTCGCCGCCGTCAAACACCGCATGCGCAGTTGGAAACAGTATCGTCCCTGTCAAATCCGGACTTGCCGCCCGGGGTTCACAGAGGGAAACGAATGATTCCCGATCCCACGCCCTCAAGCGCCACAATTCATGAAACGTGGTAAACAAGGGGTTAACTATCCCGGAAATTTTTTAACGATTTACTCATAGAGTGCTCTTTGGAGGGGAAGACGGCCGGTTGCGGCACAGCAGCCGTCGTTGATGGGAGGTACATCCGGCGCGCTCGCGCCCGTCGCTCCCACCTCGCGTTTCGCGCTCCCGATGAAAAATTCGCCGCTCTTTGCGTTTTGACGTTTACGCAAACGTCAAAGTTTTATAGTATTCCTCGCCAAGGACCGGACTCATGTCCGTGGGATAGGTGAGGAACGCGAAAAATGCCGATCTACAAGGCCCCCGTGAATGACACGCTTTTCATCCTGAACGACGTTCTGGCGCTCGAGCGGTACAACAACCTGCCTGGCTTTGCCGACGCGACGGGAGACATGGTGGAGGCAATTGCCGGCGAGGCCGCGAAGGTCGCCGAGGAAGTGCTGTTCCCGGTCAATCTCTCGGGCGACCAGGAAGGCTGTGTGCGCAAGGACGACGCCACGGTGACGACGCCGAAGGGTTTCAAGGAGGCCTACGACCTCTACCGCCAGGGCGGCTGGATGGGTCTTGCCGTTCCGGAAGAATTCGGCGGCCAGGGCCTGCCCTATGTGCTGCACACCGCCGTCGGCGAATACATGTCGTCGGCCAACATGGCGCTCACCATGTATCCGGGCCTGACGCAGGGTGCCATCGCCGCGATCCTCGTGCACGGCTCCGACGAGCAGAAGGCCGCCTATCTGCCGAAGATGGTGGAAGGCACCTGGACCGGCACGATGAACCTGACGGAGCCCCATTGCGGCACCGACCTCGGCCTGCTCCGCACCAAGGCCGTGCCGCAGGGCGACGGTTCCTACAAGATTTCCGGCCAGAAGATCTTCATCTCCGCCGGCGACCACGACATGTCGGAAAACATCGTGCATCTCGTGCTTGCCCGCATCGAGGGTGCACCGGAGGGCACCAAGGGCATCTCCCTCTTCATCGTGCCAAAATTCATGCTCAAGGACGACGGCACGCCGGGCGACAAGAATGGCGTCTCCTGCGGCGCGATCGAACACAAGATGGGCATCCACGGTAACGCCACCTGCGTCATGAACTATGACGAGGCGACCGGCTTCCTCATCGGCGCGGAGAACAAGGGTCTCAACGCCATGTTCGTCATGATGAACGAGGCCCGCCTCGGCGTCGGCCTGCAGGGCCTGTCGATTGCCGAGGTCGCCTACCAGAACGCCGCGAGCTATGCCCGCGAGCGCCTGCAGGGCCGCTCGCTCTCCGGCGTGAAAAACCCCAACGGCAAGGCCGATCCGCTGATCGTGCACCCGGACATCCGCCGCACGCTGATGACCATCAAGGCCTGGACCGAGGGCGGCCGCGCCTTCACGCTGTGGACCGCGCTGAAATCCGACATCGCCCACCGCTCCGCCGACGAGACGGAACGCCAGGCCGCCGACGACATCCTCGGCCTGATGACCCCGATCCTCAAGGGCGTGCTCACCGACAAGGGCTTCGACCACGCCGTCATGGCCCAGCAGGTTTTTGGCGGCCACGGCTATATCGAAGAACACGGCATGAGCCAGTATGTGCGCGATGCGCGCATCGCCATGATCTACGAGGGCGCCAACGGCATCCAGGCGCTCGACCTCGTCGGCCGCAAGCTCGGCATGAACGGCGGGCGCGCCGTCATGACCCTCTTCAAGGAAATCGGCGATTTCTGCGAGGAGAACCGCAATGACGAAAAGCTCGCCACCTTCACCAAGAGCCTCAAGAAGGGCTTGAACGACCTGCAGGCCGGAACCATGTGGTTCATGCAGAACGCTATGGCCAAGCCCGACAATGCGGGCGCCGGCTCGACCGACTACATGCACCTCTTCGGCCTCGTCGTCGTCGGCTACATGTGGGCCAAGATCGCCAAGGCTGCCGAAGAAGGCCTTGCCAATGGTGCTGGCGAGCGCGAGGATTTCCTGAAGAACAAGCTGATCACGGCGAAGTTCTTCATGGAGCGCCTGATGCCGGAAACCACGCTGCGCAAGACCCGCATCGAGGCCGGCGCAGACACGACGATGGAACTGGCGGCAGAGGCATTCTGATGCTTCGCCCTCTCCCCCATTGCGGGGCGAGGGGCTAAAGTCGCAAGCCGCGAGCCACGAATTCTAAGGCGCTTCGCGCCGCTAGGGAGAAGAAATCAATGACCGAAGTCTTCATCTACGATCATGTGCGCACCCCGCGCGGGCGCGGCAAGAAGGACGGTTCGCTGCACGAAGTGCCGTCCGTCCGTCTCGCCGCCAAGGTTCTGGAAGCGGTGCGTGACCGCAACGGGCTCGATACGGCCAAGGTCGACGATATCGTGATGGGCTGCGTCGATCCCGTCATGGATGCGGGCTCCGTCATCCCCAAGGCTGCCGCCTTCGAGGCCGGCTATTCGACCAAGGCGCCGGGCATTCAGCTGTCGCGTTTCTGCGCCTCCGGCCTCGACGCCGTCAACCTTGGTGCGGCGAAGATCGCCCAGGGCGCTGATGATATCGTGATCGCCGGCGGTGTTGAAAGCATGTCCCGCGTCGGCCTCGGTATGTCGGGCGGCTCCTGGTTCATGGACCCCTCGGTCAACTTCCCGGCCTATTTCATGCCGCAGGGTGTCTCGGCCGACCTCATCGCCACAAAGTACGGTTTTTCCCGTGACGACGTCGACGCCTATGCCGTCGAGAGCCAGAAGCGGGCGGCGCACGCCTGGGAGAAAGGCTACTTCAAGAACGCCGTCGTGCCGGTGAAGGACATCAACGGCCTGACCATCCTTGCCCATGACGAGCACATGCGCCCTGGCACCGACATGCAGGCGCTCGCCTCGCTCACCCCCTCCTTCCAGATGCCCGGCGAGATGGGCGGCTTCGAAGCCGTCGCCATCCAGGCCCATCCCGAAATCGAAGGCATCAACTACGTCCACCATGCCGGCAACTCGTCCGGCATCGTGGATGGTGCCGCCGCCGTGCTGCTCGGCTCGAAGGAGGGTGGCAACATTCTCGGCAAGAAGGCCCGCGGCCGCATCAAGGCTTTCGCCAATATCGGCTCCGATCCGGCCCTCATGCTGACCGGCCCGGTCGACGTCACGGAAAAGCTGCTCGCCCGCGCTGGCATGACGCTTTCCGACATCGACCTCTTCGAACTCAACGAAGCCTTCGCCGCCGTGGTCCTGCGCTACATGCAGGCCTTCGACATCCCGCACGACAAGATCAACGTCAACGGCGGCGCCATCGCCATGGGCCATCCGCTCGGCGCCACGGGTGCGATGATCCTCGGCACGGTGCTCGACGAGCTGGAACGCCGCGACCTCAACACCGCCGTCGTCACGCTCTGCATCGGCGCCGGCATGGGCACCGCGACGATCATCGAACGGGTCTGAGCATGACGAACCCGACCCGCCGCAGCTTCCTCACCCTCATCGGGGCAGGTCTCATCGCGTCCTCCGCTGAGGCGAGCGATAGCTTCGTGCTGTCGGGCACCGTCACCAATGTGGCGAGCGGTCCGGTTCCGGTCGGCCGGCTGACGATCCGGCTCGAGGAGCAGGGCATCATGGATGTGGCCGCACGGCGCATCGCCCAGACCACGGTCATCAGCAAGGGCAACCGGCATTCCATCCGCTTTTCGATGCGGGTGAAGCGCTCGGCGCTCCGCAAGGCGGTCGCACCGGGCTTCACCATCCGCCTCGAGCGCGACGGCCGTCTCATTGCGATCAACACGACGAAACAGGCGTATGGCGGCAGAGGCAAGGCCTCGCTGCACATTGAACCCATTCTCTACTGAGCCCATTCTCTACCGAGGGGGAGAAAACCATGAGCGCATACAAGAATTTCACCATCGAGACCGACGCCGACGGCATTGCGCTGGTCACCTGGGACATGCCCGACAAGTCGATGAACGTCTTCACCATCGAGGTGATGGACGAGCTGGACAAGATCATCGACCAGGTGGTGGCAGACAGCACCGTCAAAGGCGTGGTCATCACCTCTGGAAAATCCTCCTTCTCCGGCGGTGCCGATCTCTCCATGATCAAGGCGAGCTTCGACCTCCTGAAGGACGCGAAAGCGACCGATCCGTCGACCGCCGTCGAAAAGCTGTTTGAAGCCACCGGCCGCATGACCTGGCTGTTCCGCAAGCTCGAAACCTGCGGCAAGCCGTGGGTTTCCGCCATCAACGGCACCTGCATGGGCGGCGCCTTCGAAATGTCGCTCGCCTGCCACGGCCGCGTCGCTTCGAATGCCAAGTCCGTCAAGATCGCGCTTCCGGAAGTCAAGGTCGGTATCTTCCCGGGCGCTGGCGGTACCCAGCGCGTGCCGCGCCTTGCCAATGCGCAGGACGCCCTCCAGATGATGACGACCGGCTCGTCGCTGACGGCCGCGCGCGCCAAGGCAATGAACCTCCTGCATCAGGTGGTCGAGCCCGACCAGCTCATCCCGGCTGCCAAGCAGCTCATCAAGGACGGCCTGAAGCCCGTCCAGCCGTGGGACGAAGAGGGTTTCAAGGCCCCCGGCGGCGGCATCTGGACGCCCGCTTCCGCCCAGCTCTGG
The DNA here is from genome assembly GCF_058808115.1 of Shinella sp. GW821-FHT11G07. Taxonomy (NCBI): domain Bacteria; kingdom Pseudomonadati; phylum Pseudomonadota; class Alphaproteobacteria; order Hyphomicrobiales; family Rhizobiaceae; genus Shinella; species Shinella sp. GW821-FHT11G07. The sequence goes on from NZ_JBXARJ010000006.1 coordinate 89,193, forward strand.
CCGGCTGCCCCCGCCATCCTGCGCCGCGAAACCGCCGGCAATTATCCGGGCGCGCTCGCCATCCTCAAATGCGTCTATGAAGGCCTTCAGGTGCCCTTCGAGACGGGCCTGAAGATCGAGCAGCGCTACTTCACGCACATCCTCCAGACGACCGAAGCCTTCTCGATGATCCGGTCGCTGTTCATCTCCATGCAGGAGCTCGGCAAGGGTGCGCGCCGCCCGGCCGGCGTCCCGAAGTCGGAGATCAAGAAGGTCGCCGTCGTCGGCGCAGGCTTCATGGGCGCCTCCATCGCCTATGTCACTGCCGCTGCCGGCATTCCAGTCGTGCTTGTTGACCGCGACCAGGAGGCCGCCGACAAGGGCAAGGCCCATTCCGAGGGCCTCGTCACCGGCGCCATCGGCAAGGGCCGCCTATCGAAGGAGGACGGCGAGAAGCTGCTCTCCCTGATCACGCCGACGCCGGATTATGCCAACCTCGCCGATGCCGACCTCGTCATCGAGGCCGTCTTCGAGGACCGCAATGTCAAGAAGGAGGTCACCGAGAAGATCGAGGCCGTGCTGCGCGAAGACGCCATCTTCGCCTCCAACACCTCGACGCTACCGATCACCGGACTTGCGAAAAACTCGAAACGTCCGGAGCAGTTCATCGGCATCCACTTCTTCTCGCCGGTCGACAAGATGATGCTGGTGGAAGTCATTCTCGGCAAGGAGACCGGCGACAAGGCGCTTGCCACCGCGCTCGACTATGTCGCCGCCATCAAGAAGACGCCGATCGTCGTCAACGACACGCGTGGCTTCTACGTCAACCGCTGCGTCTTCCGCTACATGGCCGAAGCCTATGACATGCTGATCGAGGGCGTGCCGCCGGCAATGATCGAGAATGCCGCCAAGATGGCCGGCATGCCGGTCGGCCCGCTGTCACTCAACGACGAAGTGGCCGTCGATCTGTCCTACAAGATCTTCAAGGCCTCCATCGCCGACCTCGGTCCGGACTCCGTCGACCCACGCCATATGGAGCTGGTGACCAGGCTGGTGGAAGGCGAAGGTCGCCTTGGCCGCAAGGCCGGCAAGGGTTTTTACGACTACCCGCCGAAGCCGGCTAAGAAAAAGCTCTGGCCGGGCCTGAAGGACCTCTACCCGCAGCAGAAGGCGGACGATGTCGACATCAAGGTGATCAAGGAGCGCCTGCTCGTCACCATCGCGCTGGAAGCCGCCCGCACCATGGAAGAGGGCATCGTCACCGATCCGCGTGAGGCCGATGTCGGCTCCATCCTCGGCTTCGGCTTCGCGCCCTATACCGGCGGCACGCTGTCTTATATCGACGGCATGGGTGTCAAAACCTTCGTCGCGCTCTGCGAAAAGCTCGCCGCCAAATACGGCAGCCACTTCCAGCCGACGCCGCTGCTCAAGGACATGGCCGCCAAGGGCGAGACCTTCTACAGCCGCTTCGCCCCGCAGGAGAAGAAGGCGGCCTGAGCCGCCTTCCCGACACGATGACGCAGGACCTCTCGCCCCGGCTCCTGGAAATCGTCGATGCGCTGCCCCTTGAACCGGGGCAGCGCATCCTCGAAATCGGCTGCGGCCCGGGCGCCATGGCACGCGAGATCGCCCGCCGCATCGGCGACGGCCACGTCCTGGCGATCGACCGTTCCGAAACAGCCATCCGGCAGGCCGTTGCCGGATCGTCCGCCGAAATCGCCTCCGGCCGTCTCGCTTTTCGCTGTATCGCCGCCGAGGATTTCGTGCTCGAACCCGGCGAGATGCCGTTCGATCTTGCCGTTGCCATCCGCGTCGGTGCGCTTGACGGGCGCCACCCCGAGACCGGCCGTCGTGCCCGGGCTCGGATCGCAAAAGCCCTCGCGGCCGGCGGACAGCTCTTCATCGATGGCGGCAAGCCGCTGAAAACCGTTGCGCTCGACGACGCCTAGAAGGTGATCTTCACGGACGGCGCGCTGCGTTTTGCCTCGCCGTGATAGACCGCCTCTATATTGTTGCCGTCGGGATCGAGCAGGAAGGCGGCGAAGTAGCCGGGATGGTATGGCCGCTCGCCCGGTCCGCCATTGTCCTTGCCGCCGGCGGAGAGGCCGGCCTTGTAAAACGCCTTCACCATGGCTTGATCTCCTGCCTGAAAGGCCAGGTGATGCCGCCCGGTCAGCTTGCCGGCGGCCGCCTCGCTGTCGATGCTGGAGATGAACAACTCGTCCGCCCAGAAGTAGTCCTCGCCCGTGCCGCCGATTGGAATTTTCAGCGCGTCGAAGACCGCTTCGTAAAAGCGGCGGCTGGCGGCCAGATTGTGCACGACGAGTTGGATGTGGTCGATAAGGCGGCCGCGATGGAGTTCCTGCGTTTCCATGCCTGACGCTCCCTTGAAGATTAAAGCCTTCTAGCTAGGTCAGCCGCGCCGAGCGTCAACGGTGCCTGTTCCATGCGGAACAGCGCGGTGCGGGGCGATGTGGGAAAGTCTGATCACTGGATGAGAGAGGCTCATCCCCAACCAGAGATCAGGAGAGACCCCATGCGCAAGTTCATCGTTTCCGCCACCGTTGCCCTCGTCGCAGCCGTTTCCTTCGCTGCCCCCTCGCAGGCCGGCTATTACAGCTACGGCTACGAGCCCTACTGCTTTATCAAGAAGGTGAAGTCCTACGACTACTACGGCAACGTCGTCATCAAGCGGATCAAGGTCTGCAAATAAGCTGCATCCTTACTGACCTCCCTAAAGACCCGGATGTTCCTTGCATCCGGGTCTTTTGCTTGCAGGGCAAACAAACTCACGCCGCCCGGGAAGGCTCTCCCATGCGGACCAGCAATTCCGCCCGCGTGCCGGCAGGGCGATTGGCATATTCCAGCTTTGCGCCGAGGCTACCCGCCATCGCGCCGATGATCTTGGTGCCAAGACCGGTGCCGCGCACAGGCCCCTCGCCGCGCCAGCCGATGCCATCGTCCTCGACGAAGAGCAGCGCGTTTTGCGCATCGAGCCGGGTGAAGCCGACACGCACCTCGCCGCCCGTTTCGCCATAGGCATATTTGAAAGCATTGGTGACGAGTTCGGTGACGATCACGCCCAGCGAGACGGCGCGGTCGGTCGAAATATGCAACGGCTCCAGCATGCGGTTGAGGCGCACGTTGCGGCCCTGGCTCTTCATCGAGGTGTCGAGTTCGGACAGCAGCGTCGAGAGGTAGGCGCCCATGTCAACATTGCGCACATCCTCGGACGTGTAGAGCCGGCGGTGAATGCCGGCGATGGCGGTGATGCGAGCCTGCGTTTCGGCAAGCGCCTCCTTCACCGCCTCGTCGGACGCGCTCGACATCTGCAGCCGGATCAGGGCCGCGACGAGCGCCAGCGAATTGCCGACGCGGTGGTTCACTTCGGCGAGCAGCACTTCGGCCCGCTCCTTGGCGGTGCGGATTTCCTGCTCGGCCCTCAGCTTCGCACGCTTCAGTTCCGCATTCTCCAGCGCCTGGCCAAGCGCGTTGGCGAGCAACGGCATGAAGTCGTCGCCGACGGACTTGATGACATAATCCGCCGCACCCGCCTTCAGGGCCTCGACGGCGACCTGCGCATCGCTCGATCCCGTCACATAGACGACCGGAACCGCACCCGGCGCATCCGCAAGTTCCCGAAGAAAGGCAAGGCCGGTACCCGATTTCAGGAAATGGTCGAGCACGACCGTATCGAAACCGCCCTCGGCAAAAAGCGTGCGGCCGCGTTCCACATCCTCCGCATGCGACACCTCATAACCGAGGCGGCCGAGCGCGCGCTCCGCAAGCCGGGCAAGAATCGGGTCGTCGTCGATATAGAGGATGCGGACGGGGCCTTCCTTCATTTACTGCGTCTCGGGAATCTGGATCACGGAGAAGAACAGGCCGAGCTGGCGGATCGCATGCGCAAAGCTTTCGTATTCGACCGGCTTGGTGATGTAGACATTGGCGCCGAGATCGTAGCAGCGCTGAATTTCCCGCTCGTCGTCCGTCGTCGTCAGGATGACGACCGGCAGGCGCTTGGTGTGGGTGTTGGTCTTGATCTTCTGCAGGATGTCGATGCCCGACATGTCCGGCAGGTTGAGATCGAGCAGGATCAGTAGGAACCTGCCGGCGCTGGCGAGACCCGAGCGATCCTTGCCGAGCACGAAATCGAGCGCTTCCGTGCCGTTGGTGAAGGGCACGACCTCGTTGTGCACGCCTGCGCGGCGAATGTTCTTTTCGATGAGGCGCGCATGGCCCTCATCGTCCTCGATCATGACGATTGTGACTTCCTTGCCCAGTCCGTTCATGCCTGCATACTCCTGACAACTTTGCTGAGGTCGGGCGGCAGACGAAGCACGAAGGTCGTCCCCTGCCCGAGTTCGGATCTAACGACAATATCACCGCCAAGATTGCGCATCAGTGAACGCACATGCGCCAGGCCGATACCTTCGCCGGGCCTGTCCTGCGTGCCGGAGCGGCGGAACAGTTCGAAGACCCGCTCGTGATCTTCCGGCGCGATGCCGCGGCCATTGTCGGTGAACTCGATATAGAAGCCGGCCCGGCCCGCATTGCGCGCCTTGACGGAAATGCGCAGCGGCCGATCCGGCGCTTGATACTTGATGGCATTGTCGAACAGGTTGCCGAACACCTGCTCGAGCGACAGCCGGTCGGAAATGACGGTTGGCAGTTTTTCGTCGATGGTGATCTCGCCATCGGATTCGCTGACCTGATGGGTGAGCGCCGCAGCCCCCGTCTCGACGAGCGCCTTGATGTCCACGCGCTCGATCTTGAGTTCGCGCCGCCCGTCGCGCGAGATCTTCAGGATGGCATTGATCAGCCCGTCCATCTTCTTTGTGGAGGAGCGGATGAAGCCGATCGCCTCCGGCAGATCCTCGGAGACGGCCCGGCGCGCCTCGAGAATATCGTCCACGCTCGGCGGCTTTTCGTCGGCCAGCACGTAGCCCTGGATGGCGGAGAGCGAGGCCTGCAGCTCGCTGGTAAAGCCCATGATGTTGACGAGGGGCGCGCGCAAGTCGTGGGTGACGATATAGGCAAAGCGCTGGACTTCCTGGTTGGCGCGGATCAGCTCCTCCGTCCGCTCATCGACGCGCTTTTCCAGCGTGGCGTTCAGCGTCTCGACTTCACGGCGGGCGACGACGATGTCGCGCGTATACTGGGCGACAATGACGGCAGCGCCACCCAACACGCCGATGATGGCAATAGCGCCGATGACCGTCGTCCATTGCAGCGCGCCTGCGGACCACAGCGTATCGATGACGCCCTCCTGCAGGCGCCTGTCCGCATCGGCCATGATGTCGCCCAGCTGCGTGCGCAGCTCATCCATGATAAGGCGGCCGCGGTCCGTCTTGACCTGCGCCACGGCTTCGGCCGTGTCGCCTTGCGCGACCGCCTCGACCGTCTCGGCGAGTTCGACGAGCTTTTCCGAGACGAGACGCCTTATGTCAGGCGTGCGCTCGGCATAATGGGGGAAGCGCGACGCTTTTTCTTCAAGTGACCTCTGCCGCTCCGTAACGGCCTTCAGCGCATCATCGTAAGGCTTTCTGAAATTCGCCTCGCCGGTGATCACGAAGCCGCGCTGACCAGTTTCGGCGTCTTTAATGGTCGAAAGCAGGTCGGCAGCGGCGCTGCGAACTTCGCGCACCTCGATCAGTTCGGCAAAATAGGTCTGCACCTTGCTGACGAGCCAAAGCGACGTGCCGACAATGCCGAGCAACGAGATCATGCCTGCAATCAACAGGATGATAGTCGAGCGCACGAATGCGGCGTTCGATATCGGCATTCCACCCCCCGGTTAGCGCCGTCTACAGGACGGCGACAATATCGTTACAGTGCCCGCTTGCAACCGACGAAGCCGGAAAAGCAGGGAATCTTTTGGTTGTTTCACCCCTTAATGCTCATGTGCGAACCCGTAAACGCCCTGCGAACCGCTCAGTGGCGATGATGATCAAGCCGGCGGAAAAGATCAGCACCGCACCGGCGAAGACGTTCGAGCCGGGTACGTCGCTCCAGATGAGATAGCCGAGCGCGAAAGCCCAGACGAGCGAGGTGTATTCAAAGGGCGCCAGCACGGAAACCGGCGCGCGGCGCATGCCCTCGAACAGGGCAAACTGGCCGATGCCGGCAAGCACGCCCGTTCCAGCCATCAGCACGAGGTCAAGGCCCGACATCGGCTGCCAGACGAAGGGCACGACCAGGGCGGTGTAGAGGACGAACAGGCCGCTCGATATGGTCATCTGCACCTGCGTGCGCTCCTGCAGGGCCGTCTTGCGCAGAAGCACCGTCGCGATCGCCCAGAAGATGGCGGCCTGCAAGGCAAGATAGACGGGCAGCGACAGTTCGAGCCCCTTCACCGCGACCCCGCAGGCGACCACGACGCCGACGAAGCCGGTCGCGACGGCAAGCCAGCGGTAGCCCGGCACCTTCTCGCCGAGGATCGGCACGGAAAGGATCGTCATGACGATCGGCGAGGCATAATAGAGCGTCGTCAACTCGGCGAGCCCGAGATCGCGCGCCGCCGTATAGTAGGAAAGCCAGGCCGCCAGCAGCAGGAGATTGCGCAGGAAAAGCGGCTTCAGCACGGGCGAGTGGCGCGCAGCCGTGAGAATCGGGCGCCCGCCAAAGGCGAAACAGAGCGCAAAGATCGTGACGCTGCGCACGAAAAGGATCTGCCAGACCGGCAGGGCCACCACGAGCCATTTCACCGAAGCGTCCTGCACGGAAAACAGGAAATAGGCAAACAACGTCAGTAGAATGCCGGAAGAAACAGTCTTGTGCACGGGATGAACCTCGACGGCGCGGCAAAGGCGCGCCTCACCCTTGATAGCGCGCCGCTCGACGCCGCGAAAGTGGCAGGAAATCACGGGGAGGAAATTTTTCCCACCCACGGCGTCACGCCTCGTAAACCACCACGAAAAGTCCAGTGACGCGCAAGTTTACACGTGCAAGCACGGCGGGACGGGTATATGCGCGGACCATGGATTCCAAACGACTCGGCTACGCCTTCACCCTGCTTGCGATCCTGATCTTCAGCCTGCAGGACGCCATTTCGAAACATCTCGGCAGTGCCTATCCGCCTGTCTTTATCGCGATGCTGCGCTTCTGGGCTTTTGCCGCCTTCGCCATGGCGTTGGGCGCACGCAGTCCGGGTGGTTTGAAAGTCGTGGCGGCGACGAAGCGGCCGATCCTGCAAATCCTGCGCGGCATTCTTCTCGCCGTTCAGATCGTCATCACCATCACCGCCTTCACCACCGTTGGCCTTGCCCATTCGCAGGCGCTCCTGGCATCGGGGCCGATCTTCGTCGCGCTGCTGTCGATGCCGCTGCTCGGTGAACGCGTCGGCTGGCGGCGCTGGACGGCGATCGGCGTCGGCCTGTGCGGCGTGCTGGTCATCCTTAACCCCGCCGGCACCGACTTCGACCTCTCCGTGCTGCTGCCGCTCGCATCCGCGTTGATATTTGCGCTTTATGTAATCGCAACGCGCCTTGTCAGCCGGGATGATACGGCCTCGACAAGCTTCTTCTACACCGGCGTGGCGGGTGCCGCGGCGATCTCCCTCGTCGGGCCTTTCTTCTGGACCAATCTTGCCCCTGTCGACTGGCTCTGGATGGGGCTGCTCTGCATCACCGGCATGTCGAGCCACTACTTCCTGATCCGGGCCTACGACCTGCTCGACGCCGCGGCCGTCCAGCCGCTGACCTATCTCCAGGTCGTGCTGGCGGCGATCATCGGCGTCAGCATCTTCGGCGAAACGCTGAACATCAACATGGTTGCGGGCTCGGCCATCGTCGTGGCCGCCGGCATCTTCACCATCTGGCGCGAAAGCATCGTGGCGCGGAGGCGCGCAGCCGAAAATCAGGCGAAAAACGACACAGGAAAATAATCCTTTTTTCTTTACTCGCAAACTGTCCTTGGCTATGCTTCCGATCAATCGGACCGGCACTGGCCGGGCCGCCGCCTTGGCAGGGTTACACAACATGTTCTCCCATGACCGGATCTGGGCCGCGATCGACGCCCTTGCCGAACGCAACCGGCTCTCCCCGTCCGGGCTTGCCCGCCGTGCCGGGCTTGATCCGACATCCTTCAACAAATCGAAGCGGCAGGGCGCGGACGGCCGCCAGCGCTGGCCCTCGACGGAATCGATCGCCAAGGTGCTCGACGCGACGGGCGCCTCCATCGACGAGTTCTTTACCTATACCGATGCCGTGCGCGAGGCCGTCCTGCAGCAGGACAGTTTTCCTCCCCAGACCGGCACCATTCCCCTGCTCGGCTTCGCCCAAGCGGGTGCCGGCGGCTTTTTCGACGATGGCGGCTTTCCGGCCGGCCAGGGCTGGGACGTGGTGGAGTTTCCCGCCTCGCCGGCCCACAAGGCGGGCGTGTATGCGCTTGAAGTGCAGGGCGACAGCATGATGCCGCTCTATCGCGACGGCGACGTCTTGATCGTCGAGCCCGGCGCACAGGTGCGGCGCGGCGACCGCGTCGTCGTGAAGACCCGGGAGGGCGAGGTCATGGCCAAGGTGCTGCACCGCCAGAGCCCGCGCACGATCGAACTCGTCTCGCTGAACCCGGATCATCCCAACCGTAACTTCGACATGGACGATGTCGACTGGATCGCCCGTATCATCTGGGCGAGCCAGTAGCCGGCTGGAAATGCTCCAACTCAGCCGCCGTAGAGGTTGATCGGGAAATACCGCAAATAGATTTCCTGCAAACGTCCGTTGCGTGACAAGGCCAATAGCGCGTGATCAATCGCCTCGGCCAGCACGGCGTCTTCCTTGCGGACCATGATGGCCAACCCTTCGCCAAGAAACAGCTCGGACAGATAGGGGCCGTCGAAGAGGCGGCAGCAGCCGGCGGAATCCGTCCCGTTCGTCCAGAAGGCCAGTTGCAGGCCATCGCCGAACACCCCATCCACCTTGCCATCCTTCAAGGCCGCAAGCAGCGCCGCACGGTCGGGAAACGCCTCCGGCTGGATGCGTGGGAAGAACGTGCCCAGCATCGCCTGGTGCGCGCTGCCTGCGATGACACCCACCCGCTTGCCATACAGCGCCGCAGGGCTCTCCCCGGCTGGCGCCGTTTTCCTTGCCACGGCGAAGCGCGCGGGCAGGCGCATGAACGGCCGGGAGAAGACAAAACGCTCGCGCAGCTCTGCCGTGACGGCCACGCCCGCGGCAACCGCCTCGCCATTGCCGTCCACCAGCGCCTTCTCCAGTTCCGGAAAGGTCACGGCCTGGACCTGGCATTTGTCCGTCAGGGCAAGTTCGCGGCAGATTTCGCGAATGAGATCGACGTGAAAGCCGGCGAGCTTGCCTGTCTGGTCGATGAAATTGAAGGGTGGGAAATCCACGGTGGTCAAAAAGCGCAGGCGGACGATCCCCGAAAGGTCCGGGCGGGCGATGCGCTCGCGCGTGTCGAAGAGGATCGGCAGATCGACCGACGGCCGTTCCTGCGCAGCAGCGCTAGGCGGGCTCACCGCTATCAACAGACAAAGCGCAACAAGCCAGTGAAATTTAAAGGATGAAATTCCGCTATACACCATTACAATCAACTTGGGGTTTCAATGGGGCGCTGCCGTTCAAACGGCACCGGGGGCTGCATGCGACTGGCAGAATATCCCGATGACGTCGCTTTCGCCACTGCAATCGGCATTGCGCCGGCATGCCCGGCGCCGCAGGCCGAGTTGCACGTTCCCGCGTGCCTGATGTCGGAAGCCCGCCTTTTCCGTAGGCTGGGCCTCTCCAAAACCTTGATCTCGGCGATGCTGGTTCAGGCGGGCCGGCATGGCACGACCCTCGAGGCAGAGTTTCTCGCAAGCGGTGTGGTTTGCGAGGCGACATATTATGAAGCCCTTGCCGAAATCCTGGGCCTGCCCTTCCTGCCGCAACTGGACCCGGACCAGATCGAGGATATCCCCGACGCCGACACGCAGTTGATCGAGCCGACGATTATCAGGATTCGCCATCCTACCCAGGCTCCCCTCACGGTGATCGTGCCGAGCGCCGAAAGGCTCGCTTATCTGGGCGAAAGCTTGCATTTCTCTCCCGCCCTTCGCACGATGCTGGCTGCCACCACGCCCACCGCCCTTCGTGCAGCCTTGTGGGAGGCCGGCGGTTCGCGGCGCCTTCGCGAAACGGTCGACCAGCTTTTTCGCGGCATGCCCGAGGCCAGCGCCCGCATTACATTGTGGGGACAGCAGGGTTTTTATACCGGAGCGGCGGTATCGATCATGGTCGTGCTGACCATCGCCGCGCCGGAGATCACGCTGCTCCTGCTGCATATCGTGCTGAGCTGCTTCTTCTTCGCTTCGTTTTCCATACGCCTTGCGGCAATGCGCACCGGTGAACGCGCCGGAAACCGGCCGCTGCCCCGCCCCCCGGCGGTTCGGCGCCCCGTCTACTCCGTCTTCATCGCGCTCTATCGGGAAGCTGCCATTGTCCCGCAACTCATCGACACGCTGAACCGGCTGGAATGGCCGGTCGCTTGCCTCGACATCAAACTGATCTGCGAGGCCGACGACGAGGAAACCCTCGATGCGCTTGCCGCCGTCCGCCTCGGCCGGCAATACGAAGTGGTCAAGGTCCCACCCGGTCAGCCCCGCACCAAGCCGAAAGCGCTTTCCTATGCGCTTGGCGCGGCGCGCGGCGAATACCTGGTGATCTACGATGCGGAGGATCGGATCGATCCCCTGCAACTCGAGGAGGCCTGGCGCACATTCGAGGCGGGCTCACCGGATGTCGTCTGTCTTCAGGCGCCCCTCGTCATCACCAATGCGCGCGAGAGCTGGCTGAGCGCGCTCTTCGCCCTGGAATATGCCGGCCTGTTCCGCGTACTACTGCCGCGCCTAGCCGCCGCCCGTCTTCCGATGCCGCTTGGCGGCACGTCGAACCACTTTCGCACCCGCGTTCTAAAGCAGGTCCGCGGGTGGGATCCCTACAATGTGACGGAGGATGCCGATCTGGGCCTGCGGCTCTATCGGCTGGGATATCGGTGCGGCACGATCACCAGGCCGACCTATGAGGAGGCGCCCACCACGATGCAGGCCTGGCTCGGCCAGCGCACGCGCTGGTTCAAAGGGTGGCTGCAAACCTGGCTGGTGCTGATGCGCCAACCTGCGCAGCTGGTGCAGGACATGGGGCTCGGGCCGAGCCTCGTCTTCCAGGTGCTGATCGGCGGGCTTATTCTGTCGTCGCTGGCCCACCCGCTCATCGTCGGCTATCTCGGCCTCATCGCCTGGCAGCTTGCCTTCCAGCAGGCCTACATTGTCGGGCCGCTTCACCTGACCCTCTTTGCGATCGACATCGTCAACATTTTCGGAAGCTACGCCGTCTTCATCGCGCTCGGCCGCAGGGGCATGACGCCGCAGCAACGGGCTGCAGTCGGCTGGCGCTGGACGATGACACCCGTCTACTGGCTGCTCGTGTCCCGGGCAGCCTGGCGCGCCGTGGGCGAATTGCGCAGCAACCCCTTCTTCTGGAACAAGACGGCCCATCGCCCTACGCAAACGGTGCCGGAGCACCCATCCGCACCCGAAACCGTTTGAGAATGCAGACAGGATCGCGAACGGCAGGTGTAAAACACGCTGCAAAACCGTCCGAAAAACGATTGGCTTGAATGTCGCGCAACACCCTGACAAACCGCGCTGGAGCGGGTAGCGGGAATCGAACCCGCGCATTCAGCTTGGGAAGCTGACAGGCTACCATTACATCATACCCGCAAGGCAGCGCGACGGCGCAGTCATTCAACAGTTCGCCGGGCGTGTCAAGGCGAGGGACGATTCGTGAAAACACTTCCGAATTCCCGCGCGAGCTCTGTCGCATCAATCGCCCTGAAAGCTTGACGATGACGTCCTGTTCCATGCCTTCAAGCTTTTCGTAGATCGCCAAGGCAGTATCGATTTTGGATTTTCCAGCGTCGATCATTTTCCGTCCTTCCGCGATCGCTACTGCGATGACAGCCTTGTCGGTCGGGACGGTTGCTGGTTTTGCCTTGCTCATCTCGCCTCTCCTTGTTCGATGAGGCGAGGGTCCATTCTGTCACCGGCTTAGACAACGCGGATCGAGATGCGGGAGGGCAGGAATAAATCTCAAATCAGACCGCACTTGAACACGACCGCAGGCATTTTCAAAAACGCGATTTAAATCGCTCTGGAAAATCGAGGAAATTGGTCAGCACCCTCGCCTGGGAATTGGTCTCGAATGACGACTGTTCCTTTGGAAGACCATGCTGGAACGAGGTGGGCTATTCCTGGTGCCACTGGGGCGCACTGCAATTCATCACGACCAAGCGCAAGACCGTTTCGTAAACTTCGGCTTACAAGAGGTCCGTTCCTATCGAGAACTGGTGCGATTTCTGTGCCGCTCGCTCGCAAAAATTCCGAGGAAATTCGCGAGCAGGAACGCTCTTGAATCACTGATTATATTTGTAAATGAGTGATTACAACCAGCTTATGCAACCATTGCGAGCAGTCTTGGGAAGCTGACAGGCTACCGTTACATCATACCCGCAAGGCAGCGCGACGGCGGAGTCATTCAACAGTTCGCCGGGCGTGTCAAGGCGAGGCGCGCGGCATCGTTTAACAGAGGCGCAGGCGCGTCGCGCTCCGACAGTATTCGGAATTCCGCCGGGTGGCCTGGGCATGTCCCGAAGCTTTGTTGCGCGAATACAGGTAGGGGTATTGCTGTATGCTGCGGGAAACATCTTCGCGAACAGCTTTATCCGACGCGGAAATGCTTGGAGAGTTTTAGGCCTTGTGCCTGATAGTTCGATCCGAGACCGGAGCCGTAGAGGCCTTCCGGCGTATCGAGCATGTGCTCATAGACGAGGCGGCCGACGATCTGGCCGTGTTCTAGGATGAAAGGCACTTCATGGCTGCGCACTTCGAGCACAGCACGGCTGCCGGAGCCGCCGGCCGGGGCGTGGCCGAAGCCGGGATCGAAGAAGCCGGCATAGTGCACGCGAAACTCGCCGACGAGCGGGTCGAAGGGCGTCATCTCGGCGGCATAGAGCGGCGGGACGTGCACGGCCTCGCGCGAGACAAGAATATAGAACTCATCCGGATCGAGGATCAGTTCGTTGCGGCCGCGGCTGAACAGCGGCTCCCAGAAATCGAAGATATCGTGCTGGTTCTTGCGATCGACATCGACGACGGAGGTGTGGTGCTTGCCGCGGTAGCCGATCAGGCCCTCCGGGCCGGTGCCCTTGAGGTCGATCGACAGCGCGATGCCGCCGCCGGAAACGTTTGGCGTTTCGCTGGCGACCAGCGTATCGCTCACGTGCAGCGCCAGCAGTGCGCTCTCGCCGAGCAGGGCCTTGCCCTTGCGGAAGCGGATCTGCGACAGGCGCGAGCCGCGACGCACGACAATCGGGAAGGTGCGCGGCGAGATTTCGAGATAGAGCGGGCCGGAATAACCGGCCGGGATCTTGTCGAATTCCTGGGCGCGATCGGTGATGACGCGGGTGAAGATATCGAGGCGGCCGGTCGAGCTTTTCGGGTTCGCCGACGCGGCGAGTTCCGCCGGCAGGTCGAGGCTTTCCATCAGCGGCACGATATAGACGCAGCCGGTCTCAAGCACCGCGCCCTCGGACAGATCGATGACGTGCAGCTTCAGCCGGTCGAGCTTGTCGGCAACGAGATGGGACGGGCCGGGCAGGAAGCTGGCGCGCACGCGAAAGGCGATCGCGCCGAGGCGCAGGTCCAGGCTCGCCGGCTGGATCTGGTCGTCGTCGAGGGGCGATTCACTCGTCAGCCGTCCGCTGTCGAACAAGCCGCGAATGGCGTTGTCCGCCAGAATGCCCGTGCTGCGCACCGCAGAAGCCATCATCTTATCGTCCCATCAGAAGGTCCGCACAAAACCAAATGCCGGCAATTGACGCAAGCGCGGCCAGGCAGTATTAGCAAGGTTATCCCGTGGTGATTTGGCCGGCCGGCTTGCAGCCACGTAAAACAAGTAGCTAAAAAGGCCGGGTTTAAAACCGGCCTGCTTTTGCGGCCGGTTTTTTTGTTTGAAGGCGACGATCACATGAGCAAGTCCTGGCGCCCGGCCACCCAACTCGTTCACGGCGGAACCACCCGCTCCCAGCACGGCGAAACCGCAGAAGCAATCTTCCTCACGCAGGGTTTCGTCTATGACACGTCGGCTGCGGCCGAAGCCCGCTTCAAGGGCGAGACGGATGGTTTCATCTACGCCCGCTATGGCAGCCCGACCAACGACATGTTCGAAAAGCGCATGTGCCTACTGGAAGGCGCCGAGGATGCCCGCGCCACGGCCTCCGGCATGGCTGCCGTGACGGCTGCAATCCTCTGCCAGCTGAAGGCCGGCGACCATATCGTCGCCGCCCGCGCGCTGTTCGGTTCGTGCCGCTGGGTCGTCGAGACGCTCGCGCCGAAATACGGCATCGAATGCACGCTGGTCGATGGACGCGACCTTTCCAACTGGGAAAAGGCCATTCAGAAAAACACGAAAGTGTTCTTCCTGGAAAGCCCGACCAATCCGACGCTGGAAGTCATCGACATTGCCGGCGTTGCCAAGCTTGCCAACCAGATCGGCGCCAAGGTCGTCGTCGACAACGTGTTTGCAACGCCGCTCTTCCAGAAGCCGCTGGAACTCGGCGCGCATGTCGTCGTCTATTCCGCGACCAAGCATATCGACGGCCAGGGCCGCTGCCTCGGCGGCGTCGTGTTGTCCGACAAGGAATGGATCAACGAGCATCTGCACGACTATTTCCGCCACACCGGCCCGGCCATGTCGCCGTTCAACGCCTGGACATTGCTGAAGGGCATCGAGACGCTGCCGCTTCGCGTCAAGCAGCAGACGGAAAATGCCAGCCGCATCGCCGATTTCCTCGCCGAGCAGAGCCAGGTCGCCAGCGTTATCTATCCGGGCCGCAAAGACCATCCGCAGGCCGACATCATCGCCAAGCAGATGACCGGCGGCTCGACGCTCGTCTGCTTCGAGCTGAAGGGCGGCAAGGAAGCGGCCTTCGCGCTGCAGGATGCGCTGCAGGTCGCGAAGATCTCCAACAATCTCGGCGACGCCAAGAGCCTGATCACCCATCCGGCGACGACGACGCACAAGAACCTGACGGACGAGGCGCGTGCCGAACTCGGCATGTCGGCCGGCACGGTCCGTTTTTCCGCCGGTATCGAGGACAGCGAAGACCTGCTCGAGGATTTTGCCCGCGCGCTCTCCAAGGTCAAAGCCTGACCTTCAGCAACAGATGGACAAATACGGAGGCACCGGCCGATGCGGCCGGTGCCTCTTTGCTTATCCTTGACGAAACCACATTCCTGTAGAATAGCAGGAGCTAATCAGTTCAAGGCTTGCCCATGTATCGTGCGCTAACCCGCGACATCGAAGTGACCGTAGAGCCGTACTATCTGGCCGACCAGTCCGACCCCGATGATAGCCGCTATGTCTGGGGTTACCGCGTCGTCATATCCAACCATTCCGACATCGCCGTACGGCTGATGACACGCTACTGGCACATCACCGACCAGAACGGCCAGGTCGACGAGGTCAACGGTCCCGGCGTCATCGGCGAACAACCGACGCTGCGCCCCGGCGATACCTACGAGTACTCTTCCGGCTGCCCGCTCGAAACACCGTCCGGCATCATGTTCGGCCGCTACCGTATGGAGGCGGAGAACGGCGAAGCCTTCGACGTCGCCATTCCTGCCTTCTCGCTGGATACGCCGGGACAACCGCGCACCCTCAACTGAGGATGCGCTTGGGGGCCTACTGCGGCAGGACTTCCGTCGCGTCGAAGCGGTAGGTCGTCGAGCAGAACTCGCAAGTGACCGAGATATCACCCTTGTCGTCCGCCGTGTGCGCAATATCGTCGGCGCTGAAGCCGACCAGCACGCCCTTCAGCTTCTCGCGCGAGCACGAGCAGCGGTCAAAGACCTGTTGCGGCTGGTAGACGCGCACGCCGCGCTCGTGGAACAGCCGGAACAGCAGCCGTTCGGTGCCGACAGTCGGGTCCGTCAGCTCATCGGCGTCGATCGTCTCGACCATCGCCTTGGCTTCGGCCCAGTTGTCGTCGTCATCGATCTTGTGGCCGAC
The DNA here is from genome assembly GCF_058808115.1 of Shinella sp. GW821-FHT11G07. NCBI lineage: Bacteria > Pseudomonadati > Pseudomonadota > Alphaproteobacteria > Hyphomicrobiales > Rhizobiaceae > Shinella > Shinella sp. GW821-FHT11G07. Next base: position 105,236 of record NZ_JBXARJ010000006.1, read on the forward strand.
ATCGTCGCCATCGCCGCCGGGCAAATCCGGCTGGCGCATGCGTTCCGGCGCCTGCGGCAGGAACTGTGCGACCATGCCGCCGGCCCGCCAGCGGTGGCGCACCTTGCCGGCCTCGTCACGATCGAAGAGTTCGGCAACGCCGAGGCGCACCCTGGTTGGAATCTGCTCCGACTGGCGGAAATAGACGCCGGCAATCTGCTCCAGCGTCTCGCCGTCGAGCGGAACGATGCCCTGATAGCGCTGCGTGTGCGTGCCCTGATCGATCGTGAAGGCCAGAATGCCCTTGCCGAGCAACTCATGCGGCTCCGTCGTACCGGCGGCGATGGCAGCATCGAGGGCTGCCTGGTCGAAACGGGCATAGGCGCGCACGTTCTCCGGTGCTGAGAAATCGGCAACGAGCAGGTCGACCGGGCCGTCGCCCTTGGTCTGGACGATCAGCTTGCCTTCGAACTTCAACGAGGTGCCGAGCAGCACGGTAAGCGTTATCGCCTCAGCGAGCAGCCGAGCGACGGGGGCAGGATAATTGTGCCGGCCCAGAATGGTATCGAGCATGGGACCGAGCTGCACGGCACGACCGCGCACGTCGAGCCCTTCCACCTGAAACGGCAGGATATGGTCGTCGCCGGAATAACCGAGCTCACCGAGTTTCAAGGCATTGTCAGCCATCATCATTCTGCTCCTTGCACACCGGGAAGCCACCGGGCCATGGGCCCGGCTGCTTGCGACCGGCATTCTACCGTGATTCAGCGCGCTATCACCCGGATCATTCCATACCGGACGGGCATGCGCCAGAGAGGGCGCCTTCCAGCGCCCTGTGATGGCCCCTAGATCGTATCGGCCGGCGTGTTTTTCAAGACGCGCGTCAGACGGCGCCGAGGCACCAGGCGAGGATCGACTTCTGCGCATGCAGGCGGTTTTCCGCCTCGTCGAAGACCACCGACTGCGGGCCGTCGATCACCTCGTCGGTGACCTCCTCGCCGCGATGCGCCGGCAGGCAATGCATGAAGAGCGCATCGTCGTTCGCCCGCGCCATCAGCTGCTTGTTGACCTGATAGGGCTGGAAGATGTTGTGGCCGCGGGCGCGGTGTTCCTGGTTCATCGAGACCCAGCAATCGGTGACGACCAGATCGACGCCGTCGATGATCGCCTCGGGATCATGGCCGAGCAGGATATTGCCGCCATTGTCGCGCGCCCAATTCAGGATCTTGTCGTCCGGCTCGGAGCCCATCGGCACGGCCATCCTCATCGTGTAGCCGAAGCGGGCCGAGCCCTCGACGAAGGAATGCAGCACATTGTTGCCGTCGCCCGTCCAGGCAAAGGTCTTGCCCTTCGTCGAGCCGCGATGCTCCTCGAAGGTCATGATGTCGGCCATGATCTGGCAGGGATGCGTCAGGTCCGTCAGCGCGTTGATGACAGGCACGGTGGCATGTTCGGCAAGCTCCAGCAGACGGTTATGGTCGGTCGTGCGGATCATGATGGCATCGACGTAGCGCGACAGGACCTTGGCGGTGTCGCCGATCGTCTCGGCGCGGCCAAGCTGCATCTCGGTGCCGGACAGGAACAGCGTCTCGCCGCCGAGCTGGCGCATGCCGACATCGAAGGAGACGCGGGTTCGGGTGGACGGCTTCTCGAAGATCATCGCGAGCATCTTGCCGGCGAGCGGCTTTTCTTCCGTGCCGGCCTTGCGGGCGGCCTTGCGCGTGTGCGCATCGTCCATGATGACGCGGAGATCGCTTTCCGAAACGGCGGAAAGGTCGAGAAAATGCTTGGCCATGATGTGTCCTGTCTGTCTCGGTCCTGCTTATGCGGCTTTGGCCGCCGTCAGCTTTTCGGCTGCGCGCTCGATGCGGGCGAGCCCCTCGCGCGCCTCTTCCGCCGTGACGGTAAGCGGCGGCAGAAGCCGCAGCACATTGTCGCCGGCGGGCACGCCGAGCAGCTTTTCCGCACGCACGGCCTTTAGAAGGTCGGCGACCGGAATCTTTGCCTTGATGCCGAGCATCAGGCCTTCGCCGCGGACATCCTCAATGATCTCCGGGAAACGGTCCTTGAGGGCCGCAAGGCCCTGGCGGAAGACGAGGGCGACGTCACGGACATGATCGAGGAACCCGTCTTCCAGCACGACGTCGAGCACCGCATTGCCGACGGCCATGGCGAGCGGGTTGCCGCCATAGGTGGAGCCATGTGTGCCGGCGACCATGCCGGCAGCCGCTTCGTTCGTGGCAAGGCAGGCGCCGAGCGGGAAGCCGCCGCCGATGCCCTTGGCAACCGCCATGATATCCGGCGCAATACCGGACCATTCATAGGCGAAGAGGCGACCGGTGCGGCCGACGCCGGACTGCACCTCGTCGAGGATCAGCAACAGTCCATATTCGTCGCAGAGCTGGCGAAGCTCCTGCATGAATTCCTTCGGTACCGGGCGGATACCGCCTTCGCCCTGCACCGGCTCGATCAGGATGGCCGCCGTTTCCTCGGTGATCGAATCCTTGACGGCTGTGATGTCGCCGAAGGGGACCTTGAGGAAGCCCGGCGCCTTGGGGCCGAAACCCTCGATGTACTTTTCCTGTCCGCCGGCCGCGATGGTGGCGATCGTGCGGCCGTGGAAGGCGCCGTCGAAGGTGATGATGTGGAACTTGCCGGGGTGGCCCTTGGCGAAATGATAGCGACGCGCGGTCTTGATCGCGCATTCCAGCGCTTCCGCCCCGGAATTGGTGAAGAACACCTTGTCGGCGAAGGTCGCCTCCGTCAGCCGGCGGCCGAGGCTTTCCTGGCCCGGAACCTCATAGAGGTTGGACAGGTGCCAGACCTTCTCGGCCTGATCCTTCAGCGCGGCAACGAGATGGGGATGCGCATGGCCCAGCGAATTGACGGCGACGCCAGCGGCGAAATCGAGATATCGCTCGCCATTTTCGGCGATCAGCCAGACGCCCTCCCCGCGCGTGAACCGGAGCGGTGCACGCATATAGGTTTCATAGAGCGGCGCGGCATCGGCCATGGCGCAGGTCCCCCGAAAAGAGATGCGGAAAGATTCGTTTACGGCTTGACTTTTCCAGGCTTTAGAAAAATCAAAAACCGCCTTTCGGCGGCATGCGGCACTATCAGCATTTCTCCCTGCAATGTCAATGAAATGCACGTCTGAAATGCCGCTGAACCTACCGCAACGTGAGGATTCACGATACGCGCGCAAGGTGTCGCTCTTGAGTCACACCAGGGCAGCAAGTTGGGGAAAACTCCGAAATCGATTCGCACCGATTCCCGCGACTCTTGTCACAGAGTCCCCCGAACTCTAGGTTAAAGACCAATTACTAGACTGCAAGCGGCGGAACTAGTCACCAAAAGAGTTAGGGCGTTCAAGTTCCGGACCCATCCGGAACGCGATGAGGGATTCCCGCATCGCGAGCGTCGAACGGAGACGAGAAGATGAACTGGACAGACGAGCGGGTCGAGAAACTCAAGAAGCTCTGGAGCGAAGGTCTGAGCGCGAGCCAGATCGCAGCGCAGCTCGGCGGCGTCAGCCGTAACGCCGTCATCGGCAAGGTGCACCGCCTGAACCTGCCGGGCCGCGCGAAAGCCGGCGGCACGCCGACCGCCGCCCGCCCGAAGCGTCCGGCCGTTGCAACGCCGCGGCCGTCGAACTTCGCGGCCCGTCCGGTCCCCGCTCGCGTAGCGGCACGTCCGACCGGCGCGATCCTCGCCAAGGAAGACATCGACGCCGATTTCGACGCACAGACGGAGCAGCTTCCGGTCCCCGCCAACGGCAACAAAGTGGTTGTGCCGATGTCGCGGAAGCTGGAACTGACCGAGCTGACCGAGCGCACCTGCAAGTGGCCGATCGGCGACCCGCTGAACGACGACTTCCACTTCTGCGGCAACGAATCCCCGGACAACTCGCCCTACTGCACCTACCACCAGCGCCTCGCCTACCAGCCCTCGGCTGAACGGCGCCGGATGCGCTAGCAGAAACGAAGAGCTGAATGCGATAAGGGCCCGGAAGGGCCCTTTTCTTTTGTGCTGACGAGAGACGCGCAGCCCCCAAAACGCAAACAGGCCCCAAAGGGCCCATTTCCGTCCTTGGGAGGAAACGCTTGGCTCAGGTTTCCAGCGAGTAGCCGGCGCCGCGGACGGTGCGGATGACGTCCTGCATGTTGGCGAAGTTGAGCGCCTTGCGCAGGCGCCCGACATGCACGTCGACGGTGCGCTCGTCGACATAGATGTCATGGCCCCAGACGCCGTCGAGAAGCTGCGAGCGCGAGAAGACGCGGCCGGGCGAGGTCATCAGGAACTCCAGGAGGCGGAACTCCGTCGGGCCGAGGCGGACCTCGCGGGTGCGGCGGTGCACGCGATGCGTCTCGCGGTCGAGTTCGATATCGCCGCAGCGCAGCACCGTCGAGACGACCTCGGGTTTTGCACGGCGCAGCATGGCGCGAACGCGCGCGACGAGCTCCGGCGTCGAGAACGGCTTGACGACATAGTCGTCGGCGCCGGTGGCGAGCCCGCGCACGCGCTCGCTTTCCTCGCCGCGTGCCGTCAGCATGATGATCGGCAGGCGCTCGGTTTCCGGACGCTGGCGCAACCGCCGGCACAGCTCGATGCCCGAAACGCCCGGCAGCATCCAGTCGAGGATGAGAAGGTCCGGCAGGCGCTCCTGCAGGCGCATCTCGGCCTCGTCACCGTTCAGGATCGTATCGACCTCAAAACCTTCGGCCTCGAGATTGTAGCGCAGGAGGACGCTGAGCGCCTCCTCGTCTTCGACGACGGCAATTCTGGGCACCATGGAGGTGAAACTCCTTACTCGGAGGCGTCGGTAACGTCGGCAGTGACCACCGACGTCGTGGTGTCGTCCTTCGGGCGTTCACCCTCGGGCTGCGAGCCGGTCGCCATGTAGTAGATGGTTTCCGCAATGTTGGTCGCGTGGTCGCCGATGCGCTCGATGTTCTTGGCGCAAAACAGGAGATGCGTGCAGGGCGTGATGTTGCGCGGATCTTCCATCATGTAGGTCAGGAGTTCGCGGAACAGCGACGTGTAGATCGCGTCGATCTCGTCGTCGCGCTCGCGGATGGCCTTGGCCTTCTCGATCGAGCGGGTCGCGTAGACGTCGAGGACTTCTTTCAGCTGCATCAGCGCGAGTTCCGCGAGATGCTCGAGACCGCGGGTAAGCTTGCGCGGCATGCCCGAGCTCTGCACGGCGATGACGCGCTTGGCGGTGTTCTTGCCAAGGTCGCCGACGCGCTCCAGTTCGGCCGCGATGCGGATGGCGCCCATGATTTCGCGCAGGTCCGCCGCCATCGGCTGGCGCTTGGCGATCGTGACGATCGCCTTCTCGTTGATCTGACGCTCGGCAGTGTCGAGGATGACGTCCTCGGAAATGACCTTCTGCGCCAGAGCGCCATCGGTGGCAACCAGGGCGCGGACGGCATCCGCAACCATCTGCTCGGCCGTGCCGCCCATCTCGGAGATGCGGCGGGAGAGGTACTTCAGTTCTTCGTCGTAAATCGAGACGATATGGGTCGATGACATGGTTCTGTCCTTAATGCGCTCGGGTTTTCAGGGCTTTGGCGACGATCGCGTCAGCCGAAGCGGCCCATGATGTAGTCCTGCGTGCGCTGGTCGTCCGGGTTGGTGAACATCTTGTCGGTGTCGTTCTCCTCGACGAGATTGCCGAGGTGGAACATGGCGGTACGCTGCGAGACGCGGGCCGCCTGCTGCATCGAGTGCGTCACGATGACGATCGTGAAGTTGGCGCGCAGCTCGTGGATCAGTTCCTCGACCTTGGCGGTCGCGATCGGGTCGAGCGCCGAGCACGGCTCATCCATCAGGATGACTTCCGGGCTGACGGCGACGGCGCGCGCGATGCAGAGGCGCTGCTGCTGGCCGCCGGAGAGGCCGGTGCCGCCCTCCTGCAGACGGTCCTTCACCTCGTTCCAGAGGCCGGCCTTCTGCAGGCTCTTTTCGACGATGGCATCCATGTCCGCCTTCGTCTTGGCGAGGCCGTGGATGCGCGGGCCGTAGGCAACGTTTTCATAGATCGACTTCGGGAAGGGGTTCGGCTTCTGGAACACCATGCCGACGCGGGCGCGCAGTTCCACGACGTCGATGCTCGGATCATAGATGTCATCCGTATCGAGCGTGATCCGGCCGGTGACGCGGCAGCCTTCGATCGTGTCGTTCATGCGGTTCAGCGTGCGCAGGAACGTCGACTTGCCGCAACCCGACGGGCCGATGAGCGCAGTCACGGTGTTTTCGCGGACGTTCAGGTTGACGTCGTAGAGGGCGCGCTTGTCGCTGTAGTAGACCGAAACGTCCTTGCCGATCATCTTGTAGGAAATGTCGTTCATTTTCTTGTCCAGCGCTTTCTCGACTGCTGCTTCTGACATGATGTTCATCTGTCTATAACCTTCTACCAGCGCCGTTCAAAACGGCGGCGCAACAGGATTGCACCCACATTCATGAGGATGAGGAAGATGAGGAGGATGATGATCGCTCCCGACGTGCGCTCCACGAAGGCGCGTTCCGCCTCGTTCGCCCACATGTAGATCTGCACCGGAAGGGCCGTTGCGGGCTCAAGCGGCGTTGACGGAATGTCCGCGACGAAGGCGACCATGCCGATCAAGAGCAGCGGTGCGGTTTCGCCGAGCGCATGCGCCAGGCCGATGATCGTGCCCGTCAGGATGCCCGGCATGGCGAGCGGCAGGACGTGGTGGAACACGGTCTGCATCTTCGAGGCGCCGAGGCCGAGGGCCGCTGCACGGATCGACGGCGGCACGGCCTTGAGAGCGGCGCGGGTCGCGATGATGATCGTCGGCAGCGTCATCAGGGTCAGCACCAGACCGCCGACGAGGGCTGCCGAGCGCGGGAAACCGGCGAAGTTGACGAAGACGGCGAGGCCGAGCAGACCGTAGACGATCGACGGCACCGCGGCGAGATTGTTGATGTTGACTTCGATGAGGTCGGTGAAGCGGTTCTTCGGGGCGAACTCCTCGAGATAGATCGAGGCGGCCACACCGATCGGCAGCGACAGCGCGAGCACGATCAGCATCATGAAGAGCGAACCGACGGCCGCGACGCCGACACCGGCGGCTTCCGGACGGCTCGATGCGCCGTTGATGAAGATGCCGGTATTGAAGTGCTTGGCGAGCGCGCCGGTTTCAGCAAGCTGGTTCATCCAGCCGAGCTGCTTGTCGGAGATCTTGCGGTTGCTCTCCGCGACGGAGAGATCGATCTGCCCCTTGAACGCCGAATCGAGATCGCCGTGGGCGAGGAAGGTCACCGTCTGCGTGGTGCCGATGAGCGCCGGATTGGCCGTGATGAGGTCACGGAGCTGAACGCGGACGCTGTCCGAGATCATACCGTTGACCGCCTTGAGGCCGGCGCGGTCGTCTTCACTGACGCCGAGCACCTTGGCAAGCGCATTGCGGGCAACGACCGGATAGTTGGCCGAGACCAGCTTCTGCGGATTGGTGGCGCGCTCATTGTTCTTGTCGATGATCTGTTCCGAGAATTCGACCGGAATGGTGATCATCGACTGCTGGAAGGCGGTATAGCCCTTGGAGACAACCGAAAACAGCAGGAGGAACAGGAACAGCAGGCCAAAGCTGATTGCGGCCATGCCGTAGAGACGGAAGCGCCGTTCGGCGGCGTAGCGGCCACGCAGACCGATATCGCGGCGTTGAGGCTTGGCGGCAGCACCTAGGGCGGCCATCGAGGGGCTCGTAGAGACCTGGCTCATTCGTACTGCTCCCGGTATTTGCGCACGATATAGAGGGCGTAGATGTTAAGGCAAAGCGTGATGACAAACAGCGTGATGCCAAGCGCGAAGGCCACCAGCGTCTGAGGCGAGGTGAACTCGAGGTCCCCCGTCAGCTGGTTGACGATCTTGACCGTCACCGTCGTCATCGGCTCGAACGGGTTGAGCTGCATGCGGGCGGCAACACCGGCGGCCAGCACCACGATCATGGTTTCGCCGACGGCGCGCGATGCGGTCATCAGGAGTGCGCCGACGATGCCGGGCAGTGCCGCCGGCAGGATGACGCGCTTGATGGTTTCCGAGCGGGTGGCACCGAGGCCGAGCGAGCCGTCACGTAGCGCCCGCGGCACGGCAGTGATGATGTCGTCCGACAGCGAGGAGACGTAGGGGATCAGCATGATACCCATGACGAAACCGGCGGTCAGAACGCTCTGCGCCTGGATGAAGTTCGAATAGTTGCCGGTGACGAGACCGTTGAGCTGGGCGGAGATGTCGCGCAGGAACGGGCCAACCGTCACCAGGGCAAAGAAGCCGTAGACGATCGTCGGAATGCCGGCGAGCACTTCAAGCAAGGGCTTGGCAACCGAACGGACCGTGCGCGAGGCGTATTCGGACATGTAGATCGCCGCGAAGAGGCCGACGGGCACGGCGACCAGCATGGCGACAAAGCCGATATAGAGCGTGCCGGCGAGCAGCGGAATCAGGCCGAACTGACCGGACGAGTCCGTCGCACCGGCGGCGGCAAAGCGCGGATCCCAGGTCGTGCCGAAGAAGAATTCCCAGGCAGGCACCATGTTGAAGAAGTGGATGGCTTCCGTCGCCATGGACGCAACGATGCCAATCGTCGTCAGAATGGCGATCGAGGAGGCCGCGATAAGGCCGACCAGCATCACCCCTTCGACGCGGTTGCGGGCGCGGAACCTTGGCGCGATCGACCGATAGGCAAAGAGGGAACCACCGACTGCCGCGAGGACGACAAGGATCGACAGCATCATGCTGCTCGTGCCCGTCATGCGGTTATAATCGTCCGCAGAGGTCAGCATGTAGGGCGCCGGATCGGCTGCCAGCGGCACACCCTTGCCGGCCAGAACGGTGCGCGCGGTGGCGCCATCCGCAAACACCCCAGCCCGCTCTTCGGGCGAAAGAAGCCGCAGGCCGCGGGCGATGGCGCCGATCATGTTGTAGTTGAGGTTCTGCGTCGCCTGCGGTTCGGCCTTCACCTCATCAGGGAAGCCGGCGCGCACGGTAGAGCTGATATAGAACGGGCTCGCGATGATCCAGACGAGGAGCACGGCGATTGCCGGAAGCATGGCCCAGATGGCAACGAAGGAGCCATAGTAACCCGGCCGGGAATGCAGGTTGGAAAGTTTACCGCCGGAGAGCGCGTTGGCGCGCCAGCTGCCGACCAAATAGCCCGCCACGCCGATGACGGCGATGATGAGCAGAAGAAAGGAAATACTCATTTAGGAAACTCTCCCGGCGAGATCATCCGCGCTGTCATTTTGTTTGTCGCAACCCCAGACGCAAAACCGCTCATGCACTTTTGCTGGTGTTGCTCCGAGCGTGCCCAATCGCCCGCCCCGACCGTTCGACAAGGCGTCCCATTCCCGGCCGAAGAACATGACGTGGGCGAAAACTGCCCGAAAGGGAGCGGCCGGTGCGGCGCTCCTCGAGGAGCGCCGCACCGGCCCAAGTCAATTACATGATCTTGCCGTCAGCGAAGGCCTTGCGGATCTCTTCGCGCTCTGCATCCGGAGCAGCGACGAGGCCGTATTCAGCCAGCGGGGAGTCTGCACCGATCATGTCGTCGCTCGTGAAGAACTCGACATATTCCTTCAGGCCCGGGATAACGCCGAGATGTGCCTTCTTGACGTAGAAGAACAGCGGGCGGGAAACCGGGTACTCGCCGGAAGCGATCGTCTCGGTCGACGGAACGATACCGTTGACGGTGGCGACCTTCAGCTTGTCGGCATTGTTTTCGTAGAAGGAAAGGCCGAACACGCCAACGCCGGACTTGTTGGCGGCGATGCGGGCGAGCGTTTCGGTGTAGTCGCCGTCGATGTCGACAGCCAGACCGTCCTTACGAACGGCTACGCACTTGGAGAGCTGCTCCTTGGCGTCGGCAATAGCAGCCTTGATGACGTCCTGAGCGCCCGAGTCCTTGCAGCCGTGAGCGAGGATCTTCTCTTCGAAGACTTCGCGCGTGCCGTGCTTTTCGCCCGGGATGTAGGCGGCGATTTCAGCGTCCGGCAGGTCCTTGTTGACTTCCGACCACTTCTTGTAGGGGTTGGCGACGAGCTTGCCGTCGACGACGACTTCAGCGGCGAGCGCCAGGTAGAGGTCCTTCGGCTCGAGCTTCAGGTCGGCATTGCCGGCGTCGGTTGCGAAGACGATGCCGTCGTAGCCGATCTTGACTTCCTGGATTTCCGTTACGCCGGCAGCCTTGCAGGCTTCAACTTCGCTGTCCTTGATCGGACGCGAGGAGTTGGCAATGTCGATGGTTTCCGGGCCGACGCCCTTGCAGAATTCCTTCAGGCCGCCCGACGAACCGCCGGACTCGACGATCGGGGTCTTGAAGTCCGGGAAGGTCTCGCCGAACGTCTCAGCGACGATCTTGGCGTAGGGAAGAACGGTGGAGGAGCCTGCGATCTGGACCTGGTCGCGCGCAACGGCAACGCCTGCGAAAGCGGCGGAAGCAACGAGCGCCGCAACAGTGAGCTTAAGAGATTTCATCTGGGTTCTCCCGAAGAGGACATATGTGGGAAGCGCTGTTCTTGCGCTCTCTGCCGTTGACCGGCGGCTCTTCTCTAAACCCCGATCGCCCTCTCTTTTATGTCAGTTTGACGAAACATTTGTGACACGCTAAGAATATGAAATTATTAAGTAATTTTAATTTACGCCAAACTAGTACGACTTTTTATGTCAGAACTTGACGGTAAACACCGTTCCCTTGCCCACTTCGGACTTCACCACGAGGCGCGCCCGGTGGCGGGTCAGGATGTGCTTGACGATGGCAAGACCGAGACCTGTGCCTTTCTTGGAACGGCTCGCCTCCACGTTAACCCGATAGAAACGTTCGGTTATCCGCGGCACGTGCTCTGGCGGGATGCCGGGACCGTAGTCGGTGACGCTGAGTTCGACGGGCGTGTCGCCGCCGCCGGACAGCACGACGTCCACCCGCTTGCCCTCCTGGCCATATTTGCAGGCGTTTTCGATGAGGTTTTCGAAAACTTCGACCAGTTCATCGCGGTCACCCGGAACGGATACGGGATGTTTGGGCAGATCGAGCTTGATTTCGACACCAAGATCCGATGCCAGCGGCTGCAGGCTGTCGCGCACATGGCCGAGCAGCGGCACCAGATCGACGGTCTGGTCCGGCGTGAGGTTCGAGCGCAGTTCAAGGCGGGAGAGCGAGAGCAGGTCATCCACAAGGCGGCTCATGCGCGTCGCCTGCTCATGCATGATGACAAGGAACCGTTCATGCGCCTTGGCATCGTTCTTGGCCGGGCCCTGGAGGGTCTCGATAAAGCCGCGCAGCGATGCGAGCGGCGTGCGCAGCTCATGGCTGGCATTGGCGATGAAATCCGAGCGCATGCGGTCGATACGACGGGCCTGGGATATGTCGCGGAAGGTCAGCAGCCAGAGCGGTTCCGTCGTCGGACCGGCGAGCGGGGCAATACGCACGACATAGACCGTCTCGGACGGCAGGCGCTCGGCGTGCTCGGTTTCGCGCGGCTGTCCGGAGCCGATGGCATCCCGCACCATGTCGAGAATGCCGGGCGCGCGGATCCGGCCGGCAAAGTCACTGCCTTGCGGGATCGGGCCGAAGATGGCTTCTGCCGCACGGTTCTGGAGCTTTACCGTTTCGCGCGCCGACAGGAGAAGCGCCGGTGCATCGAGCGCGCCAAGAACGGCCGCTATCGCCGTAAGGTCATCGGCGACCGGAGCAGGCTCGACGGTCGGCTGTATGGAAACGGGTGCGGCGGCCCCAGCCATGGCCGTGCTGCCAGCCTCAGCCGCACGGCGCTCCAGGCGCAGAAGGCCCGCGATGACAAGCAGGAGGACGGCGAACGACACCCACCCGAGATGAAGCCCGGCGAGCCACATCATGAAGCCGACGAAAACGGCCGACGCAATGAGAACACGCTCGCCCCACAGTTGCGCCGCCAGCCAGCCGAGGCCCGTCCGCTGATCCGTCACCGCCACCCATTCCCTTGCAAGCATCGTATCCTCCGCACCTCCATCGATTCTCCATGGATAGCGCAGCTTCATGACATGTTTTTCACGGTGCGCTTGAATTCGCAATCCGGTTGTGGCCACCTCTCAGCGTCGCGGTATGCGCCGCAGCTGTTTCTGAAGGAGTGGACGATGGCGGAAAAGGTCGAAAGCCGGGCTGTGGAGCTGGATATCGACGGCAAGAAACGGGTGTTCGATATCGACGATCCAAAACTTCCCGACTGGATCGACAAGAAGGCGTACCAATCGGACGACTACCCCTACGACAAGAAGCTCGATGAAGACGAGTATGAAGAGACGCTCGAACGTCTGCAGGTCGAACTGGTCAAGGTGCAGTTCTGGCAACAGAAGACCGGCAAGCGCATCATGGCGATCTTCGAGGGACGCGACGCCGCCGGCAAGGGCGGCGCCATTCACGCCACAATGTCCAACATGAACCCGCGCTCCGCCCGCATCGTCGCGCTGACCAAGCCGACCGAGACGGAACGCGGCCAATGGTATTTCCAGCGCTATGTCGCGACCTTCCCGACATCAGGCGAATTCGTGCTGTTCGACCGTTCCTGGTACAACCGCGCCGGCGTCGAGCCGGTCATGGGCTTCTGCACGCCGGAGGAGCACGAGAAGTTCCTGAAGGAGACGCCGCGCATCGAGAAGATGATCGCCTCCGAAGGCATCCATTTCTTCAAGTTCTGGCTGAATATCGGCCGCGAGATGCAGCTCAAGCGCTTTCACGATCGCCGGCACGATCCGCTGAAGGTCTGGAAGCTCTCGTCGATGGACATCGCCGCACTCAACAAGTGGGACGACTACACGGAAAAGCGCGATCGCATGCTGAAGGCGACCCATACGGACCGGGCGCCGTGGACGGTGATCCGCGCCAACGACAAGCGCCGCGCGCGCATCAACCTGATCCGCCACATCCTGACGACGCTCGACTACGAGGGCAAGGATGAAAAGGCCATCGGCGAGATCGACAACAAGATCGTCGGCTCCGGCCCAGGCTTCGTCAAATAGGGGCCTGACGGCTCACTCCCCCGGTAGGATGCGGACGGCGTAGAGGTTCACGGCCGCATCCCCGCCGGTCATGTCGCTGTTCAGCACCAGATGACCCGCGCCGCTCGGCGAGAGCGAGCGGTCGAATTCCACCTGGAACAGGATATCGGTGCGCTCCGACACCGTGAAGCGATGGCGGCCGCAGCCGCCCATCGTCGCGAAGTCGCATTCGACCGAGACCTGAATCGGCTTGCCGTTGACGGATTGCAGCGTCAGCGCGACCGTCGAGGTCTTGCCGCCCATTTCGCCCAGAACGTCGGGGGACACCTCGATCTGCACCGAACCGTCGCGCTCGGGATTGGTGGAGGTGACGCGCACCGCCGGACCATCATTGGTGCTGACAGCCTCGAAACGGCCGGCCGCGCCTGAGGAAAGCTTGGCGGTCTCCGCCGGCGAAAAGACGTTCCGCCAGTCGGAAGAGAAGCGGCTCTGCGTATCGAGTGCCTTCTTGATCGGGTCTTCGCCGGAAAAATCCTCGCCGGAAACGGTGGCCGGCGGCGTCGAGCCATCGGCGCCATTCTGCAAGTCGTCGAGAAGCCCGCTCGTCTGCACCCACCAGGCCAACGCGCCGAAAGCCGCAATCAGCGTTGCGACGACGAGCAGGAAGGAAAACACGCGGCCGCGCCGCTTGCGCGCCTTGGCGACCCGTTCCGGGCGGAAATCGGACGCTTCGCTTGTTGCGGCGGCACTCGCGGATGCCGTCGCCTTGGTGCTTTTGGCAAAGCCGTCCGCGCGCTCGGGACGAATGGCGCCGAAATCGCCTGCCGCTGCAGGCTGACGCGCATCGACACGCGGCTCGGCGTCGAGCTTCGGTTCGGGGCGCACCTCACGCTCGGCGCGCAGCGCCGGTTCCGCCCGCGTCTCGATGATGGGTTCTACACGAACATCATGTGCGGGCACTGTCGCGAGCTGCGCTCGTTCTTCCGCCTCGATCTCGTGAATCGTCGCTTCCAGCCGGTGGCGCTGCGTGGCAATCGTCTCGGGATCGTTGATCTCCTGCTTGCGCAGGCCGGCTTCCAGCGCATTGCGCGCCGACTGGTAGATGCGCGCCCGAACTTCGGCATTGGCACGTTCGGAGCGCGCCAGCGCGTTTCTGATTGCCGTTTCCAGTCCGCTCACATCCACCCCTTCTGCGGGAGCCGCCTGACGCGGCCGTCACGATACATCTGTAGAAAGAGCCCTACATTCCAGTCTTTGTTAGCTTTTGCGTAACGTTTGCCGGGGCTTTGCGCAAGTCTTCCGGCCGAAACTGCCCCAGTGCAGCCGGGGATAAGCGTTTTGGGAGGACGATGGATTCCGTGCTTCACAGGGAAAGCACCAAGCCGGATTTCGGGGCTTTGACGGGGTTTTTCCGCGGCATTGCATTAAAACGTGCCGCCGAATCGACCCGTCCGGCATTTGCAGGCCTGCGTTCAGCACCAAAATCGTTCGTCTCGCGCAGTCCAACCCCGTCCCCTTACGCCACAAGCCTCCAGTCTTGACCGCAATCTCCCGGCTCACAGCCACATGCTCCTGCGTTCACCGCACCACCCCTTTTCAGAAAGAAATCCCGCTGCTATGATTTTGACGTTTTCGTAAACGTCAAAACTGGACTGGACTTCCACCATGGCCCTGCCCGCGATCCTCAAGGACAAGCTGCGCCTGCCCGTCGTCGGCGCGCCGCTCTTTATCGTCTCGCATCCCGCATTGACCCTCGCACAGTGCAAGGCCGGCGTCATCGGCGCCTTCCCGGCACTGAATGCGCGCCCGGAAGCGCAACTCGACGAGTGGCTGGCGGAAATCACCGAAGGCCTTGCCGCGCACGACGCGCAAAATCCCGACCGCCCCGCCGCCCCCTTCGCCGTCAACCAGATCGTCCACCGCTCCAACAAGCGGCTGGAGCACGATCTGATGATGTGCGTAAAATACAAGGTGCCGGTGGTGATCTCGTCGCTCGGTGCCGTGCCGGAGGTCAATGCCGCGATCCACTCCTATGGCGGCATCGTGCTGCACGACGTGATCAACAACCGGCATGCCAATTCGGCGATCCGCAAGGGCGCGGACGGCTTGATCGCCGTTGCAGCCGGCGCCGGCGGCCATGCCGGCCCACTCTCGCCCTTCGCGCTGATCCAGGAGATCCGCGAATGGTTCGACGGCCCCCTCCTCCTCTCCGGCGCGATCGCGACGGGCGGCGCAATCCTCGCCGCCCAGGCGATGGGCGCCGACATGGCCTATATCGGCTCGCCCTTTGTCGCCACGACGGAGGCGCGCGCAAGCGACGCCTACAAGCAGATGATCGTCGACAGTGCCGCCGCCGACATCGTCTACTCCAACTACTTCACAGGCATCCACGGCAACTACCTGAAACCCTCCATCACTGCCGCCGGCATGGATCCGGATCATCTGCCGGAAGCCGACCCGACGAAGATGGACTTCGAAGCGGCAACGACCGGCGCCAAAGCCTGGAAAGACATCTGGGGCTGTGGCCAGGGCATCGGCGCCATCAAGGAAATCGCCCCCGTCGAAAATCTCGTCGCCCGGCTGGAGCGCGAATACATCGCCGCAAAGCACCGCATTTGCGCCGCCTGACCGCGGCGCGCTGGAAAATCGCACAGAGAAATATGCGGAAGTTGAAACTCCCCGCTTGAAATCTCTCCCCATTGCGGTTATCAGCGCTCCAATTCCGGTCCCGACACGCTTCGGGATCGTTTGAAGGCCGCTTTAGCTCAGTTGGTAGAGCACGTCATTCGTAATGACGGGGTCAGCAGTTCGAGTCTGCTAAGCGGCACCATTTCTCCTGAAAATTTAGAGCAATGAAAACGCGAGCTGTTTTGCGGCTTGCTTGCGCCTTCATAGAAACCGATGCAGCCGACAAGCCGTGTATTGATGACTCGCGCATCGAGCACGAGCGCCATCAGCCCTCATCAAGCGTCTTAAAGTCCCTCTTCGAAACGTCATCCGTTCGATGCGCCGGAAAGGGGCTGACGGTTAGAAGGCTGAAGTCGAAGGTGCCGCGCTTGTCGCCGTGAAGCACGTATTGGCGATGGACACGGAGAAAATCGCGTTTGATTCGCTTGTAGCGCTCGGGTTCGAGCAGTTTCTTCACGCGGATGTACATTTGCTCCGCCTGGGGGGCGTCCGGGTGCCCGCACAGCGAGACGACGGGGCATTTGTAGAAATGGATCACGTCGGTCAGGCAGTGTACCTCGACGAAGGACACTTCGGGTATGCGCGCTATCGCCCCCACTCTTTCACGCAACTTGGCGGCCGGCCGGAGAAGAGCGCATTGCAAGATCGCCCCTCCGAGGGTGAGGAAGACGACCTTTTTTCCAACCAGTGCGGCAGGATTGTTTTCCAGCACCATCCCGAGGACATGGGCTGCAAGCGTCGAGCCCATGCTGTGGGAGCTGATGACATGCTCGTCCGCGGGCTCATCGAGCGCTTTGGCGAGTCGCGCGGCGCACTGCTCCAACCATTTGATCAGGTTCGGATCGTCGAGGCGGGCGGCTGACACCGCCAGTTGCCAGTCGGCAAAAAGATGGAGCGTGAGAAAACGCTCGGTAAACGGAAAAAGCACGTATTGAAAGCAAAACCAGGCGAGCGGAACGCTCCAGACATAGTGCCAGGGGCGCAAATCCAGCCAGAAAGGGGCTGCTGCCATGAAAAGGCAGGTCCCGAGCACCAAGGTCATCAACAGGTACGGAAAGACAAAGAACAGCCCGAACCGCCATGCGTGCCGGAAGTAGCCGGCCGCCGCGCCATAAAACACGACCTGCGCGGCGCCGAAAAAGCCCGCCACAATACGGTGCAGGATCGGCTTTTCAGTCAGCTTTTCGAGCAATCCGTTGTGATCGCACAGGTGTACGGTCGTGGATGTATTCCAGCCCGCGACGTCGCTCGAGACCGTGAAATTCGGGCCGACGTCCTCGTCGGCGAGCGGAGATACGATTGCGGAGTAGTCCCAGACCTTGGATGAGAATTGGACGGAGCGCTTGAAGCGGCCGTGGTGCGCCGAAGCAGTCATTGGCTCGAACCCGGGAAAATGCACCACAACGCGTCGTTCTATTGCTTTTGTCATGTCGTCCTGCAGCAGCTCCGCGCCGAAAGCATGGTTGGTTGGCTGATCGCGTTCGCCAAATGCCGCCGACGAGGGTGGAGCCGGTGATCAGTGGATGGTGCGTCTCATAGTCAAGTTTGCAGTCGTCGAAAACCGGCACGCCCTTCAGCGTCGCGATCTCGGCGCCGGTCCCCGACATGCGGTCGGGATCGAACAGGTTTTTTGGTCGGAATTGCGGCTGCCGGTTTCACAGAAAAGGGTGGACGACGGAGTTCTACCCTTTTTTGTCCTCGGCGTGCGCAGCACCACTAGTGCAGATTTGCTACGACCCTCTGCATTATCAAGTCGAGATAGATTGCACGGTTACGCGTCACTCCGAACATGCCAGAAAACAGGCCTGTTCTTGCTCCGGGATTGTCATATATGAGATTTCTAATGCTTCGATCTGCGCTGGCGGCATTGGCGCTTGGTACGTCCATGGCGCATGCAGGCGATATGACTGCACGATCTGCTGACGGCAGTTTCTGGCTGTCCGGCGGCGTCGGCCTCATGAACATCGAAGCCCACGAATATGTCTATCTGGGCAACGACAAAGCGAGCCAGCTCGACTGGGACACCGACGGGGTCACCCTCTATACGGTAGCGGCAGGCGCTGACCTCGGCAGCGACTGGCACGTCAAAGGCAAGCTCGACTTCGGCTTTGGCGGCGATGGCCACATGGTCGATTATGACTGGGTGCCGGGTTTTGCCATCGACCAGAGCATGGACGGCTGGAGCGATCGCTCCATCCATCCCGATACGCGCCTCGACTACTATTTCAGCGGCACGTTTGAGATCGGCAAAAACGTCTTCGCTGACGAACGCAGCACTGTCAGCGTTGGCGGCGGGGTGAAATATACCCAGGTGCGCTGGGACGCCTTCGGCGGTTCGTACATCTACAGCGAGGGGGGCATCCGCAACGACATTGGCGAGATCCCGGATGGTCTGCGCGGCATCACCTACCAGCAGAACATACCCACGCTCTTCCTCGGCTTCGATGGGTCGACCAGCTTCGACCGCCTGACCCTGTCCGGCGGCGTCAAGGGCGGCATGACCGTCGGAATCGATGATACCGACGACCACTGGCTCACCGCCACCCGGTCTTTCGGTGACATGAAGGCGGCACCTGTCCTTATGCTCAATGCAGCCGTCGACTATCGGCTGACAGAGACGGCATCGATCTATCTCGCCGGCAACTTCGAGAATGTCTTCCACAGAAAGGGCGACCTGAACTCGACGGACACATCGACCGGCGCCGCGACGCTCTACAGGAATGCTGCCGGCGCATCCTTCAAGACGATGTCCTTGCAGTTTGGTGTTCGGGGCCGGTTCTAACCCACGCCGCTGGGCTCAGCGGTGGAAAGCCTACCGGTTCGGCAGGCTTTCCAGGCGCAATTTTTCTTAGTCGTTTTCGTCGCACTCGGTGATCTCGCACACGGATTCTTCCGTGGTGCGGTTTGCGCATTCGGTCAGCGCCTTTTCGCGCGCATCGCCCTCGTCGTCATAGCTGTAGCTGTAGCCGTAGCTGCCCTCCTCGGAGACTGCGATGCAGCCCCAGGCCAGCGCCGAAGTGGTGGATGCGGTGAAAGCGGTCGCAAGAACGAGGGCAGCAAGCCCTGTCCGCATGGTCGTCGTCATGTTTAGTCCCCCAAAAAGTGCGCAAATGCGCGGGGCAACCTATGGCACGCATGCTAATTTTAGCAAGTAGCGGCGGCGATCCCGCGCGGCCAACTCTGGCGGCGTTCTCGGACGGTTTTACTTCTGGCCGTGGGCATGAGGCGCCGGTGAACGCGGCTAATCGCGCTCCAGTTGGATCGTGCAGTTTCTGCTGGTGGACTTGCCCGACATCCTGTTCGCGTCGATTTTAACGACATAATCGTACGTATCCGCCTTCGCGGTGACGATGATGTAGGAATCGGGCGCATCCTCCGTCGGCATGGGGCTTATCTGCGCCTCGTCGGTTCCCGTTCCCGCACCGCTGAAGGCAAACGAGCCTTTGGCCACCCTGCCGAACTGCTCGCCGACCGACAAGGTGACCGAGAACTGCCGGCGGCCGCAGGAAACGCCGCCGAGCCAAGTGCCAATGAGGCTACCCTTCTGAGGCTCGTTCTCCACCGGGGATGCATTTTCGCGAAGCCGGGAAATCTCGCGTTCCAGTTCGCGGATAACGGCCTTGAGGCGGTCGATTTCAGCCTGCGCCTCATTCTGGCTGACGCGTGGCCCGGTCGGCCCGCTCGCATCGAACTCCTGCGCCTCGACCTGCGTGGCCATGGCGAGAGTGGATATTGCCGCGATAACGCCGAAGATGCGCATTGACTGTCCCCTTGTCTGAGACAATCGCTCATCCAAAGCCCCGAGTCGAGGGGCGCCGGCTCAGCCGACATTGCGCTCCTGGTCGGCCTGGCTTGGCGGTGACGAGTGGGGATCGAGAATGAGCGGCGAGGGCGATTCCGCCGTGTCGACTTCGCGGATCCATTCACGCCAGATGGCGACGAGGAGCGCCATCAACACGGGACCGATGAAAAGACCGAGGAAACCCATGGTCTTCACGCCGCCGATAAGACCGAAGAAGGTGGGGAGGAATGGCAACTTGATCGGGCCGCCGACGAGGCGGGGGCGCAGCGTCTTGTCGACGATGAAGAGTTCGACCGAGCCCCAGATGAAGAGCGCGAGGCCCGCCACGGGCGAGCCGCTGGAAACGAGATAGATCGAGACGAGCGAGAAGGACAGCGGCGCACCGCCGGGGAAGAGCGCCATGATGCCGGTCAGCACGCCGAGCGTGACGGCTGACGGCACGCCGGCAACCCAGTAGGCGACGCCGAGCACGATGCCTTCGCCGATGGCGATCAGCGTCATGCCCGTGACGGTGGAACTGATCGTTGCCGGCACGATGCGGGAAATGCGCTCCCAACGCATCGGCAGGATGCGCTCGCCGAGGCGATCGACCTGGCCGGCGAAGGACTGACCGTCGCGGTAGATGAAGAACAGCGCGATCAGCATGAACAGCATGGCGAGCAGTAGGCCGAAGGCCTTGCCGCCGGCTGCGAGTGCCACGCGATAGATATTGCCGATATTGGCGCCGCTGACGATCTGCGTCAGTTCGCCGATGGCGCCCGGATGATCGATGAAGCGCGTCCACTGCATGTCGAGCCAACCGCCGATGATCGGCAGCGCACGGATCCAGTCCGGCGTCACTGCCCCGGTGCGATTGGTCTCCACCGCCCAACCGATCCACTCACGGATTTCGTGAAAGGCATAGGTCGAGGCGATCATGATCGGGCCGATGATGAAGGCCAGGATGAGGAGAATGGCGATGGAGGCGGCAAGTGTACGGTTGCCGTTCACCTGCGCCAGCAGGCGCGCATAGAGCGGCCAGCTGGCAAAGGCGATGACGAGGGCCGCAAGCACCGGCACGACGAAGCCATGGAAGAAATAGATGCCGGCGAAGGCGACAAGGACAAGGAGCCAGCGCGCCGCCGAGATGGGCGATATGAGCGCGACGCTGCTCGGGCGGGCAGCGCCGAGAAACCGGGGCTCATTTCTGCGATGTTCCGAATGCAGCAAGCGCGTTCACTCCAATGCGGCGTCGTCCAGGCCAGACTGCCTAGATAAGCTGTACCCCAAGATTGTTAAACATATACGTGATATTTTAGGCCAAAGCGCGATGAGACGCCGCAGGGCCAGCGATTGCCGCGGCTTACAGAAAAGCTATGTTGGACAAGCCGGTGAATTGTTGACGTTTACGTCAATGTAATATAGCGATGACTCTTGATGGCGCCCGCTAAAAGCATCATCTTGTCCGCATCGAACGGTTGGAGGACCTTCGGTGCCGGCGGGACGGACGATGCCCGCGCCCAACGAGGAGGAGCACGCATGTCGGCCACAGTTCAGGACCCTTCCACGCAGCCGTCCGGCCGCTTCTGGCTTGCCTCGTATCCCGAGGGCATGGCCGGTGATATCGCGCCGCTCGGTTATCCGTCCATCGGCACGCTGGTCGAAAGCTGCTGCGCCCAGTTCGCCGATCGCCCCGCCTTCACCAGCATGGGCAAGACGCTGACCTTCCGGGATTTCGAGGGCGCATCGCGCAGCATCGCCGCCTGGCTCCAGGCGCGCGGCCTTGAAAAGGGCGATCGCGTGGCGGTGATGATGCCGAACATTCTGCAGAACCCGGTGATCATCTTCGGCATCCTGCGTGCCGGTCTCGTCGTGGTGAACGTCAACCCGCTCTATACGCCGCGCGAACTCGAACACCAGTTGAAGGATGCCGGCGCCAAGGCGCTGTTCGTTCTGGAGAATTTTGCCAGCACCGTCGCGCAGGTCGTCTCGCGCACGGCCGTCAAGCACGTGGTCGTCACCACGATGGGCGACATGCTCGGCCTCAAGGGCCTGATCGTCAATCTCGTCGTACGCAAGGTGAAGAAGCTGGTGCCCGCCTGGTCGCTGCCGGGCCATATTCCCTTCAAGCAGGTGATGGCGGAAGGCGCGCACGGCACGTTGAAGCCCGTCAGCATTGCGCCGGATGATACGGCCTTCCTGCAATATACCGGCGGCACGACGGGCGTCTCGAAGGGCGCGACGCTGACCCATGCCAACCTGCTCTCCAACATGGAGCAGATCAAGCTGTGGATCGAGCCGATCTTCCACCTGAAGAAGCGGCCGGACCAGCTCGTCTTCATCTGCGCGCTGCCGCTCTATCACATCTTCGCCCTGACGGTGAACGGGCTGATGGGCATCGCGCTCGGCGGCCACAATGTGCTGATCGCCAATCCGCGCGATATTCCCGCCTTCGTCAAGGAACTCGGAAAGTACCGCGTCCACATCTTCCCGGGCCTCAACACGCTGTTCAACGCGCTGATGAACAATCCGGACTTTGCCAAGCTCGACCTGTCCGACCTGCTGCTGACGCTCGGCGGCGGCATGGCGGTGCAGCGGCCGGTCGCCGAACGCTGGCAGAAGATGACCGGCTGCGCCGTCATCGAGGGCTATGGCCTGTCGGAAACCTCGCCGGTCGCGACCGCCAACCGTTTCGATCGTGCGGAATTCACCGGCACGATCGGCCTGCCCTTGCCCTCGACGGACATCGAAATCCGCGACGACGACGGCAGGACGCTGGGGCTCGGCGAAGTGGGCGAGATCTGCATCCGCGGCCCGCAGGTCATGGCCGGTTACTGGCAGCGGCCGGACGAGACGGCCAAGGTGATGACCCCCGACGGCTTCTTCCGCTCCGGCGATATCGGCTTCATGTCGTCGGAAGGCTTTACCAAGATCGTCGACCGCAAGAAGGACATGATCCTCGTCTCCGGCTTCAACGTCTTCCCCAACGAGATCGAGGAAGTGGCGATGTCACATCCCGGCATTCTCGAATGCGCGGCGATCGGCGTTCCGGACGAACATTCCGGCGAGGCGGTAAAACTGTTCGTGGTGAAGAAGGATCCGGCACTCACCGAAGCGGATGTGAAGGCGCATTGCGCGGCGAACCTCACCAACTACAAGCGGCCGAAATTCATCGAATTCCGCACTGAACTGCCGAAATCGAATGTCGGCAAGATTCTCCGAAAGGACCTCCGGGGCTGACACCCGCCCCGGTTAAACCGATTTAATTTTTTCGGACAAGTCGCGTTTGCGGTCTTGATTTGCACATGCCAAAGCGACTAGCTAGCCGGCATCGTCCAAAGCCAAGGAAGACGCCGATGAACGCGCTTGTCGAAAAGCTGAAATCCATCGCCCGCGATACCAACGCCACAGACATCAGAGCCGCCTTCGCGGCCGACCCCAAGCGATTTTCCCGCTACAACGCCAAACTCGACGATTTCCTGTTCGACTATTCGAAATGTGCGGTGAACGACGCCGTGCTCGACGGGCTGGAAGCACTCGCAAAGGACGCCGGCGTCGAGACTAAGCGCGATGCGATGTTCGCAGGCGCGATCATCAACATTACCGAAGAGCGTGCCGTACTGCACACGGCACTGCGCAACCGCGCCAACACACCCGTGCTGGTCGACGGCAGGGATGTGATGCCTGATGTCAACGGGGTGCTCGATGCCATGGGCGTGTTTGCCGACGGTATCCGTTCCGGCACCCTGAAGGGCGCGACCGGCAAGAAAATCACCGACGTCGTCAATATCGGCATCGGCGGGTCGGATCTCGGCCCGGTCATGGCAACGCTGGCGCTCGCACCGTTCCATGACGGCCCGCGGCTGCATTTCGTTTCGAACATCGACGGCGCGCATATCGCCGATGCGCTGAAATTGCTCGACGCCGAAACCACGCTGTTCATCGTCGCCTCGAAGACCTTCACGACCATCGAGACGATGACGAACGCCGCGACGGCGCGCAAATTCATCGCCGACGCGTTGGGCGATGCGGCTGTCGGCAGCCATTTCTGCGCCGTCTCGACAGCACTCGACAAGGTTTCGGCCTTCGGCATCGGGGCCGAGCGCGTCTTCGGCTTCTGGGACTGGGTCGGCGGGCGTTATTCGATCTGGTCGGCCATCGGCCTGCCGCTGATGATCGCCATCGGCAGGCAAAACTTTGCCGAATTCCTGGCCGGCGGCCATGCCGTCGACAACCATTTCCGCGAGGCTCCGGTCCGCGAAAACATTCCGATGCTGCTCGGCCTCATCGGCTATTATCACCGCAACGTGCTCGGCTACCCGTCGCGCGCGATCCTGCCCTATGACCAGCGCCTGTCGCGGTTCCCGGCCTACCTCCAGCAGCTCGACATGGAATCGAACGGCAAGTCCGTCACCATGGATTCGACACCGGTCGAGGGCCAGACCGGGCCGGTCGTCTGGGGCGAACCCGGCACTAACGGCCAGCACGCCTTCTATCAGCTCATCCACCAGGGCACGACGATCATTCCGGCCGAGTTCATGATCGCGGCGAACGGCCACGAGAAGAACCTGCGCCACCAGCACCAGTTGCTGATCGCCAACTGCCTGGCGCAGTCGGAAGCCTTGATGAAGGGCCGCACGCTGGCGGAAGCCAAGGCGCAACTGACCGCGAAGGGCATGGACGAGGCAAAGGCCGACAAGATCGCGCCGCACCGCGTGTTTTCCGGCAACCGCCCGTCGATCACCATGGTCTATGATAGCCTGACGCCGTTTTCGTTCGGCCGGCTGGTCGCGCTCTACGAGCATCGCGTCTTCGTCGAGGGCGTGCTCTTCAACATCAACTCGTTTGACCAGTGGGGCGTGGAGCTCGGCAAGGAGCTGGCAACAGGCCTGCTTCCTGTCGTTGAGGGCAAGGAAAGTGCGGCCGGCCACGATTCATCGACCGCCGGCCTCGTCGCCGCGCTGCTGAAGGCCGCGAAATAAGCTCAGCGCAGGCTGAGACGGCGTGCCGCGAAAGCACCGCGCGGCACGCGGGTGAGGTTTCCGAGGAATTCGCGCGCGCAGGCGCGCCAGCTATAGGTCATGGCACGGTCGCGGGCGACATCCTTCGGAATGTCGAGCGCGGCAAGCGCGGCCTCCCGCAGGTTTTCCGATAGCGCACCGGCATCGCCGAGCACATCGCGTGGTGCAGTCACCGGAAAGGCAGCAACCGGAACGCCGCTTGCGAGCGCCTCCAACATGACATTGCCAAACGTATCCGTGCGGCTCGGGAAGACGAAGACATCCGCCGAGGCGTAGACGGCAGCGAGTTCCTCGCCGAGCTTGCGACCCAGGAAATGCACATCCGGATAGCGCTGGCGCAACGTGGCGAGGTCCGGCCCGTCGCCAACGACGACCTTGCTGCCCGGCAGGTCAAGGCCGAGGAAGGCGGGCAGGTTCTTTTCCACCGCGACGCGGCCGACATTCAGGAAGATCGGGCGCGGCAGGCCGAGATCACGGCGCTTGGCCGGGTCGAACAGCTTGGTATCGACCCCACGCGACCAGCGCTTGATACGAACGAAACCACGCGCCGCCATCTCGGCACCCAGCGACTTGGTCGCCACCATCATGCCATTGCCGGAATTGTGGAAGCGGCGCAGCCACCAGTAGCTGACACTTTCGGGAATCGGCAGGCGGGCGCTGATGAACTCCGGAAAACGCGTGTGATAGGCCGTGGTGAAGGGCAGCCGGCGCTCCAGGCAGGCGCTGCGTGCCGCCATGCCGAGCGGCCCTTCCGTGGCGATGTGGATGTAATCCGGCGCGATCTTCTCCATTTCGGCCAGCACCCGGCGCTTCGAGGTGATGGCGAGCCGGATTTCCGGATAGGATGGCAACGGCACGGTCGTGAATTCCTGCGGCGTCAGGAAGACCACGTCGATGCCCTCCTCCGCCATCGAGCGGGCGAGTTCTTCAAGCGTATGCACGACCCCGTTCAACTGCGGGCGCCAGGCATCCGTCACGACAAGAATGGTGGGAGCCCGTCCATCGGAACGGGCGGTGATGAGCGAATCTGGGGCGGTGTGATCGAGCATGGCCCCTTTGACCATGCGGCGATGACAGGCGAATGAAGGCGACTTTAGCTGGTTTGCACCCCTCCGCTCCCCCCTCCGCCTGCATGGACGGTCGGGTCAGGCCCGACCATGACGAAAAAAAGGTTTGCGGCTCTTTGCCAGCAATCTGACTTTGTAATCGGGACTCTTTGAGCACTGACACAACTAGGTGTAGTGTCGTTTATCCGCTATAGCCCCGGGGGAATTAATCACATGATCGATGAAAGCCACCAGAACATCAGCCAAGAGGTGCGCGCCGCCATCAAAAAAGAGGCCGTGCAGCAAACAGCGAAATGGGCAATCGGCGCCATTGTCGCTCTTGTTGGGTTTGCCCTTACCGGTTGGTGGTTCTTCTTAGAACCCAAGGTTCGCGACTATATCGCAAACGCAGCAGGGGGAGTTCCGGCAGGAGCGGTGGTTGCATCAACCAAAGAATGTAAAGACCTGTCAGGCAAGTGGGCGACCTTCACCGAAGGCACCGGGCGCTTTCTAGTGGGCGCTGGAGATGAAACACACCGAGCCTATGGCATGTGGGATATGACATTGCCTCAAGGCGGCGTTCAGCCTACTCCCATCTCTACCTATGTTGTTCTAGCGAAGGGTGGCGAGGAAAAACATATTCTGGCGATCCCTGAAATGCCGAGCCACACTCACCAATATCAGACTGAGATTGGTACGGATGGAAATAGGAGCGGCCACCAGGATGCCACTTTCGCAAGAATTGACGCTCAAACGTCGCCAGCCGGCGGAAATGAAGCACATAATACAATGCCGCCCTTTGTTGCATTGTTTTTTTGCAAAAAGAGCTAGCCGAAAAGACCGTCCCTCCACTTTCGAGCGCAAAGTGAGTAGTTTCATGCCACCTGCTCCTCACGGATCGAACTGGCTGGAGTCTCCGCTAGCATATCTCAGCGCCAGACTTAACGCTGCTTGCAAACTCTAAAATATCGCAGAAACGAACGATCGAGGCCCGGCAGCTGACGCTGTTTATCTCGGACTACGAGTATCAGGCTTGCACACGAGATCACTCTGATTTTTGTCAGGCGAGCCCGATTTCCTTCGCCCAGGGTGGATTCGCGCCGGCGCGCGAGACGGTGACGGCGGCGGCCTTGGCGCCGAGTGCCAGTACCTTGGCGATCTGGTCCTCGTCGAGCTTCGCCACCTGCTGCTTGGTCAGCAGGTTCTGCATCTTCAGCGAGGCGAGCACGCCGGCATCGAACGTGTCGCCGGCGCCGACCGTATCGACAACCGTCACGCGCTCGCTCGGCACCACGACCTTGTGGTCAGCGGTGTAGCCGACGGCACCTTCCGCGCCGCGCGTCACGACGACGAGTTTTGCACCGTGGTGCAGCCAGTGGCGGGCAAGCGTGTCCTCGTCGCCTTCGAGGCCGAACCAGGCGAGGTCCTCGTCGGAGAATTTCACAATATCTGCCATCGCGGCCATCCGGCGGATACGGCCCATATGGGCGTCCTTGTCCTTGATGAAGCCGGGGCGGATGTTCGGGTCGAGTGAGATCACGCGTTTTTCGTGCTCGCGCTTCAGCAGCGCCTCGTATGTCGAGCCGCAAGGCTCGGGGATGAGGCTGATCGCGCCGAAATGCAGTGCCTCGCAATCATCGCCCAAAGCCGGAAGCTCAGCTTCGGTGATCATGCGGCCGGCGGTGCCCTCATCGTAGAAGGCATAGGTCGCATGGCCGTGCACGAGCTTGACGAAGGCGACGGTGGTCGGGCGCGAGAGGGTTGCGCAGTAGCTGTAATCAACGCCGCTTTCGCCGAGCGTCTTGCGCAGGATGTCGCCCATCATGTCGTCGGAAAGGCCGGTGAAGAAGCCGGTCGGCACGCCGAGGCGGCCGAGTGCGATCGCCGTGTTGAAGATCGCCCCGCCGGCATAGGGGGCGTAGGCATCCTCGCCGAGTGTCGACGTGCGCGGCAGCATGTCGATCAGGGCTTCACCACAACACAGGATCATGAGCATTTCCTCCCAAGCGGACTTTCAATCGATTTAAACGATCACACGAGAAAGCGCCAGAGCCTTTTACGACGTCGGCAGCTCCGCAACGCCGCCATGGGCAGCCGACCAGACGAGGGGTGCGTCGAAGAAGGATTCGACCGAGGCGAGTGTCGCATCATCGAAGAGTTTTTCTGCCTTCGCAACCGCCAGCACATTCCGCCAGGTGGCGATGTGGTGCAGCTTCACGCCACCGTTGGCATAGCGCGCCTCGGCTTCCTTGAAGATGCCGTAGTAGAACAGCGACATGCCGTGATCGACCACGCCGCCGGCCGCGCGGATCGCATCGATGAAGGTGAACATGGAACCGCCGACCGTCACGAGGTCCTCGATGACGAGCACACGCGCGCCTTCCTGCATCACGCCCTCGATCTGCGAATTGCGGCCATGGCCCTTCGGCTTCTTGCGCACGTAGATCATCGGCAGGCCAAGACGATCAGCGAGCAGGGCGGCGAAGGGAATGCCGGCCGTTTCGCCGCCGGCAATCACGTCGAAGCGCTCGAAGCCGGCCTCACGGGTGAGGGTCGCGGCGGCGAAATCCATGATCGCCGAGCGGATGCGCGGATAGGAGAGCAGTTTGCGGCAATCCATATAGACCGGAGAGGCCATGCCCGACGCGAGCTTGTAGGGTTCTTCCGGGCGGAAATGCACCGCCTTGATCTCCCACAGCATGCGGGCCATCAGCTCCGCCATCACGTCTCGGTCCGGAAAGGAATTGGAAAACATCGGCATCTCCCCACGTCACTGTCTTACCCGTGCGCATAGCAGCAAGAGAGGCGGCTTTCCAGCAGGCCGGAAACGAAAAACCCTCCCCGGAGGCCGGGAAGGGTTTCTGGAGGATCAGAGTATTGGTCGCTTACGCGGTGACGGCCTTGCCGGCAGCGGAGCGGGCATCGAGCGAGTAGGCGCCCGGGCCGAAGGCGGCGAGCACGAGGAAGCCACCAGCAATCGTGATGTTCTTCCACATCATCAGGCCGTTGAAGAGGGTCAACAGGCCGTTTGCGCCTTCCGGAAAGTCCGGAACGTTGATCGCGCCGCTATGGAACACGAGAGCGGTAAAGACGCTGAAGGCAGCGAGAAGGTAGGCAGCGATCTTCGTCTGGAAGCCGACGAGGATGAAGAGGCCGGCAACGACTTCGAAGAGACCGGCAAGATAGGCAAGCGCGGTCGCGGCCGGAAGGCCGGCACCGGCGATCATGCCGGCCGTGCCCGACGGATCGATGAGCTTCGGATAACCGGCAGTGATGAACATGAGGGCGAGAAGGATGCGTCCGAGAAGGACGACGGCGTTCTGTTGCATGATAAGCTCCTGAGGCTTGGCTGTTTGCGTTGGCAAAGAGATATCAGCTTTCCGTCGTCAAACTAGACGGGCGATCGGAATACAGATCGTTCGCTTTTTGTGAACGATACCCTGTTCCCGGCGGAACAGAGGGGCGGTTCAGGCCATGCGACAAGAGGGTCATTGCAGCCCGCCGCCCTCCTCTTTCCCTCCCGGACCCATCATGCGCCACTATCTTCTCGCCCTTGCGCTCGCCGCCGCCTCCCTCGCCTTCACCGCAACCGGCCATGCCGGCCCATCCTATGCGGACGGCACCTACGGCCATTACCAGCAGACCTGCATCACCAAGCGCGTCCAGACGCAGGATCAGCACGGCAAGGCGGTCAACAAGCGCGTGCGGATCTGCCAGTAACGAAGAGACCGGCCCAAAGCTCTCCGTTCTTTTCTGTTGCAAGCGCACGACGGGTGGGCGAAAGTTTCGGCGAGCGGCGCGTGTTTTGTTTTCGTCAGCGGCGGTCGGGGGAAACCGGATATGAACGAGATCAACAAGAGTGCCGCATTCTGGCGTTCTTTCCCGATTTTCGAGGGATTCAACAAGGAAACGCTGATCGAGATCGCCGGAATCGCGACCTGGCGCAAATGGTCGCCCGGCACGGTGATCTTCCAGCGCGGCGACGAAGGCACCTATCTCATCGTGCTCGTCTCCGGCCGCATCAAGCTTTCGCTGATCACGCCGCAGGGCAAGGAACTGTCGCTGCGCCAGCTCGAAGCCGGCTCGATCCTCGGTGAAATGGCGCTGCTCGACGGCCAGCCACGCTCGGCGGACGCCACCGCCGTGACGGCGACCGAAGGCTATGTGATTTCCAAGCGCGATTTCATCGACATCCTGACGCGGAATCCCACGGCGGCACAGGCGATCATCCACTATCTCTGCACCAAGCTGCGCGAAACGACGGAGCAGCTCGAAACCATCGCGCTCTACGATCTCGATGCCCGCGTCGCCCGCTTCTTCCTCGCGACGTTGCGCAACATCCACGGCGAGGAACTGCCGGACAGCGCAAACCTCCAACTCTCGCTCAGCCAGACCGAGATCGCCAGCATCGTCGGCGCCAGCCGGCCCAAGATCAACCGCTCGATCCTCGCGCTGGAAGAGGCCGGCGCCATCCGGCGCAATGATGGTATCATCCACTGCCATATCGGCCGGCTCTACGGCATCGCCGAGCCGGATGACGACTAGGCCGACTGCGGCTTACACTTCAACGGAAGCGGCCGATCATGTTCGCCAAGAGATATAGACCGCTCGTCGCCGGCCTTGTGGCCAGCCTTGCCGGTGCGCTGGCGCTGTTTTCGCTCGGCGAAACGGCGCTGGAGCAGCAGCGTGAATACTATTTCGACGCGCTGACCCAGGCGGTGCCGGCTCGCCAGAGCGATAGCATCATCGTGGTCGACATCGACCGCAAGGCCTTCCAAAGCTTGCCGGACAAGGAGTGGACGCGCACGCAGACGGCAGGGCTGATCGAGCGGCTTGCCGCTGCAAAACCGACGGCGATCGCCTTCGACTTCATCTTCTCAACCGATTGCGCAGCGGAAGAGCCCGCCAATGCCGCGCTGGCAAACGCCATCGGCCAGACGCCGACCATTCTCGGCTTCCTCATCGGCGAGGCGACGGACGGCGCGCCGCACCCGATCCCCGCGCTTGCCCTGCAACGGCCGGTGACTATTCCGGACCTCTGGTTCATCGACGGCGCGGAAAGCTCCTGCGCCTTCCTGCAGGACAAGGCGGCGGCAGCAGCAGCGGCCTTCCTGGTCGGCGACGAGGACGCGGTGGTACGCCGCGTGCAGGCTTATGCGATCCTCGGCAATGCGGCCTATCCGTCGCTCGGCGTGGAAGCGGCGCGGCTGGCGGCCGGCGCGGGCACGCCGGTGCTCGGCGGCAACCCCGCCTGGGTGCGGCAGGATTCGCGCATCCTGCGGCTCGACGAGGATGGCAGCCTGCGCTTTGTGGCAAGCCGGGCCGACACGGTGGGCGCGCGCACCTTCTCCGCGGCGGATATCGTGGCGGGCCTGGTGCCGGCCGAAAGGATCGCCGGCAAGGTCGTACTGATCGGCAGCAGCCTGCCCAATCTCGGCGGGCTCAGGACCAGCGCCTCCATGACGCTCGAACCCTCCGTGCAGATCCATGCGGACGTCGCAAACTCCATCCTGACCGATCACATCCCGATGCGCGATACCGGCCTCTTGCCGATCGAGGCGGCCCTGGCCTTCGTTGCCGGTGCGGCGGCGGCGCTGGCGGCGGCGCGGCTTCGCCCGCTCTGGGCGGCATTGGCCGGTCTCGGGCTTGTCGGCCTCGTGTTCGGCGCATCGGTCCTCGTCTATATGCAGACAGCGCTTCTGTCCGACGCGGTCGGCGTTTCGCTGATCGTGGCGACGGCGGCGCTTGTCACCGGCCTGCTGCAGTTCGCCCATGTGCGCCGGGCGGAAGCCACCGCCCGCCAGCGTTTTGCCCAGTACCTGCCACAATCCGTCGTCTCGCGCTATATCGACAACCCGGATCTCGGACGCGTCGCCGGCGAGGAGCGGCAGGTGACGGCGGTGTTTACCGATATCGAGGGCTTTTCCTCGCTCTCCAAGAAGCTCGGCCCGCATGATTTGGTCAAGCTGCTGGACATCTACTACACCGAGGTGAACGCGCTCGTCGCCCGCCATGGCGGTATGGTGGACAAGGTGGTGGGCGACGCCGTGCACGCGCTCTTCAACGCGCCTGACGATCTCGACCATCATGTCGACAAGGCACTCGCCTGCGCCGATGACATCCGCACGCTGACCGAGGAGATGCGCCGCCGCCCCGGCTTCCTCGAACAGGAGTTCGGCCGCACGCGCATCGGTATCGAAACAGGCATGGTGGTGCTGGGGGAAGTGGGCGTCGGCGGCAAGCTCGACTACACGGCGCACGGCAATTCGATGAACCTGGCGGCCCGCCTGCAGGATGCCAACAAGTTCCTCGGTACCCACATCTGCGTCGGCCCGCAGGCGGCGAGCGAAACGACCCGGCCACTGCGCCCCATCGGCAGCCACGAAATCCGTGGCTTCGGCCAGATCGAACTGTTTACCTTCGACTAGCGAATACCAACGCTGGCATAGGCCTCGCGGATGCGGGCATCACCCCATTGCGCGACCTCGCTGGGTGCAGCACCCGGCGTCGCGATATCGACGCCCTGGCCGCGGCCGACCTGGCGTGTCACGCCGCCGCCGGTGACCTCGACGAGGCCGTGCTCCACGAAGACGCCGAAGACGCCGCGGCTGGGACCGGCGAAGAATTTCGTGCCGCGCACGCCGATCATGCCGAAGGCGGTGCGCATGGTGAGGTCGATCTTGGCAAGGCCCTCCGGCCGGTCGAAGACCATCTGCCCGGTGCCGAGCTCGATTGTGCCGCCCTGCCCCGCGATGAAGGTATCGATCAGCAGCTCCGTGTCGCTGCCGAGCAGCAGGCTGGTGTCATCGCCGAGTTCGAGCGAGGCAAAACTCTTGGCACCGGTCTTGACGAAATCGTGGTCCATCAGGCTGGCGCCGGCCTTCAGACCCTCCAGGAGGTTTTCCTGCTTGCGGGTGACGTCGCCGGTGATTTCCACCGCCTTGCCGATGATCGCGTTGGCCTGTGTTGCGCGAACGCCGATACCCGTCAACGCCAAGGCGCCGCCAGCAATGAAAAGCCTGCGGCTGAGGGTGATCGGTTCAAAAGCCTTGAGCGTTCGCATGACACACCTTTCGGACGGGACAAGCCGTCGGATGGAATTGAACTGATAGGGCCGGCCCGTCAATCGCACAAGCCGCCTGTGCTGCATCCGTTATGCGCCGCTCTTCCCGTTCCCTCTGTTCCCGTGGAAACAGCCGCCGCCCACCAGTCGTCTAAGGTGCGGTCATCCAACGAAGGGAGACGGATCATGATCACACGATCCACAGGTATGAAGACGGCTGGCCGCGCCCTTTTCTTCGCGGCCCTTCTTGTCGGTGCCGCAAGCGGCGCTGAGGCAAACACGCTTTCCATCGAAGCCCGCTGCGACCAGAGTGCCGGCAGCCGGTATGACAGCACGCGCAACAAGGCCTTCGCGCCGGTCGCGCTGGAAGACATCCAGATCGGCGCGGCCCTTTCGGCCTGCCGCGAGGCCTACAATGCCGGCGGCGGCGCGCGCATGGCCTTCCAGCTTGCCCGGGCGCTGGAGCGTGCCGGCCAGAATCTCGACGCCATGAAGCTCTATGCGGAGGCAGCGGCGCTGGGCCACACCGTGGCCATGGTCAATTACGGCGCGATGCTCGGCAAGCGCGGCGACCCTGCCGCCGAATTCAGCCACTACAAGAAGGCCGCGGAAATGGGCGACGTGCTGGGCGCCTACAATCTCGGCGTCGCCTATCGCGACGGCATCGGCACGGCGATCAACGGCGCGGAAGCGGCCCGCTGGTTCGACAAGGCGGCGGCGGCCGGCGACGAAACAGCGGCCTTCAATCTCGGCGTTCTGCTCGACGACGGCAGCCTCGTGGGCGAGGACAACGCGCGGGCCGTGGCCTTCTACACGCTTGCGGCGAAAGGCGGCAGCGTCGACGCGATGATCAACCTTGGCCTCATGCTGGAATCCGGCGAAGGCATCGAGCAGGATCTCGCAGCCGCAGCCGGCTACTTCAAGCAGGCCGCCGACCAGGGCGACAGCTACGGAAAGCTGAAATTCGGCCTGATGCAACAGAGTGGCACCGGCATCGTCAAGAACATCGAGCAGGCGGTCAACAGCCTCGTCGCTGCCTTCGAGATGCGCGATGTCGATCTCGAAGTCATCCTGCGCGACCAGCCGGAGCAGCTGAGCGCCGATGCCCGCCTCGCCATCAAGCAGGTTCTGGCCAAGCGCGACCTGATCGACGACGCCGGCAATGCAGAGATCGACCCGATCACGCTTGGCGCCATTGAGAAGCACTACGCCAAAAAATAAGGCTGCGCGGCCCGGAGAGGTGATCCACTCCGGGCCGAACTTTGTGCCTTAGCTGATCTCACCGGCCTGCGGACCCCAGGTATCCGTCATCGCAAAACCGTTCGCCAGCGGGTCCGTCGGATCAAGCGCGATCTGGTGCAGGCCGAACGTCCAGCCGCGGCCGGTGATGGTAGGGATGATGGCCGTGCGGCCGGCAACCACGGTTTCGGCCTGCAGCCCGACCTCAAATTCCGAGCCGATGATGGAGCGCGAGCGGAACGTATCGCCCACCTTGGCAAGGCCGCGCGCATGCAGCGTCGCGAGGTTGGCGGAGTTGCCGGTGCCGCAGGGCGAACGGTCGACGCGGCCGGGCCACATCGTTGTCGCCGTGCGCACCATGCCGTCCGGATCGCGGTCACGGAACATGACGTAGGCAACGCCGTTGATTTCCGGGATTTCCGGGTGCACGACCTTCATCGACTTGTTGATCAGGTCCTTCAGCGCCATGCCGGCATCGACGAGCGCGCGGGCATTGGCCTTCTCGATCTTCGTGCCGATCTGGTCGACGTCGACGAGCGCATAGAAGATGCCGCCATAGGAGATGTCAAAGCGCACACGGCCCCAGTGCGGCGTGTCGATTTCGACATCGAGCGCTTCGACGAAGGACGGCACCATGGTGAGCTTGACCTTTTCACAGCGTCCGTCGTGGCAGGTCGCCGTCGCCTTGACGAGACCCGCGGCCGTGTCGAGCACGACGATGGTTTCCGGCTCCTTCATCTCGACGATGCCGGATTCGAGCAGCGCCGTGGTGACGCAGATCGAGTTGGAGCCCGAGGAGGCGTGCGCCTGATCGGCCTGGAGGATGATGAAGCCGGCATCGGCTTCCGGGCGCTTGGCCGGCACCAGCAGGTTGACCGAGCCGGTCGCCGCCGCACGGGGTTCCAGGCAGAGGAAGCGGCGCAGGCTGTCATCGACCGTGTTGATGTGGTTAAGCTGCTCGGCGATCGTGTTGCCGGGAATCTTCGGCACGCCGCCGATCGCCACCTTGCCGATCTCACCTTCGCAATGAACGTCCAGCAGCTGGATCGTGCGCTTCCATCTCATGTCGTCGTGCTCCGTCTTCGCCGGTCCGCCGGCTATTTCTGTCCCGCACGGCACGTGCCAGGGATCGATTGGCTTCGTCTCTCTGATATATCAGATTGTCATGCGTTCCAACTGCTTTTCATGCGACAGGATTGCGCGCTACGACTGGCTTCCGGCCCAAATGTTCCTTGGGGCGCCGAGCATCATCCCGCCAAGAGACCTTTCCATGACCAAACTCATTGTCTTTACCGATTTGCACATGGTGCCCGAGGGTTCGACGATCATCGGCCTCGATCCCTATCAAAGGCTGCTCGCCGGCATCGAACACGTCAACCGCTATCATGCCGATGCCGACCGGGTGATCTTTACCGGCGACCTGACGCATCGCGCCGACACCCAGTCTTACGAACGCCTGCGCGACCTGCTCTCTCTGCTCGTGCCACCGGCGGCGATCACCATCGGCAACCACGACTATCGCGACCGCTTCCTCGAGACCTTCTCGCATGTGACACCGGACGAGGACGGCTTCGTGCAGCAGGCGATCGACTTCGATGATTGCCGCGTCGTGCTGCTCGATACGCTGTTTGCGCCGCCCTACGACTACCCGATGAGCCATGCCGGCTATCTCTGCGAAAAGCGCCTCGCCTGGCTCGACCGCACGCTTGCGGGCGCCAATGGCCTGCCGGTCCTCCTCTTCATGCACCACCCGCCGCACAAGACGGGTTTTACCGGCATGGATGCGATCCGGCTCGGCAACGAAGACGCCTTCTACGATCTCGTGCTGAAACACGGCAATGTCCGCCACATCTTCGCCGGCCATGTGCACCGCACGATCGGCGGCTCGCATCGCGGCATTCCCTTCTCGATCTTCAAGAGCCCGGTGCATCAGCAGCCGATGCCCTTCGACATGCCGAACGCCTCGCTTTCGGTCGACGAACCGGCCGCCTATGGCATCGTCGTGGTGACGGAGGAAGGGTTGCAGGTGCACCATGAGGATTATGAAATCGCAAGGCGCGAAGCGGAAATCGCCTGATAGCGCCGGTTAACGCGCGTTACACAACGTGACAGGCCGCGCCGCTGGTCCGGGGGAACAGAGCAAAGCATGTCACGTTGTCTCCGCCGAAGGGGTGGGAAACCCAACTTTCGAAGGAGAAAGACATGCGCAAGATTCTCATGGCTGGTGCGGCCCTCGCACTCATCGGCGCGACTGTTGCCCATGCCGACGACGCCGATAAGGAAGTTCTCGGCGGCGCTGCCGGCGGGGCCGCCGGTGCGACCGTAGGCGCCGTCGTCGGCGGCCCGGTCGGCGCGATCGTCGGCGGCGTAGCCGGTTTCGCCATCGGCGCTGAAGCCGCCGTGCCGGATGACGCCCGCGTCTATGTGCTGGAAAACCCGACGCCGCCGGTCGTTCTGCAAGGTCAGGTGACGGCCGACACGCGCTTCGACGACACCGTCACGCTGACGCCGATCCCGGATCACCCGGACCTCGCCTATATCTATGTCGACAACCGCCCGGTCATCGTGCGGATCGACAGCCGCCAGGTGATCTACGCGCCGGAAATCGAGACGACGGCGAGCATTTCTGCCGACATCCCGGAAACCACCATCACCTATGTCGAACGTAACCGGCTTGAGCCGGTCATGCTGGAAGGCCCGGTCGAAGCCGGTGCGCTGATCCCGGAAACCGTGCAGATCGTCGAAGTGCCGGAAAGCCCCAGCTACGGCTACATCTATGTCGATGACCGACCGGTTCTCGTCGACCGCAACACCCGCGAAGTGATCTGGGTCCGGTAATCGCCTGACACGATTGAGCAGAAGGGCGGCCCGAAGGGGCCGCCTTTTTACTGCCCGACGGCGGTCGTGGTGGTGTCTTCGACGGCGTTGCCGAAGCGTCGCCATTGATCATCGTAGTTCTTGCGCGTCACAGGATCGAAGACGGCGATCGGCGTGGACACCACGATGCTCGCCGCACTCCCCACCGTCTGGGCCGTACCCAGCGCAACGGCACCGAGCCGTTCGCCCAAACCAATTTGTGAGTCCGAGACCGCCTGCCCATCGATCAGGCGATTGCCGATGAGGCGCACGACATCGGGGCTTTCGGCAAATTTTCCATGGTTGAGGCGATCACCGGATTTCAGCGCCGTCAGGTCGAGCACGGTTATGCCCTGCTTTTCCAGCATCGAACGATAAGGCTCTTCAGCCGGATTGATCTGGCCGAGCCGATCGACATTGCCGGAGATGCGGCGCGAGAGCGTCAGCGCCCGGTCGTCGCGCGAGACGAACAGGGTAAACTTCGGCTTGTCCTTGCCAAGCGCGCGAAGCTGCTGGCCGAAGACATCGACGTCAAGGTCGGGCGAGGCCAGGATGACCTGCTGGATCTTCTTCGGCACATGCCCATCACGGATCGCCATCTGGCGCAGCGTCTCGACGGCAAGCCACGTCCCCATGGAATGGGCCATGATGGTGATTTCGCCGACCTTTGGTGAATTGACGGCGGCCCGCAGCAATTCCTCCAGCGCATCGCGCGAATAGTTCGTGCTTTCCTTGTCGTAGGAATAATCGAAGATGCTGGCACGCGACGGCCAGGTGAAGATCACCGGTGCGGCGTCCGTCTTGGAATCGTGTACGATCTGCGCGAAGCGGTAGACCGCATCCTCATAACGATTGTTGAAACCGTGTACGAAGATCAGCACGCGCCGGCTCTTCGGCAGGTTCTGGTCAAGCCACGCACCACCGGCCTTCGCGCCATCGACCGGCGTCACGCTGACCGTCGAAAAGCTCTTCATGGGGTCGGCCGGCAGCTTTTCCGGCCACTGCACCTGTCCGACCTCGCGTTTGTCTTCCGGCGGGATGGAGACGACGATGTCGTTCATCAGGAGATCGGAGCCGCGTTCACCGGAAAACAGCACGCCCGGCTGGCTGGATCGCGCGCGCGTCGTGGCGACAAGAAGATTGACCGTCGACACGCCCGCCGGTGTTTCACCGCTCGGCACCAGAACACCTTCCGGCCGGCCGGCGCAGCCCGCCAGCACCAGCAATCCGGCGAGTATCACGCAACGCAATACGCGCGGTATTTCACGGTTCGTCATGTCCCGCTTCCTTCCGCTATTCCTGTTTCGCCGGCGCTACGCAGACACCGTTGCTGCCTGCTTAGCCGAGTGAGGGATGGTTTTGAAGGGACGCGAGGCGGCGGAGCCTCAAGGCCAGGATCAGAGGCGGCAGCGCGTGTCATATCGGCCACGCCCACCCCGCTTAAGCGTCGGCGCGACCAACCATGTATGCCGCGAGATTGTCGAGGCTGGAACGCAAACCGACGTCATGATCCTCCGGCCGAGTGCCAAGCGGCACGTTTTCGCAGGCAATAGCGACAAGCGTACCGTCCGGATGCGGCTCGAAAGACCAGGTCATGCGCATGGTCCCGGCAAAAGCCGGATCGCCTGAAACGAAGTCGATATCCTGAACGACACGCTCACCGGGCACGAGCGTGACAAACCGCCCCTCGACGATGTCGCTGTCTGCCGAGCTTTTGCCCGCACCCGGCGCGGAATAGAAGAGCACCAGATGAAAGCGCCCGCCTTCACGTGCGTCAAACGCCTCAACCCGCGCCGTCATGCCCTCCGGCGGCAGCCAGACGGCAAGGGCGACGGGATCGACGAGGCCTTCATAGAGAGCAAGCGCCGGCGCAGCGATGACCCGCGAGGCACGATCAACCCGTGTTTGCGCAGTTGAAGCCAATTCGCTCTCCACATGGACGGCGCAGCAACAAACCAAGCGCACGATCGGCGCATGCTAACAAATGAAGTACATGACTGGAAAAGAAATGGCGCACCCGAAGAGATTCGAACTCCTGACCCCCAGATTCGTAGTCTGGTGCTCTATCCAGCTGAGCTACGGGTGCGCTGGCAACGGGGTGTGTATTGCCCGGCTGCGAGGCGGTTCCTAAAGGGTGCGCCGGCTTATTGCAAGCGCCTTTCTGAGAAAAAATGTACTTTTTTCATCGTGCCGTCACATCCCGCCCGGAACACCGGGCTTTATGCGCGGTGGCGGAAGGCGTCGAGGGGGACGGGGCGGTCCGGCAGTTCGATGCGGAAGAGCGTGCCGGGCGTTACCTTCTCGACCAGCGCGATCGTGCCGCCATGGGCGAGCACGAGTTCGCGGGCAATGGCCAGGCCAAGCCCGGTGCCGCCGGAGCGCGCGGAGCCACGGAAGGCGGCAAACAGGTTTTCGCGGGCCTTGGCCGGCATGCCGGGGCCGTTGTCATCGATGGCGATCGACACCACGCTGCCGGTGCGCAGGCCCGTGACGAGCACGGTGCGCCGCTCGACGCTGTTGGCCTGCGACAGCGCCTCGACGGCGTTGCGGCAGAGATTGTGGATGACGCGAAAGAGTTGCTCGCTGTCGGCGTCGACCTGAAGGCCAGGCTCGACCTGGAGCGTAAATTCGATATCGCCGCGCGAATCGAGTGCCAGCACCTCCGAGACCTCCTGCACCAGCGGGCGCAGCGCTACGAAGCGACGACGCGGCTCCGGCTCGCGCATGCGGCCATAGGAAAGCACCTCATTGGTATAGCCGACGGCCCGGTCGATGCTGCGCAGCAGTTTTGGCGCGACGCGCTTGACCACCGGGTCGTCGACATCCGACAGGCGGTCGGACATGAGCTGGGCGGAAGACAGGATGTTGCGCATGTCGTGGTTGATCTTCGACACGGCGAGGCCGAGATCGGCGAGGTTCTTCTGTTCCTTCAGCGTGCGTTGCAGCGTCTGCTGCATGGCGGCGAGGTGGACGCCGGCGACGGCAATCTCGTCGCGCCCGCCGGAAGGCTCCAGCACGCGGCTCGGATTGGACGGGTCGGCGGTGAATTCCTGGATGTTCGCCGTCATGCGGCGGATCGGGCGGATCAGCAGGCGATTGAGCGCGAAGAAAATCGGGCTCGCCGTAACCAGCGAGATGATCATCGACAGGATGAAGACGTTGCGCGCATAGCCGAGCATGGCGCGGCGAAGCTTGTATTCATCGAGCAGCAGTTCGATGCGCGTGCTCGATTCGCCAACCGGCCCAAAGACGCGGATGATGCGGTCGCCGCCGAAGACCAGCGTATCGAAGGCGTCGTAGATGGAGGTGAGCGTCGAGACGTCGGAGAGGTCGTATTGCGCATCGATGCTCGGCGGAATGTCGACGGCGGCGACGATGCGCGAGGCATCCTGCTTCTTCAGCACGATCGCCTTGGCGCCGGTCGCCATCAGGGTCTCTGCCTGCACCGCACGCGGCAATTCCTGGTCCGGCAGGCCTTCGATGACGACGCTGGCGGCAGCGGCCGTGTTCAGCCGGTCACGCAGCCATTGCAGGCGCATGTTGGCAACCGAGGGCACGAAGATCAGCACCTCGGCGATCAGCACGAACACAGCGGTCAGCAGGAGAAGCCTGCCCGACAGGCCGGACAGGAAGCTGACCGCCGGTACCGGCTTCTCGGTCAAGGACGGTACCCCGTCTCTGTCCACCATCTGCAAAACTCCAGGACAGGCCGCAGCGCGGCTCACAGATCGTGACGAAGGATCGACGCACCTTCAGTTCACGTCCGACAGCCAATTATAGGAGATTGCGGCAATTTTTCCAACGCAGTGGCCGCAAAAGCAAAAGCGCGGCGATCTTGCGACCGCCGCGCCCGTTTTGCGGGAATCCGGCTACCGATCAGAACTCTTCCCAGTTCTCCTGGGCAACGGCCGCCGTCGCGGTCGAACGGTTGCCACCGAAGGCGCGGGCGACATTGCCCATCATGCGGCGGGCCGGCGATTCGACCGGGCGGGTTTCGGCCCGCACGGCGGCCACCCGCTGAACGGCATCGCCGGTGCGGAAGCGCGCGACGAGATCGGCCAGGCTGTCCGCCTCGCCTTTCAGCTTGTGCGTGGCGGCCGAGGTTTCCTCGACCATCGCGGCATTGTGCTGGGTGACCTGATCCATCTGGTTGATGGCGGTGCTGATCTCCTGGAGACCCGTCGCCTGTTCGCGCGCCGCGGTGGCGATCGCATGGATGCGCTCGTTGATGGTGACGACGCGGGTCTCGATGTCGGAGAGGGCGGAGCCGGTCTCCTGCACATATTTCACGCCGACCGACACTTCGGAACCCGACTTGGTGATGAGGCCCTTGATGTCCTTGGCGGCACTGGCGGCACGCTGGGCGAGTTCGCGCACTTCCTGGGCGACGACGGCAAAGCCTTTGCCAGCTTCACCGGCGCGTGCGGCCTCGACGCCGGCGTTCAGCGCCAGCAGGTTGGTCTGGAAGGCGATCTCGTCGATGACAGAGATGATCTGGCTGATCTCGCTCGAGGCCTGCTCGATGCGGCCCATGGCGTCGATGGCGTTGCGCACGATGGCGCCGGACTGCTTGGCGCTCTGCGTCGCCTCGCCGACCATCGTGCTTGCTTCGTTTGCCCGTTCCGTCGAATTCTTGACGGCTGCGGTGATTTCCTCGAGCGCGGCGGAGGTTTCCTCAAGCGCTGCGGCCTGCTGCTCGGTGCGCTTGGACAGGTCGTCGGAGGCCGTGCGCAATTCGCCGGAATTGGCGTTGATCGCGTCGGTCGAACCGCGCACCTCGCGCATGGTGCGCTGGAGGGTGGCGAGCGTCGTGTTGACGTTCTGCTGCAACTCGGCGAAGGCGCCGCGGAACGAGCCGTCCATGGTCTGCGTCAGGTCGCCATCGGCGAGTGCGCCAATGACGCGGCGGGTTTCGGCAATGCCCTCTTCCACGCCGGAGACGAGTTCGTTGACGCTGCGGGCGAAGCGGTTGAGGTCCTCGTTCTGGTAGTCCTTGCTGATGCGCGAGCTGAAATCGCCAGCTGCGGCAGCATGCACGACGGTCGCGATGGAGGACTGGAGGTCGGCGCTCTTCTCGCGCAGGATCTGCTCCTGGGCATTGAGATCACGCACGGTGATGGCGTTCTGCCGGAAGATCGCAACGGCGCCGGCCATTTCACCGATCTCGTCCTGACGGCCAGCATAGGGCACCTCGGTGTCGAGGTCGCCGCCAGCGAGGCGCTTCATCGTCTCGGTGACGTTCTGGATCGGGCGGCTAAGCTGGTTGGTCGCGATGTAGAAGGCGACGCCGCCGCCGAGCACGAGGCCGGCACCAACCGTACCGAGCACGAGCGTCAGCATGAGGGTTTCGAAGGCCGAAATCTCGGCCTTGATCGTCGTCAGGTTCTCGCTGTCCGTCTGCACGACGGCATCGATTTCCTTCTGGAAAGCCTTGCGGTTGGCGCGGTTGAGCTCGTTGTTGCCCTGCTCGTTGGCAGCGGCAATCGAGACGGTCGTGCCGAGACGGGCGGTTTCCGTGCGGAAGGTGCGGAATTCCGCAGCACGCGCCACGACGGCGTCGAAGGCGGCCTTCTGTGCATCCGGCACGCTCGGACGCCACTTGCTCAGCGTCTCGTCGATACCGTCGAGTTCCTTGGTGATACCATCGGCGAACTTCTTCGCACCATCCGTATCCTTGGACGCGTAGACGCCGCGGGCTTCCATGACGACGGCCGTGACCTGTCGGTTCAGGTGCTCCCCGAGGAAGGCGCGGTCGGCGGCGTTCTCATACTGATGGAGCTTGTCGCTGTATTCCGAAACCACATGGACGGCTATGCCACCGATGAGGACCGAGATGAGCCCCATCAAACCCACGATGAGGTAAATCCTGCCGCGTATCTTCACGTCAAACTCCAAAGCCGTGCTTGAGAACTGACAAGACCGCACAGCCGCCTCGCCCTTTGATAGGGACGATAAACGCTAAAAGTTAACTAGACTTTGATGCAACCGCCCGGACCGGCCACGATTAACCGACCCCTAATATTGCGATGCAAATATTTCTTGAAGAAAATCAAATACCTCGCCACACTTAACGTAAGGGAAGTCTGAATTTCATTAAGGGAATACAATCTTGAGTTGCCGTCATCTTAACGATTATGACAATCCGGCAGGCCACAGAGCCGCAATTGACTTTCCGCCGGTTTTGCCTTTATAAGCCGCGCACGTCTGGAAAGATGCCTTCCCGCGAGGGACTGGCTATGCCGGACTTTCAACACTGCTTGCGTAATGCAAACCAAGAAGGGCCGCACACCGCGGTATTAAATAAATGACAAAGCGTACCTACCAACCCTCCAAGCTTGTTCGCAAGCGTCGTCACGGCTTCCGTGCCCGCATGGCTACCAAGGGCGGCCGCAAGGTCCTGTCCGCACGCCGTGCACGTGGCCGCGCAAGCCTCTCGGCCTAAGGCCGTGCCTGCCCGGAACAGAGGCGACGGGCAATGACGAAGACTGTTAGACAATCTGCTGTCGGACGGCTGAAAAGCCGTCCGCAGTTTCTTTTTGTGCGCGAAGGCGAGAAACGCAGGGGACCCTTGTTCCTTCTCGAAGTGCGCGACCGGCAAGCGCCGGACGAACAGCCCCGCGTCGGCTTCACCGTTACCAAGAAACACGGCAATGCCGTGGAACGCAATCGCATGCGGCGGCGCCTGAAAGAGGCGGTGCGGCTATCCGCCGGGTTTGCAATGGAGCCCGGACACGACTATGTGGTTGTCGCCAGACGGGACGTGTTGAACGCGCCCTTCAAAACCCTTGAAGCCGGTCTCAAGGAGAGGATCGCGACAAGGCAGAAACAGAAGCAGCAGCAGCGCCCTGCTGCTCCCGGGAAAGAGTGATGGAAAACAACCGCAATTATTTCGTGGCGATCGCGCTGTCCGTCGTGATCCTCATTGCCTGGCAGTTCCTCTATGTGAACCCCAAGCTGGAGAAGGACCGCGTCGCACTCGAGGCACAGCAGGCCCAGATCCAGCAGACGACGACGACGGCCGGCGGCACCACGACCACCGCCACGGGAACCAGCGGCACGCTGCCGGGCGGCGCGGCAACCGGCACGACGACCGAGACGCGCGAGGCTGCCCTTGCCAGGTCCGCCCGCGTCGAGATCGACACGCCTTCGCTTTCCGGTTCGATCAACCTGACGGGCGCCCGCTTCGACGACCTGAAGCTCAAGGACTTCCACGAGACCGTCGACAAGACGAGCCCGATCATCACGCTGCTCAGCCCGGCCGAGACCGAACACGGCTATTTCGCCGAAATCGGCTATGTCGGCAGCGATGCGACCGGCCAGGTTCCGAACCCGCAGACCGTCTGGACGCAGGACGGCACCGGCAAGCTGACGCAGACGACCCCGGTGAAGCTGACCTTCACCAACGACAAGGGCGTCACCTTCACCCGCACCATCTCGGTCGATGAGCATTACATGTTCACCGTCGCCGACAGCATCGAGAACCGTACGGACGCCGCAATCGCCCTTTCGCCCTACGGCCGCACGACACGCTTCTTCAAGCCGAAGGATCCGTCCGTCTACGTGCTGCACGAAGGCTTTATCGGCGTGCTCGGCGCGCTCGGCCTGCACGAAGTGAAGTACACCGCGGCCGAGGAAGACACGACGGTCGCGCCCGGCAAGGCGACTGGCGGCTGGCTCGGCATCACCGACAAGTACTGGGCGACCGCGCTCGTGCCGCCGCAGGCGACGCCCTACGAGACGCGCTTCTCCTACTTCACGGATGGCCGCCCGCGTTACCAGGCGGATTACCGCCAGGACGACATCACCATCGCGCCCGGCCAGAAGGTCGACGTCAAGAACCTGTTCTTCGGCGGCGCCAAGGAAGTGCCGATCATCGATCAGTACGAGACGTCCTACTCGATCCCGCAGTTCGACCTGATGATCGACTGGGGCTGGTTCTGGTTCTTCACCAAGCCGATGTTCCAGCTGATGGACTTCATCTACCGCTACTTCGGCAATTTCGGCGTGGCGATCCTGATCACCACGATCATCGTCAAGGCCCTGTTCTTCCCGCTCGCCAACAAGCAGTACGCTTCCATGGCGAACATGAAGAAGATGCAGCCGA
This sequence comes from Shinella sp. GW821-FHT11G07, assembly GCF_058808115.1. Taxonomy (NCBI): domain Bacteria; kingdom Pseudomonadati; phylum Pseudomonadota; class Alphaproteobacteria; order Hyphomicrobiales; family Rhizobiaceae; genus Shinella; species Shinella sp. GW821-FHT11G07. Next base: position 150,004 of record NZ_JBXARJ010000006.1, read on the forward strand.
AGATGGAAGAGCTGAAGGCCAAGCACGGCGACGACCGCATGGCGTTGCAGCAGGCGATGATGCAGCTCTACAAGGAGGAGAAGATCAATCCGCTGGCGGGTTGCTGGCCGATCCTCCTGCAGATTCCGGTCTTCTTCGCACTCTACAAGGTGATCTACGTCACGATCGAAATGCGCCATGCGCCGTTCTTCGGCTGGATCCAGGACCTCTCCGCGCCCGATCCGACGTCGCTGTTCAACCTGTTCGGCCTGCTGCCCTACGACGTGCCGCACTTCCTGATGATCGGCGTCTGGCCGCTTATCATGGGTGTCACTATGTTCCTGCAGATGCGCATGAACCCGACGCCGCCGGATCCGACCCAGGCGATGATCTTCACCTGGATGCCGCTGATCTTCACCTTCATGCTGGCGACCTTCCCGGCCGGTCTCGTGATCTACTGGGCCTGGAACAACACACTGTCGATCATCCAGCAGGCGATCATCATGAAGCGCCAGGGCGTGAAGATCGAACTCTTCGACAATCTCAAGGGATTGTTCGGAAAGAAGGCCGGATCATCCTGACGACGCTTTCAGCGAACCTCATGCAAACCCCGGCCTTCGCGCCGGGGTTTTCTTTTGCCTGATTTTTCAGCACGGCCCGCTTGCGACACGCCCCCGTCGCTGGCATGGAAGCATGGCGAACAGGCTGCTGGCATGTTCGCGACAATGTCTTTGTCTTTCACGCAATTCCGGACGCAAAACCGCTTTACACTTTTGCCGGAACTGCTCTAGCGAGCGCCCCATGTCCGCTTCATCGCTTCCGGTTACCCCCACCCTCCCGGACAGCCGAGGGCAAGGGTATGGCGCGGCGCTCGTGCTCGGCTCCGCCTTCGTCTGGAGCTTTGGCGGCACGCTGGCACGCTTTCTCCATATCGAGGACGGCTGGACGGTCGTTTTCTGGCGTTCGCTCTTTGCCGCCCTCTTCCTGCTCGGCTTCATGCTGGTGCGGGACGGGCCGCGCGGCACGGTGCAGCTCTTCAAGGGCATGGGCCTTGCCGGTGTCGCCGTCGGCGTTTGTTTCGCGACGGCTTCCACCTCGTTCATTCTTGCGCTCGCCTACACGACCGTCGCCAATGTTGTGCTGATCCAGGCCGGCGTGCCGCTCATCGCCGCGCTGATGGCCTGGCTGCTCTTCCGCGAGCGGATCGCGGCCCATACCTGGCTCGCCATCGCGGCCGTCATCGGTGGCGTCGCCATCATGGTCTCGGAATCGCTCGGTGGCAGCGTGTCGATGATGGGCGATGCACTCGCCATCCTGATTGCCTTTGCCTTTGCCACGGCGACGATCATCACCCGCCGCTTCGCCCATGTGCGCATGACGCCGGCCGTTTTCCTCGGCACGGTGATCGCCTGCGCCACGGCGGCAAGCCAGACCTCCGGCTTCGCCGTCACCGGGCAGGAGCTTGGCGTCCTCATCGTCTTCGGCGCGCTCAATTTCGGCCTTGGCCTCGCGCTTTTCGTCACCGGCGCGCGCCTCATTCCCTCGGCGCTCGCCGCGCTGCTCGGCACGGCCGAGACGGTGCTTGCGCCGCTCTGGGTCGCCGTCATCCACGGCGAGGTACCGGGCGCCCGCACGGTCATCGGAGGCTTCATCGTGCTTGCGGCGCTGCTCTGTTACCTTGGCGTAGAACTCTGGCGGCAGCGGCGCGCTTGACTTTCGCGGCCAAAACCGGGAAGCCGGGGGCCAGACAACAAAGGCCAGACTTATGACCGAGACGACGTCACCGGGCGACAAGCCGCTGTTCGGCAGGCCGTGGATCTTCATCCGCGGCGTGCCGGCCATGAAATTCCTGCCGCCGGAAGGCCCGCCGGAGGTTGCCTTCGCCGGGCGCTCGAATGTCGGAAAGTCGTCGCTGATCAACGCGCTCGTCGGGCACAAGGGCCTGGCGCGCACTTCGAATACGCCGGGCCGCACGCAGGAACTGAACTACTTCGTTCCGGACGGATACACCGGCGCCGAGGACGACCTGCCGCCGATGGCGCTGGTCGACATGCCCGGCTACGGCTACGCCCAGGCGCCGAAGGAACAGGTCGATGCCTGGACCAAGCTCGTCTTCGATTACCTGCGCGGCCGTTCCACGCTGAAACGCGTCTATGTGCTGATCGATAGCCGTCACGGCATCAAACCCAATGACGACGAGGTCTTTGCGCTGCTCGACAAGGCGGCCGTCTCCTATCAGGTCATTCTGACAAAGACCGACAAGATCAAGGACGTCGCGGTGCCGCGGCTCGTCGAGGAAACCCGGCTGAAGATCATCAAGCGTCCGGCGGCCTATCCTGAAGTGCTGTCCACCTCGTCGGAAAAGGGCCGTGGGCTCGACGACGTGCGCAACGCCATCCTCACCGCGATTACGCGCTAAAAAGGCCGCCGGCGGAACCGGCGGCCCAAGGCTGACGAAGGCTGACCCGCGCTGGGTTTCGAGGCGGGCGCGGGTTTAGAGGTCAGGCCTTCGGCAGCAGAACCTTGTCGATGACGTGAATGACGCCGTTCGACTGCTTGACGTCGGCGATCGTCACGGTCGCCACACCGCCCGTCTCATCCGTCAACGTGATCTTGTCGCCATCCATCTTGGCCGACAGCATGCAGCCACCAACGGTCTTGACCGGGTGATTACCGCCGTCATCGGCAATCATCTTGCCGATTGCCTCGGACAGCGCGTTTGCCGCGACCACATGGCAGGTCAGCACCTTGGTGAGCTGGTCCTTGTTTTCCGGCTTCAGCAGCGTATCGACCGTGCCGGCCGGCAGCGCCTCGAAGGCGGCATTCGTCGGCGCGAAGACGGTGAACGGGCCGGCGCCCGAAAGGGTCTCCACCAGGCCGGCAGCCTTCACCGCGGCGACCAGCGTCGTATGGTCCTTCGAATTGACGGCGTTTTCGACGATGTTCTTGTCTTCGAACATCGCCGCGCCGCCGACCTTCGGATTTTCGGCATGGGCAGCAAAAGCGCCGAGCGCGAAGACGGAGGCGAGGGCGGCGGTGCGAAGGGTGAAACGGCTCATGGGGTGGATCCTTCCTTTTCGGCCCGCATTATGCGGGTCCTCCCGTTTGCGATGCCCAACGGGCGATCATTGTGAGCAACGGGAGCTTTGGAAAAAGAGTTTCAGGACGGCCAATCTTTTTTATAAATCCTTGATCGGAAAATAAAAAAGCCGCGCAAAGCGCGGCTTGTGGCATTGACCGATCGGGATCAATCGAAGCGCGCGGCACCGGATGCGATGACCGGGCCGGTCGCGCTGCCGGTTGGCGAGCCGCCGAAAGGCTCGACGCTGACCGCCAGCACCGCGCCCTGCACGAGGCGGCCGCGCATGACCGCCGGCACCGCCAGTTCCCCCTCACCCGTCTGCGGCAACACGCCGAGCGAGACCGGCGCCTTGCCCTCCTCGACGAGCCAGAGTTCGAGCGACTTTTCCTTTTCCTTGCCGGCTGCAACAGGGGTGACGCGCAGCGCACCGTTCGCCTCGTCGTAACGGGCCACCAGATTGATCGTGGCGCCCTCGCCGGAAAGATCGGCGACCAGCCTTCCGCCGCTCATCGGGCGCGGCGCCAGTAGCGCACTCATCGAGAAGGCGAGCCCGGCGGCGACCGCGAGCGAAGCAAAGGCGAGCGAGCGCCAGAGCGCCAGCGAATTCCAGAAACCACCGGAAACCTTGCCGGAAAAAGCCGCGTCGGGCGGTGTCGTGCCGAGAATGCGCTGCTCGATGGCGGAATAGGCGCGCGGCGGCGGTTGCATCGCCTCGTAGTCGTCGTTGAAGGTCGAGAGGTTTTCCTCCCAGCGGTTCACCATGGCGGCGAACTGACGATCCTGCGCAAGCCGCGCCTCCACCTTGCGGCGGTCTTCGGCGGAAAGCACCCCGAGCACATATTCGCCGGCGATCACCTCGTCGCGGCGGGGGTCTCTCATGTCTTTGTCTGACGCCGTCATCGGCTCATGCACTCTCTCAGTTTCAACAGGCTTCGGCGAAGCCAGGTTCTCATCGTGTTCAGCGGCACGCCATGGATTTCGGCGAGTTCCTCATAGCTCAGGCCCTCTATATAGGCATGCCGGACGGCCGATGCCCGGTCGGGCTCCAGCTCTTCCATACAAATATCGATTCGTCGGCCCTCCGACCTGAGCACGACCGCCTCCTCCGGCGACATGAGCGGGTCGGCGATATCATAAGCTTCATCGATGTCCGTTGCCACCGGTCTTCGTGCGCGAATGACGTCGATCGCGTGGTTGCGCGCGACCGCGGCGAGCCAGGCCATCGGGTGCACATTTCCAGCCACGTAACGATCGGCGCGCTGCCAGATCTTGACGTAGACCTCCTGCAGCGCTTCTTCGGCTTCGCTTCTGTCTCTGAGGATACGCAAGCAGACGCCGAAAAGTTTCGCGGCGCTCGCATCGTACAGCGCGGCGAAGGCCTTGCGGTCCTTCAGGGACACGCGGCCGATGAGGTAGGAGATGTCATTGCCGGTCACGCGCCGCTCCTTGCCTGTCGCGCCCGCAACCTAGTCTTTTTGCCCGGCCATGCGCAATCTCGTATGCGAATCATTCCATCGTCACAAAACATGCGTTAAACAGGCCGCCACCAAAGTCCCAAGAGGCCGCCATGTCCCTATCCGAAAGCGAAACCCAAGCCCGCCTTCTCGCCCAGGCCCTGCCCTACATGCAGCGCTATGAGAACAAGACCATCGTGGTGAAATATGGCGGCCACGCCATGGGCAATGCGGAACTCGGCAAGGCCTTTGCAAGCGACGTCGCGCTGCTCAAGCAGTCGGGCGTCAATCCGATCGTCGTGCACGGCGGCGGCCCGCAGATCGGCGCCATGCTGACCAAGATGGGCATCGAATCGAAATTCGAAGGCGGCCTTCGCGTCACCGACCAGAAGACGGTCGAGATCGTCGAGATGGTGCTGGCCGGCTCGATCAACAAGGAAATCGTCGCGCTCATCAACCAGACCGGCGAATGGGCGATCGGGCTGTGCGGCAAGGACGGCAACATGGTCTTTGCCGAAAAGGCCAAGAAGACCGTCGTCGACCCGGACAGCAATATCGAGCGTATCCTCGATCTCGGCTTCGTCGGCGAAGTGGTCGAGGTCGACCGCACACTGATCGACCTGCTCGCCAAATCCGAGATGATCCCGGTCATCGCGCCGGTGGCACCGGGTCGTGACGGCCATACATACAACATCAATGCCGACACCTTTGCGGGTGCCATCGCCGGCGCCCTGAACGCCACGCGCCTGCTGTTCCTCACCGACGTACCGGGCGTGCTCGACAAGGACGGTCAGCTCATCAAGGAGCTTTCGGTCGCGCAGGCCCGCGAACTCATCAAGGACGGCACGATCTCCGGCGGCATGATCCCCAAGGTCGAGACCTGCATCGACGCCATCAAGGCCGGCGTGCAGGGCGTCGTCATCCTCAATGGCAAGACCGCGCACTCCGTCCTGCTCGAAATCTTTACGGAGCACGGCGCGGGCACGCTGATCGTGCCCTGATGCTCTCGCCGGCGGTCTCGGCCGCCGGCTCCGCTACCAGAACAGCAGGCCCAAGATTCCGCAGACGATGAGCAGGCATCCCGCCACTTCCGTGCGGTTCACCCGCTCGTGGAAGAGGAAGTAGGAGGCCATGAAGGTGAAGACCAGTTCGATCTGGCCGAGTGCGCGCACATAAGCGACCTGCTGGAGGCTCATGGCGGTGAACCAGCAGGCGGAGCCCAACACGCCGGCAATGCCCACCAGCGATGACGACCGCCAGCTTTTCAGCACCTGCACGATTTCGTTCTTGTCCTTCCACAGCATCCAGACCAGCATGAAAGCCGTCTGGAAGGTGGTGACGCAGGCCAGCGTGACGGCGGCGTTCATGATCGGGCCGGGGCCATCGAGCGACAGCGACGCACTGCGATAGGCGACTGCCGAAACGCCGAAGACGGCACCCGACGCGATGCCGATCAGGGCGGTGCGGCTGGTCAGCGCAGCGAACGTGTTGCGCCACGAGAGCGGTGCGCGGGCGACCGAAATCAGCATCACCCCGATGACGCCGACGATGATGGCGATGACGGCGCCGAAAGTGATGCGTTCGCCGAGCAGCACGAAGCCGAAGATCGCCGCCTGCACCGGTTCCGTCTTGGAATAGGCGGTGCCGACCGCGAAATTCCGAAGCGAGAACAGGTAGACCAGCAGCATGGTCGCATAGATCTGCGCGAGACCGCCGATCACCGCCCAGAAGGCAAAGGCGCCGTTAAACGTCGGAAAGGGAAGGCCGACGAGCCAGTGCAGGACCACCACATAGAGGATCGCCAGCGGAAAGCCGTAGCCGAAGCGCACGAAGCTCGCACCGCGCGTGCCGAGCTTGCCCTGCAGATGCTTTTGCAGGGCCGAGCGCAGGTTTTGCATGAAGGCGGCGGCAATGGTGATGGGGATCCAGAGTTCCATGTCCTGCCGCTAGCATGCGGGCCAGGTCAAATCCATCGTCCGCAAAGACGTGCGCTGAAAATTCCATTTCCCTCGGCAATCGGCCATGTCATAAGACGCTCCATGACCGATCTTCCGAACAAAGCCGATTTCGCAAATGTGCGTGACTGGGTCTTCGACCTCGACAACACGCTCTATCCGCATCACATCGATCTCTTCGCCCAGATCGACAAGAACATGACGGCTTATGTCTCGGCGCTGCTGGGTCTCTCGCGCGAGGACGCGCGGACCTTGCAGAAGCAGTATTATTACGATCACGGCACGACGCTGAACGGGCTGATGATCCACCACAAGATCGATCCGGCCGATTTCCTCGAAAAAGCGCACGCCATCAATTACGACGTGCTGTCGCCCGACCTCTCGCTCGGCGATGCGATCCAGGCTTTGCCCGGCCGCAAGTTCATCTTCACCAATGGCAGCGTGAAACATGCCGAGATGGCCGCCAAGGCGCTCGGTATCTTCCACCATTTCGACGACGTCTTCGATATCGTCGCGGCGGAATATGTACCGAAGCCGGCGGGTGCGACCTATGACAAGTTCATGGCGCTGCACCGGGTGGATACGGGCCATGCCGTGATGTTCGAGGACCTGCCGCGCAATCTTCTCGTGCCCAAAACACTCGGCATGAAGACGGTGCTGCTTGTTCCCCGCGACGAAGGCCACGAATTCGTCGACGCCTGGGAAAAGCGGACGGACGATGACAAGCATATCGACTACATGACGTCGGATCTTGTCGGCTTCCTCAACGCCCTGCTCTAGCCGAACACAATCCTGACACGGAAAAAACCGTTTCTTGTCAAAAGGTTAAATTACCAATTTGTAACTGGTGAAAGCCGGCGTTCTCCCTATCCTGCCCTCAGGGACAAGATGGATACAAGGAAACGACCATGGCTAGAAAAGACCCTCTTCTCGGCGCCGTAGCAGCCAGCCTTCTTCTTTCGGGTATTGCCGCCCCCGCTTTCGCCGCCAAGGGCGAGGGCAAACATGGCGAGCGTGGTGCTGCGATGATCGAGCGCCTCGATGCCGACAAGGACGGCAAGGTCTCGCTCGACGAGTTCAAGACCAATATCTCCGCGACCTTCAAGACCTTCGACGCCGATGGCAACGGCCAGGTGACGAAGGACGAGATCAAGGCGCGCCGTGACGCCTTCAAGGATGCCCGCAAGGCTGTTCGCAATGCGGCCGATGCCGATAAGGACGCCGCGCGCGAAGCGCTCCAGGCGGCCGGCCCCTTCATGCTGCCGGGTGCCGGTAAGATGTTCGACCGTACCGATACGGACAAGAACGGCACGCTTTCGGAAGCCGAAGTGCTCGCCTCGGCGGAGAAGATTTTTGCGCGCCACGACAGCAACAACGACGGCGCCATCGACACGGCGGATGCCCGCCCGATGAAGGGCAAGGGCCACCACGGCAAGGGTGGCGAAGAACGCGCCGAACGCATGCTGGAGCGCCTCGACACCAACAAGGATGGCAAGGTCTCGAAGGACGAAATGCTGGCTCAGGCCGCCGCAACCTTCCAGCGCTTCGACGCGGACAAGAATGGCGAGGTGACGAAGGCGGAAGTCGATGCCAAGCGCGACGCCTTCCGTGACGCCCGCAAGGCGTTCCGCGAGGTGAAGGCGACTGATGGCGAAGCCAGAGAGGCCGCCCGTGAGGCGCTGCGCGATGCGCGTATGGACCGCATGGGTACCCGCATGTTCGAGCGGGCAGACGCCGACAAGAACGGCACGCTGACCAAGGCAGAAATGGAAACCGCCGCCGCCGCGATGTTCAAGCAGCGCGACAGCAACGGCGATGGCTTCATCACCACCGACGAGGTCGGCAAGCGCCACAAGAAGTAAGTATTCCTAGCAGCACGTCCGACTGAAACGCCCCGGTTCGCCGGGGCGTTTTTTTGATGGTTTCGCCGACGCAGTGTCGCCTCAGCCGTGCGCCACAGCGGCGGCAGCATTTTCCGCTTCCATCGTCTCATAAAACTTCACGATAATGTCCCAGGCCTCGTCCGCGGTCTCGACGAACTGCATCAGCTCGACATCCCCCGGCGCGATCGTGCCGAAGGCGGCGAGGGCGTCGAAATCGATGATCTTGTGCCAGAAGGCCTTGCCGAACAGGATGAGCGGCACCAGTGCCATGCGCCCGGTCTGCATCAGCGTCACCGTCTCGAACAGCTCGTCCAGCGTGCCGAAGCCGCCCGGGAACACCGTGACGGCCTTGGCGCGCAGCAGGAAGTGCATCTTGCGGATCGCGAAATAGTGGAAGTTGAAGCTCAGCTCCGGCGTGACATAGGGGTTCGGCGCCTGCTCATGCGGCAGCACGATGTTGAGGCCGATCGACGGCGCGCCGACATCGGCCGCCCCGCGGTTGCCCGCTTCCATCACGCCCGGGCCACCACCGGTGACGACGACATATTCCTTGTAGTCGAGTTCGGCGGACCGCTCGGAGCACATGCGCGCGAATTTCCGCGCTTCCTCGTAGTAGACCGAGGCCGCTTCGAGATTGGCACGCTGCGTCTCATTGCGCGCCGCCCAGGCGTCCATGCCGGGAGCTGGAATGCGCGCGCCGCCGAACATGACGACGGTCGACTTGATGCCGCGCTCGGCGAGCATCATCTCGACCTTCAAGAGTTCGAGCTGGAGGCGCACCGGGCGCAGCTCTTCACGGCAGAGGAAATCGTCGTCGACATAGGCCAGGCGATAGGCGGGGTGTGCCGATTGCGGCGTCTGCGGCACCACGGCGGCGCGGTGCTTGTCCTGCGCGCTGTCGGCCAACGGGTCCCATACGCCATCCTTGCGGCGCAGGCTCTTCTTCTTCAGTCTTGCCATGTCACTTCCTGCTTTCAAGTCTCACGGGATTACCATTTCGCCCGTGCGACAGTATCTGCCGGAAAGGGGCTTCATCTTTCCCGGCACTTGCTCTAGAGCATTTTGCTGATTGATGAAATCGACCTTCCGGCATCCCGACCATCGAAAATAAGCGTCGAAGTTTAAGGAATTCCGATGAACACGTCCAACCTGTCCGCCCTTTCCGCAACCATCGACCGCGCCTTCGAGGAACGGGACAGCATCTCGACCTCCACGCGCGGCGAAATCCGCGATGCGGTCGAGACATCGCTGAACCTGCTCGACACCGGCAAGGTGCGCGTCGCCGAACGCGGCGAAGACGGTAACTGGACGGTGAACCAGTGGCTGAAGAAGGCCGTGCTGCTCTCCTTCCGCCTCAACCCGATGGAAATCATCAAGGGTGGCCCGGGCGAATCCGCCTGGTGGGACAAGGTGCCCTCCAAGTTCGATGGCTGGAGCGTCAACGAATTCGAAAAGGCCGGCTTCCGCGCCGTGCCGAACTGCATTGTGCGCCGTTCGGCCTATATCGCCCCGAACGCCATCCTGATGCCCTCCTTCGTCAATCTCGGCGCCTATGTCGGCGAAGGCACAATGGTCGATACCTGGGCGACGGTCGGCTCCTGTGCGCAGATCGGCAAGCATGTGCATCTCTCCGGCGGCGTCGGCATTGGCGGCGTGCTGGAGCCGATGCAGGCCGGCCCGACGATCATCGAGGACAATTGCTTCATCGGCGCCCGCTCGGAAGTCGTCGAAGGCTGCATCGTGCGTGAAGGCTCCGTGCTCGGCATGGGCGTCTTCATCGGCAAGTCGACCAAAATCGTCGACCGCGCGACCGGCGAAGTGACCTATGGCGAAGTGCCGCCCTATTCCGTCGTCGTCGCCGGCTCCATGCCTTCCGACAAGACCATGCCGAACGGCCTGCCGGCCCCCGGCCTCTACTGCGCGGTCATCGTCAAGCGCGTCGATGCGCAGACGCGCTCCAAGACCGGCATCAACGAACTGTTGCGAGACTAAGCCATGACAGCCGTGGAAGAGCAGAGGCCAAACCTCACCTGGTTCTTCTTCGGCTGGTCCGGCCGGCTGAGCCGCGTGCCCTTCGCGCTCGGCTGGGCCTTCTGGCTGATGCTGCTTTCGGCGGCACTCACCCGCATCCTCATCGTGCCGAAGGAGGATCCGTCCTTCCTCCTCTGGTCCTTCGTTTTCGTCGGCGTGGCCATCGTCTCCACCGTTTCCTCCGTCCTGCTGACGGTGAAGCGGCTGCACGACATGAACCTGCCTGTGCCGCTGATCATCTGTCTCTTCGTGCCGGCCATTTCCTTCTTCGCACTGATCGTCTTCCTGGTCTGGCCGGGAACGAACGGCCCGAACCAATATGGCGAGTTGCCCAATCGCCCGAAAGACTGAGGGCCGCGGCCACGCGCCGCTCGTGACAGGCCCCGGGCGATCGGCTAAACCTCGATTCCATACCTCCCTCTCGTCGCAGTGACCGCATGCTTATGACCTCTGCCGATCCGATCGAAAATCTCACAACGCTCATCCGCTGCCCCTCCGTGACGCCGGCCGAAGGTGGCGCGCTGACCGCACTTGTCGCCATGCTCGATCCGCTCGGGTTCACGGTGGAGCGCGTGACGGCCAGCGAGCCCGGCATGCCGGATATCGAAAATCTCTATGCCCGCATCGGCACGGAGGGTCCGCACCTGATGTTTGCCGGCCATACGGATGTCGTGCCCGTCGGCAACGAGGCTGCCTGGACGCATGCGCCCTTCGGCGCCGAGATTGCCAATGGCGAGATGTTCGGCCGCGGCGCTGTCGACATGAAGGGCGGCATTGCCTGCTTCGTCGCGGCCGTTGCGCGCCAGATCGCAAAGAACGGTCCGCCGAAAGGCTCCATCTCCTTCCTGATCACCGGCGACGAGGAAGGCCCGGCCGTCAACGGCACGATCAAGCTGCTGCAATGGGCAGCCGAGCGCGGCGAACGCTGGGATGCCTGCCTCGTCGGCGAGCCGACCAACCCGGACCAGCTCGGCGACATGATCAAGATCGGCCGGCGCGGCTCCGTTTCCGGGGCCATCACGGTGCACGGCGTGCAGGGCCATGCGGCCTATCCGCACCTTGCCGACAATGCCGTGCGCGGGATCATTGCGCTGACCGATGCGCTGATGCATCCGCCCTTCGATACCGGCACGGAAAGCTTCCAGCCGTCGAACCTGGAAGTGACGACGATCGACGTCGGCAATCCTGCCACCAATGTCGTGCCCGCCGAAGCCCGCGCCGCCTTCAACATCCGCTTCAACGATACATGGACGGCCGAGACCGTGATGGCCGAGATCGTGCGCCGGCTCGATGAGGCCGCTGCCGACGAGAAGCTGCGGCCCGGCCGCGCGGCCCTCCGCTACGACATCAAATGGGCCGAGCGGCCGAGCCATGTCTTCCTGACGCGCAACAACAACCTGATCGCCTCGCTGTCGGGCGCCATCGAGGCCGTCACCGGCCGGGCGTCAAAACTGTCGACGACCGGCGGCACGTCGGACGCACGTTTCATCAAGGATTATTGCCCAGTGGTGGAATTCGGCCTTGTCGGCCAGACCATGCACATGGTGGACGAGCGGGTGGCGGTCGCTGACCTCGAAACGCTCACGGTGATCTACCAGACCTTCATCGAACGCTGGTTCGGCGATGCCCAGGCTTGATGAGGTCCTCTACTACCTGACCGGTGTCTTCCTGCTGCTCCGGCAAAAGCAGGAAGGGTTCGGCTGGCTGGATTTGACGCTGCGCGGGCTTGTCCGCTCGTTCTGGGCCTTCGTCTGGTGCCTGCCGGCCTTCGCCGTCATCTGGGCGTCCTGGCGGCTCTATTATCTCAGCAGCATGCCGGCGGATACACCGGCGGGCATCGCCTTCTTCGTCAAGCTCCTGGTGATCGACGTGACCGGCTGGCTGCTGCCGTTGGTGCTGCTTGTCGCGCTGGCGCGCCCGCTCGGCTATGGCAAGTATCTCGCGACCGTGGTGACGGCGAGCAACTGGGTTGCCGTGCCGTTCTCCTATGCAGCGGCGGTTCCCTTCGCGCTGACGCTCGTCTTGCCGACAAGCGCGCCCTTTGCCGGTCTTCTGCTCTATGCCGTGTTCGGCGCGAGCGTCGTGCTACAGTTCCGCCTCGTCTGGATGTGCGTCGGTAAGCAGACGCTTCTGGCCGCGGCCATGACGGCGATCTTCGTGCTGCCGCCGATGATCGTCGGACAGGAATTGCAGCGCATCCTCGGCACGCTGCCGGCTTGATGCTCTTTTTGCATTTCGCGATTCTGGGCGCTTAAAGCATTTCCAGCCGAAGCGGCATCGCTTTGGCGTCGGATAATGCGGGAAAAACAAGAATCGAGAGCAATTCCGGTGAACCGGAATTGCTCTAGTAGTCGACCGCCATGAAATAAAGCCCGTCCGGCGGCGCCACCGGGCCGCAGGCCTTGCGATCGCGCGCTTCAAGCGCGGCTTGCACGTCTTCAACCGTCCACTTGCCTTCCCCCACCAGCTTCAGCGTGCCGGCAAAGGAGCGGATCTGGTTGTGCAGGAAACTCTGCGCCGAGACACGCATCTCGATGAGGTCGCCGCTACGCGTCACCTCCAGCCGATCGATGGTGCGCACCGGACTGTTCGCCTGACATTTGACCGCGCGGAAGGTGGTGAAGTCGTGCCGTCCGACCAGCATCTGCCCGGCCGCATGCATGGCCGCATGGTCGAGTTCCCTGGTGACGAACCATGCCCGGTTCGCCTCCAGCGCCAACGGTGCGCGCCGTGAGATGATGCGGTACATATAGTGCCGCTTGACGGCCGAGAAGCGGGCGTTGAAATCATCCGGCACTACCGCGGCATCGAGGATCACCACCCGCTCGCGGGCCGTGCCCAGATACGCGTTGAGGGCATTTCTCAGCGTATGCTCCGGCCACGCACGTGAAAGGTCGGTATGGGCGACCTGCCCCATGGCATGGACACCGGAATCCGTGCGTCCCGCGCCATTGACGGAGACGGTCTCGCCGGTCAGCGAGAAGATCGCCGCTTCGATGGCGCCCTGTACGGAATGACCGTTCGTCTGCCGCTGCCAGCCGACATAGGGCGTACCGTCATATTCGATCAGGAGGCGGTAGCGTGGCATCAGGCGATGACCTGGCCGACCGCGACCGGCGTGCCGCGCAGGAAATCGGCCGCATCAAGCGACTTGCCACCGGCCTTCTGCAGCCGCGTGAACCGCACCGCGCCGCTATTGCCGCAGGCGATCGCCAGCCGATCGTCGAGAACCGTGCCGGCAGGCTCGGTCGAGGCCTCGTCCGCCCGCTCGCTTGCCAGCACCTTCACCCGTTCCGGCTTGCCGGCGATCGAAAGCTCGAACCAGGCGCCGGGAAACGGCGAGAGGCCGCGGACATGGTTGTGCACGTCCGTGGCCGGGCGGGAGAAGTCAATGCGTGTCTCTGCCTTGTCGATCTTCGCGGCATAGAGCACGCCCTCTTGCGCCTGCTCCGTCAACGGCAGGTCGCCGGCTTCGAGCATCGCCATGGCCTCCACCATCAGCGCACCGCCCGCCTGCATCAATGCATCATGCAACTCGCCGGCGGTCATGGTCTCGCCGATCGCTACGCGGGCGGTCAGCGCGACGGGGCCGGTATCGAGGCCCTTGTCCATCTTCATGACCATCATGCCGGTTTCCGTGTCGCCCGCCATGATCGCCCGCTGGATGGGGGCCGCACCGCGCCAGCGCGGCAAAAGCGAGGCATGCCCATTGTAGCATCCGAGCCGCGTGCCGGCGAGGATGGCCTCCGGCAGAAGCAGGCCATAGGCGACGACGACGGCCACATCCGCCTTCAGCGCACGGAAGGCGTCACGATCGGCCTCTTCACGAAAATTGACCGGCGTGAAGGCGGGAATGCCGAGCTGCTCGGCTTTCTGGTGTACTGGTGATTTCACCAGTTCGAGGCCGCGGCGGCCGGCCGGGCGCGGCGGTTGCGAATAGACGGCGACGATCTCGTGACCGGCCTCGGCAAGCGCCGCCAGCGTCGGGACGGAGAAATCCGGCGTGCCCATGAAGATGATGCGAAGGGCCATCGGTCAGCCTCCGTAAGAGGAATGGAAGCGGACGTTGCCCGCTCAGAGCGCCTTGCTGCCGCGCATCTTGGCCGCCTTGGTGAACTTGCGGATCACCATCTCGCGCTTCAGCTTGGAAATATGGTCGATGAACAGCACGCCGTTGAGGTGGTCGATCTCGTGCTGCAGGCAGGTCGCGAGCAGGCCTTCGGCCTGCGTCAGCTGTTCCTTGCCGTCACGGTCGAGGTGCTTCACCGTGATGATGGCGGGACGTTCGACTTCTGCATAATAATCCGGGATCGACAGGCAGCCTTCCTCATAGACCGAGCGCGCATCCGACGCGGAGACGACTTCCGGATTGATGAAGACGAGCGGTGTCTTGTCTTCGCCGTCCTTCGAGACGTCCAGAACGAGCATGCGGCGCGCGACGCCAATCTGGATGGCGGCAAGCCCGATGCCTGGCGCATCGTACATGGTTTCCAGCATGTCGTCGGCGAGCTTCTTCACCTCGCTGTCGATGGTCTCGATAGGCTTCGAGACCTCGCGGAGGATCGGATCGGGAAGGATAATCAGCGGCTTGATGGTCATGCGCCTCCTTAGCGCGGTTTTTTTGCGCTTTCAATCGGATTTGGCTGCGAACATACCACCCTGGCCGGTGATTTGTTCACGTTATGATCTAGTTTCCGCCGCAAACCGTGATATGGTCGCGGCATGATCGACCCGACCTTCGATGCCCTGCTCGCCTCTCTCCTTGCCCGACTGGGCGGCCCCGGCCCCGCGCTGGTGCTGCTTGCCGCGGTTTTCCTGGCCGTCTACAGCCTCATCTCGGCCCGCCGCAGCCAGGCCCGCCAGCAGGAAGCAGGCAGGGTGGCGGAGCTGCACTTCGCCGAACTCCTGAAGGCACAAACCGAGATGCAGGGCCGCGTCGCCGCCATGGCAGAAGTGTTCGGCAGCAAACAATCCGAAACGAACCAGGCGCTCAATACGCGTCTCGACGGGCTGACGCAGCGGCTTGGCCAGTCGATCTCCGAGCAGACACGCTCGACGCATGAAAACCTGCGGCGCCTGCAGGAGAGGCTCGCCGTCATCGACACGGCACAGACCAACATCCAGTCGCTGGCGAAGGATGTCGTCGGCCTCCAGGCGATCCTTTCCAACAAGCAGACGCGCGGCGCCTTCGGGCAATCACGCATGGAGACGATCATCGCCGACGCGCTGCCGCACGGCGCCTACCAGTTCCAGGCGCAGCTTTCCAGTGGCGTGCGCCCCGACTGCACCATCCGCATGCCGAACGGCCAGCCGCCGCTGGTGGTCGACGCCAAGTTCCCGCTGGAGGCCTGGAACGCCATGTCGGACGGGCGACCGCCGGAGGCCGCTAAGGTTGCCGCCCAGCAATTCCGCCGCGACATGGAAACCCATATCCGCGATATCGCCGAAAAATACCTGGTTGCCGGCGAGACGCAGGACACCGCCTTCCTCTTCGTGCCGTCGGAATCGATCTTCGCCAGCATCCACGAACATTTCGAGGCCGTCGTGCAGCGCGCGCACCGGGCCCGCATCGTCATCGTCTCGCCTTCGCTGTTGATGCTCTCCGTGCAGGTGCTGCAGGCGCTACTAAAAGACCAGCGCATGCGCGAGCAGGCCCATGTCATCCAGGGCGAGGTCGCGCGCCTGATGGACGATTTGACGCGGCTCGACGACCGGGTGCGAAAACTGCATGGTCACTTCACGTCCGCGCAGAAGGATGTCGACCTGATTCTCACCTCTACGGAGAAGCTGACACGGCGCGGCGCGCGCATCGGCGACATGGAATTCGAGACGGTTACAGCCCCTTCCGAGCCATTGGAGAAGGCTGTCGAGAGCCGAAGCGGGCCGTTACGCCTGAGAGTAGTTGACGAAGACTGACCGCCTCGGGCAGTGTCCGGCGGAAACGACAAGGGGCACTCTCATGATCACCGTCTTCGGCTCCATCAACATGGACCTCATCGCCACGCCAGACCGCCTGCCGAAGCCGGGTGAAACCGTGGTCGGCAGCAGCTTCACCACGGCCGCCGGCGGCAAGGGCGCCAACCAGGCGCTCGCGGCGCGGCGCGCAGGCTCCATGGTTCGCATGGCGGGTGCCGTCGGCGATGACCGGCTGGCGAGCCAGGCGCTGGCGCTGCTTGCCGATGCCGCCGTCGACCTCAACTCCGTGCGCTCCGCAGCCGAAGCGACCGGCACCGCGCATATCCTCGTTGCCGACGATGGCGAAAATGTCATCGTCGTCGTGCCCGGCGCTAATGGCACGGTCACGGATGAGGACGCCAAGCGCACCGTTGGCGCTATGTCGCGCGGCGACTATCTGATGCTGCAGTTCGAAATCCCCAACGCCGCCATCGAGGCGGCCCTTGTCAGCGCAAAGCAGAAGGGCGTCACCTCGATCATCAACATCGCGCCCTTCGGCGCCGATGCGAAGCGCCTCGGCGCGATGGCGGATATTCTCGTTGCCAACGAGACGGAATTCGACCTTTTCGTCGGCAAGGGGGAACTCTCCGATGAGGCGCGCGAGGCGACCATGCGCGCGCTGCATGCCGAAAGCGGCCAGACAATCATCGTGACGCTCGGCGCCGACGGCGTCATCGCCATCCGCAAGAATGATATTTTTCGCGCGGCGGGCCTTGCCATCGAACCGGTCGATACGGTCGGTGCCGGTGACACGTTCTGCGGCTACCTTGCCGCCTCGCTCGATGCCGGGCTCGGTTTCAAGGAGGCGTTGCGCCGTGCGGCGGTCGCGGGCTCCCTCGCCTGCCTCAAGCCGGGCGCCCAGCCCTCCATCCCCTTCGCTGCCGCTGTCGACGCCAAGGTCTAGAACGCGACACAGCAGCGACCAGCCGCCGTTTCGCAAATGGCATATCAGGCGTCGCTTTGCTTGCGATGCCTGATAATTCAGTCTGTTGAGACTGATATGTCGCCGCAAAACTTGGTTCTTTATTAATATTTTATCGGTTACTGAAATCTCAGACACCGGCCTGTTCAGGGCCGGGCCGTCTCTGGCGCTGGTCGCGCGCCCCGCCCTCCATGATGGAGATCCCGCAAATGAATCTGCCCTATCGCGGCCGGTCGCCGCGGACGTTTCTCATCGTGAGGATTTCATGTTCAAGTTCCAGGCCAAGTCACTCGCGACGAAGCTCATCGCTGTAACCGGCGGCACGATCGCCCTGGTGATGCTCGCGTCCAACACCGTTCTGATCTCCGAGACCCAGACCCGCGTCTCCGATCTCGTCTATACCGCTGCCGACACGGAGGCGAAGGCGATTGCATCCGATATCGCCGCCGATATCGGCGCGCTTGCAGGCGCCGCCCGCGCCATGGGCGGCGTGATCGAACAGGGACATGCCAACGGCCTGCTGGACCGCAAGGCTGTGGTCAACATCATCAAGGCGAACACCGACAAGAACAGCTTTGCCCTCGGCAGCTGGTTTGCGGAAGAGCCGAACGCCTTCGACGGCAAGTCGCGCGAGACGCCGGAGCAGCTGGAAACCGGCACCTTCAAGGACGGCTCGTTCAACCCCTACTGGACGAAGCGCAAGGACGGCTCGATCACGCTGTCGACCTTCGAATCCGACTACAAGGCGGAATGGTACGCACTGGCTGCCAAGAGCGGCAAGGGTGCCATGAGCTCACCCTATGCCGAAACCTCGACCGGCGAAGGCCTGACCATGGCCTCCATCGCCTATCCGGTCAGTGTGGGCGGCAAGATGATCGGCGTCACCGGCGTCGACGTCTCGCTGAAGACGCTCTACGAGAAACTCAGCCAGCTGAAGCCCTTCGGCGAAGGCCGCGTCATGCTGGTCTCGCAGACCGGCAAGTGGATCGTCGCACCGACAGTCGAACTCCTCATGAAAGACTATGACGGCCAGGGCCATGAGATCGTCAAGGATGCACTTGCCACCGGCAAGGTCGGCCACATCAAGGATCTTTCATTCGACGAACTCGCCTCCTTTGACCGGGTCGTCTATCCGTTCGCCCTGCCGGACATCAACACGACCTGGGCGGTTCTCGTCGACGTGCCGCACAGCGCGATCAATGCGCCGGTCAACGACCAGACCTATGTGATGATCATCGGCGGCCTGATCGTGCTCGGCGCCGTGCTGGCCGGCCTTTACCTCGCCGTACGCTTCTTCGTGCAGAAGCCGCTTGCCGGCCTGGTCAGCGACGTGGCGACGCTCAGCAACGGCGTCTATACCCAGCCGATCGCCGGCCAGCAGCGCTCGGATGAAACCGGCTCGGTCGCCAAGGCGCTCGAAGGTTTCCGCCACCAGCTCGCCGATACGAAACGCCTGGAAGCCGAAGCCGACAGCCAGCGCCAGATGACGGAGGCCGAGCGTAATCGTTCGGAGGCCGAGCGCGCGGAATCGAACGCCCTCCAGCGCGACATCGTTGCACGCCTCGGTGATGGTCTTGCCCAGCTTTCCTCCGGCAACCTGACCTTCCGTCTCTCCGGCGACTTCCCCGGCGAGTACGGCAAGCTCAAGACCGACTTCAACTCGGCGATTGCCAGCCTCGAAGAGACGATCCAGACGGTCAATACGTCGATCGGCAATATCGGCGGCGGCACCGGCGAAATCTCCAAGGGCGCGGCCGATCTTTCGCATCGCACCGAACAGCAGGCTGCAAGCCTGGAAGAGACCGCAGCTGCCCTCGACCAGCTCACCTCGCAGGTCAATTCCAGCGCGGAGAATGCCCGCGTCGCCGCCAAGTCGGTGGATACGGCGAGCCAGGATGCCAGCAAGTCCGGCGAAGTGGTGCACAAGGCCATCGCTGCCATGCATGGTATCGAACATTCGTCGCGCGAAATCTCCAACATCATCGGCGTGATCGACGACATCGCCTTCCAGACCAACCTGCTGGCGCTCAATGCCGGCGTGGAAGCGGCGCGTGCCGGTGACGCCGGCAAGGGCTTTGCGGTCGTCGCCCAGGAAGTGCGCGAACTCGCCCAACGCTCGGCCAATGCGGCCAAGGAGATCAAGACGCTGATCAACACCTCCGAGGTGCAGGTCCGCGAAGGGGTCGATCTCGTCGGCAAGGCCGGTGGTGCGCTGGAAAACATCGCCGAACAGGTCATCCAGATCAACGGCCTCATCCGCCAGATCTCCGGCTCGGCCACCGAACAGGCCGTCGGCCTCAAGGAGATCAATTCGGCCGTCAACCAGATGGACCAGGTGACCCAGCAGAACGCCGCGATGGTGGAGGAAACCACCGCTGCCTCGGTGGCGCTGAACGACGAAGCCCAGACGCTGAAGGCGCTCGTCGCCCGCTTCCGCGCCGGTGCCGCCAGCATGAGCGCCCAGCCGGTGCAGCACGCGGCTCGCACCCAGGCGGCGCCGCGCTCAAGCTACCAGGCACCGCGCAGCACGGCCCGCGCCATGCCGCAGGTCGCCGGCAACACGGCGCTCGCCCGGGACGACTGGGAAGAGTTCTGAGCCAAGACACCAGGCAAAGAAAAGGCCGGCGTTTTCGCCGGCCTTTTTGTTTGGGGAGCCTACTTTGGCTCCGTCGGTTGTGCCTGAAGCCTGCCGCGGGAGCGAGACCGACTTGCGTTCGCCAGTCGCTGCGTGGCTTCCTTCAGCTCCAGTTCGGAGAACAGGCCCTGATATTCGGGCCGCAGCATCATTGCCTCCATCGAAAGCTCCGACTTGCCGGCGTCAAGCAGGCGTTCCAGGCCCGTCGTACCGGGCTTGAAGACGAGATCCTTTGCCGCCGCGACGCCGCCGTTCAACAGCACGAAACGACGCAGCAGGACCGGGCGGAAGCCGAGTTCCGCAAAGCGATCGTAGAGGCCCATCATCTCCTTGTGGAAACGGCCCTCCGCGCCCGGGGCGGCATGGCGCGGCCCGCGCATCAGAGGCGACCGACGCGCTCGGCGAGCAGCGCGAAGAAGCCGTCGGCGTCGACGTCCTTCATGACGCGGGCATTGTGCTTGCGCCCGGTGACCTGCCACCAATCGACGACCGTCATGCCGACGGTGAGCGGCGAGGCCGTTTCCACCTCGACATTGCAGTCGCGGCCGGCAAACAACTCCGGCTTCAACAGATAGGCGATGACCGTCGGATCGTGCAGCGGGCCACCATCGGAGCCGTATTTCTCGATGTCGAAGCGCTCGAAGAAGTCGAGCATCTCGACCAGCGCGATGGCCGGGCGACTGCCGATTTCACGCAGTTTCGCCACACGGCTCTTCAGCGTCAGCACCTTGTGGGTCACGTCGAGCGGCATCATGACGATCGGGATCCCGGACTTGAAGACGGCGGCGGCCGCTTCCGGGTCGACATAGATGTTGAATTCGGCGGCCGGCGTGATGTTGCCGCCCTCGAAGAAGCCGCCGCCCATCATCACCAGTTCGCGCACACGGCCGGCTATCTCCGGCGCTTTCTCCAGCGCGGTGGCAATGTTGGTCAGCGGGCCGAGCGTGCAGAGCGTCACCGTGCCGGCCGGCTCGCGATTCAACGTCTCGATGATGAAATCGACGGCATGCTGGTCCTGCAGCGGCATTTGCGGGTCGTGCAACTCCGGGCCGTCGAGACCGGTCTTGCCGTGGACATGTTCTGCAGTGATGAGCGGTCGTGCGACCGGCTTGTCGGCTCCGGAAAAAACCTTCACGTCGGGCCGCGCGCAGAATTCCAGGATGATGCGGGCATTGCGGGAGGTCAGAGCCAGCGGCACGTTGCCGGCAACCGTGGTGATGCCGAGGATATCGAGTTCCGGGCTGCCGAGCGCCAGCATGATCGCGGCGGCATCGTCCTGGCCGGGATCCGTGTCGATGATGATTTTCCGTGGCTCAGACATGCCCGCTTCCGTCCCTTGTTTCTTATGATTCTACCCGCGCCGCGCGGGCGAAGCGGCGACTATATTTGCGAAATCGCCTTTCGCAAGCGTCTTGCGTCATGCGCCGGCAATCACCATATTGTAGCCAAAGGGATGCCGATGTCGGGTCCCCTTACAGTCGCTTGAAGCCAAGGACTAGACGATGTCACGCATGACCCCTTTCACGAGCCCATTGCTCCTGGGTTTCGACGCCATGGAAAAGACCCTTGAGCGCATTGCCAAGGGCAACGATGGCTACCCTCCGTACAATATCGAGCGGCTGCGGCCGGATGGCGACACGGGTGCGCCCGAGCGCCTGCGCATCACGCTTGCCGTCGCGGGTTTCTCCGAGGAGGAGCTCGACGTGACGACGGAGGAAAACCAGCTCGTCATTCGCGGCCGCCAGGTCGATAGCGGCGAGCGGGATTATCTTTATCGCGGCATTGCAGCCCGTCAGTTCCAGCGCACCTTCGTGCTTGCCGATGGCATGCGCGTTCAGGGCGCCGAATTGAAGAACGGCCTGCTGGCGGTCGACCTCGTCCGGCCGGAGCCTCAACGAATGGTAAAGAAAATTAACATTTCCGTATCAGACTAGATCATGAGCCGTTCCTGCGGGAACACCCGCCGGATCGTCTCAAGCGTAACCTGATCGCTGACGCACCGATGGGCCATTGTGGCCATTGGCGTCCAGCGGCCGGCCCCTGCCGGCATTGCCATGGAGGCAAAGATGGGACTGAAAACTGCAATCCACACCGTCTCGAAGGCAGATCTTGCGCATCTCGGCGCAGGCGAGGTCGGCTATATCCGCAAGATGAAGGCGGACGAAGTGTCGCGCGTCTTCCCGGAAGCGCCTGAAATCGATCCGAGCCTCGACCTCTGGGCGCTGTTTGGCGCAGACGGCACGCCGATCCTGCTCACCGACAACCGTTCGAGCACCTTCTACAAGGCCGCCGAAGACGAGCTGCGCACCGTCAGCCTGCACTGATACCGGATTGAGGCCTTCCGTCAGAGACGGCGGAAGGTGAGATAGGCCGAGCTACGGCCTTCGCGCTTGGCCTTGGCCTCGTAGCGTGTGCCTGGCCAGCCGGCAAACGGCGTCAGCCAATCGGCCGCGTTTTCCGCGGTCCACACGAAAGCGGGATGAGACCCGCAGTGCATCAGCGTCCAGTTGACATAGGTGTCGATGTCGGACGCAAAGCAGAAGAGCCCGCCCGGCTTCAGCACCCGGGCAAAGCGGTCCAGGTTCACCTTGGAGACGAACCGCCTCTTCCAATGCTTCTTCTTCGGCCATGGATCCGGATAGAGCAGATCGATCTGATCGAGCGACGCCGCCGGCAGCCAGTCCAGAAGCTCCGTCGCATCATCATCATAGAGCCGGATATTTTTTGCGCCCGTTTCCTCGACGCTGCCCACCAGCTTTGCCATGGAATTGACGAAGGGTTCCACGCCGATGAAGCCGGTCTCCGGCTGCTCGACGGCGCGATGAATGAGATGTTCGCCGCCGCCAAAGCCGATTTCGAGGCGCAGGCGCGCGGGCTTCACATCATAGAGCGCCGAAATATCCGCCGGGGCCGGGGTCGAGAGATCGACCTTCAGCTCCGGCAGCAACGTTTCGAGATGCTGCGCCTGCCGCTCGCGCAACGGCTTTCCCTTGCGACGACCGAAAAAGGCCTCGGTCGCCCGGCTACGGCGCTCTGCATCCCTCATGTCAGCCTCAGCTCTTCAAGGCGTCCTTGAGAGCCTTGACGAGGTCTAGGCGCTCCCAAGTGAAGGAACCGTCGCGGCCAGCCTTGCGGCCGAAATGGCCGTAAGCTGCGGTCTTGGCATAGATCGGCTTGTTGAGGTCGAGATGACGACGAATGCCCGACGGCGAAAGGTCCATGACCTTGCGGAGCGCGGCTTCGAGGGCATCTTCGCTGACCTTGCCGGTGTCGTGCAGATCGACATAGACCGAGAGCGGCTGGGCGACGCCGATGGCGTAGGACAGCTGGATCGTGCAGCGATCGGCAAAGCCGGCGGCAACGACGTTCTTGGCGAGATAACGCGCGGCATAGGCGGCCGAACGGTCGACCTTGGTGGTGTCCTTGCCGGAGAAGGCACCACCGCCATGCGGGGCAGCGCCGCCGTAGGTGTCGACGATGATCTTGCGGCCGGTGAGGCCGGCATCACCATCCGGGCCGCCAATGACGAATTTTCCGGTCGGGTTGATGTACCAGACGCAATCGTCAGCGATCTTCAGGTCGTGCAGTGCTTCGCGGATATAGGGCTCGACGACTTCACGAACCTTGTCCGAATCCCAGCTCGCATCGAGATGCTGCGTGGAGAGAACGATGGAGGCGACGTCGGCCGGCTTGCCGTCGACGTAGCGCACAGTCACCTGGCTCTTGGCGTCCGGGCCGAGCTTGCCGGCATCGCCCTCGCCCTTCTTGCGGGCATCGGCGAGCAGCTGGAGAATGCGGTGCGAATAATAGAGCGGCGCCGGCATGAGTTCTGCGGTTTCGCGGCAGGCGTAGCCGAACATGATGCCCTGGTCGCCGGCACCCTCGTCGCCCTGCCGGTCGGCAGCGTTATCGACACCCTGGGCAATATCGGCGGACTGGGAGTGCAACAGCACGTCGATCTTCGCCGTCTTCCAGTGAAAACCGTCCTGCTCGTAGCCGATGTCGCGGATCGCCTTGCGGGCGGCGGCCTTGAACTTCGCGGGATTGATGACGTCGTTGCCGTCCTTGTCCTTCTTGAGCAGGCTCGGCGGCAGGCGGACCTCACCGGCAATCACGACGCGATTGGTCGTCGCAAGCGTCTCGCAGGCGATACGCACTGACCACGGATCGACCTTCGACTTCACGGCTTCGCGATAGACCAGATCGACGATTTCGTCGGAGATGCGGTCGCAAACCTTGTCCGGGTGGCCCTCGGCGACGGACTCGCTGGTGAAGAGATAACTGCTGCGCATGCGGGAATTCCCCTCAAAGAAAATAGACTTCGACGTTGTTATTCAGTTCGCGGGGGAAAGACAAGCACAGAAGGACATAAGAATATGTTTATGTCCTGCGATTTCGGGCGTTGTTTCGCATCTGCCGGCGGCGCGATACGGGCCGCCAGAAACAGGAAAGGCGGCCCCATGGGACCGCCCTTTCATCCGTTGCCAGAACGATTAATCACTCAAGCTCGGCTTCGGCTGCCAGCGCCTTGACGAGGTCGACGAGCTTGCGGCGCACCTTCGGATCACCGATCCGGACGAAGGCGCGGTTGAGCTGGAGGCCCTCGGAGGACGACAGGAAATCGACCACATAGTTGGAGCTCGATGCTTCCGCAAACCCGGCCTGCGTGTTTGTCTGGTCGCCCGGCGCGTCCTCGAAGAAAAAGGAGACGGGGACGTTCAGGATGCTCGAAATGTTCTGCAATCGGCTGGCGCCGACGCGGTTCGTGCCCTTTTCGTATTTCTGGATCTGCTGGAAGGTGATACCGAGGCTTTCCCCCAACTTTTCCTGGCTCATGCCGAGCATGGTCCTGCGAAGCCGAATCCGGCTGCCGACATGAATATCGATCGGATTCGGCTTCTTTTTGTTTTCCATCATCACTTTCGTCCTAACGCGCGGAATTGGCCCCACCCATCCGGCAGCCTTAACGATGACTTAACGTCACGTTGTATGCGCAACCACTGAAGGTCATCACAATACAGGAGAACAGCCGGCGGCGTGCACTATGCTATTTTAGGGGTTTTTGGTCAATTCACCCTGTTTCTAAAACCAATGCGAGAAATGCCCGCCATGACAAAGAGAAGGCCGAGAACGATAGGAAATGACCAGTTCCGCCACTTTTCCCCCTCACCCAACGTAAACCTTCCCGGAAGAGTTGCATCCACGAAGCCCGGTACGTCATGTGCGAGGCCCGCCACGACCTGCCCCTTCGCATCGACGATGGCAGAAATGCCATTATTGGCGGCGCGAATCAGTGGCAGACCGCGCTCGACGGCCCGCAGACGCGCCTGCTGGAAGTGCTGGAAGGGGCCGGGCGTAGTGCCGAACCAGGCGTCATTGGTCACGTTCAGCAACGCCGCCGCGTCGTCGGCCGATCTGTTGATCTCGTGCGGGAAGATCGCCTCGTAGCAGACCAGCGGATAAAGACCCTTGCCGAGCGCATTGAGGAGCTGATGGTCGCGGGCGGCGGAAAAACCGCCCGGCATGGCGACGGCACTCACACCAAAGCTTTCAAAGACCTCGGCAAAGGGCATGTATTCGCCGAACGGCACCAGATGAACCTTGTCGGCCGCGCCGATGATCTGCCCCTTGCCCTCGATCGCGTAGATGGAGTTGTAGTAGCGCGGCGCCTTGCCGGAACCGGCACTCTCCGTGCGCACCGCGCCGGCGATCAGCACCTGATCGTCCTCCAGCACATCGGCAATGCGCACGAGGGCGTCCGGATTGTCCGTGAGTATGAAGGGAATGGAGGTTTCCGGCCAGACGACGATATCGGGCCGCTTGCCGTCCCCTTCCGGCTTTGCCGCACTCAGGGAAAGGTGGCGCTCGAAAATCTCCGCGCGGGCGGAATCATCGAGTTTCGTCGCCTGGTCGATGACCGGCTGGACGAGGCGGATGACAGTCGTCTGGCTTTCCGGCGTCGGCACCAGGTTCAGGGCATAATAGCCGTAACCGACATGGGCGGCAAAGAGCAGCGTGGCGAGCGTGAGACCGGGAAGCCTGCCACGCCGGGTGCCGAGCAGGGCCGGCGCGGCGAAGACGAAGACAGCGAGCGCATTCATGCTCGCGATGCCGACAAGGCCCGACGATTGCATGAACAGCGGTACGGGCATCGCCCCATAACCGATGGCGTTCCAGGGAAACCCGGTAAAAAGCGTGCTGCGCAGCCACTCGCCGATACCGAAGGCGAGGGCGAGGGCGGCAATGCGGCCCATGCCATCCGACCAGAGGAGGCGTGCCAGCGCGGTCGCGAGACCGTAAAACAAGGCGAGGAAGGCGGGCAGGCCGAAGACGGCGAGCGGCAGCGCCCAGGCAAAGGCGTCGGCCTCCACAAGCAGCGCATTGCCGAGCCACCAGAGCCCGCCGACGAAATAACCAAAGCCGAAGAACCAGCCGATACGGAAGGCCGGGGCGAGGCGCCGCATGAAACCGGCCTCCGGTGCCGCGCTCGCGCCGTCGAGCAGCCAGACAAGCACAGTGAAGGAAACGAAGAAGGCTGCGAAGAAACCGAAGGGTGGCAGAGCCAGCACGCCGATCAAGCCCGCAAGAAATGCCACAAGCGCCCGTCTCGTTCCAGACAGGAGCATGACCGTGCTCGCAAGCCGCTCCATGCCGTCCCCTTTGCTCGAGCCTGCGCGCTTCTCAAAAACGCGCAAACGCTCCGTCCCCTTGTTTGTCGCAGTTCCGGACGAAAACCCCTGCGCGCCGTGCTGGAATTGCTGCCCGAATCAGCCCGCGCCAGTCTTCCAAAAAACCAACGCCTTGTCCCGCGTCACGGCGGCACAAGGCGCAGATCATTTTAGAAGAACGGCGGACGCTGCCTATTCGGCGCTCGCCCCGTCATTCTGCTGTTCAGGCAGCTTTGCATGGTCGGCGGGTGTCGCCGTCCCCTCGCCTTCCGGCCGGCGCTCGCGGCGACGGACCGAGCTGGCGCGCTTGCGCGTGACACGCACCCGCTTGACGCGGCGCGGATCGGCATCGAGCACATGGAATTCGAAGCCCGGCACCGCCTGCACGACCTCGCCGCGCACCGGAATGCGGCCGAGCGAGGCGAAAATCAAGCCACCAAGCGTATCGGCATCTTCCAGCTGGTCACGAATATCGAAATCCCGGCCGATCGCTTCGGCCAGTTCCTCGAGCTCGACGCGCGCATCGGCGATAAACACATCGTCGCTGACGCGCTGGATCATCACTTCGTCGTCGTCGTGTTCGTCCTCGATGTCGCCGACGACCATCTCGACGATGTCTTCCAGCGAGGCGAGACCGTCGGTACCGCCATATTCGTCGATGACCAGCGCCATCTGCGTGCGGTCGGCCTGCATGCGCGCCATCAGGTCGGCGGCGAGCATGGAGGGTGGCACGAAGAGAACCTGACGGATGATGCCGGCTTCGGCGACCGTCTTGGAGAGATCGACGCGTCCAAGGTCGAATTCGGGCTTGGGCGTGCGCGCCGGCTTCTCGGCGACTGAAACAACAGGGGCGGCGGTGCCGCTCTTCGCCCTGGTGCGGCGCTTGTTGCGGGCCTGCTTGGTGACATAGGCGAGAAGGTCGCGGATATGGACCATGCCGCGCGGGTCATCGAGGCTCTCGTTGTAGACCGGCATGCGCGAGCGGCCGGAATCCTCGAAGATCACCATCAGTTCGGCAATCGTGATGTCCTGGTCGACGGCCTCGATATCGGCCCGCGGCACCATGACGTCTTCGACCCGCACCTCGCGGAAACGAAGAATATTGTGCAGCATCGCCCGCTCTTCGGGCAGGAAGGCCGGCTCGCCGCCGGTGTCCTCGGTCATCAAGGCCTCGGTGAGGTCCTTGCGAAGGGTCGAGGCGCCCGTCATGCGCCAAAGCCGTGTCGCGCGGGACCAGAGGGATGACCGGCCCGTGCTTTCCTGCTTCGGCGCGCTGCTACTACTGCCCGCCTCGTCCTGACTTGAGGCGTCCGCCTCGCTCTTTTCCGTCGCTACCGACTGGTTTCTGAAGTCGCTCATTGGTCCAAACTATTCATCGGGGTCATCCCCGTAGGGGTCAGATAGGCCAAGCTCGGCAAGAATGCGAGTCTCCAGCCCTTCCATTTTTTCTGCTTCTTCATCGTCCATGTGATCATAGCCGAAGAGATGCAGAAATCCATGCACCAGCAGATGCGTGAGGTGATCGTCGAAAGGCTTGCCGAGTTCGCCCGCCTCGCGGGTCAGCGTTTCCTCGGCAAAGATGATGTCGCCGAGCATCGGCCCCGGCATTTTTCCGGGCGTCAGCGGGAAGGCCGGAAAGGACAGCACGTTGGTCGGCTTGTCCTGGCTGCGCCATTCCGCATTGATGCCGCGGATCTCTGCGTCATTGGTGAAGACCAGCGAAACTTCGGGCGCACCCGTCTTGGGGAACGGCTGTTTTTCCTCTCTTGCGAGGAATCCTGCCGCCACGCCCAGAACGCGTTCGCTCGTCGCGCGCAGGCGCTCTTCGGAGGGCCATGCGCCCTCCTCCACGGAAATCTGTATGTCGAGTTCGCTCATGAGATTATGAGGACCGCCTCAGCGATCGACCTGCTCGCTTTCGTCCTGCACGGCCGTCTGGGCTTCGTAGGCCCGGACGATGCGGGCGACCATCGGGTGGCGCACGACGTCGACATCCTTGAAGCGCGCGACGGCAACGCCTTCGACACCCTTGAGGATCTGCAGCGCTTCGACGAGGCCCGACTTGACGCCACGCGGCAGGTCGACCTGGCTCGGGTCGCCGGTGACGATCATGCGGCCGTTTTCGCCAAGGCGCGTCAGGAACATCTTCATCTGCATCGAGGTCGTATTCTGCGCCTCGTCGAGGATGACCGCGGCATTGGCGAGCGTCCGGCCGCGCATGAAGGCGAGCGGCGCGATTTCGATGACACCGGCGGCGATGGCGCGTTCCACCTTGTCGCCCGGCATCATGTCGTAGAGCGCGTCATAGAGCGGCCGCAGATAGGGATCGACCTTCTCCTTCATGTCGCCCGGCAGGAAGCCGAGGCGCTCGCCGGCTTCGACGGCCGGACGCGACAGGATGATGCGATCGACCGCGCCACGCTCCAGAAGCTGGGCGGCATGGGCGACAGCAAGATAGGTCTTGCCGGTACCGGCCGGGCCGACACCGAAGACGAGTTCGGACCGCTCCAGCGCGCGGATATAGGTATCCTGCATCGGCGTGCGGGCCACGATGGTCTTCTTGCGGGTGGAGATCTGCGACATGGAGAGCTTGGCCTTGCGCTCCATGGTCGGCAGCGAAAGCTGGTCGTCCGCGGCGATCGCCATGCGGATCGCGCCCTCGACGTCGGACAGCTCGATCGAGCCGCCGCTTTGCAGGCGCCCGTAGAGATAGTCGAGCGCACGGCGGGCCTGGTTGGTGGCCACGATTTCGCCGGAGATCGATACGGAATTGCCCCGCGCTCGAGCATCGATGCCGAGGCGCTGTTCGATAAGCTTGAGGTGCTGGTCGAACTGACCGAAAAGCTCGCTTGCGTATCGATTGTTCTCGAAAGTGAGCACGAAGTGATTTGCGTCGGTCTGGGTTTTCGACTGGCGCGGCGATGACGTCATCAGTTCGTGTCCGTTCAAGCGGTCAAGCTCCTTGGGTCCGCCCGTCACCTGATCGCTTCTGCGAAGAGGCTGTTGGGCCCGGCATCGGTGATTCGTACCCTGATAATGTCACCGATTTCCGACGTTTTTGCATCAACATTCACAGGCTGCAGCCAGGGCGAACGGCCAACGAGCTGTCCCGGCATGCGGCCGGGCTTCTCCAGAAGCAGATCGATCTCCTTGCCGATACAGGTGCGGGCGAATTCGCGCTGCTGGCGAAACAGCAAAGCCTGCAATCTTTCAAGGCGTTCCGACTTCACGGCCTCGTCGACATGGCCGTCCATCTCAGCACCTGGCGTGCCGGGACGGATGGAATATTTGAACGAAAATGCCTGTGCATAACCGACCGTCTCGATGAGACGCATCGTATCCTCGAAGTCCTGATCGGTCTCGCCGGGGAAACCGACGATGAAATCACCCGAGATCGCCAGCTCCGGCTGGATGGCGCGGATGCGTTCGATGAGGGCGATGTATTCTGCCGCGGTGTGCCGACGGTTCATGGCTTTCAGGATGCGGTCCGAGCCCGACTGGACCGGCAGATGCAGGTAAGGCATCAGCGCCGGCAGGTCGCGGTGCGCCTCGACCAGGCGGTCGTCCATGTCGCGCGGATGGCTCGTCGTATAGCGGAGCCGCGCGAGCCCTTCGATTTCGGCAAGCCGGTAGAGAAGATCGCCGAGGCCCCATTCGGTACCGTCCGGGCCGAGGCCATGCCAGGCATTGACGTTCTGGCCGAGCAGCGTGATTTCGCGCACGCCGCCATCGACAAGGCGTTCAGCCTCGGAGACGATCTGCGAAACGGGGCGGGAAACTTCGGATCCGCGCGTGTAAGGCACCACGCAGAACGTACAGAACTTGTCGCAGCCTTCCTGCACAGTGAGGAAGGCGGTAACGCCGCGGGCGCGGGTCCTGGCTTTTTCCGGTGCCGGCAGGTGCTCGAACTTGTCCTCGATCGCATAATCCGTCTCGACGACGCGTTCACCGCCCTTGGCGCGGCGCAGAGCGTCGGGCAGGCGATGATAGGTCTGCGGGCCGATCACCAGATCGACCGCTGGCGCGCGGCGCAGGATTTCCTTGCCTTCCGCCTGGGCAACGCAGCCGGTGACGCCGATCACCATCTCGCGGCCGTCCTTGGCGCGGGCCTTCTTCATGTCGCGCAGGCGGCCGAGTTCGGAATAGACCTTTTCCGCCGCCTTCTCGCGGATATGACAGGTATTGAGGAGAACGAGATCAGCGTCCTCCAGCACGTCCGTCGCCTGATAGCCGTCCTTCGACAGCGCATCCGTCATGCGCTCGCTGTCATAGACATTCATCTGACAGCCATAGGTCTTCACGAAGACCTTGCGGGTGTTCGGCGTGGCGGTTGCGACGGGCATGGAGAGGGATTGTTCGCTCATGGCCGCTTCCATAGTGGAAAAACCCCGAAAAATGAAGCCCTGTCTGCCGTGGATCTACCGGCCGCGCAGCCGCGCGCCCAGCATGGCGCGAATACGTGCCTCGACGTCGCGGCTCACCTGCTTGCGATTGCTTGCCCGCGTGTAGTCCACGCGCTCGCCGAAATCGACGTCGACATCGACCGCGCCTTCACGCGCCACGCCGAGAAGATGCGGCAGGAGCTCGATGTCACCCGGCCAGGCGGCGATCGGCCGGTGGAACCGTCCCATCGCCATGCCGTGCACGCCGGTATAGGCAATCGACACCGGCTGGATATGCACCACGCCGCCCGGTGCATGCGGCACGGCGGAGGCGGCGGCGCCAAACAACGAGGTCTTCATCTCCAGCAACCGGTTGCCGTCCGAGGTCGTCCCCTCCGGGAAGAGCACGACGATTTCACCATCGGTCAGACGGCGCGCGATCTCGTCCACCTGGTCGCCGGTCTTCTGGCGCTGCTCGCGCTCCACGAAGATTGTCGCCTGCAAGCGGGCAAGCACGCCGAAGACCGGCCAGCCGCGCACCTCGGCCTTGGCGATATAGACGACGTCAGCCACCGAGCCGAGCACCATGATATCCTTCCATGAGGCATGGTTGGCGGCGATCAGCAGCGGGCGGCTGGGTTCCAATGTGCCATGCACGCGCACCTTCAGGCCGAGCACACGGCAGGCGACACGGTGCCAGAGACGCGGCAGGCGGCGGCGGAATTTCAGGTTGAAGCGCAGGCCGACAAGCTGGATCGGCAGCAGGACCAGCGTCACCGTGACAAGGACGATCAGGGCAATGGCGAGGCGCAGCCAGGTGATCAAAAGATCACCGGGAGGTATTCAGAGGGAGCAAGGGTTTGCCTCACTCGCCCTCCTTGAGGGGAACACCGTAGAGTTCCAGACGGTGGTCGACGAGCCGAAAACCGTGCTCGCGCGCGATGCGCTCCTGCAGGGCCTCGATCTCCGGCGAATGAAACTCGATGACGTTGCCGGTCTTGAGGTCGATCAGGTGATCGTGATGCTCGTCCGGCACCGTCTCATAGCGCGAGCGGCCATCGCGAAAATCATGCCGCTCGATGATACCGGCATCCTCGAAGAGTTTGACGGTGCGATAGACGGTCGAGATGGAAATGCGCGCATCGATGGCAGACGAACGGCGGTAAAGCTCCTCGACGTCCGGATGATCGGCAGAACCTTCCAGCACGCGCGCAATGATTCGGCGCTGCTCCGTCATGCGCATGCCGCGCTCGACACAAAGCTCTTCCAGCGATTTCTCCACTTCCGTCATGCGACCCGCCCTTGTTCGTTCAGCCTCCCAATACAGGGGAACTAGCGAAGATCACGCCGCATGACAAGCGCCGTGGACCGGCGACCATCGGCCGCGGCATAATAGGCCTTGCGCTCGCCCACCTTGAGGAAGCCGAGCTTGGCGTAAAGCCCGCAAGCCGCGACATTGCCATCGTCGACCTCGAGGAAAATATCTTCCGCGCCGCGCATCTTCGCCTCGCGAATCGCGGCCTGCATCAGCCGCCAGCCGAGGCCGGCGCGCTCGAAGCGCAGATCGACGCCGATCGTCAGGATTTCCGCTTCACCGGCCATCGCACGGCCGAGCACGAAGCCGCCGGCAGTACGGCCGAGTACGCCTTCCCGCAGCGCGACGAAGCCGTAGACCGGCTGCTGCGACAGCAGGGAATGGAATTCGCCATCGTTCCACGGCTGGGGAAACCGCGCGCGATGCAGCATCGCGGCAATGCCGGCATCGGCGGTTTCGAGCGGAAAGATATCGAAAGCCGGCTTGCGGGTGAAATAGTCGGTGAGCGCCATCAGATCACGCCCTCCGGATCGCGAATCCCGCCTGCGGCTTGGCATCGGGGCCGCGCAGATAGAGCGGTTTCGGCAAGTGGGCTTGCGGATCGAGGCTTGCACCGAGGCGCGCCACGGTGGCGACGGAGACGCCGTCGCCCGCCTGTGGGGCGCCATCACGCAGCAATGCGGCGGCAGAGCCGGCGAGCACACCATCATGGCCCGCGGCGATGCCGCGCACCTCGTCGATGGAGCCGATCGCCGGCGGTGATGCTTCCGCGCCATCGGCTGCAAAGCGCTGCCAGTAGACCTCATCGCGCTTGGCATCCATCGCGACCATCAGGGGCGTTCCCGTCCGGTGGTCGGCAGCGATCGCCGCAAGCGTCGAGACGCCGACGGCCGGCACGCCGAGCGCCAGCGCGAGGCCCCGTGCGGCCGCCACGCCGACACGGATGCCGGTGAAGGAGCCGGGGCCGACAGTGACCGCGATGCGGCCGATATCCTGCAAGGTCATGCCGGCGGCATCGAGTGCCGCATCGACGAAGTCCATCAGCCGCTCGGCATGGCCGCGGCCGATATCGGCGCCGGCAGCGCCGAGGATGGTGTCCTGATCGGTGTCATAGAGCGCCGCGTAACAGCCCGTGCCTGCCGTATCGATCGCAAGGAGGATCATGACGGAGACCTGCGGTTCGCGGGGCAGGCATTACATGACGGCTTCAACTTCCTGCACTTCCGGTACGAAATGGCGAAGAAGGTTCTGCACGCCGTGCTTCAGCGTCGCCGTCGAAGACGGGCAGCCCGAGCACGCACCCTTCATGTTGAGATAGACGACGCCATCGCGGAAACCCTTGAAGGTGATGTCGCCGCCGTCCTGCGCCACGGCCGGACGCACGCGGGTGTCGAGCAGTTCCTTGATGGTCGCGACGATCGTCTCGTCGCCTTCGTTGAAGAACTCGCCCTCTTCCGGCTGGTCGCTGCCGGCAAGCGCACCGCTCGCCACGACCGGCTGGCCGGACATGAAATGTTCCATGATGTTGCCGAGGATCGCCGGCTTCATGTGCTGCCAGTCGGCGCTGTCCTTGGTGACGGTGATGAAATCATAGCCGAGGAACACGCCGGTGACGCCCGGTACGCCGAACAGGCGGGCGGCCAGCGGCGAAGCGGCGCGCGCTTCCGTCTCGTCGCGGAATTCGGCCGTGCCGGTCTCCAGCACAATCTTGCCCGGCAGGAACTTCAGGGTCGCCGGGTTCGGCGTCGCTTCGGTCTGGATGAACATCTTTCTCTCCGTGCGGCACGGCGCTTGCCGGCCGGCCAAGACATTTAGAATAATTCAAAAGAAGATAGGCTTTTCCAAGCCCTTCTTCAAGACCACTCAGTCCTTCACCTTCGCAATTCGCGGCACGCAAAACTGCTGCGCACGTTTGCTGGAATTGCTTTAGCTCAGCGCGTCCAATTCCTCGTCGCTGAGCTGGTCGGGAATGACGGTGACCGGGATCGGGAAGGCCTGCGCGCGGCTTGCGAGCGACGAGACCAGCGGCCCCGGCCCTTCCTTGGCGGACCCGGCCGCCAGAACGAGGATCGCGATATCGCGGTCCTCCTCGATCAGCCCGTTGATGGCTTCGCTCGCGACACCTTCGCGGATGACCATTTCCGCCTCGATGCCGACCGCTTCGCGCAGCGCCTGCGCCGCCTTGGCGAGCACGGCTTCCGCCTCTTCGCGCGCTTCCGCCCGCATGATCTCCTCGACGCCCAGCCATTGCTGGAAATCGGCGTTGGCGATCACATAGAGCAGCACGACGCCGCCATTGGAATTCTTCGCCCGGCTTCCCGCATAGTGGACGGCGCG
This sequence comes from Shinella sp. GW821-FHT11G07, assembly GCF_058808115.1. Classification (NCBI taxonomy): domain Bacteria; kingdom Pseudomonadati; phylum Pseudomonadota; class Alphaproteobacteria; order Hyphomicrobiales; family Rhizobiaceae; genus Shinella; species Shinella sp. GW821-FHT11G07. The sequence continues at coordinate 184,602 of NZ_JBXARJ010000006.1, forward strand.
CTGGCATTCCGGCGTGTCGTCGATGACCGCCAGAAATTTCCGGCGGTGGCCTTCAAGGCGGGAAAGTCGTCGAGAAACCATACGGCCCCCTTCTCTCAAGGACGTTTCGCGGCGACCTTACTGCACAAAACCGACGATGTCGCGAACTTCCTTCATGGTTTTTTCGGCCCGCGCCCGCGCTCTTTCGCCGCCATCCCGCAGGATCGCGTCGATGTGGGTCGTGTCGTCCATCAGGCGACGCATCTCGTCGGTGATCGGCGACAGCACGGTGACGGCAAGGTCGACCAGCGCCGGCTTGAAGGCGGAGAACTGCTGACCGCCGAACTGGGACAGAATCTCGGCCTTGCTCTTGTCGGAGAGTGCCGCGTAGATGCCGACGAGGTTATCCGCCTCGGGGCGGCCCTTCAGGCCGTCGACTTCACTCGGCAACGCGTCCGGATCGGTCTTCGCCTTGCGGATTTTCTTGGAGATCGTGTCGGCATCGTCGGTGAGGTTGATGCGCGAGAGATCGGACGCATCCGATTTCGACATCTTCTTCGTGCCGTCGCGCAGCGACATGACACGCGGCGCAGGACCGCCGATCAGCGGCTCCACCATCGGGAAATAGGCGTGCACCGGCTCCTCGCCGACAACGATATCAACGCCGGTACCGGCATTGCGGATGTGGCTGCCGAAGTCGATGTTGAATTTCTGGGCGATGTCGCGGGTCAGCTCCAGGTGCTGCTTCTGGTCGTCGCCGACCGGCACATGGGTGGCGCGGTAGACAAGGATGTCGGCCGCCATCAGGCTCGGATAGGCGAGCAGCCCAAGCGAGACCTGCTCGGCATTCTTGCCGCCGGTCTTGTCCTTGAACTGGGTCATGCGCTCCATCCAGCCGATGCGCGCCACGCAGTTGAAGATCCAGGCAAGCTCGGCATGCTGCGGCACGGCGGACTGGTTGAAAACGATGTGTTTCGTCGGGTCGATGCCCGACGCGATGAACGCCGCAGCAATCGAGCGGATCTGGCCCCGCATGTCCTCGTGCACCAGCTGCGCTGTCAGCGCATGCAGGTCGACGACGCAGTAGATGCAGTCGTTATCGGCCTGAAGGGCGACGAATTTGCGGATCGCACCCAGATAGTTGCCGAGATGGAGGTTGCCGGTCGGTTGGACGCCGGAGAAGACGAGAGGCTTGAATGCGCTCATGACGATTATCCTTCAGGCGGGTGGAGGGCCTGATCCTGTTGCTGAAGCCATTCCAAGGCGGTTTTCCGTCCGGAACTGCACGAAAAAATATGTGGGCGCTTATGCACGGCACAGGGATGTCGATCAAGAGGGCCAGCGCGGCAGGGTCTGCGCGCCGCGGCCTCAACCGGCCTCTCATCAGCATCTCCTCATAAATGACACTTTCAGGGCCTCTGTTCCCGGCGGGGAAAGGGGCAGTCGGATTTTGATCGGCCGCGTTTCGACGCGGTGTCGCAAACCGGAGTGTGCCATGCGCAACAATTGCTCGACCCTGCTTGCCTGTGTGATCGCACTGACATCGATTTTCGCGGCCGAAGCCACGGCTGGCGGCAATCACAAACATGTCGCCAAAAGCGAAAAAGGCGGTGTCGCGAAAGTCTACACCGTCCAGACGACGCGCGTGCGGCACCGATGTTTTCCGGGCAAACTGCGCGTCATCCTCTCCCACATTGCGCGCCAGGTCGGGCGCCGCCCGCTTGTCACATCAGGCCACCGTTCGGGTGGTCGGCGCGGATCATTGCACCGAAAATGCCTTGCCGCCGATATCCGCGTGCCGGGCGTCTCCGTGAAGCGGATCATTGCCGCCGCAAGGTCCGCGCCGTCGATCGGCGGCATCGGCACCTATTGCAACGGCATCGTCCATGTCGATGTCGGGCCGAAACGGCGCTGGCACCATTGCGGTGGGCTGGCTCGGCTTGGACGGCGCACGGCGCTTGCCGCGCGCTGAGAGCCTATTCCAACGGCTCGTCCGTGGGTGCCGCCGCAGCCTTCGGCTTGCGCTTGATGTTGCGGCGGATCATGCCGAGGTTGGCGCCGCCGATCAGGAAGGCGACGGAGAAGTAGACGACCATGGCAAAGCCGATGAGAAGACCGAGCGCCAGCAGTTGCTCGTAGAGCGGCGACGCCGGGGCGAGGCGATCGGCAAGGTAGTCGGAGGCATAGTCAAGGGCCACGGCCATGACAACAGTCGCGATCAGCAGCCGTGCGACACGCCAGAGCAGCGCCTTCTCCAATGGCCAATGGCCACGGCGCACCAGGGTTACGAAAAGCAGGATTGCCGTCAGCCAACCGGACACGGCTTCCGCCGTGGCAATGCCGCGCTCGTAGAACAACGGGAAGAGCGAGACCGCGAGCACGCAGTTGATGACGACCGACATGAGCGTGATGCGCATCGGCGTCTTGGTGTCCTCTCGGGCGAAGAAACCGGGGTTTAGTGCCTTGATCATCACGAAGCCCGGCAGGCCAAGACCGTAGATGGCGAGCGTGCCCGCCACGATGGAGGTGGTTTCCGGGCTGAAGGCGCCACGCTCATAGAGCACGCGCACGATCTCGTCGGAAATCACCCACAGCGCGCCGGCGGCCGGCAAAGTCAGGAAGAGCACGAATTCCAGCGAGCGGTTCTGCAGGTTGCCGGCTTCCCGCTCCTGCCCGCCCTTCAGCGCCCGCGCCAGCTCCGGCAGCAGCACGACCCCGACGGCGATGCCGACGACGCCGAGCGGCAACTGGTAGACGCGGTCGGCATATTGCAGCACGGAGATCGCGCCGTCCTTGGTGGAGGCGATCATCTGGCCGATGATCTGGTTGATCTGGGTGATGCCGCCGGTGACGGCTGCAGGAAAAGCCAACCACAGGAGGCGCTTGACGTTCGGCGTGATGCGCGGACGGCGAAAGCCGATCTTCATGCCCGCATGGCGCACGCCCGCATAGAGCACCGCCATCTGCAACAGGCCAGCGACGAGCACGCCCCAGGAGAGATACCACGCTGTCTCAAGCGGCGAAGCGCCCTGCCAGAGACCATAACCAAGTGCTGCGATCAGCACGACATTCAGGAAGACAGGCGCAATCGCAGCCGCAAAATAGTGGTGCAGCGAGTTCAGCATGCCCGACAGCATCGCCGTCAGCGACATGCACATCAGGTAGGGGAACATGACGACGGCGAGCTTCACAGTTACGTCGAACTTTTCCGCGTCCCCCACGAAGCCCGGCGCGATGACCCAGGCGACGAGGAGCGGCATCAACAGCTCCATCGCGATGGTCAGCAACAGAAGCACGCTGAAGAGGACGCCGAAAACCTCTTCGGAGAAACGCTTGGCGCCATCGATGCCGCCGGCCTCGATCTCCTTGGCGAAGAGCGGCACGAAGGCGGCGTTGAAGGCGCCCTCGGCAAACAGGCGACGGAAGAGGTTGGGGAAACGGAAGGCGGCGTAGAAGGCGTCGGCCATCGGCCCGGTGCCGAGTGCCGCCGCCATCAGCGTTTCGCGCGCAAAGCCGAGCACGCGGCTGCCGAGCGTCGCGCCGCCGACGGTCGCGAATTTCTTGACCAGACTCATTGTGGTGCCTTGACCCTTCTCGGCGCAGGGGCGGCCGGCGCGATCATGCCCGGCGGCATGCGGTCGCGCACTTCATCCGCCTCGTCCGCCATCACGGCCTTCAACCGGGCGATGATGTTGGTGTGCCTGTTGTCATTGGTGACCTTCTGGCCGACGAGATCGGTGACGTAGAACGTATCGATGACCTTTTCGCCGAAGGTGGTGATATGCGCCGAGGCAATATCGAGCGACAGATCCGACAGCACCGCCGTCACCTCGGACAGCAGGCCGGGCCGGTCGAGGCATTCGATCTCGATGACCGTGAACTTGTTCGACAGCGTATTCGAGATGGTGACGGCCGGCGGCACGGTGAAGGTGCGGTTGCGCTTGCGGCTCTTAGTGCGGGTCGCAATCACCTCCGGCAGGCGCTTGCGGCCGGACAGCACGTCCTCGATCATCCGGCCGATCGTGGCGGCGCGGCGTGTCTCGTCGGCATCGTTGGGAAACTCGCGGTTGACCAGGATAGTGTCGAGCGCCCGCCCGTCGGAGGTCGTGAAGATCTGCGCGTCGACGATGTTGGCGCCCGCTGCCGCACACGCTCCGGCAATCACCGTCAAGAGACGTGGATGGTCGGGCGACAGCACCGTGATTTCGGTGATGGCGTGGAAGGAATGCGTGCGCACCATGGTGGCGAGCGGCTTGCCGGCCTTGTCCGCCTCGCGGATGAACGCGGCATGGCGCACCTGATCCTCCAGCGACACCGTCAGCAGGTAGGGATCGTAGTGCAGCTTGGTGCAGGCCTTGCGGTCCTTCTGGCTCCAGTCGGCCGGAAGCGCATTGGACAGGACTTCGCGCGCCGCCTGCGCACGCTCCTTGCGCGACAGTTCAGAGAAGCCACCGGAAATCAGCAGCTCGGTTTCATAGTAGAGCGTGCGCAGCAGCTGGCCCTTCCAGCCATTCCACACGCCGGGGCCGACGGCGCGGATATCGCAGACCGTCAGCACCAGTAGCATCTTCAACCGCTCCATCGACTGCACCTTTTCGGCGAAGTCGACGATGGTCTTGCGGTCGTTGAGGTCGCGCGTCTGGGCGACCATCGACATGGTGAGGTGTTCCTCGATCAGCCAGACGACCAGCTCCGTCTGCTTCGGCGAAAGGCCGAAGCGTGGGCAGAGTTTGCGCGCGACCTTGGCGCCCGCCTCGGAATGGTCCTCCGGGCGGCCCTTGGCGATGTCGTGCAACAGGACCGCGACATAAAGCGATATGCGGTCCTCGATGCCAGGCATCACCTGATAGCTCAGCGGATGCGCTTCCTTCTCGCGGCCCTGGTCGATATTGGCCAACACGCCGACGGCACGGATCAGATGCTCGTCGACCGTATAGTGGTGATACATGTTGAACTGCATCATCGCGACGATCTTGCCGAATTCCGGGATAAACTTGCCGAGCACGCCGGCCTCGTTCATGCGACGCAGAATGAGGGCCGGGTCGCGCGGCGAGGTCAGGATCGACAGGAAGAGACGGTTCGCCTCCTCGTTTTCGCGCAGTGCCCCGTTGATGAGCTTCAGCGAACGCGTCACCTGCTTCAGCGCGTCCGGGTGGAACTCCAGCCCATTAATGTCGGCGATATGGAACAGTCGGATGAGATTGACCGGATCGCGCTTGAAGACGTCAGGATCGGCAATCGTGATGCGGCCGCGGTCTTCGAGGAAATCCAGCGTACCGGCAATCTTTCGCGTACGGCGGGTGAAGCGGCTGATGGCGGCCGAAATGCCGGGAGCTTCCTTCGCTTGCTGGTCCTCCAGCGTGGCGCAGAAGATGCGTGTCAGGTCGCCGATGTCCTTGGCGACGAGAAAATAGTGCTTCATGAAGCGTTCGACGGCGGAGAGACCCGGATGCGGCTGGTAGCCCAGGCATTCGGCGATCTCGCGCTGGATGTCGAAGGACAACCGCTCCTCTGCCTTGCCCGTCAGGAAATGCATGTGGCAGCGCACCGCCCAGAGGAAATCGTCCGCCTTCTGGAAGAGCTTGTATTCCTGCCGCGACAGCACACCGAGCTTCACCAGCTCGGCCGGATCGCGGATGTGATAGAAGTACTTGGCGATCCAGAACAGCGTGTGCAGGTCACGCAGCCCGCCCTTGCCTTCCTTGACGTTCGGCTCGACGAGATAACGCGTGTCACCGGCCTTGCGGTGGCGTTCGTCGCGCTCGGCGAGTTTGGCCGCTATGAATTCCGGGCCGGTATTGCGCACGATCTCGCGGTCGAAGCGCACGGCCAGTTCCTCGAACAGCGCGACCGAACCGCAGATATAGCGGGCTTCGAGGATCGCTGTGCGGATCGTCATGTCGCCCTTGGAGAGCTGGATGCACTCTTCCAAATTGCGCGTGGCATGGCCGACCTTGAAGCCGAGATCCCACAGGATATAGAGCATGAACTCGATGGCCGGCTCGCTCCAGGCGGCGGGTTTCGCCGGCAGCAGGAAGAGCAGGTCGATATCCGAGCCCGGTGCCAGCGTGCCGCGGCCATAGCCACCGACGGCCGTGACCGTGATGCGGCTGGCAGGCGAGGCCTGGCCGGCACTAAAGACGTGGTTCAGGGCAAAATCGTGCAGGACGGCGATCAGTTGGTCCTGGAGCCAGGAAATGCGGGCAGCGCATTGCAGGCCGCTGCCATCGGCAAAGAGCAGTTCGCGCGCCCGTTCACGCCCGGCCGCATTGACCTTCTTGAATTCGGCCAGAAGCGCGCTGCGCATCCGGTCGCGGTAATCGGCATTGGTGCTGGCGATGAATTCACATCTGGCGCGCAACGCCGGCACGTCGAGAAGGCCGGAATCGGCCGGTGCCAAAAGCTTATGTTCCATCGGATGCCGGCCTGCGTCCCGCTTGTCTTCCACCGCCCGTTCGGTTCGCATGCGCTATAGACCCTTTCAGCGCCGGAAAACAGCCATCCTAGGCGCTAGCGATTGCCAAGTTCTTTCTTCAGCGCGTAAAGCGCATCAAGCGCCTCGCGCGGCGTCATGTCGTCCGGGTTGATATCCTTGACCAGCGCCTCGACCTTGGAGGGCGCAGAATCCCGCCTGGCCTCCTCGCGACGCACCGCAACCTGGAACAGTGGCAGATCATCGATGAGCTGGCTTGCCGGATTCTTGCGGTCGGCATCCTCCAGCTTGGCCAGCACGTCTTTTGCGCGCGCCACCACGGAGGCCGGCAGGCCTGCAAGCCGCGCGACCTGGATGCCGTAGGAACGGTCCGCGGCACCGGGGCCGACCTCGTGCAGGAAGATCACGTCGCCGTCCCACTCCTTGACGCGCATTGTGGCGTTGGAAAGGCGCGCGAGTTTTTCGGACAGCACCGTCAACTCGTGGAAATGCGTGGCGAAAAGCCCACGGCAGCGATTGGCCTCGTGCAGGTGCTCGACAGCGGCCCAGGCGATGGACAGGCCATCGAACGTGGCGGTGCCGCGGCCGATTTCGTCGAGGATGACGAGCGAACGGTCGGTCGCCTGATTGAGGATCGCCGCCGTCTCGACCATCTCGACCATGAAGGTCGAGCGGCCGCGGGCCAGGTCATCCGACGCGCCGACGCGCGAAAACAGCCGGTCGACGATACCGATATGGGCGCTTTCGGCCGGGACGTAAGACCCCATCTGGGCAAGGATGGCGATCAGCGCGTTCTGGCGCAGGAAGGTCGACTTACCGCCCATGTTCGGACCGGTAAGCAGCCAGATCGCGCCGTGCCCCTTGCCGTCCGCCGGCGAGAGATCACAGGAATTGGCGACGAAGGCGGCACCCTGCTGGCGGCGCAACGCTTGCTCGACGACCGGATGCCGCCCGCCGACGATGGCGAACATGGTGGAATGATCGACAGTCGGCCGGCAATAGGCCTGCTCCTCGGCCAGCGCCGCAAGCCCGACGGACACATCGACGACGCCAAGCGCCCGGGCTGCCGCCTTGATGGGCTCGGCTTCAGCAACGACCGCTTCGACAAGGCCGTCGAAGGCTTTCAATTCGATGGCGAGCGCCCGGTCGGCGGCATTGGCGATCTTCGTTTCCAGCTCGGAGAGCACGGTCGTCGTGAACCGCATGGCGCCGGCCATGGTCTGGCGGTGGATGAAGCGCGCCTTCGCCTCGTCACCATCGGTCAGCGCCGAAGCGTTTCCGGCGGAGACCTCGATGAAATAGCCGAGCACATTGTTGTGTTTGATCTTGAGCGACTTGACGCCCGTCTCCTCGGCATATTGCAGCTGGAGACCGGCGATGACCCGGCGCGACTGGTCGCGCAGCGCCCGCATCTCGTCGAGTTCGCCATCCGCGCCTTCGCGAATGAAACCGCCGTCGCGCTTGAGAAGCGGCAGTTCGTCGGCGAGCATGAAGGCGAGCCGATGCGAAAGGTCGATCGGTAGCGCGGCAACGGCCTTGCGGGCCTCAGAAAGCTCGCCATCAAGATCTTCTACGGCCATCAGCTGAGCGATTTCCGCAGAGGTGGAAAGGCCCTGAAAGATCGCGCCGAGATCCCGCGGGCCGCCGCGGCCGAGCGCGATGCGCGAAAGGGCGCGCGGCATGTCGGGAAGGCGCTTCAGAGCCCGTCGCAAGTCCTCGCAGAAGGAGGCCCGGTCGGCGAGAGCCGAAATCGAATCGAGGCGCGCATTGATCGCGTCGGGATCGGTGAGCGGCGACATCAGGCGCTCGGCCAGAAGCCGCGCACCGCCGCTCGTCACGGTGCGGTCGATGGCTTTCAAAAGCGTGCCGCTGCGCTCGCCGGAGAGTGTACGCACCAATTCTAGATTGGCGCGCGTGGCGGGATCGATGAACAGCGTGGAGGCCGAGCTTTCGCGCTCCGGCCGGCCGAGCGGCGGGCGCTCGGCGATCTGCGTCTTTTCCACATAGGCAACGGCGGCGGACGCCGCCGCCAACTCGGCGCGCGAAAAAGTGCCGAAGCCATCCAGCGTGGAAACGCCGAAATAGCGCGCGATGCGGCCTTCCGCCGTTGCGCTGTCGAACAGCACCGCCGGCTGCGGCACCGCCACACGGCCGACGACATCCAGCACCGGGCGGAATTCCGGGTCATGGAACAGCGTGTCCGGCACGATCAGTTCGCGCGGGTCGATGCGCAGGATATCGGCGAGCAACTGACCCTGCGCCGTCTCCGACAGGCGGAAGATGCCGCTCGAGATGTCAATCCAGGCAAGCGCCATCGCCGGCTCACCACCGCCGCGGATACGAACGACGGCCATCAGGTAGTTGGCGTCGGACGGCGAGAGCAGCTTTTCTTCCGTCAGCGTGCCGGGCGTCACCAGACGCACGACGTCGCGGCGCACGACGGATTTCGAGCCGCGTTTCTTCGCCTCCGCCGGGTCCTCGACCTGCTCGCAGACCGCGACGCGGAAGCCGAGCGAGATCAGCCTTTGCAGATAGTCGTCGGCCGCATGGACGGGCACGCCGCACATCGGGATATCGAGCCCCATATGCTGGCCGCGCTTCGTCAGGGTGATGCCGAGCGCGCGCGACGTCTCCACGGCGTCCTGGAAGAACAGCTCGTAGAAATCGCCCATGCGATAGAACAGCACGCTGTCGGGATTGTTCGCCTTGATCTCGATATATTGTTCCATCATCGGCGTCGCCGATGCGCGGCTTTCGTCGCTGGCAAGCTCGGCGGTCGACAGGATATCGTTCTGGCGGGCGATCTGATCGTTCACGGACTGACTGTTCTTCCCAAAAAAGAGGTGTCACCCTAGCCATGCAGCGATATAGAAAACAACAGCTGTGAGTAGCTATGGGTCTATCGCCCACAGGAGTGTAAGGGGGGAACATGCCGGGTACCGACAAAACCGATCGCCAGAGGGCAACCGTCACGGACAAGGAAGCGCTGGATTTCCACTCGTCTGGCCGTCCCGGCAAGCTGGAAATCACGCCGACCAAGCCGATGGCGACGCAGCGCGACCTGTCGCTTGCCTATTCGCCGGGCGTCGCCGTGCCGGTGAAGGCCATCGCCGAAGATCCCTCGACTGCCTATGACTACACGACGCGCGGCAACATGGTCGCCGTCATCTCGAACGGCACCGCCATCCTCGGCCTCGGCAATCTCGGCGCGCTCGCCTCCAAGCCCGTGATGGAAGGCAAGTCGGTCCTCTTCAAGCGCTTCGCCGATGTCGATTCGATCGACCTCGAGGTCGACACCGAAAATGTCGACGAGTTCATCAACTGCGTGCGCTATCTCGGTCCGTCCTTCGGCGGCATCAATCTCGAGGACATCAAGGCACCCGACTGTTTCATCATCGAGCAGCGCCTGCGCGAATTGATGGACATCCCCGTCTTTCACGACGACCAGCACGGCACCGCGATCATCGCCGCCGCCGGCCTGATCAACGCGCTGGCGCTGACCGGCCGCGACTTCAAGACGACCAAGCTCGTCTGCAATGGTGCAGGTGCAGCCGCCATCGCCTGCATCGAGCTCATCAAGTCGATGGGCTTTGCGCCGGAAAACGTCATCCTTTGCGACACCAAGGGCGTCATCTACCAGGGCCGCGAAGACGGCATGAACCAGTGGAAATCGGCCCATGCGGTGAAAACCGACCGCCGCACGCTCACCGAAGCCATGGAGGGCGCGGATGTCGTCTTCGGCCTCTCCGCCAAGGGCGCTTTCTCGGAAGAGATGATCCGCTCCATGGCGCCGCGGCCGATCATCTTCGCCATGGCCAACCCCGACCCGGAAATCACGCCGGAAGAGGTTGCCCGCATCCGTGACGACGCGATCGTCGCGACCGGCCGTTCGGACTATCCGAACCAGGTCAACAACGTGCTCGGCTTCCCCTACATCTTCCGCGGCGCGCTCGACGTACGCGCCTACACCATCAACGACGCGATGAAGATTGCGGCAGCCGAAGCGCTCGCCAATCTCGCCAAGGAGGATGTGCCGGACGACGTCGCCGCCGCCTACCAGGGTGTGCGCCCGCGTTTCGGCGCGCAATACATCATCCCCGTGCCGTTCGATCCGCGGCTGATTTCGGCGATCCCGGTCGCCGTTGCCAAGGCGGCGATGGAGACGGGTGTCGCACGCAAGGATATCCCGGACCTTGACGCCTATGCCCGCGATCTGAAGGCACGGCGCGACCCGATCGCCTCGACGCTGCAGCAGATCTATGCCCGCGTTCGCCGTCATCCGAAGCGGGTCGTCTTCGCCGAGGGCGAGGAAGAGCAGATGATGCGCGCCGCCGTGTCCTATGCCAACCAGCAGCTCGGCACCGCGATCCTCGTCGGCCGCGACGACCGCATGCGCGAAGTGGCCGATCGTGCCGGCATCGATCTCGACCGGCCCGGCATCGAATTGCTCAACGCCCGCATCTCGACGCGCAACGATGCCTATATCGACTATCTCTACGCCCGCATCCAGCGCAAGGGTTACCTCTACCGCGATGCCCAGCGCCTGATCCACAACGACCGCAACCACTTTGCGGCCTGCATGGTGGCGCTCGGCGACGCGGATGCGATGGTGACGGGCCTGACCCGCAACTATTCCACCGCACTGGAAGACGTGCGCCGCTGCATCGATGCCAAGCCCGGCCATCGCGTCATCGGCGCGTCGCTGGCGCTTTGCCGCGGTCGCACGGTTCTGGTTGCCGATACGGCCGTGCACGACATGCCGTCGTCGGAAGAGCTGGCCGACATTGCGGAAGAAGCAGCCGGCCTTGCCCGCCGCCTCGGCTACGACCCGCGCGTGGCGATGCTTGCCTACTCGACTTTCGGCCATCCGTCCGGCGAACGCTCGGAACGGGTGCGGGAAGCGGTGAAGATTCTCGACCGCCGCCGCGTCGATTTCGAATATGACGGCGAGATGGCGGCCGATGTGGCGCTCAACCCGCGCATCATGGAGCAGTACCCGTTCTGCCGCCTTTCCGGCCCCGGCAATGTCCTCGTCATGCCGGCGTTCCACTCGGCCTCGATCGCGACGAAGATGCTGCAGGAACTCGGTGGCGCGATGGTCATCGGCCCGATGCTCGTCGGCCTCGACAAATCCGTGCAGATCGTCTCGATGGGGGCGAAGGACGCCGATATCGTCAACATGGCGGCGCTTGCCGCCTACAATGCCGGCTGACAGCACGATAAAAAGCCGCCCGCCTCGGGATCGGGACGGGCGGCAAATCAAACTATGCTGACCTTCATCGAATATGCTTGTAGCGGCATGCAATTCCGAACGGAAAACCGCGTCGCAGTCTTCCCGGCATTGCTTAGCTGGCGAAACGCCCGGCGTCCGCGCCGTAATAGTTGAGATAGCGGCCGGAAATCTTGCCGATCGGCAGCACGATCAGCACATCCGTCGTGTTGAAGCCGTGATCGACGACGGCGCCGTTGCCGACTGTCGCACCGAGCCGAAGATAACCCTTGATCAGCGGCGGCATGGCGGAGAGCGCCTTGCGCGCATCAATGCCTTCCGATGGCATCAGGTCCATGGTGCGGAAAAGCTCCGGCCGGGCCGAGACGGTCCATTCGTCCTTCGCCAGCACATTGTGATGCAGGAAGGACAGAGCCAGCGCATGTTCCTCCGGCACTGTTCCGTGGAAGGAGGCGCAGCCGAACATCACGTCGATGCCGTGCTTCAGGGAATAGGCCCAGTTGCCCTGCCAGAGCAGTTCCACCGTGCGCTTGGTGCGGTAGGCCGGCAGCACGCAAGAGCGGCCAAGCTCCATGAAGCGCTTTTCCGGATGGCGCGCGATCAGCGCATCGACGTCGAATTCGGATTGGGAATAGAAGCCACCGGACACCGCAGCGACATCCTGGCGCAGCAGGCGATAGGTGCCGACGATCTGCTCTTCGGCGTCGCCCTCGATCGAGGTGTCGAGCACGAGCAGGTGGTCGCAGACCATGTCCCAGGCGTCGATGTCACGCTTGCGGCGCACGGCGTCGGGCGAAAGCTTTGCGTTCATTTCTTCGGCGAAGACGCGGTAGCGCACGGCCTGGGCGGCGTCGATTTCCGTCACCGAGCGGGCGATGCGCGTCTCAAGATTGCCGATGCGGCCGAGCACGGCCGTTCCCGAGCGGCCCGCGACCGCAACCGTCTTCTGGGCGATCTCCACAGGAGCGATGGTCTGGGCGAGGTCGAGCGTCATGGCAGTGTATCCGTCCAACGAAACTTCATGGTTTTAACCACGATTCTGCAACAGGACAATGACGCAAGTCTGGCCGCGCCAGCGAAAAGCCGGCTCGGCTAGAGATCAGGCCGTGGCGCGCCGGGCCAGACGGGCGATTTCCGCAATCAGATGAACGGGATCCGCCGGTTTTGACAGCACCGCATCGGCGCCGATCGCCAGCAGTTCCTCGCTCAGTCCCTGCCGGCTGTCGGCGGTCAGCACCACGACCGGCAGGCGGGCATTGCCATAGTCGCGCTGGACGATGCGCGCGATCATCTCCTTGCCGTCGCCGCCCGGCATGCCGAGGTCGGTGACGAGAAGGTCGGCGGCGAACGGGCCGGCATCCGTGGCGCCGGCAAGCGCGGAAACGAGCGCCGGATAATCCGGCACATGGCGCACGATATGACCCGCACGCTCCAGCACCGAACGCACCAGCATGGCGTTCACCGGGTCATCCTCCGCAAGCAGGATGCGGGCACCTGTGGTCGCGGCCGGTGTGGGTTCCGGGGCTATCTCCGGCAATTCCGTCAGGATCGGGCGGTTGTCGTTGATCGCATCGCGTACCTCGATGCCCTTCATGCGGCCGCGCAAGACTTCGACCAGCGAACGCTCGCGCAAGGGCCGGATGAGCCAGGAATCATAGCCCTCACCATTTCCGATCGCCCGGCCGCTGCGTTCTTCCGGATTGACGAGATAGATGCGGCGCGCGCGGCTGTCGCGCAGATAGCCGAGATCGGCAAGCTCACGACGGAAGGCACCGGCGAGGCGGTTGTCGACGATGATGTCGGTCAGTTCGGCTCCGCGGCCGGCCAGTTCCTGGACGAGGTCAAGCGCCTCGTCGATGGACGTGGCGAGATGGCAGGCGCCGCCGAGCGCATCGATGGTGCGCACCAGCGCCTTCGATGCCGGGCCGGCCGGCGCCAGCACGAAGACCAGGCTGCCCTTCAGCACGCCCTTGCGCGCGCCGGCTGCCCCCGCCGTCTTGCGCCGATCAGCCGGCATGCGGATGGTGAAGGTGCTGCCCTTGCCGGGCGTGCTTTCCAGCGTCAACGCGCCACCGGCCTCGTTGAGGATACGGGCGGAAATGGCAAGGCCGAGGCCGGTGCCGCCGCTCCTCTGCGAGGCGCTTCCCGTCTGCTCGAACTCCTGAAAGATGCGCGCCTGTTCCTCGGCATTCATGCCGGGGCCTGTGTCGGTGACGCGGATAACGACGGCGCCGCGATCGAGCGTGGTTTCCAGCGACACGCCACCCGTATGGGTGAACTTCACGGCGTTGCCGACGACGTTGTAGAGCACCTGGCGCAGGCGCGGTGCATCGTAGAGCAGCAGGCCCGGCACCTCGGGTGCCACAAAGGAGCCGATCTCGATGCCTTTTTCATGGGCGCGGTGCGAGAGCATCTCCACGACGCTTTCCAGCAGCGGCCGAACCGGCTCTTCCGATGGGCGAAGCTGGAAGCGACCCGCCTCGATGGTCGAGAAATCGAGCAGGTCGTCGACGAGTTGCACGAGCGCATGGCCGGACTGGCGGATGCCGGCTAAATAGTTCTTCTGCTCGGCGGTCAGCCGCGTCTGGCCGATCAGGTGCGACATGCCGAGAATGCCGGAGAGCGGTGTGCGGATTTCGTGGCTGACGGTGGCGAGCAGGCGCGACTTGGCGGCACTCGCCTCCTCCGCGCGCTGGCGGGCGCGCTCGCGCTCGCCTTCGGCCCGACGCTCCTCGGTCACGTCGCGAGCGATGGAATGCACCACCAGGTCACCCGAGGCTGGATCACGCACCGTGACGTCATGCCAGGAATAGATACGCTTGCCGGCCGGACCGTTTACGTCGACATCATAGCGGTGCGCCATGGCCTGCGAGCGGAAGGCAAGACCGAGCGCCTCGCAGGTCTTGCCTTCGACAGCAGCCGTGCCGGTCAACTCGCCAAGCACGGCATTGGCGCGCAGGATGCGGCCATCGAGCGTGCGCATGACGACGATATCACCGAGCACGTCATGGATGGCGGAGAGGATTTCGGAGGTTTCGCTGCGTTCCCAGGACCGGTCATGCGCCGCTTCGACGGCGGCGACCGGACGGTGCGACCAGAAAAGGAACGCAGCACCCGCAATACCGGCGAGACCGAGGCCGATCGCCGCGATATAGAACCCGGTCGCCATGCCGGTTGCCAGCACAAGCGCGCCGCAGAGCAGCCCGACGCCTGCAATCACACTGCGGATCATCGCGTGGCTTTCCGGCTCGGGACGGGGCGCTGCACCCTCCCCGTCGATATCGTGGATATCGTGTGCCGCGTCAAAACGGTCGCCCGCGGAACGCTGCGGCGCTTCGGCAAATTCGGCCTTGAGCCGATTCTGTAGCTTGACGGGTTCGCTCATGACGATCCGCTTAACACACGGACCGTTCAAATCGGCTTCAGCAAGTCGTTAAAAATTTAACGTTTCGCACGACGCAAGAGCAGAAGCTCATCGAGGATGACGAGGCCAGCGCCGATGGTGATGAACGTGTCGGCGAGGTTGAACACCGCGAAGGACCAAGTCTCCGTGTAGAACAGGATATAGTCAATCACGTAGCCGAACAGCGCCCGATCGATGAGATTGCCGAAGGCCCCGGCGATGATGAAGGCATAGCCGGCATGGGCAAAACCCCGCGCCTTGGGTGTCTGCCGCCAGAGCCAGACGACGAAGCCGACGACGAAGAGGCGCAGCGTCACGATGAACCAGCCCTCCATGCCCGACAGCATGGAGAAGGCGACGCCGTAATTGTAGGTGCGGTAGAGCGCCAGCATGGGCACGACATGCACCGCTTCCTGGAAGGGAAGCCACATTTCGACGGCGAATTTCACCGCCTGATCGAGAAGCAGCGCCAGCAGGATGACGACGATGACAGGCACCGGCCGGGACATGAGCGGAATGCGTTCGTTCATGCGCGCTCGTCCAGCGTCAGCAGGTGGCGGCGCGCCTCGAACAGCATGATGCCGGTGGCAATCGCAAGGTTCAACGAATCCGCCCGGCCCGTCTGCGGGATGCGGGCAAGCGCATCCGCCTCGCGGGCGAGCTCCTCCGGCAGGCCTGACTGCTCATTGCCCATCAAGAGCACGACGGGTTTTTTCTTGTAGTCGATGGTGCGGTAGTCGACGGCGCCGGCCAGATGGGTCGCGACGACCTGAACGCTCGCCGTCTTCTTCCAGCCAAGGAAGTCGCCGACGCTCGTTTTCACCAGCGGCACGGCGAAGACCGAGCCCATGGTGGCGCGCACGGTTTCCATCGAGAACGGATCGGTGCTCTCGCCGACGAGGATGACACCGCCGGCGCCTGCCGCATCCGCGGTGCGGATGATCGTGCCGAGATTACCCGGGTCGCGCACGCGGTCGAGCGCGATATAAGTTTCGCCGGTCTTCGGCTTGAGATCGCGCAGGCTCGTCCAGCGCTGCGTGAAGATGCCGACGACCATCTGCGGATTGTCGCGCCGGGTGATCGAGGACAGAACCTTCTCGCTGACTTCCAGCACCAGCCCGCCACGCGCCACCGTCTTGGTGGCGACCTGCACGACCTGCGGCTTGTCCTTGACGTTCTTGGCATAAACGAGCGTCTTGATTTCGAAGCCGAGTTCCAGCGCGTCGATGACGAGCTTCAGGCCTTCGGCCATGAAACTTTTCGTCTCGTCGCGGTCCTTCTTGTTGGCAAGTGCCTTGATGTCCTTGATGATCGGGTTTGCGAGGCTCGTCACCTCTTTCACCTGACCGACGCGGCGCGTTCCGTGATGTTCCTGGCTCATGCGCTGATCCATCGGCTGAAAAGGGAGGTGGAGAGCGCGCGGCCGGTGTCCTTGCCGTCCTTGCCGCTCTCGCGGATGACGAGTTCACCCGATTCCACCGTGCCGCCGGCGCCGCGCATCGTTTCGCGCATCAGTTCGTGGATGGAATAGAAGCTCGCGCGGATCGAGTAGGCCGTCAGCACGAGGCCGATGGCCTTGGGGGACAGAATCTCGCGGCAGATATCGAGCATCAGCGGCAGGTGCTCGAAGAGATGCCAGACCTCACCGTTCGGGCCACGGCCGAACTTCGGCGGGTCCGTCAGGATGATGTCGTATGTGCTGCCCCGGCGCTCCTCGCGCTGGATGAATTTCATCGCGTCTTCGCAGATCCAGCGGATCGGCAGCTTTTCCATGCGGCCGAGCGCCTGGTTTTCGCGTGCCCAGCCGATTGCCTTCCGCGAGGCGTCGACATGGGTGACTTCCGCACCCGCCGCAGCCGCGATGAGCGAGGCGACACCGGTATAGCCGAAAAGGTTCAGCACCTTGACCGGCCGGCCAGCCGTCTCGACCTTCTCCTTCATCCAGCTCCAGTGGGCGAGCTGTTCCGGGAAGACACCCACATGGCGGAAGGCGGTGAAGCGGCCGTGGAAATCGACGCCGAGCAGCTGCATCGGCCAGGTCTCACCGAGCATCGTCTTGGGGAACTTCCAGCGCCCCATGCCGTCTTCATCCGTATCGCCGGTGAAGAGGGCGTCTGCCTTGTCCCAGATGCCGTCGGCGAGGCTGCGCTGCCAGAGCGCCTGTGCTTCCGGCCGCACGATGCGGTAGGGACCGTATTGTTCGAGCTTTTCGCCGGCACCGCTGTCGATGAGACGGTACTGGTCGGAGCCCGCAGTCTCCAGGATGACAGGCAAGCGCTCGGCCGGCTTTTCGCCTTCGCGACGCATCAGCGGGCGGGCGGGTAGCTCGGGCGCCGGGCGCGGCTCCTTCTTGGGCGCCGGCGTCTTTGCGGCCGGGGTCCTTTGGGCTTGCGCCCGAACGGGAGCGGCGGAGCCGACCTTCGGCCGGCGGTGTCTGTCCTTCACGATCGATCATCCGTCGTCGGTTGAATACTTGGCCGGCAGCGCCGGGAAACGAGCGGTCCCCTTACCATTCCTCCCCCTCTTGGCAAAGCGCTTTCCGATTGCGACAATCGGCGCTGTTCCAGGGAGGACCGATCATGGACATGTCCGGCGAAGAACGCATTGCCGCCCCACGCGACGCCGTCTGGGCGGCGCTCAACGATCCGGACATCCTGAAGGCCTGTATTCCGGGCTGTCAGGCGCTCACCATGAAATCGCCGACCGAGCTGGAGGCGACCGTGAAGATCAAGATCGGCCCGGTCTCGGCGACCTTCAGCGGCGAAGTGACGCTTTCCAACCTCAACCCGCCGCTCGGCTACACAATCTCCGGCGAAGGCAAGGGCGGCATTGCCGGTTTTGCCAAGGGCGGCGCCGACGTGCGCCTCACCGAAGACGGCGACGGCACGATCCTGGCTTATGACGTCAAGGCGCAGATCGGCGGCAAGCTCGCCCAGCTCGGATCGCGGTTGATCGATTCCTCATCGAAGAAACTTGCAGCGCAGTTCTTCGCCGATCTCGGCGCGAAGCTCAACGGCGGGCCGGCCTAGCTTATTTTGCCGAGGCCGGAATGACCGCCTGCGAGGCGATCGTCTCGGCGCGCGTGCGGTGCTTTTCCGCCTCGCTGTGCCATTTCACCGCCTCGTGCGCCTCGATGCGGGCACGCTTGCGGTATTTGCCCTGGGTAAACCAGGTGATGAGCGCGCCGAGCACGAGGCCGAAGATCACCGCCAGGAACAGATAGACGAAGAACGGCGCGGTGACGGAGAGCATGCTGTCCTCGGGCCGGAACGGATTGAGCGCCAGCGTCACCGACTGGCGGTTCGCCACCGACAGCACGATCAGCACGATGGCGATCGGGATGAGGACGAGGATGTTGACGACTCTCTTGATCATGGCATCACCTGCTTGGCGCGAGGCGCCGATCAGGCGCCCCGGGTTTTAGTCGTCCTGGTCCGCTTGACCAGGATTAAGCCGCTCGCGCAGCTCCTTGCCGGTCTTGAAGAACGGAACCCACTTCTCCTCGACGAAGACCGCATCGCCCGTGCGCGGGTTGCGGCCTGAGCGAGACGGCCGGTTCTTCACGGAGAAGGCGCCGAAGCCACGCAGCTCGACCCGGTTTCCGCCCGCGAGCGCATCCGTGATTTCGTCGAGCACCGCGTTGACGATATTCTCGACGTCGCGGTGGTAGAGGTGGGGATTGCGCGCGGCGACAATCTGAACCAATTCCGACTTGATCACTGTGTCCCCCTCAAAAATTCTTGTTTTTCAATCACGAGCAACCTGCCAAACCGAGACCAGACCGTCAAGAAACAACTTTTGGCCGGCTAGTTTTTCGATCGTCGGTTGAAGATCGAGCGGCAGGCCGAGAATGGAGCGTGCAAGATCGGCCACATTGCTTCCCAGGAAGGAGAAGCTTGAGCGATTCGGTGCTGTATAGTCGATGAACGGCAGGTCGGCCGCCACCTTGCGCTCGTCGAGATAGGCGCGGATTTCCTCCGGCCCGCCGAGCCGGTCGACGAGCTTGGCGGCAAGCGCCTGGCGGCCGGTGAAGATGCTGCCGTCGGCAAGGCGCAGAACCTCGTCGCGCGGCAGTTTGCGGCGTTCGACGACGAGATCGACGAACCAGTCATAGCTGTCCATCACCATGGCGCGGATCATCGACTTCGCCTCCTCGCTTGCCGGATGGAACGGCGAGGGTTCCGCTTTCAGCGGCGCGGATTTGATTTCCTCGAGGGAAACCCCGATCTTGTCCATCAGTTCCTTCATCTGCGGGTACTGGAAGAGCACGCCGATCGAGCCGGTGATCGAGCTTTCGCCCGCCACGATCGTGTCGCCGGCCGTCGCGATCATGTAGCCGGCGGATGCGGCCAGCGTGCGCACATCCGAGACGACGGGCTTCTTTTCCGCCACCTTGCGCAGCGCCTTGAAGATCACTTCGCCGCCATAGGTCGTGCCGCCGGGCGAGGAAATCGTCACGACGAGCGCCTTCGCCCGGTCGTTGCGGGCAATGCGGTCGAGGCGCTCCAGCAACTCGGTATCGTCCTGGATGATGCCGGAAATGCTGACCCGCGCGATATGATCGCGTGCACCGCTGCCCGGCCAGCGCCAGGCGGCCGCGGCAAAGACGGCGATGAGCGCGATCAGGATGGCGACGACCCGCCAGAAGGTGAGCTTGCGGCGCAGATGCCGGCGGTCGGCGATGGCGGAGTGATCCATTCCCAGTCCTCGATGCTAAAGGCCGCCCATCTCATGAGGTGGCTTGCCGAAGGCCCTATCGATATGGCATTCCAGACGCAAATGGCAATTCGTCGCTGAACATTCTTGGACAGGCATTGTTTGTTCATGAATAATCGCCATATGGGGCCCGTTATCCGAGGCGGCCCACCGTTTCGCAGCGAAGGCCGTACCGCGAGATTTTAGCAGGCAAAATGCTGGACACCGTGACAGAAGCACCGATGACCGGTGCACAGGGCATAGGCGTATCCGCCGAGGCTTACCGCCTCGCGACGCGGCATTCCTCCCGTGTGCGCGTCTTAAAGGTCGCCCTGCCGGTCACCGCCATCATCATCGGCGTCATCTTCGTCATCGTTTCGATCGTGCGCACCTATGTGCCCGATAACCTGCAGGTGGAAAGCGCCTCCATCGAAGACGGCAAGATCGTCATGCGCAACCCGGCGATTTCCGGTCGCAACAAAGACGGCATCAGCTATTCCATGAAGGCGGAGCGGGCGCTGCAGGACATCAAGCAGCCGGATGTGCTCACGCTGGAAAATATCAGGGCGAAGGTGCCGGTCAATGAAAGCACGATTGCCGAGGTGATCGCCGCGACCGGCGTCTATGATCGCGGCAAGAACCTGCTCGACATGATCGCCCCCTTCACCATCAACCTCAATACCGGCCTCGAAGCCGCCTTCCGCTCGGCCCATCTCGATATCGACGGCGGCAACATGTCGACGGAGGAGCCCGTTTCCATCCGTTCGCGCGAAGCATCCATTGTTGCGCAGTCGCTGCGAATGACAGATAAAGGCAGGGTCGTCGTCTTCGAAGGCAAGGTCGTCGTCGACGTCGATCCCGCCGCCATCCGCAACCGAGAAAAGTAAGAGCGCCATGTTCGCCACTCTTTCCGCCCCCATCCGGGCCGCCAGCATTACCGTTCTTGCAGCAAGCCTTGCGCTCATCTCGGTTCCTGCGGGCGCCCAGCAGACGTCGAGCCGCATGAAGGGCATGCAGCTGTCGAACGATCAGCCGATCCAGATCCAGAGCGACAAGCTCGAGATCCGCGACCAGGAAAACAAGGCTGAATTCAGCGGCAATGTGAAGGTCGTGCAGGGCACGACGACGCTCCAGGCCGGCAAGATGATCGTCTATTATGCCGCCGGCGGCAGCGGTTCGGTGGCGAGCGGTAACGCGGATATCGAGAAGATCGACGTTTCGGAAAAAGTCTACCTGAAGTCGGGCACGCAGGAAGCGACGGCCGATACCGGCACGTTCAACCTCGTCAACGAGACGCTGCTGCTGAAGGGCGAAAAGGTCGTGCTGTCGGAGGGCAAGAACGTTTTTGTCGGCTGCCAGCTGCTGGTGACCATGAGCACCGGCGAAGCCAAGCTCGACGCTTGCGGCGGCCGGGTGATGATCCAGCTGGACCCCAAGTCCCGCAAGCAAACGAACTGATATAGCGCCCTGCCCGTGACTTCCTCCCTCATCACCCGCCTGACGCGCCGCCCGAAGAAAGCCGCGCCGGAACCCCAGCGCAGCGCCGATCTTTCGCGCTACGACGGGACCCTCATTGCCCGCGGGCTGACCAAGACCTATCGCGACCGCCGTGTCGTCAACGGCGTGTCGCTTGTCGTGCGCCGCGGCGAGGCCGTCGGCCTGCTCGGGCCGAACGGTGCGGGCAAGACGACCTGTTTCTACATGATCACCGGTCTCGTTCCGGTGGATGAAGGCTCGATCGAGATCAACGGCAACGACGTCACGACCATGCCGATGTACCGGCGCGCGCGCCTCGGCGTCGGCTATCTGCCGCAGGAAGCCTCGATCTTTCGCGGCCTGACGGTCGAAGACAACATCCGCGCCGTGCTGGAAGTGCACCACAAGGACAAGGCGGAGCGCGAGCACAAGCTCGACAGCCTGCTTGCCGAATTCTCGATCTCGCATCTGCGGAAGTCGCCGGCCATCGCGCTGTCGGGCGGTGAACGCCGCCGTCTTGAAATCGCGCGCGCGCTCGCGACCGACCCGACCTTCATGTTGCTCGACGAGCCCTTTGCCGGCGTCGACCCCATTTCGGTCGCCGACATCCAGGCGCTGGTGCGTCACCTCACCTCGCGCGGCATCGGCGTGCTCATTACCGACCACAATGTGCGCGAGACGCTTGGCCTGATCGACCGGGCCTACATCATCCATGCCGGCGAAGTGCTGACGCATGGCCGGGCGAACGACATCGTCGCCAATCCGGATGTGCGCCGCCTCTATCTTGGCGATAATTTCAGCCTGTAGGGCGAAATACGCACCCGATCGCCGCGATCTTCACCAAGTTCGCGGCTGCGACTTGACCAAACTTCTCAAAAAAGCAATTTTTGGGCCAGTTGGATCTCGTCGCCCCGCCACGATGGCCGTGGGCCGCTTTTCCAGGGAGTAAAGCGTCCGCATGGCACTCGCAGCCAGCCTTTTCCTGCGCCAAAGCCAATCGCTGGTGATGACCCCCCAGCTCATGCAGTCCATCCAGCTGCTGCAGATGACGCATATCGAGCTCAACCAGTTCATCGAGCAGGAAGTGGAGAAGAATCCGCTGCTCGAAGTCGTTTCCGGCGATGAGGGGGCACGCGACCCTGAGCGGGCTGCCGAAGACTACTCGACACCCAGTGAAGATCGTGCACACGCCGAACACATTGGCGGTGACGATGGGTTCCAGCCCGACCTCTACGATTCCGCCGATGCAGGAAGTGCCTCCGAAACGCTCGACGGCGGCCTCGACAACATGTTCCCCGACGATGCCGGGCCGCGGACCGCCGATGCGCCGGAACTCGCCGACCAGTGGAAGTCCATGCCCGGTGGTGGTGGTGACGGCGAGGGCTACGACCTCGACGACTTCGTGGCAGGCCGCAAGACGCTGCGGGACGTTCTGGGCGAGCAGATCCCCTTTCTGCTGTCCGACCCGATCGACCGGCTAATCGCCCAGCATCTCGTCGATCAGCTCGACGAAGCCGGCTACCTGCAGGGCAGCACGGCCGAGACGGCGCTTCGCCTCGGCAAGCCCGTCGCTGAGGTCGACCGCGTGCTCTATCGGCTCCAGGAACTCGATCCGCCCGGCGTCTTCGCCCGTTCGCTCAGCGAATGCCTGGCGATCCAGCTGCGAGCCCGCGATCGGTTCGATCCAGCGATGGCGGCCCTCATCGACAATCTCGAGCTTCTCGCGCGGCGCGATTTCGCGACGCTGAAGAAGCTTTGCGGCGTCAACGAGGAAGACCTTCTCGACATGCTGGCGGAAATCCGCAAGCTCGATCCCAAGCCCGGCACGCGCTACGAGACCAGCGCCTCGGAAGCCGTGGTGCCGGATATCCTCGTGCGCGCCGCGCCCGACGGCAGCTGGCATATCGAACTCAATGCCGACACCTTGCCGCGCGTGCTGGTCAACCGTGACTACTATGCCTCCGTCTCTAGCCGCACGCGCCGCGACAGCGAGGACCAGGGTTTTCTCAACGAATGTCTGCAGACGGCCAACTGGCTGACCCGCAGCCTCGACCAGCGCGCCCGCACCATCATGAAGGTGGCGACCGAGATCGTGCGCCAGCAGGATGCCTTCCTGATGCACGGTGTCGACCACCTGCGGCCGCTGAACCTGAAGACGGTCGCCGAGGCGATCAAGATGCATGAATCGACGGTGAGCCGCGTCACCTCCAACAAGTTCATGCTGACGCCGCGCGGCCTGTTCGAGCTCAAATATTTCTTCACGGTCTCGATCGGCTCGGCGGAGGGCGGCGATTCCCATTCGGCGGAATCCGTCCGTCACCGCATCCGTACGATGATCGTGCAGGAGCAGCCGGATGCCGTGCTCTCGGACGATGATATCGTGGATATCCTGCGCAAGGGCGGTGTCGATCTCGCCCGCCGGACGGTCGCGAAGTACCGTGAAGCCATGAACATCCCTTCCTCCGTACAGCGGCGGCGGGAAAAACGGGCGCTCGCCAAGGCAGCCGCCTCCTGAAACAAAGCCGGGAGAACCGGCGTTTCAGACAGCCAAACATTAACAATGCCTGAATCCACTAATTGACTTCGCCACCGGGACGGGCTACTGCGCGCCCCTCTTCTGAAGAGAAGGCAGGCCGGAATTCCGGACATATCCCCGCTTTTCTTGCCGCATGTGACGGAAATTCCATCGCATGCGTAAAAGCTTGGAACGTGGAGAAGGTTGGAATAGACTGTTGCACGCAAATCACGAACGAGAGGAAACCTCCATGAGTGTGCGTGTATCCGGTAAACATATGGAAATCGGCGAAACTTTCCGTCAGCGCATTGAAGACCAGGTCGGAGAGGCCGTAACCAAATATTTTGACGGAGGATATTCGAGCCAGGTCACCGTGGAAAAAGCGGGATCGCGGTACAGCGCGGACTGCAAGATCCACCTGGATACGGGCATGGCCTTGCAGGCAAATGGCGAAGCAAACGACCCCTTGGTGGCCTTCCAATCGGCCTCCGAACGGATCGAGAAACGCCTGCGCCGGTACAAGCGCAAACTCAAGGCACACCACAACGGCAATGGTCACGATGCCTTTGCAGAAGTGGCCTACACGGTGATGGATTCGGTCCCCGACGAAGAGGATGAACTTCCCGAGGACTACGCACCGACCATCGTTGCGGAAAGCACGAAGAAACTGAGGACGATGTCCGTCGCAAGCGCCGTCATGGCGCTCGACATGACGGACGAGCCGGTTCTTCTCTTCCGCAGCGCCGGGTCGGAGCAGCTCAATATCGTCTACCGACGCAACGACGGCAATATTGGCTGGATCGACGCAGCCAATATCAAAGGCTGAGTGACGGGAGCGTGGTGCCGGAAACCGGCACCACGTTTCTTCAATCCCTTCACCCGCCTCACGAGGACAAAAGCATGGCATTGGCAGGTTTGCTGCAGCAAAGTGCGATTATTCCGGCGATGAAGGCCAATTCCAAGAAGCAGATGCTTCAGGAACTGGCGGCAAAAGCGGCGAAGCTCACCGGAATTCCGGAACGCGAGATTTTTGACGTCATTCTTCAGCGCGAACGGCTCGGTTCGACCGGTGTGGGCAATGGCATCGCCATCCCGCACGGCAAGCTGAAGGAGCTTTCACAGATCACCGGCCTCTTCGCGAGACTGGAGACCCCTGTGGACTTCGAGGCATTGGACGACCAGCCGGTCGACCTCGTCTTCCTGCTTCTGGCGCCGGAAGGCGCCGGTGCGGACCATTTGAAGGCGCTGTCACGCATCGCCCGCGTGCTGCGCGATCCATCGATGGTCGCGAAGCTGCGCGCCTCCGACAGCGAGAGCGCGATCTACGCCTGCCTCAGCGAGGAGCAGGCGTCGAACGCGGCCTGACAATTTCGTATACGCATGAAAAAACCGGCGGTTTTGCGACCGCCGGTTTTTCTTTTTCATTCGATCGAGGATCAGGCCTGCGCAGCACTTGCCTCGCCGGCGGGCGCCTTCGGGCCGCCCTTCGACACGCCGACCATGGCAGGGCGCAGCACGCGCTCGCCGATGACGAAGCCGGCCTGCACGACCTGCACGACCGTGTTGTTGGCGACTTCCGGGTTCGGCACTTCAAACATCGCCTGGTGGAAGTTCGGGTCGAACTTTTCGCCGACCGGATCAAGCTTGCGCACGCCGTGGCGTTCGAGGGCGGCGAGCATGGAACGCTCGGTCATCTCGACACCTTCCGCCAGCGCCTTCAGGCCGGCATCGCCGCTTTCCAGGGCATCGGCCGGAATGGCGTCCAGTGCGCGGCGCAGGTTGTCGGACACGGCCAGCATGTCACGCGCAAAACCGGCGACGGAATAGGACTTGGCGTCCTTCACATCACGCTCGGTGCGGCGACGCAGGTTGTCCATTTCCGCGGCGAGGCGGAGATACCGGTCCCTGAGGTCGCTGTTTTCCGCGCGCAGAACGTCGATCGGATCCGGCTCGGCAGGGGCATCAACCTCGGCAGCCACGTCGTCCGGTGCGGACGTTTCTGCTGCAAAGCCGTTTTCCGCGCCTTCGTCAGGTCCATGTTTCTTGTTGTCGTCGGTCATGACGTACTCCGAATTGCATCTTTTAAGGGTTGGGCCCGATATCGAGCTTTGAACCCGAAAAATCAAGGGCTGATGGCTGGATTGCCAGAGTTCAGCGCGAAAGCCGCGACATGAGCTGGGCCGTATAGTCCACCATGGGCACGATACGGGAATAGTTGAGCCGGGTCGGCCCGATGACGCCGACAGCGCCGACGATCTTCTCGTCGCTGTCGCGGTAGGGCGCCACGATCAGCGAAGAACCGGAGAGCGAGAAGAGCTTGTTTTCCGAGCCGATGAAGATACGCACGCCCGGGCCGGTCTCGGCGAGGTTCAAGAGCTCGATCAGGCTGTCCTTGCGCTCCAGGTCGTCGAACAGCATGCGCAGCCGATCGATATCCTCCGCCCCGGCAAGGCCTTCGAGCAGGTTTGCCCGGCCGCGCACGATGAGCCGCGTCGGCTTCGCCGCATCGAAGCCGCCGGACCAGACCGCAAGCCCGCGCTCGACCAGATCCTGCGACAGCTTGTCGAGCTCGCCGCTGATTTCGCCGCGCAGGCGCTCCAGCTGGGCGCGCGCTTCAAACAGCGTGTTGCCGGCAAGATGGGCGTTGAGGAAGTTGGCCGCTTCCGTCAACTGCGAGCTGGTGACGCCGGCCGGCAGTTCGATGATGCGGTTTTCGATCTGATCATGATCGCCGACCAGCACGACAAGCGCTTTGGTCGGCTCCAGCCGGATGAACTCGACATGTTTCAAAATGGCGTCGTTCTTCGAGGTAATGACGAGGCCAGCGCCGCGCGACATGCCGGACAGCGCCTGGCTCGCCTCGTTCATCATCGTCTCGACGGCGGTATGTTTCTGGCCGTGCGGGCGCACATGCCGCTCGATCGAGGCGCGGTCTTCCGCCGAAATGTTGCCGACCTGCATGAAGGCATCGACAAAGAAGCGCAGGCCAAGCTGCGTCGGCAGCCGACCGGCGCTGGTATGCGGTGAATAGATGAGACCGAGCTCTTCAAGGTCGCTCATCACGTTGCGCACGGAAGCGGGCGACAGCGACATGGGCAGGATACGCGACAGGTTGCGCGAGCCGAGAGGCTCTCCGCTTTCCAGATAGCTTTCCACGATGCGGCGAAAGACTTCGCCCGAACGCTCGTCGAGCGCCGCCTGACTGTCAGGACCCGGAGACTTCAAAACCATCTTTCCGCTGCAACCTCGTTATTTCCAGGGAATATAGTGATTTCGGGCGGAAGCGCAAAACGGATTTTCGCGGCGCAGCATCCCGAGAAATCGCGCGGGGTGACGCCGCGCCATTCCCTCGCCCGGCGAACTGGTCTAAAGCAGCGTTCCAGATATCACGAGACAGGAGTTCGCAATGCGGCCGTCCGGCAGAAAAACCGATCAGATGCGCAAGGTTTCCTTCGAGCGCAACATCTCCAAGCATGCCGAAGGCTCCTGTCTCGTCAAGTTCGGCGACACGCATGTGCTCGTTACTGCAAGCCTCGAAGAGAAGACGCCGCCATGGCTGCGCAACAGCGGCAAGGGCTGGGTGACCGCTGAATACGGCATGCTGCCGCGCGCCACGGGTGACCGCATGCGCCGCGAAGCCGCTGCCGGCAAGCAGGGCGGCCGCACGCAGGAAATCCAGCGCCTCATCGGCCGGTCGCTGCGCGCCGTCGTCGATCTCGAAGCGCTCGGCGAACGCCAGATCACCGTCGACTGCGACGTCATCCAGGCCGATGGCGGCACCCGTACCGCCTCGATCACCGGCGCCTTCATCGCCCTTCACGACTGCCTGAAGTGGATGGAAGCGCGCAGCATGATCAAGGTCGAGAAGGTCCTGAAGGACCATGTCGCCGCGATCTCCTG
Source organism: Shinella sp. GW821-FHT11G07 (assembly GCF_058808115.1). NCBI lineage: Bacteria > Pseudomonadati > Pseudomonadota > Alphaproteobacteria > Hyphomicrobiales > Rhizobiaceae > Shinella > Shinella sp. GW821-FHT11G07. The sequence goes on from NZ_JBXARJ010000006.1 coordinate 212,233, forward strand.
CGGCATCTTCGCCAGCCAGTCGGTCATCGACCTCGACTATCTCGAGGATTCCGCTGCCGAGACGGACGCCAACTTCGTCATGACCGGCTCGGGCGGCATCGTCGAAATCCAGGGCACGGCCGAAGGCAAGCCGTTCACGGAAGAAGAGTTCTCCAGCCTGATGGCGCTTGCCCGCAATGGCATTGCCGAACTGGTCACCCTGCAGAAGCAGACCATCGCCTAAGGAAGGCGCCCATGACCGCCGCGATCGAAGGCATTCTCGAAACCGCGCTCTATGCGGACGACCTCGACGCGGCGGAAGCCTTCTATGGCGGTGTTCTCGGCCTTGAAAAGATCACGCGGCAGGCGAACCGCCACGTCTTCTTCCGCTGCGGTCCCGGCGTTCTCCTGATCTTCAATGCCAAGGAGACCGTCGTTCCGCCGCCCCACGCCTTTCCCGTGCCGGTCCATGGGGCGACAGGACCAGGCCATGCCTGTTTCCGCGTGCCGGGGCCAGAGCTTGATTTCTGGGTGAAAAAGCTCGAAGAAGCCGGCATCACCATCGAAGCGGATTTTTGTTGGCCGAACGGCGCCCGCTCCATCTATTTCCGCGACCCAGCCGGCAACAGTCTTGAATGTGCCGAGCCGAGCCTCTGGAACATCGCTTAGGGACTTTTATGCGCAAGCTCGACACCAAGACGATCGTCGTCGCCAGCCACAATGCCGGAAAAATCCGCGAGATCGAGGACCTGATCGGCCCCTTCGGCTTCTCGGCCAAATCGGCCGCCGAGTTGAAGTTCGAAGAGCCGGACGAGACGGGCACGACCTTCGAAGAGAATGCGGCGATCAAGGCGCTCGCCTCGGCCAAGGCCTCCGGCCTGCCTTCCCTTTCGGACGATTCCGGCCTCGTCATCGATGCGCTCGACGGTGCGCCGGGCGTCTACACGGCAAACTGGGCGGAGAAAGAGGACGGCACGCGCGACTTCGCGATGGCCATGGAGAAGGTCGAGAAGGCCCTTGCCGACAAGGGCGTGACCGACGCGCAGGATCGCACCGCGCGCTTCGTCTCCGTGCTCTGCCTTGCCTGGCCGGATGGCCATACGGAACTGTTCCGCGGCGAAGTCGAGGGCACCGTCGTCTGGCCGCCGCGCGGCAGCCAGGGTTTTGGTTATGACTCGGTCTTCCAGCCCGAAGGCTATGAGACGACCTTCGGCGAAATGAGTGCGGAGCAGAAGCATGGCTGGAAGCCGGGTGACGCGGCAGCGCTGTCGCACCGCGCCCGCGCCTTCAAGCTCTTCGTCGAAACCTGCCTGAAGGCTTGAGGTTCAATGACGGCGGCGCCCTTCGATATCCGGCCGAATTCCGCCGTGGATCTCTCCGATCCGGGCTTCGGCATCTATGTGCACTGGCCGTTCTGTGCCGCCAAATGCCCCTATTGCGACTTCAACAGCCATGTGCGCCATCAGCCGGTGGACCAGCCGCGCTTCGTGCAGGCGTTTCTGAAGGAAATGGCGACGATGCGTCGCCTCACCGGCTCGCGCAGCGTCACCAGCATCTTCATGGGCGGCGGCACGCCCTCGCTGATGGCACCGGAGACGGTTGATGCGATCCTGAACGGTATCGCGCGCCACTGGCATGTGCCTGACGGCATCGAGATTACCATGGAGGCCAATCCGTCGAGCGTCGAGGCCGAGCGGTTTCGCGGTTATCGCGCGGCGGGTGTCAACCGCGTCTCGCTCGGCGTGCAGGCGCTGAACGATCGGGACCTGAAATTCCTCGGCCGACTGCATGACGTCGCCGATGCGCTGAAGGCGATACGGCTGGCGCGCGACATCTTTCCGCGCATGTCGTTCGACCTGATCTACGCCCGCCCGAACCAGACGGTCGAAGAGTGGGATCGCGAGCTGAAAGAAGCCGTCTCCTACGCCGTCGACCATCTCTCGCTCTACCAGCTCACCATCGAGGAGGGCACGCCCTTCTACGGCCTGCACAAGGCGGGCAAGCTGATCGTGCCGGACGGCGAACACTCAGCCGTGCTCTATGAGGCGACGCAGGAGATTACCGAGCGCGAGGGTATGCCGGCCTACGAGGTCTCGAACCATGCCCGCCCCGGCTCCGAAAGCCGCCACAACCTCACCTACTGGCGCTATGGCGATTATGTCGGCATCGGCCCCGGCGCGCATGGCCGGTTGACGACCGGTGGCGCGAAGATCGCGACCGCCACGGAACGGCGGCCGGAAGGCTGGCTTGAACTGGTCGAGGCAGAGGGCCACGGCATGGTCGAGCAAGAACTGCTGGAGCGCGAGGCGCAGTCGGACGAGTTGCTGCTGATGGGGCTGCGCCTCAAGGAGGGCATCGATCTCGTCCGCTGGCAGATGCTGTCTGGTCGCGACCTGGATCCGGATCGCGAACAGTTTCTTATCGATCACGGCTTCATCGAGCGGCTCGGCAATTCGCGGCTGCGCTGTACACCGGCCGGCATGCTGATCCTCGACGCGGTCGTTGCCGATCTCGCCTGCTGAGCCGCCTCAGCTCTTGGCGTCCGAGCCGATCGGCCGGCGCTTCTCCAGAAACATCCGCACGAGCCGCCCGTCGATCGCTGCTAGCCCGACGGCAATCAGCGCCATGCCGGCAAAATGTTTTGGCGCTAGCATCTCGCCCAGCACCATCGCGCCGAGCAGGATGGCGCTGACCGGAATGAGGAAGGTGACGAGCATCAGGTTCGTTGCCCCGGCTGTCGCAAGAATGCGGAAGAAGATGACATAGGCGAGTGCGGTGGCGAGGAAGGCGAGGCCGAAGAGCGCCGCCCAGGCTTCCGCCGACGGCATGGCGAGTGTCCACGGCCGATCGACCACCAGGGCCACAGGCAGCATCAGCAGCGCCGACGTCGTCACCTGCCCTGCGGCCGGCAGCAGCGGCGGCAGGCCCATGCTGCGGAAGCGACGGCCGAAGATGCCGGCAATCGAATAGGAGACGGCGCCGCCGAGCACGGCGAGCTGCGCCAGCACGTTCGTGCCAAGATCGGAGAGCACCGAGGGACCGATCATCAGCGCGACACCGGCAAAGCCGACGAGCACGCCGACAAGCCGACCGCCCGTCATCTTCTCGTCCTGCGTCAGCAGATGAGCGGCGATCACGGCGAAGAGTGGCGTGGTCGCGTTGAGGATCGACGCAAGGCCGCTTGCAATATGCGTCTGACCCCAGACGATCAGCGAAAAGGGGATGATGTTGTTGAGCACGCCCATGCCGAGGAAGGCGAGCCAGACCTCCTTGCTGCGCGGAATGGCGTGGCCGGAGAGACGAACGATGGTCCAGAGGGCAATGGCCGCCAGCGCCACGCGCGCGGCGACAATGGTGAGTGTCGGCAGCTCACGCACGAGGATGCCGTTGAACAGGAACGAGCCGCCCCAGAGGATCGACAAGGCGATGAGCAGGCCCCATTCGGTGGTGGTCATGTAGCGGTTCGCCATAGCGGCCTCCTAAGCGATTTTTTCTAAATCAAGCGGGATATCCGAGTGTCAAAACCCGGCGTTGGCGCTATAATTCCCCGTCTTTTCGCTTCGCACAAACGATCATATTTCGGGGAAACAGCGAGGAAAACTAAATCATGAGCAACCGCCTTCCTTCCCTGTCCGGCCTGCGCGCCTTCGAGGCGACGGCACGCCATTTGAGCGTCACGCTCGCCGCCGGCGAGCTCAACGTCACGCCCGGTGCGGTAAGCCTGCAGATCCGCGACCTGGAGCAGGCGCTTGGCGTGCGCCTGTTCGACCGGCTGCCGCGCCAGCTCAGGCTGACGGAGGATGGCGAGGGCTATTTCAAGGCCATGCGTTCGGCTTTCCGGTTGATGCGGGAGGCGACCGATGAGTTGCTGGCCCGTGCCCGGCCGGCGACGCTCTCGATCAGCTGCACGCCGACCTTCGCGGCGCAATGGCTCGTGCCGCGACTGCCGAATTTCGAGGAGCGCATGCCTGGCGTCGACATTCGGATCAGTGCCTCGAACCGCCTGGTCGATTTCGTGCGGGACGGCGTCGATATTGCGATCCGCCACGGCTTCGGCCGCTACCAGGGCCTGGTGAGTGAACGCCTGCTCGACGACGACCTCGTGCCCGTCATCGCGCCGGCATTGCGTGAGACCAAGCCGCTCGACACGCCGGACGATCTCGTGAACCATGTGCTGATCCACGACGTGCACCGGCAGGACTGGCGGCTCTGGCTGGAAGCGATGGGCGTGACCGAGATCGACGCCATGCGCGGCCCCGTGTTCAACGACAGCAACGGCGCAATCGAGGCGGTGAAGGCGGGCGATGGGGTCGGGCTGGTACGGCTGTCGCTGGTGGCGCGCGAAATTCAGGAGCGTCGGCTCGTCGCGCCCTTTTCACGCGGCGTCTCGACGGGTCTTGCCTACTACATCGTCTACCCGCCGGGCGCCCTCGACCGGCCGGCGGTCACGGCGCTGCGGCAATGGCTGACGGACGAGGCGCGCGCCGTGCGTGGAAGCTGAAGGACAGGAAGCCGGCTCAATCCGGAAAGTCTTCCATCCGCTGCATGTAGGGCTGGAACCCCGCCCGGGAATAAACCGTCTGCGCCTTCGGATGATCATTCGTGTCGGTATGAAGCCAGATGCGCCGTGTCCCCGCGCGCCAGACCGCTTGCAGGGCGTTTGTGAGCAGGAAAGGCCCGAGCCGTCGGCCGTAAGCCGCCGGAACCAGGCCGAAATGCGTAAGCTCGATATCCTCGGCCTCGGCGGCGTCGAATTCACAAAGGCCGACCGGCTGCCCCTCCTCTCTCAGGATGAAGGTGCGCGTGGATGGGGCGGACAGGAACTGCGCGACCTCCCCCACCGGCATGCAAAGACGCAGGTCCCAGGTGAGCGGCTCGCCGATGGTGCGATAGAGCGACAGATAGTCTTCCACCGACGGATGCTCGGCACGGATCTCCAGATTGGCGGAGGGCGCCGGGTGAACCGCCGCACTCGACGGCTGCGTGCACAATTCCATGTAGGTGACGAGGAGATTCATGCCGCGACCTCATGTACCTGCCAAAAGCAGAACGCCGTGCCGTCCGAAGACCGTGCACGGCGTTCATGCATCTATGGCGATCGAAGCGCCTATTCGTTGATCAGGCGCTTCAGCAGCTCGATCTCGTGGCTCAGCTTGGTGTCGCCCGAGATCAGGTCCTCGATCTTGCGCACGGCGTGCAGCACGGTCGTGTGATCGCGTCCGCCAAAACGGCGGCCGATTTCCGGGAAGGAACGCGGCGTCAGCGTCTTCGACAGATACATGGCGATCTGGCGCGGCTTGACGATGACGCGCGTGCGGCGGTTCGAGACCAGCTCCTGGCGCGACACGTTGTAATGTTTCGCAACGACGCGCTGGATGTCCTCGATGCGCACGCGGCGCGGCTCGCCGGCGGCGACGAGATGGCCGAGCAGTTCATCGACGCGCTCGATCGTCAGGTTCGGCTCGAAGGAGCGACGGAAGAGCAGCTGGTTGAAGGCGCCTTCCAGCTCGCGGCCGCTCGCCGTGATGTTGCGGGCAACGTGGCTCAGGATCTCGGGCGAGATATCGAGCGAATGGTCTTCCTGTTGCGCGACGGCAAGCCGGCGCTTGAGGATTTCCAGGCGCATCTCGTAGTCCGGCGCTTCCATCTCGATGGCGACGCCGCCCTGGAGGCGGGAGCGCACCCGCGGATCAAGCGATTCCAGCTCCCACGGCGCACGGTCGGCGGCGACCACGACCTGCTTGGCGGAATCGAGCAGCATGTTGAGCAGATGGCAGAACTCGTTCTGGATCGAGTTACCCTGCAGGAACTGCATGTCGTCGATGATCAGGAGATCGATGTTGCGCAGCGTCTCCTTGAGGGAGAGCGCATCATTGTCGCGGATCGCGGTTGCGAAACGCCACATGAAATATTCGGCCGTCAGATAGACGACACGCGGGTTGCGGGCGCTCGAAAGAGCACCGAGCGCAATCGCCTGCAGAAGGTGCGTCTTGCCGAGGCCGACATTTGAATGGACGAACAGCGGGTTGAAGCGCACGGCGCCGGCGCCGGCTTCCGCAATGGTGCGGGCTGCGGCAAGGGCCACGCGGTTCGACGTGCCTTCAACGAAGGCATCGAACGTATAACGCTGGTCGAGCGGCGAACCGAAGAGCGGGCCGGAATGCTGGGCGCGCGGCTGGGCCGAGGCCGTGACCGATGCGATGGCATTTGCCACCGGCTGCGGGCCACCGGCCGAGCGGCGCGGCTGGGCCTGCGGAGCGGGCTGCTCGACAATGGCCTCATCGACAGAGCCCGGACGAATGCCACGGGTCGCGGTGCGCACCAGGATTTCCACCTTGAGGATTTCCGCATCCTCCTGCTGGAACAGGTTGGTGATGAGATCGAGATAACGGTTGTTGATCCAGGACTTCAGGAACGTCGTGGGCACCGAAAGGCGCACGAGGCTCTTGGAAACCGAATGAAGCTTCAGCCGACCGAACCAGCTCGCGAAGACGTCTGGGCCGACCTGCGCCTTGAGGCGCGCACTGACCCGTTCGAAAATCGCGTCTTGTTTCATATCGGATGGTACCCCCGCCGCCATCTGCACTCCTTCTGGCGGGAGTGCCTTCAGTGCATTTTCCCCGTTCGTGAATGCACCAGCCTTTGTGGCCGTATTCATCTGCATCTTGCCGCCTTTCATGCTTCCTTCGCCACGTCGGCATTCCTGCCGGCGCCTTTCATGTTTGCCATCTCCCGGCCGTGCCGAGCCATCGCCCGGTCCGGAATCTGGTGCCCCGATCACGTTGGCCCCCTACATCCAACGCAATCCTGTTTGCCAAACACATTTCGGTGCAGCACGGCCCGGTGTCATACCCGGTCGCACAGTCCCGTCTGTGATCCCTGCCGTCCGCTCCCTCGTCGAGCGCCCGGCAAGTCTTGCCCTCAATCATCCGGCCGTCCTCACGGCCGCAACCAAAAATCACAAATGCTCTCGCCAGAATGCCAGAAGGCATCTGGGGCAAGCATTGCCGGTTTGATGATTTTACGAAGCGGAGCCGCTCCGTTACAAGGGACAAAACAATCACCGCTGCCTCGAAAGACAGTCTTGTCGGCGATCATTTTAAGGCTGTGTCCGCGCCCCCTGTGGAAAGCATTTAGGCAGGATCATGCCCCAAGATCAATCGCGAATTTTACGCAAAATTAAGGGCCGGGCGTTGACTCGCAAGGTGCTTCCTGACTCGGAATCAGCCCCCCGCAGGAGAATCTGTTAGGAATCAATGGCTTTGTTTTCGGGTAGGTTTCGGAATGCCCGGAAAACGAAAAAAATAAAAATTCGCTTGACTCAAATTGCCGTCAAACTCCCGTAACGAAAGGTCGCCAGAACGGGATAACCTCCGGCAACTAACTGAATTTAAAGGATTTTTCTCGTCACGCTTTTGACACGATCGAGCCTTGCACATTAACCATAGCAGGGTCGAAAAAACAAAGAAAAGCCCGGTGCAAGCACCGGGCTTTTTCTAATATTGCATAGCTCGATGGGTCTGATCAGATCAGGCCGTCATCGTCTTAACGCGGTTCGCCAGGCGCGAGACCTTGCGGGACGCTGTATTGGAATGGAGCACACCGCGGGTGGCAGCGCGCATCAGTTCCGGCTGGGCAGCCTTCAGAGCGGCCGCGGCCTGCGTCTGGTCGCCAGAGGCGATGGCCTCTTCGACCTTGCGGATGAAGTTGCGGACGCGCGAGCGGCGCGACTTGTTGACTGCGGTACGCGCGGCGATCTTGCGGGTCGCCTTCTTTGCCGAGGTTGTATTGGCCATGTATGCCTCTCTTCAGAAATCTGACACAAACTCCACCCTCGCCGTGCCGGGTCACTGCGACCTGTCATCAAAGCAATTCGGGAGCAATATCGGAAAACCTCAGAATTCGGCTTTCCAAACTGTGGGCGGCGTATAGCTGGAAACCGCGGGGTCGTCAACGCGGATTCTGCAAGAAACGCCGCCCGGCTGCCTCGAAGACTCTCAGCGGTGGCGGAAGGCGGGCTTGCGCTTCTCGATGAAGGCCGCCATGCCCTCCTTCTGGTCCTCGGTCGCAAACAGGGCGTGGAACAGCCGGCGCTCGGCCCGCATGCCTTCCGACAACACGGTCTCATACGCGCGCCCAACGGCCTCCTTGGCCATCATGGCGGCGGTGAGCGAGAAGCCGGCGATCTTCTCCGCAGCGGCCAGCGCCTCGTCGAGCAGCGTCTCAGGCGCCACCACGCGGGCCACGAGACCGGAGCGCTCGGCTTCCGCCGCATCCATCAGCCGGCCCGTCAGGCAAAGATCCATCGCCTTCGACTTGCCGATCGCGCGCGTCAGCCGCTGCGTGCCGCCCATGCCGGGAATGACGCCGAGCGTGATTTCCGGCTGGCCGAATTTCGCGGTCTCGGACGCGATGATGAAATCGCACATCATGGCGAGCTCGCAGCCGCCACCGAGCGCAAAACCGCTGACGGCGGCGATCATCGGCTTGCGGCAGCCCGCCACGTCGTCCCAGCCGGCGGCGAGGTCCTCGAGCATCGCCTTTGCAAAGCCGTAGGGCTGCATCTCCTTGATGTCGGCCCCGGCGGCAAAGGCCTTTTCCGAACCGGTGATGACGATGGCGCCGATGCCGTCATCGGCCTCGAAGCCGGCAAGCACGTCCTTCAATTCTTCCAGCAGCTGGCGGTTCAGCGCGTTCAGCGCCTGTGGTCGGTTCAGCGTGATGAGACCGACGCGTCCGCGCGTCTCCACCAGCAGGGTTTCATAGGTCATGTCTCTCTCCTCAGTTTTGCCGGGCAATGCGCACTTTCCGGCATCGTTCTACGTCTGGCAGGCAGCACAGTAAAAGGTCGACCTCCCGCTCTGCACGATGCGGCCGATCGTGCCCGTGCAGCCGGGCGTGCGGCAAGGCTGCTTTTCGCGGTCATAGGCGGAAAAGGAATGCTGGAAGTAGCCGAGCGATCCGTCGGCGCGGATATGGTCGCGCAAGGTCGAGCCGCCGGCCTCGATGGCATCGGCAATCACCTCGCGGATCGACTGCGTCAGGGCCACCAGCTCCTTCTTCGGCTTGCCCGTTGCCGTGACCAGCGAGCCGGCCAACCGCTCCGGCGACAGGTGCGACCGCCACAGCGCCTCGCAGACATAAATGTTACCGAGGCCGGCAATATTCTTCTGGTCGAGCAGCGCGGCCTTCAGCGGCGTCTGGCGCCCGCGGAATTTTGCCGCGATGTAATCGGCATCGAGCGTGTTGCCGGTTGGCTCGGCGCCGAGATCGCGGAAGAAGGCGTGGCCGGCGAGATCCTCGCGGCGGGCGAGATCCATGAAACCGAAGCGGCGCGGATCGTTGTAGACGACGCGGCGCTCACCGTCCGGTGTCTCCAGATGGAAAACGACGTGATCGTGGCGCTGGTCCTTGCTGCGCGGGATTTGAAAATCGCCGGGCGTCTCAGCCGCGATCTCCGCACCCTCGACCCTGAACGAACCGGACATGCCGAGATGGGCGATCACCACGTCGCCGCCTTCGAGGTCGATCAGCAGATACTTGGCGCGCCGGCCGAGCGAGACGACGTGGCGGCCTTCGAGCGCCTCGGAAAAGGCCGGCGGGAAGGGAAAGCGCAGATCCGGGCGGCGCAGTTCCGCGCGACGGATCCGTGACCCTTCCATGACGGGGGCGAGGCCACGCTTCACCGTTTCCACTTCCGGCAATTCCGGCATGTTCCACTCCTTGAAGTCGCTTTAACCTTGGGCGCATTTGCCGCGGCCGGGCATTTCCCTCCCGGCAATCTATGTCCTATATACGCGAGCGTATCGACACGCGAATGCCGGGTTCGGTGCTCAGATAGCGCGGCCAATGCCAATTCGCTATGGTCTTTGCGGCAATTCGGCTGCGACAGACCGGCCCATGGAGACGATGATGACGGAACAGCGCACATCCGCGGACGGCGGCATGGAAACCTCCTACGGCTTTCGCCAGGTGGCCGAGGGCGAAAAGCAGGCGCTCGTCAACGACGTCTTCCACAAGGTCGCCAAGCGCTACGACATCATGAACGACGTCATGTCCGCCGGCCTGCACCGGGCCTGGAAGGACGCGATGATCGCCAGCCTCAACCCGCGCAAGGATCCGTCCTACAAGGTGCTGGACGTCGCCGGCGGCACCGGCGACATCGCCTTCCGCATCGTGGAGGCCTCCGACCGCCTGGCGCACGCCACCGTGCTCGACATCAATGGCTCGATGCTCGGTGTCGGCGCCGACCGCGCCGCCAAGAAAGGCCTTACGGCCAATCTCGATTTCGTCGAGGCCAATGCGGAGGAACTGCCCTTCGAAAATGGCACGTTCGACGCCTATACGATCGCGTTCGGCATCCGCAACGTGCCGCGCATCGACGTGGCCCTGTCGGAAGCCTACCGCGTGCTGAAGCGCGGCGGCCGGCTGCTTGTGCTGGAGTTCTCCGAAGTGGAGATGCCGCTGCTCGACAAGTTTTACGAAACCTGGTCATTCAAGGCGATCCCGCAGTTCGGCAAGATGATCACCGGCGAAGCGGAGCCCTACCAGTATCTCGTGGAATCGATCCGCAAGTTCCCGAACCAGCAGGATTTTGCCGCGATGATCCGCATGGCCGGCTTCTCGCGCGTCAACTTCACCAATTACACAGGCGGTATCGCGGCCTTGCATTCGGGCTGGAAGCTCTGAGCATGGCCCTTCCCCCTCGCATGGATAATCGTCCCGCATGAGCGTTTTCGGCGCCTATCTTCGCCTTGCCCGTGTGGGCTGGGTCCTCGTGCGCGAAGGCGTCGTCTCGGCGTTTCCGACCGAAGGCATGCCGCCACTTGCGCGCATGGCACACGGCGTTGCCGGCCTCTTCGCCCGTCGCAGGGCCTCCCGCGAAGACCGCGGTGATCGCCTCGCCCGCGCCATCGAGCGCCTCGGCCCCTCCTATGTGAAGATGGGGCAGTTCCTGGCGACCCGGCCGGACGTTGTCGGCGCCGAGATCGCCGTGGAACTGTCCGCCCTTCAGGATCGCATGGCGACCTTTCCGCGCGAGGCGGCGGTTGCCACGGTGGAGGGCTCGCTCGGCCGGACGCTCGATGACCTCTATGTCGAATTCGGCGATCCGGTCGCCGCCGCCTCCATCGCGCAGGTCCATCCCGCAATCGTGCGCGATGCGAATGGCGAACGCCGCGTCGCCGTCAAAGTCATCCGTCCCGGCGTGCGCCAGCGTTTCGGCCATGACCTGGAGGCGATGTATGCCGCCGCCCGACTGCAGGAAAAGATCCTGCCCAACACGCGCCGGCTGAAGCCGGTCGAGGTGACGCGCACGCTGGAGCAGACGACGAAGATCGAAATGGATCTTCGCCTGGAAGCCGCAGCCCTTTCCGAGCTTGGCGAAAACACCAAGGACGACCCCGGCTTCCGTGTGCCGAAGGTCGATTGGGAGCGTACGGGTCGCGATGTCGTTACCATGGAATGGATCGACGGTATCAAGATGTCGGATGTCGAGGGCCTGCGCGCCGCGGGCTTCGACCTCGACACGCTCGCCGACACGCTGATCCAGTCCTTCCTGCGTCACACGCTGCGCGACGGCTTCTTCCATGCCGACATGCACCAGGGCAATCTCTTCGTCGATCCGCAGGGCGTGATCGTCGCCGTCGACATGGGCATCGTCGGACGGCTCGGCAAGAAGGAACGCCGCTTCCTCGCCGAAATCCTCTTCGGCTTCATTACCCGCGACTACCAGCGCGTTGCCAATGTGCATTTCGAGGCGGGCTACGTGCCCTCCCACCACAATACGGCGAGCTTTGCACAGGCGATCCGCGCCATCGGTGAACCGATCCACGGCCAGCCGGCCGAGACCATCTCCATGGCGAAGCTTTTGACGCTGCTGTTCGAGGTAACGGAACTCTTCGACATGGAGACCCGCACCGAACTCGTCATGCTGCAGAAGACCATGGTGGTGGTCGAAGGCGTGTCGCGCACGCTCAACCCGCGCTTCAACATGTGGAAGGCCTCGGAAGGGGTCGTCGGCGACTGGATCCGCGACAATCTCGGCCCGAAGCGCCTTCTGACGGACCTGCGCGACGGCGCGCATGCCGCACTCCGGCTTGCCGAAGCCGCCCCGGAGATTGCCGCCAAGGCAGAGATGCTGTCGCAGGAATTCTCCTCCATGGCCGAAAAAGGCCTGCGTTTCGACCCTGAGACCGCCGAAGCGATCGGCCGTTCCGAAGCCCGCCACAGCCGCTCCGGCCGCCTGGCGCTCTGGGCGATCGCCGCGATACTCGCCTACATCGCCTGGCAGGTTAGCTAAAGGACAGCGGCCGGCTTGACCGGCACCGGGCGGACGCTAGTCTCTCCCGCATGGCCGATGAACCGCTCAGCATAACCGAACCGCCACCCTTCATCGAACGGTTGCGCCGGCAATTGCGCGGGCTCTATTTCGGGCGGGACCGCGAGGCCGTTCGTTTCCAGGTCGCGATGCTCCTTGTCGATATCGCGATCCTTTGCTTCTTCATCCTGGGGCCGTATCTTCGCAAAGGTCCCGCCTACATCATCGTCGACTACGCCATTGCGCTCGTCATCGCCTTCGAGCTCGGCGCACGCGCGCTGATTGCGCCGAATCTGCGCTACTGGGCGATGCGGCCGATGACCTGGGTGGACATCGTCGTGCTCGGCACGCTGCTGTTTCCCAACCAGCTGCACAATTTCGCGTTCCTGCGTGTGCTGCGGATCTGGGCGATCAGCCAGAGCAAGCTCGTCACGCTGACGCTGCGCCGGCTGGGGCATGGCGACAAGGAAGACGTCATCCAGGCCTGCGTGAATTTTCTGGTCTTCCTCTTCCTCGTTACCGGCTTCGTCTACAGCAACTTCTTCTACGGCGAAGACGGTTTTGCGGGCTTCGTCGATGCACTCTATTTCTCCGTCGCGACGGTCACGACCACCGGCTTCGGCGACATCGTGTTGCCGGGCACGCTCGGCAAGCTCACCTCCATCATCACCATGATCGTCGGCATTTCGCTTTTCGTGCGGCTCGCCCAGGCGATCGTGCGGCCCTACAAGGTGACATTCCCCTGCCCGCAATGCGGCCTGTCGCGCCATGATGCCGACGCGGTGCACTGCAAGGCCTGCGGCCACGTGCTGAACATTCCCGACGAAGGCGCCTGACGGAAGAACACCCCCTTGTTGGCCCGCGCCGGCAGTTCCCGTCGGCTCGCGATCGTGGTATTTTAGAAAAGCCGTAACAACCGGCGCTTTGCACTGCAAGACCGTATTCTCCAAGGGCCAAAGGGGAGCCGTCCATGCGCAAGATCATGATATCCGCCACCATCGCAGCCTTGTCCTTCGTCGCCTTCGCCGCGCCGGCCTTTCCCGGCCGGATGCCGGACGCCGCGACGATCCGGCCAGCCGGCCTCGTCGACCTCGCCACGCACTACTACGGCCACAAACCGAAGTGTTTCTGGAAGAAGATCAAGAAGTACGACTATTACGGCAATCTCATCATCAAGAAGGTCAAGGTCTGCCACTGAGGGGTTGCAGCCAGAGCCACGACTTGGAAATGCCACGGCAACGGGGTAGGACGGAATGACCGCCCTCCCGGAGGGCATCCATGTGCCTCACGCGTTCAGGACCCGCCATGCCGCTTGCAGGAAAACGCATCCTCCTCGTCATCTCCGGCGGCATCGCCGCCTATAAGAGCCTAGACCTGATCCGGCGCCTACGGGAACGTGGCGCGGAGGTGCGGCCCGTCATGACCGCAGGCGCGCAGCAGTTCGTGACGCCGCTTGCCGTCGGCGCGCTTTCCGCCGGTCATGTCTATACGGATCTCTTCTCGCGCGAGGACGAGCAGGATGTCGGGCACATCAGGCTGGCGCGCGACTGCGACCTCATCATCGTCGCCCCCGCTACGGCCGACCTGATGGCCAAGATGGCGAACGGCCTTGCCGACGACCTCGCCTCGACCCTGCTGCTCGCCACCGATCGCCCGGTGTTGCTGGCGCCCGCCATGAACCCGAAAATGTGGTCGCACCCCGCGACACGCCGCAATGTCGCGACACTGCGCAAGGATGGCCTTTCCTTCGTCGGCCCCAATGCCGGCGAGATGGCGGAAGGTGGCGAGGCGGGCCTCGGCCGCATGGCGGAGCCCTTGGAAATCGTTGCCGCCGCCGAAGACCTTCTCGACGGTGGAGCCAAGCCGCTTTCCGGCCGCACCGCCATCGTCACCTCAGGCCCGACGCATGAGCCGATCGACCCGGTGCGCTACATCGCCAACCGTTCTTCCGGCCGGCAGGGCCATGCCATCGCCGCCGCCCTTGCCCGGCTTGGTGCGCAGGTGACGCTCGTCTCCGGGCCTGTCACGCTCGCCGATCCGCCAGGCGTCACCGTCATCAAGGTGGAACGGGCGGACGAGATGCTGCAGGCCGTGCTTGGCGCATTGCCGGCGGACATCGCGGTGATGGTCGCGGCCGTCGCCGACTGGCGCGTCGCGACGCCGAACGCAGAAAAGATCAAGAAGCAGCCGGGCGAAGGTCCGCCGCCGCTGATGCTGGCGGAAAACCCTGACGTCCTGAAGACCGTCGGCCACCACGCGAAGCGCCCGAAGGTCGTCGTCGGCTTTGCCGCCGAGACGCAGGATGTCGAAAACAACGGCCGGGTGAAACTTCAGAAGAAGGGTGCCGATCTCATCGTCGCCAACGACGTGTCGCCGGAAACCGGCATCATGGGCGGCACGCGCAACAGCGTGAAGCTCATCACCGCCGCCGGCGTCGAGCAATGGCCGGACCTGTCGAAGGAAGACGTTGCCGGCCGCCTTGCCGGCTGGATCGCCGAGCGGCTTATTTGACGAGGGCGAGCTTCGCGTCCATCGTGCTCGCCGGCCGGCCGGCCGGCGTGAAGATGCGCACGTCGACACCGTTTTCGCCGAGCACCACGGCGCTGCCATCGGGGATTTCCACCCAGGCTTCCGTGTCGTCGTTCAGCGGTTCGGAAACGAGACAGTAGCCGCCGGTTTCCCCCATCGGTGCTGCATAGAGCGTCGGGGCGGCGTAGTCCGTCGCATAACGCACGGCATAGAGCTGGTCGCCATCGGTGAAGGCAGCGGTGAAACGCACGAGCACGCGGCGCTCCAGATGGGCAGCAAGGCGCTCGACGAAGGCGATGGTCTCCGCCATCGCGCCGAGCGGATCGCGAGCCAGGCCGAATTGCAGCGCCAGCAGGAAGAGCAGCTCCGAATCCGTCGAACCGGTGCGGGCATTGTAGAGGTCGTTGTCGAGCATGGTTTCGAGCGGCCGGCGCAGGTGCTCGAAATCCGCGATCTGGCCGTTGTGCATGAAGGACCAGATGCCGTTGACGAAGGGATGGCAATTGTCACGCCGCGTGCCGCCGCCTGTTGCGGCGCGAACATGGGCGAGGAAAAGCGGCGAGCGGACCTGGCGCGCGATGCTTCTGAGGTTGCAGTCGGACCAGGCGGGCAGGATATCGCGGTAGCGGCCGGGCTCCGGGCGCTCGCCATACCAGGCAATGCCGAAGCCATCGCCATTGGTGGACGTCTTGGCGCGCGTGGCGCAATGCGATTGTTCGATCAGCGAGTGAGCCGGCGAGGACACCAGTTCCTCGAGATAAAGCGGCTCTCCGCGATAGGCTGCCCAACGGCACATGACGCTATTCTCGCTTTCGAAGACCGGCGACGAACCGGTGTTTGACCAGACGCATTAACCATGGCACTGCCCTGATTTTCAACGCAAATGGGTAAAAATGCGTTAACGAATGTAAACGGGCCGAAACCATGCGTGTCATTCTGATGACAATGCGGCCTGCCGGCAGTTTCCGGCGGAACAGCGTGGTCATTCTGTTGACGGTGCGGCGTGAGGGCCTATCCTCTCGCAACAAGGGAAGGACGCACCATGCGCATCGACGGGCAATGCCATTGCGGCGACGTGACCTATACGGCCGAGATCGACCCGGACGCCGTGTCGATCTGCCATTGCACGGATTGCCAGCGGCTGACCGGCTCGCCCTATCGCGTGACCGTCAGCACGCCGCGCGAGGCCGTGACCCTCACCGGCAACCCGCCGAAACTTTATGTCAAGACGGCGGAAAGCGGCCGCAAGCGCCTGCAATATTTCTGCGCCCAATGCGGCTCGCCGCTTTTCGTTACCGGGACGGACGAGGATGCTGACACCTGGGGCATCCGCTGGGGCAGCATCAATCAGCGGGCCGTCCTGAAGCCGAAGCGCCAGAGCTGGTGTGCGTCCGCCATGGACTGGTTCGGTGAAACGGCAGCCCTGCCGCCCGAGCAGCGGGACTGAACCATGGCGACCGGGCACTTCCACATCTTGCGGACGGGTATAGACGGCATCGAGGCGGTGATCGCCGACAGCAGCCACGTCTTTGCACGCCACAGCCATGACGCCTATGGCGTCGGCATGATCGAGCGCGGCGCGCAGAAATCCGCAAGCGGGCGCGGCATGGTGGAGGCCGAAGCCGGCAACACCATCACCGTCAATCCCGGCGAGGTGCATGACGGCGCGCCGCTTGGTGACGCCCCGCGCGCCTGGCGCATGCTCTATATACAGCCGGCTGTCGTTGCCGCCGCTGCAGAGGACATTTTTGAAGGCCGGCCGCGCGAGGAGTTTTATGCGCCCGTGCTGGAGGATGGCCGTATCGCGGGCCTCGCCACCGCTGCCCTCACCGCGCTGCTGGATCGTCACACCACCTCCATCGGCCGTGACGAACGCCTGTTAATGCTGCTCGCAGCCGTGTTGCGGGAACGGGCACCGAACAGCAGCAGCGCTGCCGCATCGCGCGTCAGCCGTGCCCGTGACCGCCTCGATAGCGACCCCGCCTCCGTGATCACCCTCGAAGAGCTTGCCGCAGAAAGCGGGCTCGGCCGCTTCCGTCTGGTGCGCGACTTCGCCCGCATCACCGGCCTCACGCCGCATGCCTATCTGCTCCAGCGCCGCACCGAACTCGCCCGGCGGATGATTTCACGCGGCACCGCGCTTGCCGAGGTGGCGATTGCCGCGGGTTTTGCCGACCAGAGCCATATGACGCGCAATTTTACGCGCCGCTACGGCTACACGCCCGGCGCCTATCTCACCGCCAGCGCCTGAACCTGCAATTTCGTTCAAGACCAAGCATACCCTTCCGGTGTCCCCTGCAACCTCCTCCTCTGCACGGGACCTGCCATGACCACTGAATTCCTCATCACCTCGCTCGTCGTCATCCTGCTGCCGGGCACCGGCGTGATCTACACGCTGGCACTCGGCATCAGCGGCGGTTTTCGCGCCGGGCTGCTCGCCGCCTTCGGCTGCACGCTCGGCATCATTCCGCATATCCTCGCCAGCGTCGTCGGCCTTGCCGCGGTTCTGCATGCCAGTGCGCTGGCCTTCGAGGTGTTGCGCTACATCGGTGTCGCCTATCTGCTGTTCATCGCGTGGAGCCTGCTGAAGGATAGCAATGCGCTGGATATCGGAGACGAAAAGGCACCCGTCGAACGCGCGCTCCGCATCGTGCGAAAGGGCATTCTCACCAACATCTTCAACCCGAAGCTTTCGCTGTTCTTCCTGGCGTTCCTGCCGCAATTCGTGCCGGCAGACGCATCGGACGCCACGGCGCAGATGCTCTTTCTCGGCGGCGTCTTCATGCTGCTCACTTTCCTGGTCTTCGCCCTCTACGGCGCGCTTGCCGCAGGGTTTCGACACCAGGTCCTTAGCCGGCCAAGGATCATGGTCTGGACGCAGCGCAGCTTTGCCGCCGCCCTTGGCCTCATGGGCCTGCGGCTCGCACTGGCAGACCGCTGACGATCAGGTCCAGAGCGCGTGGAAGTGATGAAGCGGTCCGTGGCCGGAGCCAACAGCAAGGGCATCCGAGGTGCGCACCGCGCCGGCGATGAAGCTCTTCGCTGCGGCAACGGCATCCGCAAGCGGCTTGCCCTTGCCAAGTTCCGCCGCGATCGCGCTCGACAGCGAGCAACCGGTGCCGTGGGTGTTGCGCGTCAGTACGCGCACACCCTCGAACCAGCGTTGCCCGTCGGTCGTCGCAAGCACATCGGGGCTTTGCCCACCCGGCAGGTGGCCACCCTTCAAAAGCACGGCCTTCGGGCCGAGCGCCAGCAAGCGCATAGCCTGATCTTCCATTCCCGCGCGGTCGATCGCCTCCGGTTCACCGAGCAACGCGGCCGCTTCCGGCAGGTTGGGCGTCAGCACGGTCGCAAGCGGCAGCAGGCGCCGCGTCAGCGCCTCGACGGCCTGGCTCTCCAGCAGGGATGCCCCGCCCTTCGCAACCATCACCGGATCCACCACGATCGGCAGCCCGCGACGCGACGAAAGTGCCCTGGCGACAGCCTCGGCGATTTCCGCCGAGGCGATCATGCCGATCTTCACCGCATGCACGCGAATGTCGCCAAAAATATCCGCAATCTGCGCCGCAACGAAGGTAGGGGGCACGAGATGCACGCCGGAGACGCCCTGCGTGTTCTGTGCCGTCAACGCGGTCAGAACGGCCATGCCATAGGTGCCGCGGGCGGCGAAGGTCTTGAGGTCGGCCTGGATGCCGGCGCCGCCTGACGGGTCGGATCCCGCAATCGAGAGAATGTTTGCAATCGCCTCAGTCAACGCGCCTCCTCGCGACGAAGGCAGCAGACGGGCAGCACCCAGTCGACTCCCTCCGCCGGCATGATCCGGTTCAGGTTCAAAGGGTGCTTCTCAGCCCGCCTTCCGGCGGACGCCCCTGTCAGGGACGGGTTTTCGCAAATGCCGCCGCACCTGTCACGCCGAAAGTGACAGATGCGCTATTCGATCACACATTGGCCAATCACGCCTTGGTGACGTGATATTCCTTGATGGCCACCATCTTGATCGCCGGATAGCGCTCTGCCTCGTAGCGCAGCGAGAAGGCATCCTGCGCCAGGAACACCGGATCGCCATCGAGGTCGCGGGCGATATCGCCGCGGCGCTGGGTGACGAATTTGTCGAGTTCGGCCGGACTGTCGGACGAAATCCAGCGGCAGACGGAGAAGCGCGACATTTCGAAGGAGACTGGCAGGCCGTATTCCCCCTGAAGCCGCTCCTTCAAGACGTCGAGCTGCAGTGCACCGACGACGCCGACAATGGCGGGCGAGCCGTCTTCCGGCGAGAAGAGCTGCACAACGCCCTCTTCCGCCATCTGCTGGAGCGCTTCCTTCAGCTTCTTCGCCTTCATCGCGTCTTCCAGCCGCACGCGACGGAGAATTTCCGGCGCGAAGTTCGGCACGCCTTCGAAGACCAGCGCCTCGCCTTCGGTCAGCGTATCGCCGATGCGCAAGGTGCCGTGGTTCGGAATACCCACCACGTCGCCGGCATAGGCCGTGTCGGCCAGCTGGCGCTGCGAAGCGAAGAAGAACTGCGGCGCCGACAGGCCGATCTGCTTGCCGGTGCGGGCAAGGCGCACCTTCATGCCGCGCTCCAGCATGCCGGAGCAGACGCGGGCAAAGGCGATGCGGTCGCGGTGGTTCGGGTCCATGTTCGCCTGGATCTTGAAGACGAAGGCGGTCATCTTGTTTTCGGCCGCATGCACCTTGCGCACGTCGGCAACCTGGTCACGCGGCGGCGGGGCGATGGCGCCGAGCGCGTTGATCAGATCACGCACGCCGAAATTGCGCAACGCCGAGCCAAAGAAGACGGGCGTCATGTGGCCCTCGAGGAAGGCCTCGCGATCGAACGGCCGGCAAACCCCTTGGGCAAGCTCGAGTTCCTCGATGAAGGTCTCGCGCTCGTTTTCCGGCAGGTTCTTGGCGACGATCGCGGGGTCGTCGATCTTCGTCGGCTGCACCTGCTTGTCAGAACCGCGGAACGTGCCTTCGGCGAGATGGAAGGAGCCGCAGAAGGTCTTCGAGCGGCCGACCGGCCAGGTGATCGGCGCGGTATCAAGCGCCAGCTTCTCCTCGACTTCGTCGAGGATCTCGAAGGGATCACGGCTCTCGCGGTCCATCTTGTTGACGAACGTAATGATCGGGATGTCGCGCAGGCGGCAGACCTCGAACAGTTTGAGCGTACGCGGCTCGATACCCTTGGCGGCGTCGATGACCATGACGGCCGCATCCACCGCCGTCAGCGTGCGGTAGGTGTCGTCAGCGAAGTCTTCGTGGCCGGGCGTATCGAGAATGTTGAAGACGTTGCCGTCATATTCGAAGGTCATCACCGAGGTCACGACCGAGATGCCGCGCTCGCGCTCGATCTTCATCCAGTCCGAACGGGTCTGGATGCGGTCCTTCTTCGCCTTCACTTCGCCGGCGAGCTGAATGGCGCCGCCGAACAGGAGCAGCTTTTCGGTGAGGGTGGTTTTACCAGCGTCCGGGTGCGCGATGATCGCGAAGGTGCGGCGGCGGGAGACCGCCTCGGCAAGGGTTTCGGCCATTTTCTGCAATATCCTGTGAGTTGCCGCGGTCTTTACAGTCTCCGCCGGGAAGATGCAATTGACGGTGCAAGCGACGGCACGGCTTATGGGCGCCATGAACGCGCACGCCCCTTCGAAGCCCACCCTTTCCCTCGTCCGCCTGCCGCATGGCGCGGAAATCGAGCTCCCCGCCTACGAGACGGCAGGTGCTGCCGGCATGGACCTGCGCGCTGCCGTCGAGACCGACGCGCCGCTGACGCTGGCGCCCGGAAAACGCGCGCTCGTGCCGACAGGCTTCGTCTTCGAAATCCCGCTCGGCTACGAGGGCCAGGTCCGCCCCCGCTCCGGCCTCGCCTTCAAGAACGGCATCACCTGCCTCAACACACCCGGCACCGTCGACAGCGATTATCGCGGCGAAGTGAAGGTGCTGCTGGCCAATCTCGGCGAGGAGCCCTTCGTCATCGAGCGTGGCATGCGCATTGCCCAGATGGTGATCGCCCCCGTGACGCAGGTTGTTGTCCGCGAGGCGGCACAGACGAGCGAAACCACCCGCGGTGCGGGCGGCTTCGGCTCGACCGGCGTTCGCTGAGACCATGCCTGTCGACCGGCCGGGCCTTACCTTCCGCACGGACTACTTTGATGATGCGGCCGCCTGGCAGGCGGTCGCCGATCTGCTTGATGACACTTTTGGCATCGACGTGACGGGGCTCGACCGGTTCGGAGGACCGGATCCGACCTGCACGGCCTTTGCCTGGTTCGACGATGCCGGCGCCTGCGTCGCCAATCTCAGCGCCTTCGCCCTGCCCCTCGTCGTCGATGGCGTTTTCCTGCACGCCGCCGGACTGCAATCCGGCGCGGTGCGGCCGAGCCATCGCGGCCGCGGGCTCTACCGCGACGTGATGCAGACGGCACTGGACCATTGCGATGCGAAGGGCTTTGAGGCCGTCGCGCTCCTGACGGAATCGCCGGGGCTTTACGAACGCCACGGTTTTCGAACGCTGCCGCAACACCGCTTTTCCGGCCCGCCGCCGGAGGGTGGGCGCGCTTGCCCCGTCCGGCGGCTCCATATCCAAAGTGACGACGACGTCACGCTGCTTTGCCGACTGTTGGACGGGCGCAAGCCGGTTTCCGACCGTTTTTCACCGATGCGCCAGCGTGAAATGTTCCTTTTCAACGCCCTGCTGATGCCGGATGTGAAGCTCGACTTGCTCGAAGAGGACGATGCAGTGGTTGCCTGGCGACTAGACGAGCATGGTTGCTTTGAGCTGTTGGACATCGTCGGCGCGTCCATTCCAAGCCTTGCGGACATTCTCGCAAGCTTGGGGATTTCCCCTTCGGGCGTGATCGTCCGCTTCGCACCCGACCGGCTGGCGTGGAACGGCGCGGCCGTGCAGGATGAGGGCGACATGGTGCTCATGCTGCGTGGTGCAGAAAACCTGCGGCCGGAAAAACCCTTCGCGCTGCCGCCGATGGCGGAATTTTAGAGGTTTTCCGCGCGTCTTCGAATCGCGGAAACGCTCCATCTCTTTGGTGCGTGCAAAGCCGCTGCCCGCTTTTGCTGGAATGGCTCGAATCAGCGTCGGGCTTCCGTTGCCATGCGCAGGGCAAGGCCGGCCAGCACCGTGCCCATCAGCCAGCGCTGCATCAGCAGCCAGCGCGGGCGAGCGGCGAGCAGCCGGGCGATGGAGCCGGCCGACACGGCAATCAGTGCATTGACGCTGACACTGATCACGACCTGAATGCCGCCGAGCACGAGCGATTGCAGGAAGACGCTGCCTTTCGACGGATCGATGAACTGCGGCAGCAGCGAGAGATAGAGCACCGCGATCTTCGGATTCAGGAGGTTGGTCAAAAACCCCATGAAGAACAGTTTGCGGTTGCTGTCGCGCGGCAGCGCCCGCACCTCGAAGGCCGAGCGCCCGCCGGGACGCAGCGCCTGCCAGGCAAGCCACGCGAGATAAAGCGCACCGGCAAAACGCAAGGCATCATAGGCATAGGGCACCGCCATCAGGAGCGCGGTGATGCCGAGGGCCGCAGAGAACATGTAGAAGACGAAGCCGAGCGCCACGCCGCCGAGCGAGACGAGGCCCGCGGCCGGCCCCTGGCAGAGCGAGCGGGACACGAGATAGACCATGTTCGGGCCCGGCGTCAGCACCATGCCGAGGGCAATAAGGGCAAAGGCGACGAGACTGGCCGGTTCGGGCACGACAGTTCTCCGGGAAGATATACCGCATAGGATTACCGGGCAGTGCGTCTCGCGGCAAGTGCGTGTTCGGCAAGCCATTTGGAGCGGTCCGCTCAATCCCCGCACGGCTCATCTTCACCATCGTTTCGCTGCGTTTGCCCACGTCTGCCACCCGGCATGCAAGTGGCGAAGGCTGTGGTCGTATCCGTCAAACCCGTTTCACACCTATTTGACGCGCCGCTGTAGCGGACGCTTGTTGCCATCCCCGGTCCCGAGCGTTGTGGTTTATCGCCTGACACCGACCGTCGCCAATCGCTTCGCAATCTGCCTATCCGCGTCAGCGATTGCCCGGCGATACAATCCCGTCGGGGCTTGTGACGGGCCACCGGATTGGCCGATCGGCATTCCACCAGCACGGCCAGCCCCCCGCGACCGCTTTACAGCCCCTCTTTCCCCACTGGTCGCTCCCCGGCGCTCAGCGCGGATGCCCCAGCGTCGTCGGGCATTTTCGCTCCGGCCGAACGCGCGTCATTTCATCAGTCAGCGGATCGCCGAACGAACCCGCCGGCACGCCGCCGCAACCATTGCCGGGACGCGTCGATGCGCATAAAAGGAGCCGATCCAGGGAGCCTGCCATGAGCCTCGCCGTCCTTCTCGCCTACAGTGGTGCACTGTTCATTGCCGCCATCATTCCCGGCCCCGGCATCACGGCGATCGTCGCCCGTGCGCTCGGCTCCGGCTTCCGGCCGACCTTCTTCATGGGTCTCGGCCTGATCCTCGGCGACATGGCCTATCTGACGGCGGTCATTCTCGGCCTTGCCTTCATCGCGCAGACCTTCACCACGACCTTCATGCTGATCAAGATCGCCGGCGCGCTCTATCTCGGCTATATCGCCTGGAAACTCTGGACGAGCGGCCTGCTGCCGCAGAATATCGAAGCGCAGCGCTCGACCAGCATGACCGCATCCTTCCTGTCCGGCCTGTTCGTGACGCTCGGCAATCCCAAGACCATGCTGTTCTATGTGGCGCTGGTACCGACGCTCGTCGATCTCGAAGCGATCGGCCTCAGGGACTACGGCCTGCTGCTCGCCGCGACCTTCATCGTGCTGCTCGTCGTGCTCGTGCCCTATATTGCGCTCGCGTCGCACGCCCGGCTTCTCTTGAAACAGCCGAAGGCGCTGCAGCGGCTCAATCGCGTCGCGGCCGGCATTCTCGCCGGAACCGCCGCCTATATCGCGACCCGCGCCGCCTGAGGCGACCTGTCTTCGCAAGCCGGTACCCGCCGGCCGACATGCTGGGTGCCGGTTGAACGACCCGACCCGGCTTTTGCGGGATCGGCGCCCGATTATTCCGTCTTCGGCCCTTTTGTCGCGAAATTCAGACTCGTTTCTCGCCGCGTTCGCCCCTATCTTCACTCCAACGAGAACCGAGGGAGTACCCGATGACCGACACCCGCAAGCCCGGCCGCGGCCGCATCTACACCTCCATCACCGAGACGATCGGCGATACGCCGATCGTGCGGCTCGACAAGTTCGCCAAGGAAAAGGGCGTCGTCGCCAATCTCCTCGCCAAGCTCGAATTCTTCAATCCGATCGCCTCGGTCAAGGACCGTATCGGCGTGGCGATGATCGAAGCGCTCGAAGCGCAGGGCAAGATCACGCCCGGCCAGTCGACGCTGGTCGAGCCCACCTCGGGCAATACCGGCATTGCGCTTGCCTTCGCCGCCGCCGCGAAGGGATACCGTCTCATCCTCACCATGCCGGAAACCATGTCGGTCGAGCGGCGCAAGATGCTGGCGCTGCTCGGCGCGGAACTGGTGCTGACCGAAGGCCCGAAGGGCATGAAGGGCGCGATCGCCATGGCGGAAGAACTGGCCGCCACCATTCCCGGCGCCGTCATTCCCCAGCAGTTCGAAAACCCGGCCAACCCGGAAATCCACCGCAAGACGACCGCGGAAGAAATCTGGAACGACACCGAGGGTGCCGTCGACATCTTCGTTTCGGGCATCGGCACCGGCGGCACGATCACCGGCGTCGGCCAGGTACTGAAGGCCAGGAAACCCGGCCTGCAGGTCGTGGCGGTCGAGCCCGCCGACAGCCCGGTGCTTTCCGGCGGCAATCCCGGCCCGCACAAGATCCAGGGCATCGGCGCCGGTTTCGCACCGGCGATCCTCGACAAGTCGATCTATGACGAAGTCGTGACGGTCAGCAATGACGAAGCCTTCGAAAATGCCCGCCTCGTCGCGCGCCTCGAAGGCGTTCCGGTCGGCATCTCCTCGGGTGCCGCGCTCGCCGCCGCCGTCAAGGTCGGCAGCCGCCCGGAAAATGCCGGCAAGACCATCGTCGTCATTATCCCCTCCTTTGCCGAGCGTTATCTTTCGACGGTGCTCTTCGAAGGTCTCGGCGGCTGAACCGAACCGCCCGTCGCATGAAGGATCATGTGGCGGGCGTCCTCGCCGGGCGCATTTTCGCCGTTCCGCGAATTGCGGAAACACTCCAACGCTTTGTTTCACAGCAATCGGGCTGCAAGCCGCCTCGCACGCCCGCTGCCATTGCTCCGGTGTTCAAACATGCTGCACCACCTCTCCCTTGGCGTGGCCGACATAGTGCGCGCGGCAACCTTCTATGACGCGGCCCTGGCGCCGCTCGGCTATGTCCGTGTCTGGTCGGATATGCGGCCCGGCGAACCGGACCAGGCTGTCGGTTACGGGCTGCCCGGCGGCGGTGACAAGCTCGCGCTCAAGCACCATGGCAACGGCGCCCGCGCACCCGGCCCCGGCTTCCACATCGCCTTTGCTGCGCCGGAGCAGGCGGCCGTCGATGCCTTCCATCAAGCGGCCCTCGCCGCGGGTGGGATCGACAACGGCGCGCCCGGCCTGCGACTGCACTATGGCCCGACCTATTATGCCGCCTTCGTCATCGACCCGGACGGACACCGGATCGAAGCGGTTTTCAAGGCACCGGCATAATCGCATGCCTCTATAGGGGGGACCGATATGCTTCGTTGGCCCTGAGCAGGCCTCGCTCAAACCCTACCAGCCGAACCTGGGCAGCCACCCGCGCAACGACCACCCGGGCGCTTTCCGTTGCCCCCAACGTCACCGCATCGCAGGCTCACGCCGCAGCCACCAGCCGCTCGCCTGCGATGCGATAGGAAATCGCTTCCGCCAGATGGATGCGCCCGACGATGGCCGCCTGGTCGAGATCGGCAAGCGTGCGGGCGACCTTCAGAACGCGATGGTAGCCGCGGGCGGAAAACCGCATTTTCTCCGCGGCGTCGCGGAGCAGCTGGAGGCCGGCGGGATCGGGCTCCGCAACCTTTTCGACGAGTGACGTCGAGGCGCGGGCATTGCTCGTTACCGAGGCCATGCCGAGACGGGCGAAACGATCGACCTGCAAGGCCCGGGCATGGGCGACGCGGCGGGCGACGGTCTCGCTGGGCTCGGCGGCCATCGGGCGGATGAGATCCGAGGCGGAGACGGCCGGCACGTCGATGCGGATGTCGATGCGGTCCATCAGCGGGCCGGAGACGCGGGCCTGATAATCGCTCATGCAGCGCGGTCCGCGAACACAGCTGCGGCCCGGCTCGCCCGCCATGCCGCAGCGGCAAGGGTTCATCGCAGCGACGAGCTGGACGGCAGCGGGATAGCTCACGCGGTGGTTGGCGCGGGCGATGATGCATTCCCCGGTCTCGAGCGGCTGGCGCAGCGCATCGAGCGCCTGGGGCGAAAATTCGGGCAGTTCGTCAAGGAAGAGCACGCCATTATGGGCGAGGGAAACTTCGCCGGGCCGGGCACGCGCGCCGCCACCGACGAGCGCCGCCATGGTGGCCGAATGGTGCGGCGTGCGGAACGGGCGGCGATCCGACAGACGGCCGCCGGACAGTTGGCCGGCAATAGAGTGGATCATCGAGACTTCAAGCAGCTCGCTCGGCGTGAGCGGCGGCAGGATGGCGGCAAGCCGTGCGGCCAGCATGGACTTTCCCGAACCTGGCGGGCCGACCATCAGGAGATTGTGGCTGCCGGCCGCCGCGACCTCCAAGGCCCGCTTGGCGCTTTCCTGCCCCCGGATATCCGCGAGATCAGGCAGGTCCGCCGCCGACGCGCGGATCGCCGGTGTGGGGCGTGACAGGACCTGGGTGCCCTTGAAATGGTTGGCGAGCGCAATGAGGCTCCTTGGCGCGAGAATATCAAGGCCACCGCCGGCCCAGGCGGCTTCCGCACCGTTTTCCGCCGGGCAGATCAGCCCCTTGCCGAGCGCATTCGCCCCCATCGCGGCGGGCAAGGCTCCGGCAACCGGCGCGATCGTGCCGTCGAGATTGAGTTCACCGATGACGACATAGCCTTCCACCGCATCGCCCGGCACGGCGCCGAGCGCCATCATCAGGCCGAGCGCAATGGCGAGATCGTAGTGGCTGCCTTCCTTGGGAAGATCGGCGGGCGCGAGATTGACAGTCACCCGCTTCGGCGGCAGCGACAGGCCGGAGGCGTGCAGGGCGGCCTGTACCCGCTCGCGGCTTTCGGCGACCGCCTTGTCGGCCAGGCCGACGATCTGCATGCCCACCTTGCCGGGCGCCACCATGACCTGAACATCGACGGGCACGCCCTCGATGCCCTGAAACGCAATCGTACTGACCCGTGCGACCATGACTGCCCCCGCTCCTCCCACAGTGCCGCGCGCCGGTCATGACGCGCAAAGAGCACCGCAACACGTTTTTGCCGAAAACGATCCCTGCAACCGCCCCTGGGTTGCAGGTGTAAATCTGGCATGAAATGCGGAATGAAACAAGAACAATCGTAGAACTTACGGGAGGATTTTCCGCGTGCCGGTTGTGGCCGGTTGCCTTTGCGGAACGAAGGTGGGACGTTCGCGAACGGACCGTCCCGGAGAGGCCGTTCTACCCGGAAAACGCGGCGGATTTCCCGCCACGCTCCCGCGGGGAAGAGGCCTTAGCGCTTCTTCTCGATGGCATCCCAGAGCAGGGCTGCAATGTCGGCGCCGCCGAATTTCTTGACCTCGCGGATGCCGGTGGGCGACGTCACGTTGATCTCGGTCATATAGTCACCGATGACGTCGATGCCGACGAGCAGGAAGCCGCGTTCGCGCAGCGACGGGCCGATGCGGGCGCAGATTTCCTTTTCGCGCGCCGTCAGTTCCGTCGGCTCCGGGCGGCCGCCGGCATGCATGTTGGACCGGGCATCATGCTCGGCCGGCACACGGTTGATCGCACCGACCGGCTCGCCGTCGACGAGGATGATGCGCTTGTCGCCCTTGCGCACGTCCGGCAGGTATTGCTGCGCGATGAAGGGCTCGCGGAACATCTGGCCGAACATTTCGAGCAGCGACGAGAGGTTGCGGTCGTCCTTGGTCGAATGGAAGACGCCGGCGCCGCCATTGCCGTAGAGCGGCTTCAGGATCATGTCGCCCATCTCGTCCCGGAAGCGGCGGATTTCGCCGGCATCGCGGGTGATCAGCGTTGCCGGCATCAGGTCGGCGAATTCGGTGACAAAAATCTTTTCCGGCGAGTTGCGCACCCAGGCCGGATCGTTGACGACCAGCGTCTTCGGGTGGATGCGCTCCAGAAGGTGCGTGGACGTGATGTAGGACATGTCGAAGGGCGGATCCTGGCGCAACAGCACCACGTCCATCGTGGAGAGATCGACGCGCTCGGGCGTGCCCAGCGTATAGTGGTCGCCCTTGACGTCGCGCAGCTCCATCGGCTCGACGGTGGCATAGACCGTACCGTCGCGCAGCGAGAGACGGTCCGGTGTGTAGTGGAAAAGCTTGCAGCCGCGGCTTTGTGCCTCGAGGCTCATGGCGAAGGTGGAATCGCCGGCGATGTTGATGGTCGAAACGTGGTCCATCTGGACCGCGACGTTCGTGATCTTTGCCATGAAAAGTCCCCTCAGGAATGCCCGACACATGTAGGATGCGGCAGGCACAATGGCAACGGGCGCAGCACTTTCCCAGCACGACGCCCGTCGATCATTCGGGGTGTTTTTTAAGCGGCCAGTCCGCCGGAGGCCTGCCGGCCGCCGCGCAGGCGATCACGCAGCTTCAGGGCGAGATTGATCGGGGCCGGGAATTCCTTGCGGCAGAAGGCGATCTTGCGCACGTAGGTGTCGATGTGCCAGGTCGCCCAGCTTTTGCCGGGGAAATAGGCAATGTCGCCGGCCTTCAGCGTGCGTTCGCTGCCGTCTTCGCCGGTGATGTGGACTTCGCCGTCGAGGATCATGACGGTCTCGTCCCAGCCGAAATACCAGCGGAAGGTGCCGGCCGTGCAATCCCAGATCGCCGTCGTCGCCTGCTCGTCATAGGCGCGCGAATGCAGCGAAAGCCGCGCTTGCGGGTCGCCTGCGATCACCCAGGAGGGTTCGATCGGCTTCGGCTCCATTTCGAGCTTGTCGAGCGAAGACGCGATCAAAGGCCTCGGCGCGTTCATTTCAGCCTGCCGATTGCGCACGGCGACACCGACCATGGCGGCAAGCATCAGTTTCAGTACCATTTCATCCCCCTTGGAAGTCGTGCCGGGAGATTAGTCGATAGCGGTAACGGTGCCGTTCAAACAATCGGTTGCATTTTAAATATCCGTAACATTGCCGCTTCAGGCGAAACCGTCGATCCGGCAGGTGATGAGATCGTGGTCAGACAGCGGCCGGCCGGAGGGGCAGAGCGACGAGACGATGCGGGTCTGCGAGACGGCAAGGCCGCGGGTCAGGAACCAATCGAGCTTCATCGCCCGCTCGGGCCAGCGGGTGATCAGGCTCGGACGCGTCGTCATCATGTCGAGCGGGCCGCCGTGGCGCGTGAAGCCACGCTCGGCAGCGCGGGCGAAAAGGCCTTCAGCCTCGAAATCACCACCGGCATGGTTGCCGGTGTTGAGATCACCACCGATGATGAGCGGGCGGCCCGGAAAGGCGGCATCCAGCGCATCCATCAGGCCGACCATCTGGCGCTCGCGATAGGCCGCCATCGTCGCGCTTTCGAAATGCGTGGAGGCCAGCACGAGCGGACCGGATTCCGTGTTGATGACGGCGCCGATCGCCATGCGTTCGCCCAGGCGCGGCTGGTCGACCGCGTCCATGAACCAAAGGCGTTCACCTTCCAGGCGCAGCAGGAAGGGCTCGTGCAATGGCACGGTCGACATCAGGCCGTTGCCATGCAGGCCGCGACGGTTGAATTTGTCCTTGCAGAATTCGAGTTCCGTCTCCGAGCCGAGGCCGAGCTCGATGAATTCGACACCGTAAAGATAGGCCATGCCGAGCTCGTCGGCGACCTCTGCCGTGGTGTGGCGCTGGCGCGTGCGGGCCATGCCGTCGTCCATCTCGGAGAGCAGCACGATCTCGGCACCGGTGGCACCCAGATGTTCGGCGCTCTGCAGCGGAAACAGGCAGCGCTCCAGGTTCCAGGCGGCAACGGTGAAGGGAAAGGGCAGCGGCTCGGCGCGCTCGGCCCGGCCACCAGCCTCCACCGCGTTCATGCAGGCGAGGTCCGCCATATGGGCGTCGTGCGCGGCGATGGACTTTTCGAGACCTGCAATGGCGGCGCGCTCCTCCGGGGAGGGCGCGGACAGCCTGCCGACGGTCGTGCGGATCATGATATCACGAACTCCACCGTGGAAGCGCTTGTCGTAACCGTTCTTTCGCCCACCCAATCGATGCGGCGACCGCTGGCCGTGTCGAAGAAATGCAGCCGGGAGGGCGAAATCGACAGCGAGGCGGTTTCCGGAAGCGAGATTTCCGCCGAGAGCGCCGCGACCATCGGCTGGTCGCCGACGAGCCCGTGCACGAGGCGCTGGGCACCCAGTTCCTCGACATAGTCGATGCGGAACGGCATGCTGCCATCCAGGCCCTGATGCAGGCGCAGGTCCTCTGCGCGCAGACCCACGGTGACGGCGCCCTGTGCCGGCACCGTCGAACCGAGGTCGATGAGCGCCGGGCCAAGCGCCAGCTTCGTGCCATGCACTTCACCGCTGACGAGGTTCATGGCCGGCGAGCCGATGAAGCTTGCGACAAAGGTGGTGGCCGGGCGGTGATAGACCTCCAGCGGGCGGCCGATCTGCTCGATCTTGCCGCCTGACAGGACGACGAGCCGGTCGGCGAGCGTCATCGCTTCCAGCTGGTCGTGCGTGACATAGATCGACGTGGTGCCGACGCGGCGTTGCAGGCGCTTGATCTCGCCGCGCATGGAGACGCGTAGCTTCGCATCGAGATTGGACAGCGGCTCATCGAACAGGAAGGCCGACGGCTTGCGCACGATGGCACGGCCCATGGCGACACGCTGCCGCTGGCCGCCGGACAGCGCGCGGGGCTTGCGTTCCAGATAGGGCTGGAGTTCCAGCATGCGGGCGGCCTCCGCCACGCGTGCATCGATCTCCGCCTTCGGCGTGCGACGGTTCTTCAGGCCATAGGCAAGGTTTTCGTAAACCGACATGTGCGGGTAGAGCGCGTAGTTCTGGAAGACCATGGCGATATCGCGGTCGGCCGGATCAACGGCGTTGACCACGCGGTCGCCGATCGTCACGCTGCCCTCGCTGATCGTCTCCAGCCCGGCGATCATGCGCAGCAGCGTCGACTTTCCGCAGCCCGACGGGCCGACGAGCACGATGAACTCGCCGTCGGCGATGTCGATGTTGACGGCGCTGACCGCGGTCACCCCGCCATTGTAGATCTTCGATACGTCCTTGATGCCGATCGATGCCATGGGGAGGTTCCTTACTTGTCGCTTTCGGTGAGGCCCTTGATGAACCAGCGCTGGAAGATCAGCACGATCATCACGGGCGGCAGCATGGCGAGGATCGCCAGCGCAAAGGCCTCGTTGTAATCGGGGATGTTGGAGCCGACCCAGACGAGCAGGATCTGCTTGATGCCGCGCACCAGCGTGAAGAAGCGCTCATCTGTGGTCATCAGCGTCGGCCAGAGATACTGGTTCCAGCCATAGACGAACATGATGATGAAGATCGCCGCGATCATGGTGCGCGAGAGCGGCACCAGAATGTCGAAGAAGAACTTGATCGGCCCGGCGCCATCGATGCGCGCAGCCTCCAGCAGTTCCTCGGGTACCGACTTGAAGAACTGGCGGAAGAAGAAGGTGCCGGTGGCGGATGCGAGCAGCGGGACGATGAGACCGGTATAGGTGTTGGTCAGCCCAAGCTTGGTCATCACCTCGTAAGACGGCACGATGCGCACTTCGAGCGGCAGGAGCAGCGTCGTAAAAATCATCCAGAAGAACAGCGTGCCGAACTTGAAGCGGAAATAGACGATCGCATAGGCCGCCAGCATCGACAGCACGATCTTGCCCGCGGCAAAACCGATGCCAAGGATCAGCGAATTGAGGATCATGCGGGTGCCAGTGATTTCGCCGGTGAAGCCACCCTTGCGCGTCAACACGGTGTTGTAGGTCTCGGTGAAATGGTCGCCCCAGGAGAGGAAGACGCCGTTGCGGTGGATGTCGACCGCGTCGTGGGTCGAGGTCATGAAGGCGACCACGACCGGCGCCACCATGATGAAGACGCCGAGCATGAGGACGAAGTGATCGAAGAAACGGATGCGGTTCATGGCGGGCGCCCTCTCAATTGTAATGGACGCGCCGCTCGATGAAGCGGAACTGGAAGATGGTGAGCACGAAGACGACGATCATCAGGATGACGGACTGGGCCGAGGAGCCACCGAGGTCGTTGCCGCGGAAGCCGTCCATATAGACCTTGTAGACGAGCGTGATCGGGTTGTTGGCCGCCTTGTCCTTCACCATCACGTCGATGACGCCGAACGTGTCGAACAGCGAATAGGTCATGTTGATGATGAGCAGGAAGAAGGCGGTGGGGGCAAGCAGCGGCAGCGTCATCGTCCAGAAGCGGCGGACGCCGGAGCGGCAGTCGATGGCGGCGGCTTCGCGCACGGAGACGGGGATGCTCTGGAGCCCTGAGAGAATGAAAATGAAATTGTAGGGGATCTGCTTCCAGACCGACACGATGATCATGGCGATCGCGGTGTCGTTGTAGTTGAGGCCGACCTTCATGTCCCAGCCGAAGAAGCCGGCGAGCTTCACCAGCGGGCCGATATGCTGGTCGAAGAACATCATGCCCATCAGGCCGGCGACCGGCGGGGCGATGGCGTAGACCCAGATCAGCAGCGTCTTGTAGGTCGAACTTCCCTTCAACACCGCGTCGGCCTTGACGGCGAGCAGCATGCCGATGCCCAGCGACAGGAAGGTCACCAGCACCGTGAAGACGACGGTGAAGCGGGCGATTGCCTGGTACTGCACGGAGCCCAGCGCATCGGCATAGTTGGAAAGGCCCACGAAGGTGGAGCCGAAACCGAACGGGTCTTCGAGATAGAAGGACGACTGGATCGCCTGCACGGAGGGCCAGTAGAAGAACACGAAGATGATCGCCATCTGCGGCGCGATAAAGAGATAGGGCAGATAGGGCGAGGAGAATTGCACGCGCTTCATGGAGCCACCTTCATAGCGGCGTGCCGGGAGCAGGACGCCCCCGGCACGAATTTCAGCGGATGGCAGTATCAGCCGGCGGTCTTGGCGAAGCGGGCGAGCAGTTCGTTCGCTTCGGTCTCGATCGTCTTCAGGGCTTCTTCGACAGTCGTTTCACCGGCGAAGATGCGGCCGTATTCGCGTTCCATGATTTCGCGGATCTGCGGGTAGAAGCCGAGGCGGTAACCCTTCGACCAGTCGCCCGACTTCAGCATGAGCTGCTGGATGCCGACTTCGGCTGCCGGCTTCTCCTTGTAGTAGCCTTCGGACTTGGCGAGTTCATAGGCAGCCTTGGTGACGGCGACGTAGCCGGTTGCCTGGTGGTAGAACTTCTGGATTTCCGGCGAGGTCAGGAACTGGAAGAAGTCGGCCGTGCACTTGTTTTCAGCTTCCGGCTTGCCGGACATGGCGAAGAGAGCAGCGCCGCCGATGAAGGTGTTGGTGCCGGCACCCTCGATGCTGTTCCAGTAGGGCAGGAAGGTTGCCGAGAACGGCTTCTGTGCGGTCTTCTGGAGGCCGCCGAACGAACCCGAGGAGCCGATCCAGAAGGCGGCCTTGCCTTCTTCGAAGAGCTTCTGGTTGTCGTTCCAGCCGGCGCCGTAATAGCCGAAGTAGCCTTCGTCAGCCCAGGCCTTGAGCTTGGTGAACATCATGACGAGGTTCGGGTCCGTCATGTTGATCTTGGTGTCGACGACCGAGTCGTAACCGTTGTTGTTCGTCGCGAACTGGATGTTGTGGCGCGAGAAGAAGTTTTCGGTGAACTGCCAGGTCAGCTGCGACTGGACGAGCGGCAGGTAGCCGGCTTCCTTGAGCTTCGGCGCGACAGCCTCGAACTCTTCCCAGGTCTTCGGGGCTTCGACACCGGCTTTTTCGAGGGCTTCGGTGTTGACGTACATGATCGGCGCCGAGGAGTTGAACGGCATGCCGACGAACTTGCCATCCGGGGCGGCGTAGAAGTAGCGCACGCCTTCGATGAAGGCTTCGCGGTCGAAGGTGTAGCCGGCCTGGGTGATCAGGTCTTCAGCGGGGATGACGGCGCCCGGCGCGTTGATGATCGTCGCCGCACCGGCGTCGAACACCTGCAGGATGTTCGGCTGCTCGCCCGAACGGAAAGCCGCGATGCCCGAAGCCAACGCTTCCTCGTAGGTGCCCTTGGAAACCGGCGTGATGGCGCAGGTCGACTGGGCGGCGTTGAACTTCTGCGCGACTTCGTTGATCACTTCGCCGTTGCGGCCGGCCATGCCGTGCCACCAGGTGATGTTGGTGGCGGCCATCGACGTCGTGGCGGAGATGGCGAGTGCGAAACCTGCGAGGGAAAGCGGCTTGAACATGGGTTGCTCCTCTTCACCGGATTTGGTGTGAGGGGTGCACTAAGGGGCGACCATGACGGGCGCGTTACGCTTTCATGTCAGTTTCGTTACATTTTCCTTTTGATCAAAACGCATCCACAAGGTGTTTTGGAAGCCGCCAGGGCCGCACCGCGACAATATCATACCGTAACGACAGGCGATGACCGTCCGGCTGGCGCGAAAGCCAGAGTTCGCTGGCCGCGCGAATGCGGTTCTGGGTCGTTCCTGTGACGGCGAAGACGGCGCTGTCGACATCGCGGCGGGCTTTCACTTCCACGCAGACGATGAGATCACCGCGCCGGGCGATGATGTCGATCTCGCCAAGCTTGGTGCGATAGCGGATGGCGCGGATGCGGTAGCCCTTGGTCATCAGATACAGTGCAGCGATGTATTCGGAAACGTGTCCGCGGCGGAAGGCCTTGAGCCGGTTCGGATCCGCCGCCCTATCCCGCATCGCCGCCCTTCAGGTCGATGAGGCGCTGGTAGAGGTCGCGGCGCGGCAGGCCGGTCTGGCGTGCCGCCTCCGTCGCGGCCTTGCCCGCCGACATGTCTTTGACGAGCGCCGAAAGCAGCCGGTCGACATCCGCCGCCTCGGGGGCTGCCGCCTCGCCCGGCGGGGCGATGACGAAGACGATCTCGCCCTTCACCGTGTGACCGTCACCATAAAAGACGGCGAGATCACCGAGCGGGCCGCGGCGGAATTCCTCGAATGTCTTGGTCAGTTCGCGGCAGACACAGGCGACGCGCCCCTCGCCCAGCACGTCCGCTGCGGCGGCAACCGTTGCCGCAATGCGGTGAGGCGATTCAAAGAACAGCAGCGTTGCCGGAACACTCGCAAGTTCTGCGAGGCGGTCGCGCTTCGCCTTGTCCTTGGTCGGCAGGAACCCTGCAAAAAAGAAGGCGTCGTTCGGCAAGCCGGAACCGACGAGGGCGGCAAGCGGCGCGGAGGCGCCGGGGATCGGCACCACGCGGTGGCCGGCCGCGATGGCGAGCAGCGCAAGGCGATAACCGGGGTCGGAGACGAGCGGCGTGCCGGCATCCGACACGAGCGCCACGGATTTCCCCGCTTCGAGCGCCGCGATGAGGCGGGGACCGGCCTCGTCAGCATTGTGCTCATGATAGGCATAGGGCCGGTTGACGATGCCGTAGCGGTCGAGCAGCACGCGGGTGACGCGGGTATCCTCGCAGGCAAGCACATCGGCGCCGGCCAGCGTTTCCAGCGCGCGCAGCGTGATGTCGGAGAGATTGCCGATGGGGGTGGCGACCAGGTAGAGCGCCGGCTCCATCGGGCGGGCCGGGATCACGGCATTGTGCAGGCGAAAGCTTTTCGCGTTTTCGCCAGCTCCGCTCGCCACAGCCTCGTCCCGCATATCCGTCACCTTTCCGGCCGTTGAAGGGCCGCACTTTTCTCTCCTTATGGGCGAGCAGGCATGCCCTCGCAAGGTGCGACCAGTGAGTATCGCGCGTCCAGCGCCGTTAGCACTTGCAATGTTCGACCAGTTTCTGCCATTTTGCCCGTCCACATCCTTCCGGCACAACCGGAATTCCAAGGCAATGCCGCGCCGGTCTCCGGCGCACTAGCGGTCGAAAGCGGTACAGTTCATGCGCATTACTCTCGAGCGGTCCAATCTTCTGAAGTCGCTGAACCACGTTCATCGCGTGGTCGAACGGCGCAACACGATCCCGATCCTCTCGAACGTGCTGCTGCGCTCGGATGGCGCAAGCCTCGACATGAAGGCGACCGACCTCGACCTCGAGATCACGGAAGCGACGCCCGCACAGGTCGAACAGGCCGGCGCGACCACCGTTCCAGCGCATCTCCTCTACGACATCGTCCGCAAGCTTTCCGACGGCTCGGAGGTGGCGCTCGCCACCAATGCCGACGGCTCGGCGATGACGGTGACGTCCGGCCGCTCGAAATTCTCGCTGCAATGCCTGCCGCAGTCCGACTTCCCGGACCTCACCGCCGGCAGTTTTTCGCACACGTTCCGCCTCAAGGCGACGGATCTGAAAATGTTGATCGATCGCACGCAGTTCGCGATCTCGACGGAAGAGACCCGCTATTACCTCAACGGCATCTTCATCCACACGATCGAGAGCAATGGCCAGCTGAAGCTGCGCGCCGTCGCCACCGATGGCCACCGCCTCGCGCGCGCCGATGTCGAGGCCCCGTCGGGCTCCGAGGGCATGCCGGGCATCATCATTCCGCGGAAGACGGTCGGCGAGCTCCAGAAGCTGGTCGACAATCCGGACCTCGTCGTCACCGTCGAAGTGTCGGACGCCAAGATCCGTTTCACCATCGGCTCGATCGTTCTGACCTCCAAGCTGATCGACGGTACCTTCCCGGATTACCAGCGCGTGATCCCGACCGGCAACGACAAGGAACTGAAGATCGATTGCCAGTCCTTCGCACAGGCCGTCGACCGCGTTTCCACCATTTCCTCCGAACGCGGCCGTGCCGTGAAGCTGGCGCTGGGCGAAGGCCAGCTGACGCTGACCGTCAACAACCCGGATTCGGGCAGCGCCACGGAAGAACTGGCCGTCGGCTACGACAGCGATCCGCTGGAAATCGGCTTTAACGCCAAATACCTGCTCGACATCACCTCACAGCTCTCCGGCACGGAAGCCGTCTTCATGCTGGCCGATCCGGGTTCGCCGACGCTGGTGCGCGATCTCGCCGGCGACGACGCCCTCTACGTGCTCATGCCGATGCGCGTCTAGGCCTGCGGTCTCGACATCGGGAAACCGTTGTGGAACCCGCCGGCCATCCGGCGGGTTCTTTTTTGCGTAAGCGCCGCCGCCCGAGGAAACTTGGGGCGACGGCGCAATCAGACTTGCTTTTGACGCAAACCGCGTCACATATTTGCCCATGGCCGGACGAACTGGACGGGAATGAACCCCGCTGCCGACCTAGCGAATGCACCATGAAGGGGAATGGCATGACGTTGCGTGTGAAGGTCAAGGAACGGCTGGGCAAAAAGTTCGACGACGAAATCCGCTTCTTCAAGGGCTGGATGAGCAACACGCGGGCCGTCGGCTCGATCATTCCCACGTCCTCGATCACCGCGCGCCGCATGGCGAGCGTCGTCAACCCCAACTCCGGCCTTCCGGTGCTGGAACTCGGCCCGGGCACCGGCGTCATCACCAAGGCGATCCTCGCGACCGGCCTTGCCCCGGAAAAACTGACCTCGATCGAATTCTCGACGGACTTTTATAACCACCTCGTCGAGCGCTTCGATGGCGTGAACTTCATCAATGGCGATGCCTTCGACCTCGACAAGACGCTTGGCGCGATGCGCGATGCGACGTTCGACAGCGTTGTTTCCGCCGTGCCACTCCTCAATTTCCCGATGCACAGGCGCGTGTCGCTGATCGAGGACCTGCTGTCGCGCATTCCCGTCGGCCGCCCGGTCGTGCAAATCTCCTACGGCCCGCTCTCCCCCGTCGTCGCCATGCCGGATCGCTACCAGATCACGCATCTCGACTTCGTCGTGCGTAATATTCCGCCGGCGCAGCTCTGGACCTACCGCCGCACCCACTGAGGCACGGCCATGTTCGCGCTCTACATCACCCATCCGCAGGTGCTGATCGACCCGGCCGTTCCCGTGCCCGACTGGGGCCTGTCAGAGCGCGGGCGCGAGCGCGCCCTGCTTGCCGCTTCATCCGACTGGTCCCGCCAGATCGGCCGCTTCGTGGCGAGCACCGAGCGCAAGGCGATCGAGACGGCGGACATCCTGGCCGCCGGCCGTCTCGCCATCGAAACCGACCATGCCATGGGCGAGAACGACCGCTCCGCCACCGGCTTCCTGCGGCCAGACGCCTTCGAGGAGGCGGCCGACTGGTTTTTCGCCCATCCGGAACAGAGTTTTCGCGGCTGGGAGCGGGCCGTGGATGCGCAGGCGCGCATCGTCTCGGCGGTCGAGCGGGCATTGGCCGACCACGATCCCAAAATCCCCATCGCCTTTGTCGGCCATGGCGGCGTCGGCACATTGCTGAAATGCCACCTCAAGGGCAAACCGGTCCACAGGGATGGCGACCAGCCGGCGGGCGGCGGCAATCTTTTCGCTTTCCGGCTTGCAGACCGCGCTGTCACATGCGACTGGACGCCAATGGAGTTTTGGAAAGGGTTTTGACCATGTCCGCGCGCGACCGCCTGATCGTTGGCCTCGATGTTCCAACCATCGCGGAGGCGGAAAAGGTGGTCCGGACGCTCGGCAGTACCGCCCTCTTCTACAAGATCGGCTACCAGCTGGTCTTCGCCGGCGGCCTGGAGTTCGCCCGCGACCTTGCCAAGGACGGCAAGAAAGTCTTCCTCGACATGAAGCTGCTCGACATCGACAACACGGTGGCGAAGGGCGTGGAAAACATCGTCAAGATGGGCATGTCCATGCTGACGCTGCACGCTTACCCCAAGGCCATGGCCGCCGCCGTGTCCGCTGCCAAGGGCTCCGACCTCTGCCTGCTCGGCGTGACGGTTCTCACCTCCATGGATGCCAAGGACGTCATCGACGCCGGCTACGAATATGACCCGCATACGCTCGTGCTGCGCCGCGCCGAACAGGCGCGCATCGCCGGCATGGGCGGCGTCGTCTGCTCCGCCGAAGAAGCCAAGGCCGTCCGGAAGATCGTCGGTGCGGACATGGCGATCGTCACCCCCGGCATCCGCCCTGCCGGCGCGGAACTCGGCGACCAGAAGCGCGTGATGACACCGTCCGACGCCTTGAAGGCCGGCTCCAGCCATCTCGTCGTCGCCCGCCCCATCGTGAACGCCGCCGATCCGCTTGCCGCGACCAAGGCCATCCTCGCCGAGATGGACGGCGCGCTGACGGCGTGAAATAACAGCCCGTTACAGGGGATACCCCCTCATCCGGCCTTCGGCCACCTTCTCCCCGCTGGGGAGAAGGGAAACGAGACGTCTGCGATGTCCCCTTCTCCCCAACGGGGAGAAGGTGCCGGCAGGCGGATGAGGGGGAAATCTCGACGGCGCTTTGACAACAAAAGACGGAGAGAGACATGCCGAAGGGCTACTGGATTGCACAGGTCGACGTGCGCGACCCCGAGCGCTACAAGGACTATGTCGCCGCCGCCAAGCCGGCCTTCGAGAAGTTCGGCGCGAACTTCGTCGCCCGCGGCGGTGCCTATGCACAGCTGGAAGGCCGCGTGCGCGCCCGCAACGTGATCATCGAATTCCCCTCCTTGCAGGCCGCCGTCGACTGTTACAACTCGCCGGAATACCAGATCGCCGCCGCCATCCGCCAGGAAGTGGCGGATGCGGAAATGGTGGTCGTCGAAGGCCTCTGATCGCCGGGCTCAAAACCTTCATAAAACCCGGCCGGAGAGACGCTTCGCCGCGCTTCACCTTGTCAGCACTTTGGGCTATGTAGGCCCTACCTACCTTTCCTACTCTCCAGGAGCAGCCACATGACCTTGTCCAACCTTCCGCCGCTCGTCACCGTCTTCGGTGGCTCGGGCTTCGTCGGGCGTCATGTGGTGCGCGCGCTGGCGCGCCGCGGCTATCGCATCCGCGTTGCCGTGCGCCGCCCGGATCTCGCCGGTTTCCTCCAGCCGATCGGCGGCGTCGGCCAGATCTCTTTTGTCCAGGCGAACCTGCGCTACCGCCAGTCGGTCGACCGCGCCGTCGAAGGCTCCGACCATGTCATCAACTGTGTCGGCGTGCTCTTCGAGAGCGGCCGCAACAGCTTTGATGCCGTTCAGGATTTTGGCGCTCGTGCAGTCGCCGAGGCTGCCCGTGCAGTCGGTGCCAAGCTCACGCACATTTCCGCGATCGGCGCCGACGAAAAGTCGCAGTCCTCCTACGCCCGCACCAAGGGCCGCGGCGAGGCGGCCGTGCTGCGCACGGTGCCGGACGCCGTCATCCTGCGCCCCTCCGTCGTCTTCGGTCCGGAGGACGGCTTCTTCAACAAGTTCGCCACCATGGCCCGCTATGCGCCGGCTTTGCCGCTGATCGGCGGCGGCCACACCAAGTTCCAGCCGGTCTATGTCGCCGACGTCGCGGAAGCGGTTGCCCGTTCTGTGGATGGCACCATCGAACGCGGCCGCATCTACGAACTCGGCGGCCCGGAAGTGCTGACCTTCCGCCAGTGTCTCGAGCTGATGCTGCGCGTGGTCGACCGCAAGAAGCCGCTTGTGTCCCTGCCCTTCGGCATTGCTTCGCTGATCGGCTCCATCGCCTCGCTGGTGCCGTTCATCGCGCCGCCGCTCACCTCCGATCAGGTGACGCTGCTGCGCTCGGACAATGTGGTTTCCGATGCTGCCCGCAGCGAAGGCCGCACGCTCGAAGCCATCGG
This sequence comes from Shinella sp. GW821-FHT11G07, assembly GCF_058808115.1. Classification (NCBI taxonomy): domain Bacteria; kingdom Pseudomonadati; phylum Pseudomonadota; class Alphaproteobacteria; order Hyphomicrobiales; family Rhizobiaceae; genus Shinella; species Shinella sp. GW821-FHT11G07. The sequence goes on from NZ_JBXARJ010000006.1 coordinate 252,902, forward strand.
CATCGAACCGATCCTCGTTGAAGCGATCCTGCCGAGCTACCTCGTGCGCTACCGCCAGCAGGGCCAGTTCACCCGCATCGACAAGACGGCCTGACAGGCGTTTTTCGGGAATCGGAACGGCCGCCGCAGGGGTATTTCCCGCGGCGGCCGCTTTGTTTTCTGAAAGCGCTTTGAGCGCTCTGTTGCACTTATGCAGCGGTTAAAAAATGCGTTGCGGCATTTACCCGAGATTCAGCATGTCGCGATATTGCTTGTCTTCGGGCCAGCGAATAAACACCGCCCCCGTCGCGTTGTACTGAATGACAGTTCTGCGGCGTATTTTCAGGACTTTGAGAGGCTTCCCGCCCATGGGCAAGGCAATTGCAATCTTCTTCGGATTTTCGGCTCTGATCATCGTGGCCGGATCCTTTGCCGCGCCCTCGACGGTCTCCGCCGGCAAGCACGGCTGCTCGCCGGCCTACGGCGTCGACCCGTGCACGACCGCATCGGTCAAGTAAGCGCCGGCCGGTCCTGAGACCGGCCGAATTGATTCTTTGTTTGACGCAATTCCGAACGGAAAACCGCTACGCACTTTTCCTGGAATTGCTTCTCAACCAAAGACCAGCAGGCCGATCAGGCCCAGCGTTCCCACAACGATTCGCCAGATCGCAAACAGCGTGAAGCCGCGGCGCGACACGAAGTCGAGCAGCTTGCGCACGACGAACAGACCAGCCACGAAGGCAGCGGCAAAGCCGACGCCGATCACCAGCAGGTCGTCCGACGAGAGTGCATCGCGGTTCTTGTAGAGATCGAGCGTGAAGGCGCCGACCATGGTCGGCATGGCGAGGAAGAACGAGAATTCCGCCGCCGAACGCTTGTCGGTGCCCATCAGCAGGGCGCCGGCGATGGTGGCACCCGAGCGGGAGGTGCCGGGAATCATCGCCAGGCACTGGCACAGGCCGATCTTGAAGGCGAGTGAGGGCGGATAGGTCATCGCATCTGTATAACGCGGCGTCAGCGGCAGCTGATCGATCACGTAGAGAATGACGCCGCCGATGATCAGCACGATGCAGATGAGCATCGGCGTCTCGAACAGCACCGTCTTGATGAAATCATGCGCGATCGCGCCGATGACCGCCGCCGGCATGAAGGCGATGAGCACGCTCAGCACGAAACGCCGTGCTTCGGGACTCGACGGCAGCGCGAAGGCGATGCGCAGCAGCTTTGCCGCATAGACGGAGAGGATCGCCAGGATGGCGCCGAGCTGGATCAGCACGGCAAAGGTATTGCCCGGCGATTTGAAGCCGAGAAAGTGCCCGGCAAGCAGGATGTGTCCGGTGGAGGACACTGGTATGAATTCGGTCAGGCCCTCGATGAGACCGAGAATGAGGGCACTGACAATCGATTGATCTGCCATGAAAGTTCCTTGAGACTGGGAAAGGAAGGCATGAAAGTGAAGCAGGCTTACGGCAAAAAGCCCGATTCGCTTGTGTTTGTACCACCAAATTTCTATAGGTTCGTCAAATCAGCCGTCGCCAAATCAGTTCCGCATGAAGCGGCAGGCCCGGCATCGCCCCTTCCGCAAGACGAGTAAAAGCAGCGTTCATGCCCACACTCTATCATCATCCGATGTCGTCCGCGTCACGCTTCGTCCGCCTGATCCTTTCGGAATACGGCTTCCAGACGGAGCTTGCCGAGGAGGCGCCGTGGGAAAACCGCCGCGATTTCCTGGCCCTCAATCCGGCTGGCACGCTGCCCGTCTATGTCGACGACAGCATGCGCGCGCTCTGTGGTGCGAGCATCATCTCGGAATATCTCGACGAGACCCACGGTGTGCTGAAGCGCGATCGCCGGCTGCTCGCCGAGGACCCGTTTCAACGGGCGGAGATTCGCCGCCTGACGGAATGGTTCCTGCAGAAGATGGAACAGGACGTCACGCGCCCATTGGTGCGCGAGCGTATCTTCAAGCTGCAGATGACGCCGGACCAGGGCGGCGGCCCGCCGGACAGCAAGATCCTGCGCAACTCGCGCGCCAATATCCGCCAGCACATGAAGTATCTCTCCTGGCTTGCCGGCTCGCGTACCTATCTCGCCGGCGACCGGCTGAGCTATGCCGACCTTGCCGCCGCCGCGATGATCTCGGTGCTCGACTATATGGGCGAGATCAACTGGGCGGACGCGCCGCAGGCCAAGGACTGGTACCAGCGGCTGAAGTCCCGCCCCTCCTTCCGTCCGCTGCTTGCCGAGCGCGTGCGCGGCGTCACCCCGGTCTCGCATTACGCGGACCTGGATTTCTGAGGACAGACACATGTCGGGCGACGAGAGGCTCCGGCGCCGCCTGACCGATTTCGTCAAGGCGGAAGCGGCGGACAAGGGGTTCGACCTCTGTCGCATCACCGGCCCCGACTCGATTCCCGAAGCGCCGCCGCGTCTCGCCGACTTCCTCGCCGCCGGCTATCACGGCACGATGGACTGGATGGCCGAGACGGAAGCCCGTCGCGCCGATCCTCGGGTGCTGTGGAGCGACGTGCGCTCCGTCGTGCTGTTCGGCATGAACTATGGCCCGGAGCACGATCCGCGCGCCGTGCTCGCCATGCCGGACCGAGCCGCAATTTCCATCTATGCGCAGAACCGCGATTATCACGACATCATCAAGGGCAAGCTCAAGGAAGTGGCGACACGTTTTGCCGCGCGCGGCGGAGCGGACGTCAAGGTCTTCGTCGATACGGCGCCGGTGATGGAAAAGCCGCTTGCGGCCGCGGCAGGCCTCGGCTGGCAGGGCAAACACACCAATCTCGTCAGCCGCACGCATGGTTCCTGGCTCTTCCTCGGCAGCCTCTTCACAACCGCCGATCTCTTCCGCGACGAGTCGGAGCGCGATCATTGCGGCTCGTGCCGCGCCTGTCTCGACGCCTGCCCGACACAGGCTTTCCCGGCGCCCTACAAGCTCGATGCCCGGCGCTGCATCTCCTACCTCACCATCGAGCACAAGGGGCCGATCGAGCCGGAATTTCGGACAAAAATCGGCAACCGCATCTATGGCTGCGACGACTGCCTCGCCGCCTGCCCCTGGAACAAGTTCGCCGCCAGCGCCTCCGAAATGAAGCTCATCGCCCGCGAAGAGCTGAAGGCGCCGGCCATTGCCGACCTTTTGACGCTCGACGATCCCGGCTTCCGCGCCCATTTCTCCGGCTCGCCCGTCAAGCGCATCGGCCGCGACCGCTTCGTGCGCAACACGCTGATCGCCGCCGGCAATTCCGGCGACCGCAGCCTGATTACGCAATGTACGCGCCTTGCCGACGACACCGCGCCCGTGGTGCGGGGCATGGCCGCATGGGCGCTTTCCCGCCTGATGACACCTTCCGAATTCCGGCAATTTGCGGCAGGAAGGGTGGAGGACGCCGACGACGACGTGCGTGCGGAATATGAGAGAGCGAAGGCAGACTGTCTATGAAACACCTCCTGATCCTCGGTGCCGGCTTTTCCGGCAAGGCCATCGGCGAAACCTTTCGGGATGCCGGCTTTTCCGTCTCCGGCACCACACGGTCCGCCGAGAAAGCCGAGGCACTCCGCGCCCTCGGCGTCGAACCGATCCTCTATGACGGCGGCGCCATCCCCGAGACCCTTGCTGCCGACATGGCGCGTGCCACCCATCTCGTTCAGTCGATCGCGCCCGGCAAGGACGGCGATCCGCTCTTCCGCACCGAAAGCCCCGCGCTCTCCACCCTGATGCCGAAGCTCGAATGGGCCGGTTATCTCTCCACCGTCGGCGTCTATGGCGACCACAAGGGTGGATGGGTGACGGAGGACACGGTGCTGAACCCGGTCTCCGCCCGCTCCGTCGAGCGGGTCGAAGCGGAAAACCATTGGCTCGCCTTCGGAGAGGCATCAGGCCTGCCCGTCGCCGTACTGCGCCTTGCAGGCATTTATGGTCCGGGGCGCAATGCGCTGCGCAACATGGCGGACGGCACGGCGCGCCGCCTCATCAAGCCGGACCAGGTGTTCAACCGCATCCGCGTCGAGGATATCGGCGACTCGGCGCTGTTCCTTGCACAAAAGCATCTCGGCGGCGTCTGGAACATCACCGACGACGAGCCCGGCCCGCCGCAGGATGTGGTGGCGGAAGCCGCCCGCCTGATGGGCCTGCCGACCCCTCCGGACATTGCTTTCGAGACGGCGGAACTTTCTCCCATGGCCAGGTCTTTCTATGGCGAGAACAAACGCGTCTCGAACGCGAAACTGCGTGCGGCGGGCTTTGACTTCCGCTTTCCGAACTACCGCCAGTCGCTCGCAGAATTGCACGCGTCCGGGCGGTGGCGGGGCTGACGGGGCGGGGCAGGCAACGGCCCCTTTTGTTGTTTAATACAACCTGAAATTTATCTGCCCTATTTTTGCCGCCGAATTCCTGCGCAGTAATTGCTAATATTGGAAGTTTTTTCTGAAAATTTGCACGAATGCCTCATCGGCATTCCAGTTCGACAGTCGATACAGTTTAGCGACTGATTCAGAAGACCTTTTCCTGTCATCTTAACAAAGATTAAAAATCCATCGTGCGCGATGGACTGTATATCGGAACGCCGTTCGACAGAATTGTGGCGGGTTGAGGCACGCTTTTGCCACTTTTGCTTCATCATAGGGCAAGCATCAAAGGGGATTTTCACAACTCGCCGTAAGGGTCATCCTAGACATGCTGTCCAAGCTCTCCAGCCTCGCGCTCGCTTCTCTCGTCGTCACCTCCTCCACCTTCGTTACTTTTTCTGATGCTCAAGCCGCTGGTTGCGGTCGCGCCTCGTGGTATGCGCTGCATTCGCGCACGGCCTCCGGCGAGCGGATGAATCCGAACCTGATGACGGCCGCCCATCGCAGCCTGCGCTTCGGCACCAAGGTGAAGGTCACCAACGCCAACAACGGCAAGAGCGTCGTGGTGCGCATCAACGATCGCGGCCCCTTCATCCGCGGCCGCGTGCTCGATCTTTCCAAGGCCGCCGCTTCCAACATCGGCATGATCCGCTCCGGCCACGCCAAGATCTGTTTCGAAGTCATCGGCTGATCAAACCTTGAATCTGCGCACTCCCGCTTGCCCTCGGCGCGTTCCGCCGCTACCACGACGCAAAATGGAGTAAGCGGATGCGATTGGGTGGGCGGCTCTCGGGAGCCATCGAGGTTCTGACGGATATCGAGACGCGGCGGCGTCCCGTCGCCGATGCGCTCAAGGACTGGGGCCTGTCCCATCGCTTCGCCGGGTCCGGCGACCGCGCCGCGATCGGCAATATCGTCTACGACGCGTTGCGCATGAAACTGTCGCACGCCTTCCTGATGGACGATGACAGCCCTACCGCCCTCGGCTACGCGGTGCTGCTGCGCCAGTGGGACCTCGCCCCCGAGGCACTGGCTGCGGAATTCGACGGTGATCGCTTCGCCCCGGAAACGCTTTCCGAAGAAAAGCTCGCGGCCTTCCGCACCCGCAGCCTCGATGAGGCGGCCCCGCATGTGCAGGGCGATATCCCGGAATGGATCCAGTCTGCCTTCGAGACGAATTTTGCCGATGCGTGGCTGGCCGAAGCCAAGGCGCTGGCCGGACGGCCGACGCTGGACCTCAGGGCCAACACGCTGAAGGCCGGCCGCGACAAGGTGCTGAAGGCACTGGAACGCAACGCCGCCGTCGCCTCCCCCATCGCCCGCCAGGGCGTGCGCATTCCCGCCGGCGAAGGCCCGTCGCGCCTGCCGAACGTCACCGCCGATCTCGCCTTCCAGAAGGGCTGGTTCGAGGTGCAGGACGAAGGCTCGCAGATCGTCGCCGATCTCGTCTTCCCGCAGGATGGCGACCAGGTTCTCGACTTCTGTGCCGGCGGCGGCGGCAAGACGCTCGCCATGGCGGCCGCAATGCACAACAAGGGCCAGGTGCACGCCTACGACACCGACCGCAAGCGCCTCGCCCCGATCATCGAGCGGCTGAAGCGTGCGGGTACCCGCAACGTCCAGGTCCACGAGGACATTTCCAGCCTGTCGTCGCTCAAGGGCCGGTTCGACCGCGTGCTGGTCGACGCGCCCTGCACGGGTACCGGCACCTGGCGCCGACGCCCGGACACCAAGTGGCGCCTCACCGAGAAGAACCTCGAGGAACGCATCGTCCAGCAGCAGGAAGCGCTCGCCAATGCCAGCGCCTTCGTGCGGCCGGGCGGTTCCCTGCTCTACGTGACCTGTTCCATCCTGCCGCAGGAGAACGAAGACCAGGTGCACGGCTTCTGTGCGGCCAATCCGGAATTCGAGATCCTGCCCGTCACCGATACGTGGCAGAAGCTGTTCGGCGCGGACAAGCCGCAGCCTTGGTCGCGCGATGGAAAGACCGTCACGCTGACCCCGGCATCCACCGATACGGACGGTTTCTTCTTCTGCGCCATGGGCCGCAAGGCCTGAGGCGTTTGCGCTCTGTCAAAACGGGCAGAACAGCTTGAAATCGTTCTAAACTATACACTTTGACACCAGTTTTTATTTGGTCCATGACAGTAACGCCTGAATAATCCCGAGCCCGGCGGCCTGCCGGGCCATCCGGGCAACGGCCTGCTGTCGAGCAAGCCGCGACGTCCGGTGTCGGGGGGACACGCCAAACAGGACACCAGGAGACGTCATGACCACTTCCACTCTTCGCGCGGTCGCCTTTGCGCTTGCTGCGGCGGCGTCAAGCCTCGCCATCGGCTCCGCCCATGCGGCGGCCGATCCGGCTGCGATCGTCAAGCACTATGCCGAAATCGCCCATGCCAAATTCTCCGACTCGCTCGATGCCGCCAAGGCGCTCGATGCGGCGGTCGATGCCCTCATTGCCAAGCCGAGCGACGAAACGCTGAAGGCAGCGCGCGAGGCGTGGCTGAAGTCGCGCGTGCCCTACCAGCAGACGGAAGCCTATCGCTTCGGCAACCCGCTCGTCGACGACTGGGAAGGCAAGGTTAACGCCTGGCCGCTCGACGAAGGCCTGATCGACTATGTCGACCCGAGCTACGGCACGGAAAGCGACGAGAACGCACTGTTCGTCGGCAATGTCATCGCCAACCCGAAGCTGGAGATCGCCGGCAAGACGATCGACGCGACGACGATCACGCCGGCTGTTCTGCAGGAGCTGCATGAGGCCGGCGAAGTCGAGGCGAACGTCGCCACCGGCTACCATGCTATCGAATTCCTGCTGTGGGGCCAGGACCTGAACGGCACCGGCAAAGGCGCCGGCAACCGCCAGGCTTCCGACTACGACAAGGCCAATTGCACCAACGGCAATTGCGACCGCCGCGGCGCCTATCTGAAGGCCGCCTCCTCGCTGCTCGTCACCGATCTCGAAGAGATGGTGAAGGCCTGGGCCGCGGATGGCGACGCGACCAAGAACGTCACCGCCGATCCGAAGGCCGGCATCACCGCCATGCTGACCGGCATGGGCTCGCTCTCCTACGGCGAACTGGCCGGCGAGCGCATGAAGCTCGGCCTGCTGCTGCACGATCCGGAAGAAGAGCACGACTGCTTCTCCGACAACACGCACAACTCGCACTACTACGACGTCGTCGGCATCCAGACCGTCTATACGGGCGAATATACCCGCCCGGACGGTTCGAAGCTGACCGGCCCGTCGCTCTCTGAGCTGGTTGCGGAAAAGGACGCCGCACTCGACACCGAGATGAAGGGCAAGCTCGACGCCAGCCATGCCGCCTTCAAGGCGCTGGTCGACCGGGCGGAAGGCGGCGAAGCCTATGACCAGATGATCGGTGAAGGCAATGCGGAAGGCAACAAGGTGGTACAGACTGCCGTCGACAGCCTGATCGACCAGACGAAGACCATCGAACGCGTCATCGGGTCGCTGGACATCGGCAAGATCGAGCTTGAAGGCTCCGACAGCCTGGATAATCCTAACGCTGTCTTCCAATGATAGAAGGCGGGCCGCCTCTCCCAAGATGGCGGCCCGATTTCACGCATGACAGAACGCCCTGCCCGTCGCCTGCTCGCGGTTTCTGCCGCGGTCCTCGTCGCGGCGGGCGTTTTTGTTATTGGCGCCCATTCCGCTGATGGCGGGCGCGATGATCTTTCGGAAAAGGACCGCAAACGCGTCGCTACGGTGACACGGCTAACGACGGACTTTTCTGCGGCAGAGCAATACGAGGCCATGTCCGGCGGGGCCGCGACCTCGCTTGCGTCGACCGACGTGAACAGTTTTTCGCATTTTCCGGACAACATCACCTTCGCCGAGGAAGAGACGTTCAAGCTCGGCAACGCGCTGTTCCAGAAGCTCTGGGTCTCTTCGCCCTCCTCCACGCAGGCCTCGGACGGCTTGGGGCCGCTTTATAACGCACGCTCCTGCCAGACCTGCCACATCAAGGACGGCCGCGGTCATCCGCCGGAGGGGGCGGCCGAGGCAAGCTCCATGTTCCTGCGTCTGGCGCGGCCCGCGACGACGCCGGAGGAAGAGACGGCACTGAAGACGTTTGGCGAGATGAGCCTGCCGGACCCCGTCTACGGCCGCCAGCTTCAGGATCTCGCCGTGCCTGGCCTCAAGGCCGAGGGCCGCATGGTCATCACCTACACGGAAGAGCAGGTAGCGCTTGCCGGCGGCGAGGTCGTCAGCCTGCGCCGGCCGAGTTACTCCGTTGCCGATCTCGCCTATGGCGACCTCGATGCGGCGACAACGCTCTCGCCGCGCGTTACCCAGCCGATGCTCGGCCTCGGCCTCATCCAGGCGATCCACGCGGCGGATATCCTGGCGCTCGCCGACCCGGACGATGCGGATGAAGACGGGATCAGCGGCAAGGCCGCGGTCGCCATAGACCCGAAAACCGGCAAGCAGACGCTGGGCCGGTTCGGCTGGAAGGCGCAGTCCGCGACCGTGCGCCAGCAGAGCGCCGACGCCTTCGCTTTCGACATCGGCATCTCGACACCGGAGGTACCGCTGCACCAGGGCGACTGCATGCCCGCACAGGTCGCCTGCCTGGAGCGGCCGGACGGCGTGCAGAAACGGCTCGGCGACGTGGAGGCGCCACCGCCGATCATGGATCTCGTAACCTTCTACGCGGAAAACCTCGCCGTGCCGGCGCGCCGCAAGGCGAGTTTTGCCGAGACGCTGGCGGGCAAGCGCGTCTTCTACGAGACAGGCTGTGTCAGCTGTCACCAACCGAAATTCGTGACCCGGCGTGATGCCGAAAACAAGGCCCATGCCTTCCAGCTCATCTGGCCCTATTCCGATTTCCTGCTGCACGACATGGGCGAAGGCCTTGCCGACGGGCAGGCGGTCGGCGTGGCGAGCGGCCGGGAGTGGCGCACGCCGCCGCTCTGGGGCATCGGCCTTACAAAAACCGTCAACGGCCATACGTTCTTCCTGCATGACGGACGCGCCCGCAACCTCACCGAGGCCATCCTCTGGCACGGCGGCGAGGCCAAGGCTGCGCGCGACCGCTTCACTGCCCTGGAAAAACAAGACCGCGACGCCCTTCTGACCTTCCTGGAGAGTCTCTGATGCTGACCCGGCACCCAACCTTCCACCGTTTCGGAACTCTCCTCGCAGCCGGTCTGCTGCTCACGGCCAGCCTCCCGGCCGCTGCGCAGGAGGGTGGCGCACCGGTGCTGCCGGAGCTGACGGACGAGATCGTCACCGGCATCATGACGCGCGCCGTGGACGACGTCATCCGCCCCGGCTACCGCGCCTTCCAGGCCTCCGCAGGCGCGCTTGCCGAGACGACCGCCGCCTTCTGCAAGGCGCCATCCGAGGATGGCCGGAAAGCGGTCGATGACGCCTTCCGCCAGGCGGTGACCGACTGGGGTCACATCGAGATCGTGCGCATCGGTCCTGTCATCGAGGACAACCGCTTCGAGCGCATCCTGTTTTACCCCGACCGCAAGGGCACCGGTCTGAAACAGGTGCAGGCGCTGCTCCAGAAGCAGGACGAAGCGGATACGAAGGCCGAAACGATGGGTGGCAAGAGCGTCGCCATCCAGGGCTTTGGCGCCATCGAATTCGCCCTCTACGGCACGGGCTCCGAAACGCTTATGAATACCCCGGACGGTTTCCGCTGCCGCTATGCCGCCGCCGTCGCCACCCATATCGAGACGACGGCCGGCCAGCTCGTCGCGGCCTGGGACGCGCCGGACGGCGTGCAGCGGGACTGGAAACATCCCGGCCCGCAGAACCCGGTGTTCCGCACCGCCAAGGAAGCAATGACCGCGCTGCTCGGCATTCTCGTGCACGGCGCGGAGGCGGTGCGTGACCAGCGCATCGAAACCTTCTATCGCAATGGCGGCATCGCCCGCCCGAAATCGGCGGTGTTCTGGCGCTCCGGCAACACCTGGACATCGATCACCGCCAATATCGACGGCCTGAAAACGCTGTTCGACAAGTCCGGCATGGCGGACCTCGTCGATCCCAACGTCGCGTCGATCAACGGCAATATTGAGTTCGTGCTGAACTCGCTCCACCGCATCGCCCCGACGATCGACCCCGACATGGAGAAGGCCGTCTCCACGCCGGCGGAACAGCAAAAGATCAATTTTCTTCTCGTCAACACGCGCGACCTGATCGTCAGTCTCGACGGCGGCTATGGCGGCGCCATCGGGCTCGGCTCCGGCTTCTCCTTCTCGGACGGCGACTGATGACGGCGACGGGCGGCCATAGCGCGCTTGTCGACCGGCGCGCCTTCCTGCGCATGGCGGGTGCGGCCTGGGTCGCGACGCTTGGCGCGCGCCAGGCCTTTGCGCTCACCCGCACGGATGCCGTCTTCGCTTCCGGCTACCGGGACAGCAATGGCCGTTTCGGCATCGCGGTTCTTGCCGAAGACGGCACGATCATCGACCGCACCGCCTTGCCCGCGCGAAGCCACGGCATGGCCTTTTCGCCGGCAACCGGCCACCTCGTCGCCTTCGCCCGGCGCCCCGGCACTTTCGCGCTGGTGATCGACCGCAGCGGCAAGGCGGAGCCCATGACGATCGCCGCAGCCGACGACCGGCACTTCTTCGGCCACGGCTGCTTTTCGCCGGATGGAAGACTGCTCTATGCCAGCGAGAACGATTTCGACGCCAACCAGGGCGTGATCGGCCTCTATGATGCCCGCGACGGCTACCGCCGCATCGGCGAATATCCCACCTACGGCATCGGCACGCACGACCTCTCCGTCAGTGATGACGGAAGCCTGCTGATCGCCGCCAATGGCGGCATCGAAACCCACCCGGATTTCGGCCGCACCAAGCTCAACCTCGACCATATGGAGCCGTCGCTCGCGCTCATTGATGCTGCAACCGGCGCGCTGATCGAGCGCCACACGCTGCCTGAGAAACTTCGCCAGCTTTCCACCCGCCATATCGATCTCGACGACAAGGGCCGTATCTGGTTTGCCTGCCAGTACGAGGGGCCGCGCAACGACCTGCCGCCGCTCGTCGGCCATTTCGGAAAGGGCGAGGACCTGACCTTTCTCTCCCTGCCGGAGGAGACCACCATCGGCCTCGCCAACTATGTCGGCGCCATCGCCGTCAACCGGCGCGAGGGTCTTGTCGGCCTCACCTCGCCGAATGGCGGACGCTTCGTCGTGCTCGATGCAGGAACCGGCAGCGTGCTGCACGAGGAAGGCGTCACGGACGCCGCCGGCATCGCCGCCGCGCCGCAGGGCTTCGCCGTCTCCTCCTATGACGGGCGTTTCGCCGGCCACCGCGAGGGCGTCTCCTGGGACCAGCATATTGCCGGTCTGATACCGCGCCGCTGATTACGGCCCCTCCGCCTCTGGACGGCCGTCTGTCGCGCACTACCTCCCGGCGCATGAACAACAAACCCCTCGTCTATCTGCTCTTCATCATCCTTGTCCTCGGTGGCGGTCTCGTGATCGGTGCCAACAACGTGCCGGGCGACTGGTACCAGTCGCTGGCAAAACCGTCCTTCAACCCGCCGAACTGGGTGTTCGCGCCGGCCTGGAGCCTTCTCTACGTCATCATCGGCGTGGTGGGCGCCCGCACATGGCTTTCCCCGCTCCGCCGGTCGATCGCGATGCGCCTCTGGTTCGCCCAGCTCGTCTTCAACTTCGCGTGGTCACCGGCCTTCTTCGGCCTGCAGGATCCGATGTCGGCGATGATCATCATCCTCGGCCTTCTCACCTCGGTCGCAGGCTTCATCGTGGTCTCCTGGCGGCAGGACCGGACGGCAGCCCTGCTCTTCCTGCCCTATCTCGCCTGGGTGCTCTTCGCGACGGCCCTCAATGCGGCAATTCTTACGTTGAACTGAAAGACGCTTGCGATGCAGCATGGGCCGTGCAAACGTCGATCAACTCCGTTCCAGGCCGGCGCGCCGGCAGACATGTGTGCACCATGACCGATTTTCCGCCCGCCGATTTTGCCGGCCGCATCACCCGAAGCTTCGACCGCCAGCCGGCGCTGCGGCTGATCGGCGCCGAGCTGACCCGCGTCGAGCACGGCACGGTGGAAATCGAGCTGCCCTTCGACGAGAAGCTGACGCAGCAGCACGGTTTTCTGCATGCCGGCATCATTTCCGCCGCCCTCGATGCCGCCTGCGGCTACGCTGCCTATTCGGTGATCGATGCGGATGCTTCGATCCTCACCATCGAGTTCAAGGTCAACCTCATGTCACCCGGACGCGGCGACCGCTTCCTGTTCCGCGGCGAGGTCACCAAGCCGGGCTCCAACATCATCGTCGCCGACGGGCGCGGTTATGCCATCTCGGACGGCCCGGCAAAGCTCATCGCCTCCATGACCGGCACGATGATGGTGGTACGCGGCCGCGAGGACGTCGCCGAATGAGCGTCGTCCTGAAGACGGTCGGCGCGCACCGCATCCTCTATGTCATGGCGGCGGACGCCGAATACGGGCCGCACCTCAAGGCCCGCATCACGCCGTTCATGACGGGCGTCGGCCCGGTCGAGGCCGCGGTACAGCTGACGCTGGCGCTTTGCCACCTCGAAGCCGAGGCCCAGTTGCCTGATTTCGTCGTCTCGCTCGGCTCCGCCGGCTCCGCCACGCTGGAGCAGACCGGCGTCTATCAGGCGACCGCCGTCTCCTATCGCGACATGGACGCCTCGGCGCTCGGCTTCACCAAGGGCGCCACGCCCTTCCTCGACCTACCCGTGGAAGTAATACTTCCCGTCCGCATTCCCGGCATCCCCGAAGCCCGCCTTTCGACCGGCGCCAACATCGTCTCCGGTCCCGCCTACAGGGGCATCGACGCCGACATGGTGGAGATGGAAACCTACGCCGAACTGCGCGCCTGCCAGGCCTTCGGTGTGCGCCTCATCGGCCTGCGCGGCATTTCCGACGGCAAGACCGAACTCACCCATATCGGCGACTGGACGGAATACCTTGGTGTCATCGACGAGAAGCTCGCCGCCGCCGTCGACCGGCTGGAAGCGGCCGTTCTCGACGGCACGATCGTGTTGAAGGGCTGAAAATCCAGCCTTCCCCCGTTGCGCGGCGCGCGGTTTTTCATTAAAGGCTCGCCATGACCCAGACAGCCACTCCCGACAGCGTTCTCATCATCGATTTCGGCAGCCAGGTGACCCAGCTCATCGGGCGACGCGTGCGTGAAGCAGGCGTCTATTGCGAGATCATCCCCTTCCAGTCGGCGGAAGAAGCCTTCCACCGCATGCAGCCGAAGGCGATCATCTTCTCCGGCGGCCCCGCCTCGGTTCTCGACCAGGGCAGCCCCCGCGCACCTCAGGTGGTCTTCGATTCGGGTCTGCCGATCCTCGGCATCTGCTACGGCCAGCAGACACTCAGCCTGCAGCTCGGCGGCAATGTCGAAGGCGGCCATGCCCGCGAATTCGGCCGCGCTGACGTGGAAATCCTCAAGGACAGCCCGCTCTTCGACGGTTTCTGGGAAGTCGGCAAGAAATACCCCGTCTGGATGAGCCACGGCGACCGCGTCACCGAGGCACCCGAAGGCTTCGAGATCATCGGCACGTCTGAAAACGCGCCCTTCGCGATCTGCGTCAACGAGGCGAAGCGCTACTACACCACCATGTTTCACCCGGAAGTGGTGCACACGCCGGATGGCGCCAAGCTGCTGTCGAACTTCGTGCACAAGATCGCCGGCATCAAGGGCGACTGGTCGATGTCGGCCTACCGCGCCCGCGCCGTGGAAGCGATCCGTGAACAGGTCGGCGACAAGCGGGTCATCTGCGCGCTGTCGGGCGGCGTCGACAGTTCCGTTGCGGCCCTCCTCATTCATGAAGCCGTCGGCGCGCAGCTCACCTGCATCCTCGTCGACCACGGCCTGATGCGCAAGAACGAGGCGGCCGACGTCGTCGCCATGTTCCGCGAGCACTACAACCTGCACCTCATCCATGTGGATGCCGTCGACCGCTTCGTCGGCGAGCTGGAGGGCGTTTCCGACCCGGAAACCAAGCGCAAGATCATCGGCCGCCTGTTCATCGAAGTGTTCGAAGAGGAAGCCAAGAAGCTCGGCGGCGCGGAATTCCTCGCCCAGGGCACGCTCTATCCGGATGTCATCGAAAGCGTCTCGTTCACCGGCGGCCCCTCGGTCACCATCAAGTCGCACCACAATGTCGGCGGCCTGCCCGATCGCATGAACATGAAGCTGGTCGAGCCGCTGCGCGAACTCTTCAAGGACGAAGTGCGCGTGCTCGGCCGCGAACTCGGCCTGCCGGACAGCTTCATCGGCCGCCACCCCTTCCCCGGTCCTGGCCTCGCCATCCGCTGCCCGGGCGGCATCACCCGCGACAAGCTGGAAATCCTCCGCGACGCCGACGCCATCTATCTCGACGAGATCCGCAAGGCCGGCCTCTACGACAAGATCTGGCAGGCCTTCGCCGTGCTGCTCCCCGTCCAGACCGTCGGTGTCATGGGTGACGGGCGCACCTACGAATTCGTCTGCGCTCTGCGCGCCGTCACCTCCGTCGACGGCATGACCGCCGATTTCTACCACTACGACATGAACTTCCTCGGCCGCGCCGCCACCCGCATCATCAACGAAGTCCGCGGCATCAACCGCGTCGTTTATGACGTGACGTCGAAGCCGCCGGGCACGATCGAGTGGGAATGACTCGGAAACCAGCTACGGACTGATCCGCGGCTGAATAACCACGGTGTATCGCTCCGGCCCCCGCACATCAGGGCCGGGGGTCGGGCGCGCTGCTGCCACCACAAGGCTGATGCAGGCATCCTGCCGGCTTCGCAAAATCCGCGTCAACGCCCTTGACCTCAACCATGGTTGAGATCCTATCTCATTCTCCGTTGTCAAAAACGGAGATGAGCAATGACCGGCCAAATACTCATGCGCAACGTTATGAAGATCAGCGAAGGCAGGCTGGACCTGTTCTGCGCGGCCGTGCTTGAAGCAGTGGAATTCGCACAACAGCACGGCCCACAGATGATGGTGCAAACCTTCGTCGATCCCGACGCCATGCGGATGACCAGCTTCCAGCTTTACAGGAACTCGCAGGACATATTGCGCCACTGGGAACTGTCGGATCCTCATATCAAAAGGGTCTCGCAGCATGGCACCGTCGAGACGCTCGAGGTCTATGGCGCGCCCAATGAGCAGGTCATGGCTGGCTTGGCCGGCTTTATCGATGACGGCCGTGGACGGATTATCCCACCGCTGACCGGTTTCAGCCGCTTCTGACGACAAAATGCGCCCGCCCCGTACGAGGCGCCACGACGATCTCTTTTGCCCCCGTGTTCATGCGGGCTTGCCTCAAAACGGCCTTCGCTTAAAAAATTCGGCAGCCATGTCACATTCGGTCACGCTGCCTCGTCATGACCATGTGTGAACGAAAAGGAGAGTGGAATGTCACCGCGCATGACCGACTATTTCAAACGTGCAGAGCCGGCCTTCAAGGCGATGTTTTCCCTGGAAGCGGCAATAAAGGCGAGCCCGCTCGATGCGACGCTCGTGCACCTGGTCAAAATACGCGCCTCCCAGATCAACGGCTGCGCCTATTGCATCCACATGCATGTGGGAGAGGCGCTGAAAGACGGCGAGGACGCGATGCGCCTGCATCTACTTGCCGGCTGGCGCGACTCGTCATTCTACTCGCCGCGCGAGCGGGCCGCCCTTGCCTGGACCGAAGCCCTGACGCTGGTGGCTGAAACGCATGCGCCCGATGCGGACTGGGCAGCCGTCGAGGCCGCCTTCACGCCCGACGAGCAGGCCTGGCTGACGGTCGCCATCGGTGCGATCAATGTCTGGAACCGCGTGCAGGTCGGGTTCCGCGCACAACATCCGACCGATCAGCGCCATGCCGCTTGACCCGTCCACGGATGTCTTCGAGATGCAGCGGCCCCGGCTGCTGCGTCTCGCCTATCGAATGCTGGGATCGCATTCGGAGGCGGAGGACATCGTACAGGAGGCCTGGCTGCGCTGGCACCGCAGCGATCGCGAGGCGGTGGCCGAGCTCGCCGCCTGGCTGACCCGCATCGTCTCGCGCCTCTGCCTCGACGCCATGAAATCCGCCCGCTCCCGCCGCGAGACCTATCCAGGAACCTGGCTGCCCGAACCGCTGATCGAACCGGCGGACGACGAGCTGCGGGCCGACAACATCACGCTCACCCTGATGGTGGCGCTGGAGCGCCTTTCGCCCCTGGAGCGCGCGGCGTTTCTGCTGCACGACGTCTTCAACCAGCCGATGGATGAAGTGGCGGCTACGCTGCAAAGAAGCGCGGCCGCCACCCGGCAACTGGCCGCCCGGGCACGGGCGCATGTGCAGATCGACCGGCCGCGCTACGAGATCGCACGGGAGGACGGAGAAGCGCTTGTCCGCGCCTTCTTCGAGGCCTGCCGCCTGGGCGATGCGTCAGCGCTCGGTTCCATGCTGGCGGCCGATGTGGCGCTCCGCTCGGACGGCGGCGGCAAGGTGCTGGCCTTTCCGAACGCGATCCATGGTGCCGACCGTCTGGTGCGCCTCTATCTCGGGCTTGCGCGCAAACTGGGGCCGCGCATGGAGTTCATCGGCCATGCCGTCATCGATGGCCTGCCGGGCTTTCTCAGCCGTATCGACGGCTACTTGCAGACCACGGCCGTGGAAATCGTGCAAGGCCGCATCACGGCAATCTATATTACGCGCAATCCGGACAAGCTGGCCGGCCTGATCAGCCCGGCACTGCCCGGACCACCGCAAGCCCACTAAAACCCGAACGACGACTGCGCCGGTTCCGGCGGCGTGAAGGAAATGCCTTCGAGCGCCAGCATCTTCAGCTTGGAGGAGGCGCCGCCGGGCGCGGAGAAGCCACCGACCTTGCCGCCGGCCGCGAGCACACGGTGGCAGGGGATGATGAGGGCGACGGGGTTTTTCGCCATCGCCTGGCCGACCTCGCGGGCCATTTCCGGGCCAGCACCGAGATCGCGGGCGAGCGTGCCGTAGGTCGTCGTCTCGCCCCAGTGCACGCGGCGCGCCGCATCGTAGATCGCGCGAAAAAAGTCGCTCTGGCCGGCAAGGTCGAGCGGTACCTCGGAAAAATCCGCCGGCTCGCCGGCAAAATAGCGTCTCACGCCTTCGATGGCCTCGGCAACCGCCGGCGACGGCTCGGCGGCTTCCGCCTCGGGTAGGTGGCGCAGCAGCAGGCGGCGCGTCGTCGCCCCATCATCGCCCGGTAGCTGGAAGCGCAAAACGCCCGCCACCGTCCAGGCGATGCCGCAGGGGCCGCCGTCGGTGTCGAAGATCCGATAATAGGTTTTGCCGGTCATGGTTCGGCTCCTTCCCGTTTCATCGAAAGATCGGGCTTTGCCCGGTCGCTTTCAACCCGTTTCTTGCCGGGGCTTGCGCCAGAGGCCGCCAATTCGCATAAACCGTCGCAAAAACGTGTCAGCGAGGAAACGACGTGGAGACTTCGGAGATCATCATCAGCGGCGATACGGCGGGCATCGAATGGCGCGTGCCCGTCTTCCGCTTCAAGGGCAGCAACGCAAAAGCGCCGTCCACCTATCTCCAGGCGGCGCTGCATGCCAACGAGCTGCCGGGCACCGCCCTCCTGCACTTCCTGCTGGAAAGGCTGCGCAAGGCGGATGCGGAGGGCGCGATCCTTGGCGACATCATCGTCATCCCGCAGGCGAACCCGATCGGCCTTGCGCAATCGCATTTCGGCGAGATGCAGGGTCGGTTCGATCTCGGCTCGCGCACCAATTTCAACCGCGACTTCCCGCTGGTTGCCCTCTCCGAGCGTGAAACGCTTCTGAAAGATCTCGATCGCCGCAGCGCCGCCGACCGACTGAAGCGCAGGCTGCTGCACGCGGCACTTGGCGCCGACCTGGTGATCGACCTGCACTGCGACGACGAATCTCTGCAATATGCCTATATCGACGATGCCTTCTGGGCGGAAGCGGCCGATCTCGCGGGCGCGCTCGACATGCAGGCCGTATTCCTCTCGGACGGCGAAAGCACCGCCTTCGAGGAGGCCGTCGGCCACGCTTTCAAGCATCAGGGCGGCGAGAAACTCAAATCCGTACCGGGCCGCCTTGCGGTCACCGTCGAGCTGCGCGGCCGGCGTGATGTCTATCCGGACATGGCGAAGCGCGATGCGGATGGCCTGTGGGCCTTCCTCGCCGGCCGCGGCGTCCTGGCAGACCCGGCACATGTGGTCAAGCCCTACACCGGCCCAGCCCTGCCACTCGACAATATCGAGATGGTGCGTGCGCCTGAGCCCGGCACGATCCTCTTCCACCGCAATATCGGCGAACAGGTCAAGGCCGGTGATCTTCTGGCGACGCTGATCACCCGGCCCGGCGCAGCCGATGGCACGCTGGAGGTCAAGGCTGGGCATGACGGCCTGATCGCCACCCGCAGCTCCGCCCGCTATGCGCGGCGCGGCGACGACCTGATGAAGATCGCCTGCCATGAGGTGACGCGCAAGGACCGCAAGCCGGGTACGCTGGAGGACTGAACATCCTCCGGTAGAGAATTTTCCCGGCGCATGCACTTGGCCCTCGCCTTCGGCTCGTCCGGCACAATATATAGGGGCGGCAGCATCGACTGCCGCACTTTGGATGATCCGCAAGCATCATGTTTGAAACGCTTTCCGCCTATTGGCCGCATATCCTCGTCGCCCTGTCGATCATCCTCGGCGTGCCGGCGGCCATTCATGCGACCATGACGAAGGAAGAGGTGCGCGCGGCCATCGGCTGGGTCGGCGTTATCATGCTCTCGCCGGTCGTCGGTCCGCTGATCTATGCCATCGGCGGGGTGAACCGCATCCGCCGCAAGACACTTAACCTCAGCCGTGAGGGACTGCTCGCCGCCGGCTGGCATCACATGGCCGAGTACGACGTCTCCAACGCGCACATGCAGGTGGCCTATGGCGGGGCGCTTGCCGCCATGCAGCGCCTCGGCGACACGGTCGGGCGCTGCAAGCTCACCTCGGGCAACCGCATCGCGGTGCTCTCGACTGGCGACGAGGCCTATGCCGCGATGCTCGCTGCCATCGACGCTGCCGAACGCTCCATCCTGCTCGAAACCTATATTTTCGACCGTGACAAGGCCGGCGAGCGCTTCGTGCGCGCGCTGTCGGCGGCGGTCGCGCGCGGTGTCGAGGTGCGCGTGCTGATCGATGCGGTCGGCGCGCGCTACTCCATCCCCTCGATCGTCTCGGAACTGCAGCGGGCGAACGTGCCGACGGATGTCTTCAACGGCAACATCGTCATGGGCCTGCGCCTGCCCTATGCGAACCTGCGCACCCACCGCAAGATCCTCATCGTCGATGGCAGCATCGCCTTCACCGGCGGGCTCAACATCCGCGCCGGTTTCTGCACAGAATTTTCCGGCGAGGCGGCGGCGCTCGACACGCATTTTCGCATCACCGGTCCCATTGTCAGCGACCTCTTCCGCATCGCCTACGAGGACTGGCGTTTTTCCGGTGGCGACGAGCTTTCCCACGAAGCCTGGCAGATCGCGCCACCGCCGGATGCGCCGGGCGACGGCATGCTCGCCCGTATCGTGCCCTCGGGGCCGGACAAGAGCCTGGAGACCAATCATCGGGTGCTGATGGGTGCCGTTTCCGTCGCCAAGAAACACATCCACATTATGTCGCCCTATTTCCTGCCCGACCGCGAGCTGATCAGCGCCATCGTCACGGCGGCGCGGCGCGGTGTGGAGATCGACATCGTCGTGCCGTCGGCCAACAACCTGAAGCTCGTCGATCTCGCGATGACCGCACAGTTCGACCAGATGCTGAAACATGGCTGCCGCATCTGGCGCGCCTCCGGCGCTTTCAACCATTCCAAGCTGACCGTCGTCGACGGCGTCTGGTCCTATGTCGGCTCGTCGAACATCGATCCGCGCTCGCTGCGGCTGAATTTCGAGGTGGACATAGAGGTTGTGGATGCGGATTTCGCCGATCTTATCGGCCGCCGCATCGGTGCCGCGCTTTCGGAGGCGGTAGAAGTGAAGCTCGACGAGCTCCGGGCCCGCCCCTTCGCACAGCGCCTCGTGGAGCGCGTCACATGGCTTGGCTCACCGTATCTGTGAGCCCGAGCGAGCGTTCCCAGATAACTTTCAGATCGATATGCGCCTTGATCGGCAGGTGATCGGACGCGATGCGGGCGAGCGGCGAATCATGCACCTCGACCGAAGTGACGAGATCGTGCGGATGGCCGAGCGCCCGGTCGAGCGCCAGCACCGGAAACCGCGACGGAAAACTCGGCACCGCGCCGGAGGCCGGATCGAAGGTCGGCTGGAGGCGGGAGAGCGACGAGCGCCGGCCGACGCGCCATTCGTTGAGATCACCGACGAGCAGCGTCGGCATCTGCTCCTCTTCGGCGACCGACGCGAGGATCGCCATCGCCTGTTGCTCGCGCGAACGCTTCAACAGGCCGAAATGCGCGGCAACGAGGCGAAGTTTCCCGACCGGCAGATCGAGCGTCACCACCAGCGCGCCGCGCGGCTCCACGCCCGGCAGCTTCAACTGCCGCACGGCGCCGACCGCACCCTTGCGGATCATGATCATGTTGCCGTGCCAGCCATGGCCGGTGGAGGAGAGCGAGGTGATCGGCACCGGCACGAGGCCGCAATCGCGCTCCAGGATTTCGAGGTTGAGCAGCCCCGAGCGTTCGCCGAAGCGTTTGTCCGCCTCCTGGATGGCGATGATGTCCGCGTCGATCTCGGCGATCACGCTTGCGGTACGTTCCGGATCGAAACGCCGGTCAACGCCGATGCATTTGTGCACATTGTAGGACGCGATCACGGTATCGCCCGGGCGATTGGCTTCCGGCGGCCGATGGCCGCGGCGGTTGCGGATGGCCGACAGCAGCGCGGCCGACATGACCTTGTCGTTCGACTTTCTGTCCACGAGCCCTTCCTTGGTGACGCAGTCCATCATATGGGCGCTTTCCCTCCATCGGCAACCTCCGCGGACCGAGAAAGGTTCCGCGCCAGGCGTCAGGGAAGTGCGCTCACCTGCATCTTCGGGCTGTCGAGCAGGATGGTCGAGCGCAGCGTCTTGATCTCGCTGATGCGCTCGAACTCGCTCCACAGCAGCCGACGGTAATCGGCAACATCCTTTACCGCGATCTTCAGCAGGAAATCGAAATCGCCGGCGACCGTGTGGCATTCCACCACCTCCGGCATGCGCCGCACGAGATCGATGAAGCGCTCGCCGACCTTCGGCGCCGTACGCTCCAGCGTCACCTCCAGGAAAGCCTGGAAACCGATGCCGGCCGCGCGCGGATCGACGATCACGGTATGGCGGATCACGCCGCTCGCCTCCAGACGCGCCAGCCGGCGCGACAGCGGCGCTGGGGACAGGCCGACCTTCTCCGCGAGCTGGTTGTTGGAGAGCCCGGCATCCTCGACGAGCAGGCGGATGATGCGCCGGTCCGTCTGGTCCAGCACGACCTCGTCACCCGCCATTTTGTCCATCTTCGTCCCTCACGCAAAAACCTGCATAAATCTAGCGGGCAGCGGCAAGAATACAAAAGCTTCTTGCGTCCTTCCCGCAATATCATGGTCGATTTTGCGGAGGCTTTGTCCTACACCCGTTTGACACCCCACACGCACAGGAAACCGGCCATGTTCGACGCCCTCACCCGCCAGCCCGATGATCCGTTGCTTGCCCTGATCGGCCTTTTCCGGGCCGATGAGCGGGCCGGCAAGGTCGACCTCGGCGTCGGCGTCTATCGCGACGAGACGGGTGCGACCCCGATCTTCCGCGCCGTGAAGGAGGCCGAACGCCGCCTCGTCGAAACGCAGCCGACCAAGGCCTATATCGGGCCGGAAGGCGACGCGCTCTTCCTCGAACGCCTCTGGGCGCTGACGACGGGCGAGGCGGGCCGCGGCCGCGCCACTGCAGCCCTCCAGACGCCGGGCGGCTCCGGGGCCCTGCGCCTTGCCGCCGACCTGATGGCCCGCATGGGCACCAAGGGCGTCTGGCTCGGCCTGCCGAGCTGGCCGAACCATGCCAGCATCTTCAAGGCTGCCGGTCTCGACGTGATCACCTACCCGTTCTTCGACATCCCCTCCCAGGCCGTGCAATTCGACCGCATGATGGAGGCGCTGTCGGGCGCTGCCGCCGGTGATGCCGTGCTGCTGCATGCCAGCTGCCATAACCCGACCGGCGCGAACCTTTCCGCCGACCAGTGGCGCGCCGTCTCCGACCTTATCGCCGCGCGTGGCCTGCTGCCGCTCGTCGATATCGCCTACCAGGGCTACGGCCGCGGCCTCGACGAGGATACCGCCGGCCTGCGCACGCTGCTTGCCGCCGTTCCGGAAGCACTGGTCGCCATCTCCTGCTCGAAATCCTTCGGCCTCTACCGCGAGCGCACCGGCGCGATCTATGCCGCCTGCAGCAACCCCGAGACCGCGCTTTCCGTGCGCACCAACCTCGCTGCGCTCGCCCGCACCAGCTATTCCATGCCGCCGGACCACGGTGCCGCCATCGTCAGCATGATCCTCGGCGACGAGGCGCTGAAAGCCGACTGGATGGAGGAAATCGAAACCATGCGGCTGCGCATCACCTCGATCCGCGAGCGGCTGGCTGCCGGCCTGTCCCGCCGCTGGCAGGTGCTGACGGCCGTGCGCGAGCAGGAGGGCATGTTCTCGCTTTTGCCGCTCGAAGAGGCGGATGTGCTCAAACTGCGTGCCGAGCACGCCATCTACATGCCGACCTCCGGCCGCATCAACATTGCCGGCCTCAAGTCGGCGGAAGTCGATGCCGTCATCGAGAAATTCCTGAGCCTCTGAGGTCGCCATGTCGGTCGAGATCGCAACGCCCGAGCGTCATTCCGCCTACGAGGATGCCATCGCCATCGTCGTCGGCACGCTGTTCATGGCGCTCGGCGTGTTGATCTACACCAAGGCGGTGCTGCTTGCCGGCAGCACCGCAGGCCTGGCACTCCTCGTGCAATATGCGACCGGCATAAGCTTCTGGTGGCTGTTCTTCGCCATCAACCTGCCGTTCTACATCCTCGCCGTCAAAAAGCTCGGCTGGGCCTTCACGCTGCGCACCTTCGCCGCCGTCACGCTTGTATCGATCTTTACCCGGCTAACATCGGAGCTTGTTTCCTTCGCCCATCTCGACCCCCTCTACGCGGCCGTCATGGGCGGAGCACTGTCCGGTGCCGGCCTGCTCATCCTCTTCCGCCACCGCACAGGGCTCGGCGGCATCAATGTGCTGGCGATCTACCTTCAGGACCGTTTCGGTATCCGCGCCGGCTATTTCCAGCTCGCCGTCGATCTTGCCATCCTCGCTGCCGCGTTCTTCGTCATTCCGCTCGATCGCCTCGCCCTTTCCGTTCTGGCCGCCGTCGTCGTCAACATGACGCTCGCGATCAATCACCGCCCCGGACGTTATCTCGGGGTGACGTGACGGCCTCGTCGCTCTAAGAAGACCCGACTGACACAATCGGGAGAGACGCGTGACCGTCACGATCTACGGCATCAAGAACTGCGACACGATGAAGAAGGCGCGGACCTGGCTCGACGCCAAGGGCGTGGCCTATGACTTCCACGACTACAAGGCCGAAGGCATCGACGACGCGAGCCTCAAGCGCTTCGTCGACGCACTTGGCTGGGAAACCGTGCTGAACCGCGCCGGCACCACGTTCCGCGCGCTTCCCGATGCCGACAAGCAGGATCTCGATGCGAAGAAGGCGATTGCCCTGATGCGCGCGCAGCCCTCGATGATCAAGCGCCCGATCCTCGACCGCGATGGCCAGCTTACCGCCGGTTTCAAGCCGGATATCTACGAAACGCTATTCTGAGCCTCAGGGCCAGGCGGCATAGGACGTCTCCTCGCGCACCTGCCGGCTGACGAGGCCCGCCCGGCGGGCGCGCGGCGACACGCCGGCAAGCCGCTTAAAGAACCGGCTGAAATAGGCGGCGTCACGAAAACCGAGGGCTTCCGCCACCTCGGCGATCTGCAGGCTCGATCCGTCGAGCAGCATTTCCGCCTCCATCATCAGCCGGGCATGGATCAGCTCCATCGGAGAACGGCCCGTCGCGCGGCGCACCGCGGTGTTGAGCCGGTCCGGCGTGACACCCAGAACGTTGGCATAGTCGGCCAACGACCATTGTTCGCGCATGTGCAGCTCCACCAGATGCAGGAAGCTGCGCACGGTGGCGCGCGGCGAAGGTTTCGGCTTTTCCGTCGACGGGTTGGCGCGGCGCCAGATGGCAATCAGCAGCAGCGCCAGGTGATGACGCACCACCTCCTGCATGCCCGCCGCGTTCTCGCGCAGTTCCGCCTCGATCGTCTCCACCGTCTGCAACATTTTTCTGGCATCGGTGAGCGCCAGCCGGGCGCCGAGGATCGGCCGGGCGACGGCATCGCGCACCTCGGCAAAAATGGCGCCCGTCGGCATGGCGGGACCGAGCGCCAGTTCCGGGATGGCCAATGCTGCCCCCTCCGCCCCCGCATCGAAGGTCACGGAGCCGCGCGCACCGGCCGGCGCCCAGACGAGCGAGGGACCGGAAAGGCCGAGATCGGTGCCGCCGAGCGACACGCGCCCGCTTCCCGAGAGCAGCAGGAAGACACGGTTGCGCCCGCCGCGAAACGTCCAGCCGGATTGGGAAAGGGCGCCGCGGAAAAGCCGCGCCTCTGTCGGCAGGGGCGGCGCATTGGCGAGAGGGCGATGCTGCGGTGCAAGACCGTCCTGGAACGGCATGGCCAAAACTCCTTACCCGTGAAAAGTACAAGTATCTCTTGTAAAAGTCTATTCCGCAAACCCTTGCCGGCCGCTAACCTTCCATTTGTCAGGAAGCGACAGAAGGCCCGGAGGAGAACAGGGCCGCTGCCAGCGTGACGCGCCGCCTGCCGGAAGAGCAGGCCTTTTGGGAGGAATCGACAATGAAATCTGTTCAACGCAGGCACGTCCTGCGCGTGATGGCGGCTGCCTCGATCTTGCTGGCCGCGAGCGCTGCACCAGGCGCTTTCGCCCAGGACCGCACATCCGTGAAGATCGGTTACGCCATTTCCAAGACCGGCCCCAATGCCGGCGGCGCCGGCATCACGACGCTGCCGAACTACCAGCTCTGGGTGAAGGACGTGAACGACGCCGGCGGGCTCGAACTGCCGGATGGCAAGAAGCTGCCGATCGAGGTGATCGAATATGACGACCGCTCCGCCTCCGAGGAACTGGTGCGTGCCGTCGAGCGCCTCGCCACGCAAGACGAGGCGGACTTTATCCTCGCGCCCTGGGGCACGGGCTTCAACCTCGCTGCCGCCCCCCTCTTCGACCGCTACGGTTATCCGCAGCTTGCCGTCTCCTCCGTCACCGACAAGGCGCCGGATTTCGTCAAGCGCTGGACGAAGAGTTTCTGGATGCTCGGCGGCGGCCATGACTATGCCGGCGCGCTTGCCGGCATCATCAAGAAGGCGGCCGCCGACGGCACGCTCAACAACAAGGTCGCCATGGTCTCGGTCGCCGACGGCTTCGGCATCGACCTCGTGACCGCCGCCCGCCCGGCCTTCGAGGCGGCCGGCATCGAGGTGGTCTATGACAAGACCTACCCGATCGGCACCTCCGACTTCACGCCGATGATCAACGAGGCGAAGGCGAGCGGCGCCGACAGTTTCGTCGCCTTCTCCTACCCGCCGGACACCTTCGCGCTGACCCAGCAGAGCCAGGTCGCGGACTTCAATCCCAAACTGCTCTATCTCGGCGTCGGCACCGGCTTCCCCATCTACGGCAAGAACAATGGCGACAATGCCACCGGCATCATGAGCCTCGGCGGCATCGACCCGGCCAATGCGGAGAATGCCGCCTACCGCAAGCGTCATGAAGAGGTGACAGGCCAGGGCCCGGATTACTGGGGCAGCGTCATCACCTACGCCTCGCTGCAGATGCTGCAGGAGGCGATCAAGCGCAAGGGCCTCGACCGAGAGGCCGTGTCGGCGGAGCTCTCGACCGGCACGTTCCAGACCGTGCTCGGCGAGACGAAGATGGAGGACAACCAGCTTCGTACCCTCTGGTGGACCGGCCAGTGGCAGAACGGTCAGTTCGTCGGCATCGCGCCCGTGGACCGCACCGGCGCAAGCCCGCCGATCCTGCCACGGCAGGCCTGGAAGAAGTAGCGGCAAGCCATCGTTACGGAAAGTGGATTGGGAAGAGGCAATCGGCGGACCGCCCCCATCCCTTCCTTCCGCACGCAGCCGAACGGGCGAGATTGCCCCTCACCCTAACCCTCTCCCCGCAAGCGGGAGAGGGAACGAGCCCCTCGCAACGGTGTTGGCTCGGGAAGCCGTCTCGGCACATCCCCTTCGCCCCCGCTCGCGGGGAGAAGGTGGCCGGCAGGGCGGATGAGGGGCATTCTGTCAGAAGTTAAAAGCCCGGCGGCTCGCCCGGCCCAAATGTAAGGAGTGGCCATGCTCGTCACGGCCGTGTTGTCCGGGCTCGTGCTCGGCGGAACCTACGCGCTGCTCGCCATGGGGCTGACGCTTCAATACGGCATCGCGCGCATCATGAACCTTGCCTATGGCGAGACGATCATCGCGGCGGCGTTCCTCGCCTATGTGCTGTTTAGCGGCTCTAGCATCAACCCGGTGCTCGGCCTTCTCGCCGCCGTCCCGCTCGGCTTCGCCTTCGGCTATCTCGTCTATGGCCTGATGATGCGCCCGCTGGTGCGCCGGGCCCGAAACCGGGAAACCCTCGAGATCGATTCCATCCTCGCCACCTTCGGCCTGCTGTTCGTCCTGCAGGGTGTCATGCTGGTGCTCTTCGGCAGCAACTATACGAGCTACAGCTATCTCAATGTCGGCGTGAACGTGCTCGGCACCAATATCGCCGCCAACCGCCTGCTCGCCTTCCTTCTCGCCATCGTGCTCGGCGGCGGCCTCTATCTGCTTTTGACCCGCACCCTCTGGGGCACCGCCCTGCGCGCCGTTGCCGTGTCGCCCGCCTCCGCGCCGCTCGTCGGCATCGACGTCGACCGCGCGGCCCGCTTCGCCTTCGCGATCGGCGGGGCGCTCGCCGCCGCCGGCGGTGTCGCCATCTCCATGTACCAGACGTTCACCGCAACGGCCGGCGTCGTCTTCACCATGAAGGCGCTGATCGTCGTCATCATGGGCGGCGTCGGCAACGTCCTGGGTGCTTTGCTCTCCGGCCTCATCCTCGGCCTCGTGGAAACCTTCGTCGCCACCTATGTCGATCCCGGCCTGACGCTTGCCGCCACCTATCTGATCTTCCTCGCCATCCTGCTCTGGCGCCCGGCGGGCCTGTTCGGGAGGGCTGCGCGGTGACCGTCCGCACTCTCCTCGGCCTTGGTATCGCCGGCCTCGTCCTCGCAGCGCTCGCAGCCCTGCCCTTCTTCGCCGGCCCCTATGCCGTGACGCTGATGATCGGCATGACGG
Organism: Shinella sp. GW821-FHT11G07; assembly: GCF_058808115.1. Classification (NCBI taxonomy): domain Bacteria; kingdom Pseudomonadati; phylum Pseudomonadota; class Alphaproteobacteria; order Hyphomicrobiales; family Rhizobiaceae; genus Shinella; species Shinella sp. GW821-FHT11G07. The sequence continues at coordinate 280,631 of NZ_JBXARJ010000006.1, forward strand.
GCTATGTGGTGCTCGCCACCGCCTGGGGCCTGTTTTCCGGCCCGACGCGGTATGTCTCGCTCGCCACCGTCGCCTTCTTCGGCATCGGCGCCTATACGGTGGGCGTGCTCAGCGAGACCCTGCCCTACCCGCTCGTCCTCCTCGTCGCCGCCCTGATCGGCCTTGCGGTGGCGCTCGTCGTCGGGCTGTCGACACTGCGGCTCGCCGGCGTCTATTTCGTCATCTTCACCTTCGGTCTTGCAGAACTCATCCGCCAGGTCGTCACCTGGTACGAGGTCAACGTGACCGGCACGCTCGGCCGCTACATCTTCCTGCCCGTGACGCCCGAAGGCATCTATTGGCAATTGCTGGCGCTTGCCGCCGCCACCTTCCTCATCTCCTGGGGGATCGGCCGGACCCGCTGGGGCCTTGCCCTGAAGGTCATCGGCGATGACGAGGTGGTGGCCAGCCATTGCGGCATCGACATCACCAGACTGAAGCTCGCGCTCTTCGCCACCAGCGCCGTCATCATCACCCTCGTGGGCGCGATCCAGGCACCGCGCTGGACCTATATCGAGCCGAGCATCGTCTTCAACCCGACCATCTCGTTCCTGACGCTGATCATGGCGCTGCTTGGTGGCGCGGACCGGCTGTGGGGGCCGTTGCTCGGCGCCATCCCGCTTTTCCTGCTCTTCGAGTGGCTGTCGGCCAATTTCCCGAACCACTATCCGATCATCCTCGGCCTCGTCTTCATCGCCATCGTCTTCCTGCTGCCGAAGGGCGTTCTGGCCGCCATCGAAGGCCGGACGAGAAAGGCAGGCGGGCAATGAGCGAACTCCTGGCGCTCACCGGCCTCACCAAGCGCTTCGGCGGCCTCACCGCGGTCAACGCCGTCTCCTTCTCGCTGGAACGCGGCGAGGTCGTCGGCCTGCTCGGGCCGAACGGGTCCGGCAAGACGACCGTGCTCAACATGATCTCCGGCCTCCTGCCGCCGACCGGCGGGCGGATCGCGCTGAACGGCGACGCGATCTCCGGGCTCGGCCCGAACCGCATCGCGAAAAAGGGGGTAGCCCGCACCTTCCAGCTCGTCCGCGCCCTGCCCTCGCTGACGGTGGCGGAAAACGTCATCGCAGCACTTGCCTTCGGCCGGCACCGGCTGTGGGGTGCCGTCGCCCGCGATGCGGCGCTCCACCACCTTTCCGCCGTCGGCCTCGCCGGGCGGGCCGATCAGCCGGCCGGCTCTCTCACCTATATCGACCAGAAGCGCATGGAGCTTGCCCGGGCGCTCGCCGCCGAGCCGGAACTGCTGCTGCTCGACGAATGGCTCGCCGGTCTCAACCCGACGGAACTCAAGACCGGCATCGACCTCATCCTGTCGCTGAAGGATCGCGGCATCACCGTGCTGCTCGTCGAGCATGTGATGGATGCCATCCGCGCGCTCTGCGGCCGCTCGATCGTCATGAATGCCGGCCGCAAGATCGCCGATGGCCCGACGGCCGAGACGCTGAAGGACCCGGAGGTGGTGCGTGCCTATCTCGGAGACGGCCATGTTTGAGATCCGCGACCTCTCCCTGCACTACGGCCAGCACCTCGCGCTCGACCAGATTACCGTCACGGTCGACAAGGGCGAAACGGTCGTCATCCTCGGCGCGAACGGGGCGGGCAAATCCTCGCTCCTCAAGGCGGCGGCAGGCCTCGTCAAGCCCGATCCCGGCGCCGGCATCCGCTTCGCCGGCACCGACATCGTCAACCGGCCCGCCCATCTCGTGCTCGAGGCGGGCATCGCGCTGGTGCCGGAAGGCCGCGGCGTCTTCGGCGACCTGACGGTGGAAGAAAACCTCGCGCTCGGTGCCTATGCCAGGCGTGCCCGTGCGCACAGCAAGGCAAGCCGCGACCTCGTCTATGCGCTCTTTCCCAAGCTTGCCGACCGGCGAAAGCAATTCGTCAACACCATGTCGGGTGGCGAGCAGCAAATGGTGGCGATCGGCCGGGCCTTGATGTCGAAGCCCGACCTCCTCATGCTCGACGAGCCGAGCCTCGGCCTTGCCCCCGTCGTGGTCGGCGAGCTTTTCGCAGCCCTCGGCCGCGTGCGCGAAAGCGGGCTGGCCCTCCTCATCGTCGAGCAGAACGTGAAACTGAGCCTTTCCCTCGCCGACCGCGGCTACCTCATGGAGGCCGGGCGCATCGTTGGCGAAAACACCGCAACAGCCCTGATGAACGACGACGCAGTGAAGCGTGCGTTCCTCGGCGCAACCGTCTGAATTTTGAGCAGGGAGCCAAACATGTCTGTCCTAGGACTGAAGATCAACAACCTCGACCAGGCGGCCTCCGACGGGCGCACCTTCTCCCGCATCAACCCGATTTCCGGCGAGGTGGCGTCCGAAGTCGCCGCCGCCTCGCTGGACGATGCGCGCCAGGCCGTCAACGCCGCGGCAAAGGCCTTTCCCGCCTGGTCGGCGACCGGCCCCGGCCAGCGGCGCAGGCTGCTCAACGCCGCTGCCGACAAGCTGCAGGCGAAGACGCCGGATTTCGTCGCCGCCATGGCCGCGGAGACGGGCGCCACGGCCGGCTGGGCAATGTTCAATGTCGGCCTTGCCGCCGACATGCTGCGCGAGGCGGCATCACTGACCACCCAGATCACCGGTGAAATCATTCCCTCCAACCGCCCCGGTTCGCTTGCCATGGGCCTGCGCCAGCCGGCCGGCGTGGTGCTGTCGATAGCGCCGTGGAATGCGCCGGTCATCCTTGGCGTGCGCTCGCTCGCCACGCCGCTCGCCTGCGGTAACACGGTCGTCATGAAGACCTCGGAAATCTGCCCCCGCACGCACCGGCTGATCGTCGATGCACTGCATGATGCCGGCCTACCGGAAGGCGTGCTCAATGCCGTCTCCAACGCGCCGGAGGACGCCGCCGCCATCGTCGAGACGATGATCGCCCATCCCGCCGTTCGCCGCGTCAACTTCACCGGTTCCACCCGCGTCGGCCGCATCATCGCCGAGACGGCGGGGCGCTATCTCAAGCCCGCCCTGCTCGAACTCGGCGGCAAGGCGCCCTTCGTCGTGCTGGACGACGCCGATATCGACGCGGCGGTCGCCGCCGCCGCCTTCGGCGCCTACATGAACCAGGGCCAAATCTGCATGTCGACCGAGCGCATCGTCGTCGATGAGACGGTCGCAGACCGCTTCGTCGAGGCGCTGGCCGAGAAAGCAAAAACCCTCGTCGCCGGTGATCCGCGCGAGGGTAACACGCCGCTCGGCTCGGTGGTCGATGCCCACGCAGCGCAACGCCTCGAGCAGCTCATCCGCGATGCGGTCGGCAAGGGTGCGGTGCTTGCCGCCGGCGGCAACGTCAGGGGTACCATCGTCGATGCCACCCTGCTCGACCGCGTGACGCCCGCCATGCGCATCTATGGCGAGGAAAGCTTCGGCCCCGTCGTCAGCGTCATCCGCGTCGGCTCGATCGACGAGGCGGTGCGCGTCGCCAACGACACGGAATACGGCCTCTCGGCCGCCGTCTTCGGCCGGGATGTCAACCGCGCCATGCAGGTCGCCCGGCGCATCGAATCCGGCATCTGCCACATCAACGGCCCGACCGTGCATGACGAAGCGCAGATGCCCTTCGGCGGCGTCAAGGAATCCGGCTATGGACGCTTCGGCGGCAAGGCCGGCATTGCCGAATTCACCGAACTGCGCTGGATTACCGTGCAGGACGGCCCGATCCATTACCCGATCTGAGCCATGACGCTTCTTCACAAAAAGACCTGCATCATCACGGGCGGCGCCGGCAGTATCGGCCTCGCCACCGCCCGGCTCTTCCTCGCCGAGGGCGCCAATGTCGTGCTCGTCGACCAGGACCGTGCCGGCCTGGAACGCGCCGCGGCCACCCTGCCGCAGGACCGGGTAGCGCTTGCCGTGGCGGATGTCACGGACGCGGCCTCCACCAGGACCTATGTCGACCTTGCCGTTGCCCGGTTCGGCGGCATCGACGTGCTGTTTTCCAATGCCGGCATCTTCGGCACCGTGGCGCCCATCGCCGACTATCCGCTCGAACTCTTCGACAAGGTGCAGGCCGTGCATGTCCGTGGCGCGTTTCTTGCCGCCCAGTGCGCCGTCCCCCACATGCGAAGCGGCGGCAGCATCGTCATCACGTCCAGCGTAGCGGCGACGCGCGGCGATGCGGGCGTCTATGCCTATATCACCGCCAAGCACGCCCAGACCGGCCTGATGCGCTGCCTTGCCAAGGAACTCGCGCCGCGCGGCATCCGCGTCAACACCGTCAATCCCGGCCCCGTTGACAACGGTTTCCAGCTTGCCGTGGAACAGGGCCTGGGAGCCGCGATCGGCGCGGATGGAACGGAGTTCTTCAACAGGCTCATCCCCATGGGCCGCCATGCCAGCCCCGACGAAGTCGCCCGCGCGGTGCTCTACCTCGCCTCCGATCAGGCGAGCTTCGTCACTGGCACGATGCTTATGGTCGACGGAGGCATGAGCATCTAGGACACAAAACCTTGTCATTGGAAAAATATATGCTACATTCTTTCCAGTGAAAGGATTTCGACCATGCAGCGCAACCCCATCCCACAGGCCAATGCAGAAGGCTCGGTGCTCACCAAGGCGGCTGTCGGCGCGGCGGATCGGCTGGGGCTGACCGCGCGCATCCTCTCCGGCGTCATCGGCGTTTCGGAGGCGACGGTGTCGCGGCTGAAGCGGCAGGATGTGCTGCTGGAGCGCGGCACGAAACCCTTCGAACTCGCCGTGCTGCTGGTGCGCCTCTTCCGCTCGCTCGACGCCATTACCGGCGGCGACGAGACCGTCGCCCGCGCCTGGATGACGGCAGAGAACAGCGCGCTCGGCGCGCGCCCCGTCGACCGTATCGTCTCCATTTCAGGCCTCATCGATGTCCTTGCCTATCTGGACGCCCGCCGCGCTCTCGTCTGAGGCGCGGCCCTTTGCGGGCCACGTCTGGCGGTTCGTCGAGGCACAGCACCGCGTCTCGACGCTGAAACTCGTCGATACGCTCGACGAGCAGGCACTGCTGGAAGACATTCTCGAGGAGAGCAAGCCGGTGCTGCCGCCGGAATGCGCCGGCCTCGACTATCTGCTCGCCACACCCTTCCGTTATGGTTCGGTCTATCCGCACGGTTCGCGCTTCCGCCGCGCCGGGCGCACACTCGGCGTCTACTATGCCGCCCTGTCGGTGGAGACGGCGCTCGCCGAAATGGCCTTTTACCGGCTGCTGTTCTTCGCCGAATCGCCCGCAACGCCGCTGCCCGGCAATGCCGCCGACTACACCGCCTTCTCCGCCGCCATCCGCACGGACTCGGCAATCGACCTGACGGCCCCGCCACTCGACCGGGACCTCACCCTCTGGACGCACCCGACCGATTACGCCGCCTGCCAGTCATTGGCTGATGGCGCAAGGACGGCGGATGTCTCCGCCATCCTCTATCGCTCGGTGCGCGACCCGGGTGCCGGCACGAACATGGCGCTCCTGACGGCGACCGCCTTCGCCGCGCCAAAACCGGTGGAGCGCCAGACCTGGCGCATCCGGCTGTCGGCGCTCGGCGTGCAGGCCTTGTGCGACCACCCGCCGAAGCGCATCGGTTTTTCCCGCGAGGATTTTCGCGCCGATCCGCGCATATCCTTACGCGGATAGAGCAGCCTCGGCAAAAAAGTCCTCCGGGCCGTCCACCTCGATCAGCCGCCGCTTCTCGATCACCCAGAAGCGGTTCGCCACCGCCCGCACGAAGGCGCGGTCGTGCGAGACGAACAGGCAACTGGCATCGCTGCCCGTCAATTCCCGCTCCAGTGCTTCCTGCCCCTCGATGTCGAGATGGTTGGTCGGCTCGTCGAGCAGGTAGAAATTCGGGTTGGTGAGCCGCAGCACCAGCATGCCGAGCCGCGCCTTCTGCCCGCCCGAGAGCTGCCCCACCGGCCGTCCCTGCATCTCGATGCTCAGGCCGGCGCCCGCCAGCAGGCTGCGCGCCCGCTGGTCGCCCACGTCGAAGCGGTGGATGATCGTGCCGTGCGGCGTTTCCGTGTCGGCGAGGTCGGAGAGCGCCTGGTCGCCATAACCGAGCACCAGCGAGGGTGTCGCCTTGATGCCGTGCAGGCTTGCCCCCGCCGCTTCGATCGCCCGGCGCAACTGGCCGACCAGCCGCGTCTTGCCGGCGCCGTTCAGCCCGAGCAGCACGATGCGATCACCCTGGCAGATGAATTTCTGGCCCGTGCGGAAGAGCGGCGTGCCATCCGGCGTCTCGACCGACGCATCCTCCAGAGTCAGCAGCACCTTGGCATGGGTGCCGCGGTTGGCGAGGCGAATGGCACCGGCCGAGCGCTCCAGATGGGCTGGCTTTGCCGCATCCTCGATCTTCTCCGCCCGCTGCTTCAGCTGCTTGGTCTTCACCACCAGGAGGTCGCTGCCGGAATTGATGCCGATATTGTTGAGCTTCGCCGCCTGCTGGCGAAGCTGCTGCGCGGTCTTCATGTCACGCTCGTAGCGCCGCCCCTCGGCCGCATCCATCTCGTCCAGCGCCGCACGGGCCTCGGAATAGGGCAGCGCGAAGAGCGGCGACCGCTCGGGGCGCAGGAACAGCGTGCGGTTGGTCACCGCATCGAGGAAGGCACGGTCGTGGCTGGAGATGACGACCGGCATGTCGCGCGGCAGCGTTGCAAGCCAGGTCTCCAGCAAGGCGATCTTCGAGAGATCCAGATGGTTCGTCGGCTCATCGAGCAGCAGCATGTCCGGCTCGCCGACGCGCACACGGGCGACCAGCGCGATACGCTGCCAGCCGCCGCTGAGCGCATCGAGCCGGCGCTCCCGCAACGCCTCGGGCACCTCCAGCTCCTCCAGCGTCACATCGGCACGCCAGCCCTCGCTCTCCTGCTGCTCGGGCGAAAGCGCGCCCAGCACGGCGTCGCGGAAGGTGAGCGTTTCGAGCCCGGCGGGCAGGTTCTGCTCCATATGACCGACGGTGAGGCCGCGCGCGCGGGTAATCTCGCCGGTCGTCGGCTCGAAATCGCCGGTGATGCATTTCAGCAGGGTGGATTTCCCACGCCCGTTGGCGGCAACGAGGCCGATGCGGTCGCCGGCGGCGATGGAAAGATTGAGGTTGGAGAAGAGGTCGGTGGACAGCGTGACGCCGAGCGCACGGATATTGAGAAGCGACATGAAAGGTCTCTGGTCTTTCGAGGCCCCCGCGGCGCGGCATCAGCCGTCAGTCACGCGAAAAGGCCCGATGAAATCTGATGCAGCAACACACCTGAAGGCACGTCAGCGCATCGCCGGGAAGGGCAGACCAGAAGAAAGCGTTCGTTCCGATCAGCCCTGCAAACGCATTTGCAGGGCAAAATCAGGGCCATGCGTACGATGTGGCAGGAAGTCGGTCTTCACGCGCAGCCCCTCTCTTTCGTGTTGCGAACGAGACAACGGGTACCATCGGGCGACGGCATTTGCAACCGGCCGGTTGTCCCGACGGCAAAAGACCCGGATGCAGGGGACATCCGGGCCTTGGGGGAGGTCAGCAAACCGTCAGCTTATTTGCAGACCTTGATCCGCTTGATGATGACGTTGCCGTAATAATCGTAGGCCTTGATCTTCTTGATGAAGCAGTAGGGCTCGTAGCCATAGCTGTAATAGCCGGCCTGCGAGGGAGCAGCGAAGGACACGGCGGCAACGAGGGCAACGGTGGCGGAAACGATGAACTTGCGCATGGGGTCTCTCCTGATCTCTAGTTGGGGATGAGCCTCTCTCATCCAGTGATCAGACTTTCCCATATCGCCCCGCACCGCGCTGTTCCGCACGGAACACGCGAAAACTACCGGAACAGCCGCTCCACATAGTCCCGCCCGAGCCCGACCTTCTCGTAGTGGTCGCGACAGAGCGCGATGTAATTGTGCACGTCGAAGAAACCGTCCGGCTCGCCCCTCTCGTCGAGCCAGATCAGCGGCCCTGTCACCTGGAAGAACACCTTCATCGGCTGCTCATGCTCGTAGGCGACGAGCGTATGGCCCTCCCCCGGCGCCTCGTAGACGAAATCGCCGGCGGTCGCCGTCCAGTCGTGCTCAAGGTAACCCCACTTGCCGGAGATCGTGTAGGCGAAGACCTCGTGCGGGTGGTAGTGGCGGTTCACCAACCCAGCCTTCTTGGCCATCAGGATGTCGCACCACTTGTTCTGCGTCGGCGAAATCCACAGCGGGCGCGACGAGACCGTTTCGGTGAAGGGCACGTAATAGCGCTCGTCTTCGGTCGGTGCGTTCTGCAGATAGACTTCCGGCAGGGCATCCGGCTGAAACACCTTGTCGATCGGCTTCAGGTCCTTCCAGAATTCATGGGTCGCCAGTTCGGGCATGGTTTCCTCCTTGCATGGGTCTGGTTCAGGCGCGGACCTGCACGTCGATGAGCGCCAGCGTCCGCTTCGTCTCGATATGCTCGAGCGCCTCCGCAATGGCGCCAGCCAGCGCCACGCCGTCGGTCACGCGGCGGGCATAGGCCCGGCTTGCCTCCGCGACCTTGACGAAATCCGGCACCGGCGACAGTGCGGTCAACGGCATGCGGTTGGTCTTTGCGGCATAGCCGTCCGGATAGAGGCCCAGCACCGACTGGCGCACCGCCCCCCATTCCGCATTGTTGACGATGAGGACGAGGATCGGCAGGTCGAGGGCTTCGGCAATCTGGTGGCAGGCGACGGGATTGGCGAACATGTAGGAGCCGTCGCCCATCGTGGCGACGACGAGCCGGTCGCGCCGCGCGAGCTGCATGCCGAGCGCTGCCGGAAAACACCAGCCGAGCCCGCCGGAATGCGGCTCCTGATACCAGGCCTGGTGATGGGCGAGCGTCATCAGCGCCATCGGGCAGCCGAGTTCCGACAGCACCGTCCCATCCCGCCCGGCCAAAGCCTCCGACAGTGTCAGCGAGACAAAATCCTTCGTCATCGGCGTGCCGTTGCCGCGCCGTGCCGTTTCAAGCACGCCGGCACGAGCCGCCCGATTGCGCGCCGCGACCTCCCGGGCGTTCCGCTCAGCCTTCGCCCTATGAGTGGGCAGGAGCAGATCCATCGCCGCCTTCAACGCGAGAAGGCCCACGTCGACATCGCAGGCAAGTGTTACGTCCGAGCGGAAATAGCGCACCGGCTGGCGCTGGTAGAGCGGGTCCTGCGCGAGCTGGATGACCTTGCAATCGGGTTTGAGCGGATGTGCATCCGGCGACCAGGGCGCGAGCGCGTCGAGCACCAGAACCACGTCCGCCTTGTCGAGCAGCGGCTTGGGATCGGCCTGCGCCGCCATCGGATGATCCGTCGCGATAGCAAGCTGCACCGCCCAGTACTGGCAGACCGGAATGCCCCACGCCTCGGCAAGTGCTGACAGCGCGGCAAACCCTTCGGCCGAGCCCGCACCGCGCTGCGCAAAGATCACCGGGTTTTCCGCTTCCGCCAGCAGCCGCGCCGCTGCCTCGATGTCCTTCGGGGACGGCACGGAGATTGCCGGCGCCATCGTTGCCGGCGCGTCCAGCCCCTCCGTCGGGCAAGGCTGGCACAGCACCTCGCGCGGCAGGCTCATATAGACCGGCCCGCGCGGCGTGGAGCAGGCGATGGCATAGGCGCGATCAACCATCTGCGGGATATGCTCGGGCACGCGCAATTCGTCGTCCCACTTGCAGGCCTCACGCACCAGCGCCGCCTGGTCGCGCATTTCCTGTCCCCAGCCGATCGGCACGGTGCGCGACCCCTTGCGCCCACGTTCGGTGACGGGCGTACGGCCGGAGAAGAGCAGGACCGGGATATGCTCCATGGCGGCGTTGATCGCGCCGATCGCGCAATTGGCAAGGCCGACATTGGTGTGCGCCATCACCGCCTGGGCGCGGCCGGTCGCAAGATAATAGCCGTGCGCCATGCCCATGGCCGCCCCCTCGTGCGGCATGACGAGCGCCTGCGGCAGGGCGATACCCTTCGCCTCAGCTTCGGCAAGCCCTTCGATGATCGGCGGAAAATCCGTGCCGGAATTGGCAAAGATATAGTCGACCCCGACGGCCTTCAGCCGGGCGAGCAGCGCGCCGCCCGCCGTCATCACCGGCGTTGCGGCGGGATCGCTTTCGTGCCTGCCCATCGGAACCTCCCCTTCGTCCGGACCCGTCGTCGCGTCCGGTCTCCTCAAACCGGGACGCACCTGTCAGGCTGCACTCTGACAGGCGAGGCAGCGATGTAAAATGAAATGCCGGCTCCGTTTCATAACGAAAGCCATATGAATCCCATCAATGCAGGCCGCCGACGCCGAGCAGGGTTTCGACCGTGTGCGCATCGGCGGACAGCGCCTGCGGCGTGCCGGTCCAGGCGATCCGGCCACGCTCCAGGATGATCACCTCGTCGGCGAAATCAAGCGCGCTCTGGATGCGCTGTTCGACGAGCAGGCTGGTCATTTCGCCCGACGCGGCCAGCATGCCGAAGGCAGCCATCAGTTCCTCGCAGATGACCGGCGCGAGGCCCTCCAGCGGTTCGTCGAGCAGCAGCACGGAAGGCTGGCCGAGAATGGTGCGCGCCGTCGTCAGCATCTGCTGCTCGCCGCCGGACAGTTGCGAGCCGAGGTTCTTCCGCCGCTCCTTGAGGCGGGGAAACATCGCATAGGCTTCCTCGATCGCCGAGCGCGGCCGGGCTTTCAGGCCGACAAAGAGGTTTTCCTCGACGGTCAGCGTCGGGAAGACGTCGCGCGATTGCGGCACATAGCCCAGCCCTTTCAGCGCGCGCGACGAACTGTCGATACCCTCGATCGGCTGGCCGCCGAGGCGGATTTCGCCGCCGTAACGCTTTGTCTGGCCGGCGAGCGTGGCAAAGAGCGTCGATTTGCCCATGCCGTTGCGGCCGAGCACTGCGAGCCTCCGGCCGGCGCTGGCGGAGAAGGAAATATCCTCCAGCACCCGCGTCGGGCCGTAACCGGCGGACAGGCCTGAAATTTCAAGCGACGCTGCGGGCATCGGCATAGCTCCCGAGATAGGCCTGGCGGACGCGCGCGTCCTTGGTAACGGCGTCCGGCGACCCGTCGAAAATGATCTCGCCCGCCGCCAGCACGATGACGCGCTTGGCGAAGCGGAAGACGAGATCCATGTCGTGTTCGATCATCAGCACGGCAAGATCGGCCGGCAGGTCGGCGATCGCCTGCTCGATGCGCGCGGTATCGCTCTGCGGCACGCCGGCGGCGGGCTCGTCCAGCAACAGCACCTTCGGCTTCAGGGCGAGCGCCAGCGCGAGTTCCAGCAGGCGCTGCTGGCCATAGGCGATTTCGCTGACGCGGAGGTGAGCCAGATGCGCGATGCCGAGCTTGGCCAGCAAGGCATGCGCTTCGTCCATGACGTCCGGCATCGCGCGATGGCTCGCAAACATGTGTCCCGAACGGACTTCGCGCTGCAGGATGGCGAGCGCAACATGCTCCTCTGGCGTCATCTCGGAAAACAGCCGCGTCACCTGGAAGGAGCGCACGAGGCCGCGGCGCACGCGCTCGGTCGGGCCAAGCCGCGTCACGTCCTGACCGCCGAGCATAACGCTTCCGGAATTCGGCAGGATGTTGCCGGTGACGAGGTTGACGAAGGTCGTCTTGCCGGCACCATTCGGGCCGATCAGCGCAACGCGGTCGCCCGGCGCCATCGAGAGCGAAACGTCGTTGGTGACGGCGAGACCGCCGAACATCTTTTTCAGGTTGCGGACGTCGAAGATCGCACTCATCGGCCCTTCCTCCCGCGGCGTTCGAGATAGGCGGCGAACGAACCGTAAAGGCCTTTCGGCGCGAAAAGCACGACGGCGATCAGGAGCGCGCCGACGATGGTGAGCCAGTGGAAGGGATTTGCCGCCGAGACGACATCCTCGAACCACATGAAGACGACGGTGCCGATCAGGGCGCCATAGAGCGAGCCGGTGCCGCCGAGCACGAGCATGACGAGCGCCTCCGCCGACAGGGTGAAGGACAGACTGTCGAGGCCGACGACCTGGGTCGAGATGGCGTTGAGGGCGCCGCCTGCCCCGGCGACGGCGCCGGAGATCGCGTACATCCGGATCACCGTGCCATGCACCGAACCGCCCATGGCGCGGATACGCACCGGATCCTGCCGGATGCCGCGGCACAGCATGCCGAAGGGTGAGCGCACGATCTGACGCAGGATGACGAAGGCGACAACGAGCAGCACGATGCCGAAGACATAGGCCGTGCGGCCCCAGAGATCGAACTGCCAGAGGCCGAAGACGGCGTCCGGCATGATGCCGGCAAGCCCATCGCTGCCGCCGGTCCAGCCGGAGGCCTTGTTGGCGGCCTCATGGGCGAGGTGAACGATGGCGATGGACAGCACGAGCTGCGGCAGGCCATGGGCGCGAAGCACGACGGCGCCGGACAGGAGGCCGGCAAGCGCGCCCGCGACGACGCCGACGGCGAGCATGGCGATCGGATCGGTGATGCCGAAATGCGCCGCCGCGATGCCCGCACCATAGGCCCCCGCACCGAACAGCGCCGCATGGCCAAGGGTTGCGACACCGCAATAGCCGGTGACGAGATCGAGCGAAAGCACCAGCAGCGCGATCGCGATGATGCGGGTGAGCAGCGCGAGATTGTTCGGGAAGAGGACATAGCCCACGACGGCCAAGGCGAGGATGACAAGCACGCCGATGGCGTCGCGCGTCAGGCGCGCGCGGCGGTCGCCCGCGGTGGAGAACGTGTCGGAATTCGTCAGCAGCGCCATCACTTCGCCCTTCCGGCAAGGCCGCGCGGGAAAAGCCAGACGATGGCGATGACCGCAAGATAGAAGAAGAATTCCCCGAATTCCGGCATGAGATAACGCCCCGTCGTGTCGATGGCGCCGAGCAGCAGGCAGGCGGCAAGCGCGCCGGGAATGGACCCCGCCCCGCCGACCGAGACAACGACGAGGAAGGTCACCATGTAGCGCAGCGCATAGTAGGGCTCGATCGGCAAGAGCTCGGCGCCGACCACGCCGCCGAAGGCAGCAAGGCCTACGGCGACGGCGAAGCTCACGGCATAGACAACCTCGGTCTTCACGCCGAGCGCTGCCGCCATCGCCGCATTGTCGACGCTGGCACGCAGCTTCACGCCGAAGGCGGTGCGCTCGATGAAATACCAGAGGCCGACGGCAACGGCGGCCCCGCAACCGATGACGAAGAGCCGGTGGGCTGAGACGGTGCGGAAACCGAGGCTGACGGGTTCGCGCAGCGTTTCCGGCGTCGGAATGGTCTTCAGCGTCGGGCCGAAAACGTAATTGGCGATGCCGATGATGCAGAAGGTGATGCCGATGGTCATCAGCACCTGCGTCAACTCCGGCTGGCCGTAGATGCGGCGATAGAGCAGGCGTTCGATGGGAATGGCGATGAGGATCGTGCCGGCAACCGCGAGCATGACGGCAACGGCATAGGCAAGGCCAAGGTCGCGCGCCGCATAGGAGGCGATGTAGCCGCCGATCATCGCGAAGGCGCCGTGCGCCAGATTGACCACCCGCATCAGCCCCATCGTCACCGAAAGGCCGATGGAGATGACGAAGAGCACCATGCCATAGGCAAGGGCATCGACCCCGATGCTGAAGACCGTTTGCATGTTCCTGTCCTGCTTGTCGCCGGGATGTCGGCGGTCACTCGTCGGAGGCGGGTGGATCCTCGGGTCAAGCCCGAGGATGACGAAAGAAGCGAGGGCGGCGTATCACGGCGGCGACGACACTTGCCGCACCGTCTGATGGACGGGAAGCGCTTCTGTCCCCTCCTTCATCCTCGGGCTTGACCCGAGGATCCACCCGCCAGGCACGTCGCCCGAGGTAATCCGGCTACTTCGCAGCCGCCAGACCCGGATCGCCCTGCTTCTCGAAGGTCTGGATTTCCTTGTTGTAGTAGGTCCCGTCCTCCGCCTTCGCCACCTCGCGCAGATAGATGTTCTGGGTGATATGGCGGCTTTCGGGATCGATGGTCACCGGACCGCGCGGGCTTTCCCAGGACAGGCCCTTCACGGCCTCGACGGCCTTGGCCGCATCCTGCTCGCCGCCCGTCGCCTCGATCATCTTGTAGATGACATGCATGCCGTCATAGGCGCCGACCGAGGGAAACGACAGTTCCGCGGGATTGCCGATCGCCTTGGCGGCGGCCTCCACGAATTTCTTGTTTTCCGCCGAGTCATGCGAGACGGCATAGTGGAAGGTGGTCTGGAGGCCGAGTGCGGCCTCGCCGAGCGCCGGCAGGTCGGACTCCTGCGTGAGGTCGCCGGGCGCGAAGAACTTGACGCCGGCATCCTTGAGACCGTTTTCGTTGAAGGCCTTTACGAAACCGAGGGTCGTCGGGCCGGACGGCAGGAAGGCGAAAACACCTTCGGCACCCGAATCCTTGATGCGCTGCATGATCGGCGAGAAGTCATTGGTCTGGAGCGGGATGCGGATCGCCTCGACGACGGCACCGCCGGCCTTCTCGAAGCCGGCCTTGAAGGCGGCTTCCGCATCGACACCCGGGCCGTAGTCGCTGACGACGGAAATCACCTTCTTCGTGCCGCCATCGAAGGCGACCTTGGCGATCGGCGTCGAGGTCTGCCAGGTGGTAAACGAGGTGCGCACCACATAGGGGCTCTTCGTGACGATGGCCGAGGTCGCGGCGTTCATCACCACCATCGGCACATTCGCCTGCTCGAGCAGGGGTGTGGCGGCCATAGCATCCGGCGTGAAGTAGAAGCCGGCTAAGTACTGCACGCCTTCCTTGACCACCAGCTCCTGCGACAGGGCCTTCGACTGCGCCGGATCGGCGGTCGGGATGTCGCGGTAGATGATCTCGATCGTGTCGTCGCCGACGGTCGCGCCGTTCAGCGCCATATAGGCATCGATGCCCGCCTTGAAATTCTTGCCCTGCAGCGCGAAGGGACCGGAGAACGGTCCGACCACCCCGACCTTGATCGTATCGGCATGGGCGACACCGCCCAGAAGTGCAGCCGTCAGAGCGGCGATTGCAATCGTCTTCATGTTTTCCTCCCAGAAAAGCCGGCCTCCCGCCAACACGCGGTCCAGTCCCAGAATGGCTTTTTGTCAGATTGCCAGATGAAACGGTGATGTAAAATGAAAAAATCGGCCATTTTCATAACTCATAAATTATGAAAATGCGTTAGGCCGCACCAAACCGGCGGATGGAAGAAAGAAGCGTGCCGGCAAGGCGAAGCGATGCGCCGCAAGCCACCACCATCTGCGGCAGGATCAGCCATTCCAGCGTCCAGGCCGCACCGGAGCGTTCCTGCTCGTGCACCATCGCCTGGGCGAGCCCCCCGAGCTGAGCGGCGTTGAAACGGGCAAGCGTGACAAGCCCTTCGGCGGCGACCGGGTTCTGCTTGTGCGGCATGGCGGACGAACCGCCGCCGCCGGCAAGCGCGATCTCGTCACCACGATCCGCCATCAGCGCGATGTCCTGGCCGATCTTGCCAAGGCTGCCGGTGATGGCCGCCAGCAATGCGGCAAGCGCGCCGATCCGGTCGCGCTGGCTGTGCCACTGGGGAACATCGGCAAGGCCAAGCTCGGCCGCCAGCGCGGCGCGCACGGCCGGCGCCTTTTTGCCGAATTTCTCCAGCGTGCCGGCGGCACCGCCGAACTGGATGGCAAGGCCCGTCTGGGCGAAGGCCGTCAAATGGTCGGCATGGCGCTGCAAGGGCGCGCGCCAGGAGGTGATACGGTCAGCCACGGTGATCGGGATTGCCGCCTGCATGCGTGTGCGCCCCATCAGCGTGCGTTCGCCGAACGTGACTGCAAGCCCGTCGAGTATATCGCTCAAGGCCGCGAGCCGCGTTTCGAAGATCGGCACCACCCGGGCAAGGCGCAGCATCAGGCCACTGTCGATGACATCCTGGCTGGTCGCGCCGAAATGCACGTGCCTGCTGTGCGGCTCGCCGACGGCGGCGCGCAGCTGGCGCACGAGATCCGGCACCACGACGCCGTCGCGCGCCGTGGCGTCGCGCAGGCTCGCCACATCCGGCGAGAAAAGATGCGCTTTATCCGCAATCACATCCGCCGCTTCGGCCGGGATAAGCCCTTCGGCCGCCTCGGCCTTCGCCAGTGCCACCTCGAAGGCGAGCATGGCTTCCAGCTCCGCCGCGATGGAGAAGAATGCCGCCACCTCCTCGTCGCCGAGAAGACCCGAGAGGTAGGGATGATCGAAGGATGAAACGGTCATGGGTCCCTCTGACAAGATGGGCGGGGCGTGGATCCTCGGGTCGAGCCCGAGGATGACGGAGGGGAGGATAGTTTGCCGGGTTTCTGGGCGGCGCGGCCTGCCGTACCGCTCGATATGCCCAGGCTTCCCTTCTTTCGTCATGCTCGGGCTCGACCCGACGACCCACGCCCCCGCGGAAAACGCATTATAGGCGATTGCCGCCCAAACGCTGCCTCAAATATCGAAGAACACCGTTTCCTTCTCGCCCTGCAGATGGATGTCGAAGCGGTACTCATCCCCATCCGCCACGGCGATCAAGGTCGGCACGCGCACGCGGTGCTCGATGCGGGCCAGCACCGGATCCTCGGCGTTGGCCGCCTCCTCGTCGCCAAAATACAGGCGCGTGTTGAGGCCGAGATTGATGCCGCGCGCGACGATCCAGACCGAAATGTGCGGCGCCATCGGACGACCGTCCTTGAACGGCACGCGGCCGGGCTTGATCGTCTCGAAACGGTATTCCCCCGTCACGCCGTCGGTCGCTGAGCGCCCCCAGCCGGCAAAATTCGGATCGGCGCTGCCGCGCAATTCCGACGGGCTGTTGTAAAGGCCGGCGGCATCCGCCTGCCAGATTTCGAGCAGTGCATCCTTCAGCGGCGTGCCGGTGCCGTCGAGCACGCGGCCGGTAATGTTGATGCGCCGGCCGAGCGTCTTGTCGTTCACCATGGTGGCGCCGAGATCGCTCTCATAGACGCCGCCGATGCCCGAGAAATTAGGCGTTAGGCCGATATGGACGTAAGGCCCCGCCGTCTGCGAGGCACTTTCCTTGAGATATCCGAGTGGCTGGACCATCAGTTGCCCTCCATGCGGTTTTCAAAGAGCGTCGAGCGGCGGCCGCGCAGCACGATGTCGAACTTGTAGGCGCGCGCATCCATCGGGATCGTGTTGCCCCAGTCGAGCGCCGCGACCAACTGCTCGATCGCCGCCTTGTCCGGGATCGTCTGCACGATGGGACATTTCCAGATCATCGGGTCGCCTTCGAAATACATCTGCGTGATCAGCCGCTGGGCAAATCCATGGCCGAAGACGGAGAAGTGGATATGGGCCGGGCGCCAGTCGTTGACGCCGTTCGGCCAGGGATAGGGGCCGGGTTTGATGGTGCGGAAAGCATAATAGCCGTCGGCATCGGTGATGGTGCGGCCACAGCCGCCAAAATTCGGGTCGAGCGGTGCGAGATAGCTTTCTCGTCTGTGGCGGTAGCGCCCGCCGGCATTGGCCTGCCAGAACTCCAGCAGCGCGCCGGCCACCGGCCGCGCCCGCTCGTCGAGCACCCGTCCATGCACGATAATGCGCTCGCCGATGGCGCTTTCGCCGGATTTGGCGAAATTGTGGATCAGGTCGTTGTCCAACTCGCCGAGGATCGAATGGCCGAAGACCGGCCCGGTGATTTCCGACACCGTGCCGTCGAGCGATAGCAGCGCCTTCTGCGGCGAGCGCAGCACGGAGGTCTTGTAGCCGGGGGTGAGACCAGGCGGATGCCACAGCCGATCCCGCGAGAAGAAGGCGCCCGTTTCGGGCTTGCGATTGGAAAGGTCCGTCATCTCTGCCTCAAGCCGCCTTTTCCGCGTCCAACTGTTCGAAGACCTGCTTGGCGACCTTGATCGCCCGGTTGGCGGCCGGCACGCCGGCATAAATCGCCACATGCAGCAGCGCCTCGGCGATGTCGTCGCGGCTCGCCCCGGTGTTGACCGTGGCGCGCACGTGCATCGCGACCTCCTCGTCATGGCCGAGTGCCGCGAGCAGCGCGATCGTCACCATCGAGCGCTCGCGCTTCGTCCAACCCGGCCGCGACCAGACCGTGCCCCAAGCGCCTTCCGTGATCAGCTCCTGAAACGGCTGGTCGAAGTCCGTCGCGGCGGAGGAGGCGCGGTCGACATGGTTGTCGCCGAGCACCGCGCGACGGGTCACCATGCCCTGGCGATAGCGATCGGAAAAGGTATGCGCATCAGCCATGGGGCTCGTCTCCGGCAGGTAGGGTGGCGATGAAGGCGCGGATCATCTCGGTGAGGATTTCCGGCTGCTCGACGCAGGGAATATGCCCGGCATCCTTGATGACCTCGTAGCGCGCGCCAGCAATGAGCTTGGCCATCGACAGCACGACATCCGGCGGCGTCGAGCCGTCCTGGTCGCCGACGACGCAGAGCGTCGGCACGGAAATGTTCTTGGTGGACTGGGTGAGATCGGCATCGCGCAGGGCGGCACAGGTCGCGGCGTAGCCGACCGCGGACTGGCGGGTCAGCATGGTGCGGTAGCCATGATAGGCGGCATTTTCCGGGCGGCGGAAGGCCGGCGTGAACCAGCGCTCCATGACAGAATCAGCGAGGCTTTCGATGCCCTTCGTCTCGACGCTTTCGATGCGGGCGTTCCACATTTCGGCCGTGCCGATCTTGTGCGCCGTGTCGCAGAGGATGAGCGCCTTGACGAGATCCGGCCGCTTGGCCGCAAGCCCCTGCGCGATCATGCCGCCGACCGAGAGGCCACAGATGATCGCGTTCCTGACGTCGAGCCGGTCGAGCAGGGCTGCAAGATCGAGCACATGATCGTCGATCGAATAGGGCACCTGGCCGAGATCGGACAGGCCATGGCCGCGCTTGTCATAGGTGACGATCGGGAAATCGCCGGCGAGGCGCACAACAACGTCGCGCCAGATGCGGAAATCGGTGCCGAGCGAATTGGCAAAGACGATCACCGGCCGCCCGGCCGGGCCGCCGATCAGCTGGTGATGCAGGATGACGTTGTTGACGGTTGCGAATTGCACGGCTTTCTCCTCCCGTCTTTCCAGATTGATCGCTTGATCTGGTTAGGTAAAATGATATTTCATGCCGTTTCGTTAACTTCAGGGTTATGAAAACCATGGTCGACAGCCGTATCAAGTTCCGTCATCTGCAAACCTTTGTCGAGGTGGCGCGCCAGAAGAGCGTGATGAAGGCGGCCGACCTTCTGCATGTCAGCCAGCCTGCCGTCACCAAGACGATCCGCGAACTGGAGGAGGTTCTGGGCGTCGCGGTCTTCGAGCGCGACGGCCGCGGCATAAAAATCACCCGCTACGGTGAGGTTTTCCTCAAACATGCAGGTGCTGCGCTGACGGCGCTGCGGCAAGGCTTCGATTCCGTCTCGCAGGCGCTGTCCGGCGATGCGACACCGATCCGCATCGGGGCGCTGCCGACCGTCTCGACGCGCATCATGCCGAAGGCGATGCGGCTCTTTCTCGCCGAGGGGACAGGCGCGCGAATCAAGATCGTCACCGGCGAAAATGCCGTGCTGCTCGAACAGCTGCGCGTCGGCGATCTGGATCTCGTCGTCGGTCGCTTGACGGCACCGGAAAAAATGACGGGGTTTTCCTTCGAGCATCTCTATTCCGAACAGGTGGTTTTTTGCGTGCGTGCCGGCCACCCGCTGCTGTCCAGTGGCAACGCGATCTTCGCCGGGCTGGACGCCTATCCGGTGCTGATGCCGACCCGCGCCTCGATCATCCGCCCTTTTGTCGAGAGCTTCCTGATCACCAACGGCATTGCCGGGCTGCCGAACCAGATCGAGACCGTCTCCGACGCCTTCGGCCGCGCCTTCGTGCGCGAAAGCGATGCGATCTGGATCATCTCCGAAGGGGTCGTCGCGGCCGACATCGCGGAGGGCAAGCTGGCCGCCTTGCCGATCGATACCAGCGGCACGAAAGGCCCGGTCGGCCTCACCATGCGCACCGATGCCGTGCCCTCCATGCCGCTCGCCATCCTCATGCAGACGATCCGCGAAGTGGCCGGGGCGGTGTCGCAGGGACATTGATCAGCCGTCGATGGATACCGGCAGGCCGTTTCGCAGCGAATGCGCGACGGTACAGACGGCCTTCGCCTTCTCGATGACAGGCCGCGGGTCCGCCCCATCCAGCGTCTCGCAATCCACGCGCATCGCCGCCGACGTTGCAACGAGAGGCGTGCCGCCAAGTTCGACTGTCACGGTAACCGCGATACGCCCGAGCGGCACGCCGATCTCGTGGGACGCGTATCGCAGATCGTTGCAAAAGCAGCCGCCGAGCGCCAGCGCAAGCAGCTAAGCGCCGTTGAAGCCGAGCCCGGCACCGCCGGCCTTGCCTTCCGGGCGGTCGACGACGATCGTATGGCCACCTGCCCAACCCATTGCGGCTTCGGTTCCTTCGACATTGCGCAGTTCTACCGCAACAGCGACCATATCCCCCTCCATGGGCAAACAATCCTGCGCCACTTTAAGACGGACAGCCGGCAGGGCAAACGCCCCGTTGAACCGGCTCCGCAGGGCGGGTAGTTCTTGCGCATGTCCGAACTCGATTCATACCGCGCCATCATCGCCCATGCCGCCCCCGACCTCGCCGATGCGCTCATCCGGCCGCTGCCCGGCGGGTGGCATTCAAAGGCTTTCGAGGTCGATGGGCGCCTCGTCTTCAAGTTCCCGCAGGGAGAACAGGCGGAAAGCGCGTTGCGGCGCGAGGCGTCGATCCTCGCCGCTGTGCGCCCGCACGTCACCATGACTGTCCCCAACCTTCGCCTGCACGAGGGGACGCCCCTCTTCTCCGAACACCGGATCGTCCCCGGGGAGCATCTGGAAACGGTACATTACGAGGCCCTGCCGGAGCCGGCGCGGCAGGCGCTGGGCACGAATCTCGCCCGCTTCTATGCCGAGTTGCACGCGCTCGACCGCACCACCATGGCCACTGCCGGTGCCCGGCCCGTCGAGCACTGGCTCGACGCCGATACGATTGCGGCCAAGGCCCTGCCGCTTCTGCCGCGGGGCCTGCATGTCTTCGCGGAGGACACCCTTGCCGGCTGGCGCGCCCTGCCGCCGGACCCTAATGGCGAGACCTACGGTTTCTTCGACGGCCACGGCTGGAACATGGCCTTCGATCATGCCGCGGGGCAGCTCAACGGCATCTATGATTTCGCCGATTCCGGCTTCGGGCCGCTGCACCAGGATTTCATCTATTCCAACTTCATCAGCCCGGACCTGACGGCGCGGATCGCCGACGGCTACGAGCGCATCACCGGTCGCACGCTCGACCGCGACCGCGTCCATCTGCTGACCGGCGTGCATCGCCTGTGGGAACTCGCGACGTTGGCCGAAGCACCGGAGCATCACGCGACGATGATTGATTCGATCACCGCCTGGGCCCGCCGTCAGTAGGGCAGACCGACGTAGTTTTCCGCCAGCACCGTTTCCGCGGCGCGGGAATGGGTAAGATAGTCGAGTTCGGCTTCCTGGATCTTCTGGTCGAAATCATTGGTCTGCGGAAACCGGTGCAGCATGCTCGTCATCCACCAGGAGAAACGCACCGCCTTCCAGACACGGGCGAGCGCCTTTGCCGAATAGCCGTCGAGGCCGCCATTCGAGCGGTCCTGATAGTGCTCCAGCAGGCCGGAGAACAGGTAATGCACGTCGCTTGCCGCCAGGTTGAGCCCCTTGGCGCCAGTGGGCGGCACGATATGGGCGGCATCGCCGACGAGGAACAGCCGGCCGAAGCGCATCGGCTCGGCGACGAAGGAGCGCAGCGGTGCTATCGACTTCTCGAAGCTCGGCCCGGTCACCATCGCCTGCGCATGGTGGGCGGGGAGGCGGCGGCGCAGTTCGTCCCAGAAACGGTCGTCGGACCAGTCCTCGATCTTCTCGTCCAGCGCGCACTGGATGTAGTAGCGGCTGCGGGTCGGCGAGCGCATGGAACAGAGCGCGAAACCGCGCGGATGGTTGGCGTAGATCAGTTCGTCACTGACCGGCGGCACTTCGCAGAGAAGGCCGAGCCAGCCGAAGGGATAGATCTTTTCGAAGGTGCGGATCGCGCCATCCGGCACCGCCTTGCGGCTTGCGCCGTGAAACCCGTCGCAGCCGGCGATGAAATCGCAGTCGATGCGATGCGTGACACCGTCCTTTTCGTAGGTGACATAGGGTGTTGCGCCATCGAAGGCATGCGGCGTCACGTTCGCCGCCTCGAAGATCGTTAGCCGGCTGTCGGCTTGGCGCTGTTCCATGAGGTCACGGGTCAGCTCCGTCTGGCCATAGACCATCACGCGTTTGCCGCCGGTGAGATCGAAGAGGTCGATGCGATGATCGCGGCCATCGAAGGCGAGCGAAAAGCCGTCATGCGGCAGCCCCTCGGCATGCATGCGCGCACCGACACCCGCCCTGTCCATCAGGCCCACCGTGCCCTCCTCCAGCACGCCGGCCCGCACGCGACCAAGAATATGCGCGCGGCTCGACCGGTCGAGGATGACGGTCTCGATGCCGGCATTGCCGAGCAGCTGGCCTAGCAGCAGGCCCGACGGTCCCGAACCGATGATGACGACCTGAACGCGCATGCTGTCCTCCGAAACTGGCATTTCGCAAAGTGTCGGCGAGATGGGTGGTTCCGGGCAATGGACGGATCAGCCCTCGACTTGTACAAATCAAACATTGCAAACCGGTAGCACCGACATGAACAGGCCCGTTCCGACCTATGATCTCTACGGCGAAAGAACAGGAAATCCGCCGGATTTCTGGTTGCACTGCGAAACGATCCCGTCGCGCAGCAGCCTGCATCGCTACGAAATCGGCCTGCACCGGCATAAGAGTTTTTTCCAGATCCTGTACATTTCCGCCGGATCGGGCGATGCGCTGTTCGGGGCCAGGCGGCTGACATTGCGCCCGCCGGCCATCGTCTCCGTGCCGCCGGCCGTCAACCACGGGTTCCGCTTTTCTCCCGATATCGATGGCTATGTCTTCACCATGCTCGCCTCACACGGGCGGCTTGCCGGCGAGGCGGCGCGTTTTGCGGCGGAACCGCGCGTCACCGCGCTCGACGCCGCCGATCCGGAGGGCGCCTTCCTGATCGCGACGCTGGAGCGGCTGGCGGCGGAATGGGCGAGCCGGCGCAGTGGACGCACGGATCTGATGGAGGCCTATCTCGTCTCGACGCTGACGCTGACGGCGCGGCTCTGGGCCCGCGACAATCCGACCGAAGGCATCGGCGAGACGGTGCGACGCATGGAGCATCTCAACGGCCTGATCCAGCAGCATTTCCGCAGCCAGAAGCCGGCAAATTTCTACGCCCAGCAGCTTGGTGTGTCGTCGACGCATCTCAACCGCATCGTCAAGGCCGCCACGGGCCTGACGGCGCACGCCTATATCGGTCGGAAACTCGTCGACGAAGCGAAACGCGAGCTCGTCTTCACCGAAAGGCCGGCGCAGGAGATCGGTCTGCGCCTCGGTTTTGCCGACCCGGCGTATTTCTCGCGGTTCTTCCTGCGCGAGACCGGCGAGACACCGCGCGCCTGGCGGCTCGCCGAACGGGCGCGGCTCGCCGCTCAGTCGTCGGCGTAACGCTCTTCCATCCAGGGATCGCCGCGCATGTGATAGCCGTTGCGCTCCCAGAAGCCGGCCTGGTCGCCGGGCAGGAAATCGATGCGCGTCAGCCACTTGGCGCTCTTCCAGAAATACAGATGCGGCACGACGAGACGCATCGGGCCGCCATGCTCGGCGGTCAGCGGCTGGCCTTCCCAATGGGTGGCGAGAATGGCGTCCTCGACGGCGAAATCGGCCAGCGGCAGGTTCGTCGTATAGCCGTCATAGCTCGTCAGCATGACGAAATTCGCTTGCGGCCGCGGCATGACGAGATCGAGCAGATCGCGGGTGGCAACGCCCTCCCAGCGGTTGTCGTAGCGCGACCAGGTCGTCACGCAATGAATGTCGGACAGCTTTTGGCTTTGCGGCAGCGCAAGAAAATCCGCCCAGCCGAAGGACATCGGGTTTTCCGCACCGCCCTTCACGTCGAGCCGCCAGTTTTCCGGACGGATCACCGGCTGCTGGCCGAGATCGAGCACCGGCCAGTTCTTGACGAGGTGCTGGCCGGGCGGCAGGCGGTCGGTCTCCGGTCTCGACATGCGGCCCGTCAGGAATTTTCCCTGGTCCGCCCATTGGCGTTTCGTGCGGGTGAGCTTGCTGTCCTCGTCGCGCATGGCGGTCTCCTGCTGCAGTGCAATAGGTGGGATCGCCGCCTGTCGTCTGTCAAGGTCGGCTCAGGCCAGCACCTGCCGGAGTGCCGCCTGCACCTCGCGCATCGCCGGCAGGTAGCGCTCGACCATCTCGCCTGCCGCCGCATGGGCTGCCGGTGCGCCGATATTGAGCGCCGCCACCACCCGGCCGCGGGCATTTTCCAAAGGCAACGCGATGGAGCAGAGGCCGATTTCCAACTCCTGGTCGATCACCGCAAACCCCTGCCGGCGCACGCGGGCGAACTCTTCCATCAGCACGTCGGGATCGGTCTTGGTGAAGGGCGTGTTCGCCCTGCGGTCCGATGCCTCCAGAATGGCGCGCGCCTCCGCGTCTGGAAGGGCGGCAAGCAGCACCCGGCCCATCGAGGCGCAATAGGCCGGCAGGCGCGAGCCGGGCATGAGGTTGATCGACATGACCCGCTTCTGTGCGGCGCGCGCCACATAGACGATTTCCGTTCCGTCGAGCACCGAGGCGGAGGCGCTTTGCCCGACCTTGTCCGAAAGCTGGTCGAGATAGGGCTGCACCAGCCGCGGCAGCGGTGTTGCCGACAGATAGGCATGGCCGAGCCGCAGGATTTTGGGCGTCAGCTGGAAGAACTTCCCGTCATAGGCCGCATAGCCAAGCTCGGCGAGCGTCAGCAGGCAGCGCCGCGCCGTCGCCCGGTCGAGACCGGTTTCCTTCGACACGTCGCTGATGGTGAGCCGCGGCTTTGCCTCGTCGAAGGCTTCGATGACCTTTAGGCCCTTGGCAAACCCGCCGATGAAATCCGTTTCCCGCATGGCGTCTCCTTTTCGGGCGGTCGATTTGGCCGTCCGCCATCGCGTCGCGTCCCTCCCTGCCCTCCGTCGTCATGCTCGGGCTTGACCCGAGCATCCAGGCTCGGGTTGCCGCATGGATCCTCGGCTCGAGGCCGAGGATGACGACGAGAGCGGAGTGAGCGTCACCGTTCCCCGCGAACAACATCTCGCGTATTTGTGCGATAATTGAACAAAAGTCAATTATCGCACAAAGTGGATTGCCCGTTTCCCCCTTCGGATTTACCTCTAGGGTCACAACGGGAGATTTTGCATGGACAAGACCATCGGAAGTCTGGCGGAGGCCGTGGCGGGTATCGGTGATGGCGCGACGGTGATGATCGGCGGCTTCGGCGGTTCGGGTGCCCCGATCGAGCTGATCCACGCGCTCATCGATACGGGTGCCAGGGACCTCACCGTCGTCAACAACAATGCCGGCAACGGCCGCATCGGCATTGCGGCGATGATCGATGCGGGGCTGATCCGCAAGATGATCTGCTCGTTCCCGCGCTCGAGCGATCCACGCGCCTTCACCGACAGCTATCTCGCCGGCAAGATCGAGCTGGAACTGGTGCCGCAGGGTACGCTTGCCGAGCGCATCCGCGCCGGCGGCGCCGGAATTCCGGCCTTCTACACGCCGACGAGCTTTGGCACGGAGCTGGCGAAGGGCAAGCCCACCGCTGAATTCGACGGCCGCATGTATGTGCAGGAACGCTGGCTGAAGGCGGATGTCGCGCTGATCAAGGCGCATGTCGGCGACACGCACGGCAACCTCACCTACAACAAGGCAGCCCGCAACTTCAGCCCGCTGATGTGCATGGCCGCGGCAAAGACCATCGTGCAGGTCTCGAAACTGGTAAAACCGGGCGGCATCGATCCGGAACAGGTCATTACCCCCGGCATCTTCGTCGATGGCGTCGTGGAAGTTTCCGCGCCCAGGCAGGAAGAAGATCTCATCCGCGCAGGAGTGGTTTACGCATGAGCCCCGTTACGAGCGAAATCGATACACGCGAAGACATAAAACTCTCCAACACGCAGATCGCCTGGCGTGCGGCGCAGGACATCGAGGACGGCGCCTATGTCAATCTCGGCATCGGCTTTCCCGAAATGGTCGCCCGCTACCAGCCGGAAGGCCGCGAAGCGATCTTCCATACGGAAAACGGCATCCTGGATTTCGGCGAGGCGCCACCCGCAGGTGAAGAGGACTGGGACCTGATCAATGCCGGCAAGAAGGCCGTGACGCTGAAGCCCGGCTCTGCCTTCTTCCACCATGCCGACAGCTTTGCCATGGTGCGCGGCGGCCATCTCGACGTCGCCATTCTCGGCGCCTACCAGGTGGCGGAGAACGGCGACCTTGCCAACTGGCGCGTCGGCTCCAAGGGGGTGCCGGCCGTGGGTGGGGCGATGGACCTCGTGCATGGCGCCAAGCAGGTCGTCGTGATCACCGAGCATGTCACCAAGAACGGCGAGCCGAAGCTCGTCGAAGCCTGCACCTTCCCGCTCACCGGTGTCGGCTGCATCACCCGCATCTATACCAGCCATGCGGTGATCGACGTATCCGGTGGCCGCTTCGTGCTGCGTGAAAAACTGGCCGGCATGACGATCGAGGAATTGCAGGCTATGACAGGCGCAAAACTTCATGTCGACGGCCCCGTTGCCGATCTCGTCGTGCCGGAACTCTAGAACGTTGTTTACGCAATTCCGCACGCAAAACCGCTGCGCACTTTTGCTGGAATTGCTTGAAAGGAAAAGCCATGTCTGACGCCTATATCTGCGACTATGTCCGCACGCCCATCGGCCGCTTCGGCGGCTCCCTTTCCGCCGTGCGCGCCGACGATCTCGGCGCCATCCCGCTGAAGGCGCTGATGGCGAAAAACACCGGCATCGACTGGGAAGCCGTCGACGACGTCATTTTCGGCTGCGCCAACCAGGCCGGCGAGGACAACCGCAATGTCGCGCGCATGTCCTCGTTGCTGGCCGGCCTGCCCGTTTCTGTCTCCGGCACCACGATCAACCGGCTCTGCGGTTCCGGCATGGATGCCGTCATCGCCGCCGCCCGCGCCATCAAGGCCGGCGAGGCGGAACTGATGGTTGCCGGCGGCGTCGAAAGCATGAGCCGCGCGCCCTTCGTGCTGCCCAAGGCGGACAGCGCCTTTTCACGCAATGCGGAAATCTACGACACGACCATCGGCTGGCGCTTCATCAACCCCCTGATGAAGAAGCAGTACGGCGTCGATTCCATGCCGGAGACCGGCGAGAATGTCGCCGAGGACTTCAAGGTGTCGCGCGCGGACCAGGACGCCTTCGCCGTGCGCTCGCAGGCGAAAGCCGCTGAGGCGCAGGCAAACGGCCGCCTGGCCAAGGAAATCACGCCCGTCACCATCCCGCAGAGGAAGGGCGATCCCATTGTCGTCGACACGGATGAGCATCCGCGCGCAACCACGCTGGAAGCGCTCGCAAAGCTCGGCACACCGTTCAAGAAAGAGGGCGGCACCGTGACCGCCGGCAATGCCTCCGGCGTCAATGATGGGGCAGCAGCCCTGATCATCGCCTCGGAAGCGGCCATCAAGAAATACGGCCTGACGCCGATCGCCCGCATTTTGGGCGGCGCCATGGCCGGCGTTCCGCCGCGTATCATGGGCATCGGCCCGGTCTATGCCACGCAGCGCCTCTGCGCACGGCTCGGCCTGAAACCGTCCGACTTCGATGTCATCGAATTGAACGAGGCCTTCGCCTCCCAGGGCCTCGCGACGCTGCGCGAACTCGGCATTGCCGACGATGCCGATCACGTCAACCCGAACGGCGGCGCCATCGCGCTCGGCCATCCGCTCGGCATGTCGGGCGCGCGCATCACCGGCACGGCCGCGCTGGAACTGCAGCTCACCGGCAAGAAGCGCTCGCTCTCCACCATGTGCATCGGCGTCGGCCAGGGCATCGCGGTGGCGCTGGAGCGGGCTTGACGTTTGCCCCTCACTCTACCCCCCGCAAATAGACGGGCCGTGCTACATGAATGCTACGCATGAACTCACAGATGTTGCTGACATTTGAGATTTGCCGCTTCATGCGTCTAGAGGTGCGATGATACGGACGGATACGATTGAGGTAGTTGGGATCGATGAGGGCGGATCGCTGTGGGTAAAGCCTTCAACGGCGACCTTTCCTTACATCTACCGAGAGGCGATGGAGGTTCATTGGAACGCTGAGAGATATTGTCTCTACAGTCCAAAGCCGCGCGAATGGTCCTATACGGCGTGGTTCAGTCAAATCGTTTGCGCCGCACACTATCAAGGCGTCAATTTGAAGCTTGCGCAGACTACATTGTGGTCAGGCATTACGCCTGAGTTGCAACAAGCCATAAAAGACAGCGATTCAAGATTTTCACCGTGCGGCTAAATCTGATTCAGCATCGACATGATCCGATGTGTCGCCCCTTGACCCGCTTGCGGGGGAAGGTGGCGGCAGCCGGATGAGGGGCAGCCTTCGCCAAGCACATTGACACCCGCCCTGCCCTCCGGCACCCATGCGGACCGATATCCTCGCTTCGATGACGGCCCGCCATGTCAAAGACCACACGCGCCACCCAGGCCCTTGCCAAGGCCGGTATTTCCTTCACCGTCCATACCTACGACTACGACCCGAATGCCGAGCGCGTCGGCATGCAGGCGGCCGAGGCGCTGGGGGAAGACCCGTCGCGCGTGCTGAAAACGCTGATGGCGGAGGTGGATGGCAAGCCGGTCTGTGTCATCGTCCCGTCAGACTGCGAGGTCAGCATGAAGAAGCTGGCAAGCGCCTTCAAGGGCAAGTCGGCGAGCATGATGAAGCCGGCGGATGCCGAGCGACTGACGGGTTATGTCGTCGGCGGCATCAGCCCGTTCGGCCAGAAGAAGCAGGTCCCCACGGCAATCGAGGAGGCGGCGCTGGTACACGCGGCGGTTTACATGAATGGCGGGCAACGTGGACTTCAGGTCCGGCTGGCGCCCGGCGACGTGCTTGTCGCGCTGAAGGCGATTTCGGCACCGGTTATCGCCTGATTGCGCCTTCTCATCCGGCAACAAGCACACTAAGTTTCTTCCGTCCCTTTCAGAAACAGACAGGCATGCCATGACCTATCCCGCCAATTCCGCCCCTGCCGTCGATGCGGCAAAACTCGACAAGCTCGCCGAAGTCGCCGTGCGCATCGGCCTGCAGCTGCAGAGGGGGCAGGACCTCGTGATGACGGCGCCCATTGCCGCACTGCCGCTCGCCCGCCTGATCACCAAACACGCCTACATGGCCGGCGCCGGCCTCGTCAGCACCTTCTATGCCGACGAAGAGGCAACGCTTGCCCGTTACCACCACGCGCCGGACGAAAGTTTCGATCGCGCAAGCGACTGGCTCTACGAAGGCATGGCCAAGGCCTATGCCAACGGCGCAGCGCGTCTCGCCATTGCCGGTGACAACCCGATGCTGCTGTCGGCCGAGGACCCCACCAAGGTCGCCCGCGCCAACAAGGCCAATTCCACCGCCTACAAGCCGGCGCTGGAAAAGATCGCCAATTTCGACATCAACTGGAACATCATCTCCTATCCCAACCCGTCCTGGGCCAAGCAGGTGTTTCCGAACGATCCGGAAGACGTGGCGGTCGAAAAGCTCGCCAACGCCATCTTCGCCGCCTCGCGCGTCGACGTTGCCGATCCGGTCGCCGCCTGGAAGGAGCACAACGCGGCTCTTGCCAAGCGTTCCGCGTGGCTTAATGGCGAACGCTTCGCAGCCCTTCACTTCAGAGGACCGGGCACGGACCTGACGGTAGGCCTCGCCGACGGCCACGAATGGCACGGCGGTGCATCCACCGCGAAGAACGGTATCACCTGCAATCCGAACATCCCGACGGAGGAGGTCTTCACCACGCCGCATGCGCTGCGCGTCGAAGGCCACGTGTCGTCGACCAAGCCGCTCTCCCACCAGGGCACGCTGATCGACAATATCCAGGTGCGCTTCGAGGGCGGCCGCATCGTTGAGGCGAAGGCGTCGAAGGGCGAAGCGGTGCTGAACAAGGTGCTGGACACGGACGAGGGCGCGCGCCGGCTCGGCGAAGTGGCGCTGGTACCGCATTCCTCGCCGATTTCGGCGAGCGGCATCCTGTTCTACAACACGCTGTTCGATGAGAACGCCTCCTGCCACATCGCGCTCGGCCAGTGCTATTCCAAGTGCTTCCTCGATGGCGCGAGCCTGACGCCGGAGCAGATCCGCGCCCAGGGCGGCAATGAAAGCCTCATCCATATCGACTGGATGATCGGCTCCGACAAGGTCGATATCGACGGCATCCGCAATGACGGAAGCCGCACGCCCGTCATGCGCGCCGGCGAGTGGGCATGACCAATCTCGGCGTGATCGGTGGCGGCGGATGGCTGGCCGGGGCGCTGCTCCGGCCGGCACTTGCCGACCGCGTCATCCGGCCCGCCGACCTTGTTCTTTCCTCGCGCTCCGGCCAGATTTCCGGTTTCGAATCCTGGCCGAGCGTGCATATGACAACGGACAATGCGATCCTTGTCGACGCCTCCGACGTCATCTTCTTCTCCGTTCGGCCGGAGGATCTCGACGCCATAGAACTCG
The DNA here is from genome assembly GCF_058808115.1 of Shinella sp. GW821-FHT11G07. Classification (NCBI taxonomy): domain Bacteria; kingdom Pseudomonadati; phylum Pseudomonadota; class Alphaproteobacteria; order Hyphomicrobiales; family Rhizobiaceae; genus Shinella; species Shinella sp. GW821-FHT11G07. The sequence continues at coordinate 311,186 of NZ_JBXARJ010000006.1, forward strand.
ATCTTCGCGGGCGCTTCGTCATCTCCGTCATGGCGGGGGTGACGGTCGAGGAAATCGGCGAGCGTTACGGCGCCCGTCGCATCGTGCGGGCAATGCCCAATGCCTGCGCCGAACAGCGCCTCTCGTTCACGCCGTGGTTTGCGACGGACGACGTGCGCCGCTCGGAAACGGCCTTCGCGCAGCGCTTCTTCTCCGCATCCGGCCAGGCGCATCTCATCACCAACGAGCAGGACCTCGACTATTTCACCGCGCTAACCGGCTCGGGCGCCGCCTTCCCGGCACTCATGGCGGATGCGATGATCCGGCACGCCGTCGAGGCCGGCATCGATCCCGATACGGCGGACCTCGCGGTTCGCCAGCTCTTTCTCGGCGCCGCCACGCAGATGGCACGGGTTTCCGACACGCCGGCCGACATCGTGGAGCTCTTCATGGAGTACCGCGGCACCACGGCCGCGGGCCTTTCCGCCATGATGGAAGCCAATATCGAACACGCCATCTTCAACGGCCTGACCGCGGCGCGGCGAAAGGCGGCGCAGAGCGGGAGCTGACCGGCACCGGCCGCGATGCCTGCGCCCACTGGCTGAGCCAGACGCTCGCCAGCACGACGACCATGCCCGCGATCTGTAGCCAGCTCAAATCCTGCCCGAGCATCGCCCAGCCGAGCACGACGGCAACGAGCGGGCTGAGGAAACCGAGCGGCGAGATCGCCGCCGGACCGAGCTTCGCCAGGCCACGGAACCAGACGATATAGGTGAGCGCTGCGCCGATCAGGCCGAGATAGAGGAAGCCGATGAGGTTCTGTGTCGTCGGCATGGGCAGGGCCGGTTCGAAGAACAGCGCGACGGGCACGAGCAGCAGGCCGCCCGCCGTCAACTGCCAGGCGGTGAAGGTCAGCGGCGGCACCGGCGGCTGCCAGTGGCGCGAGAGCACCGTGCCGAACGCCATGGAGACCGCACCGGCAAGACCGGCGGCAATGCCGATCGGGTCGAGGCTGGCAGACGGCGTCAGCACGAGGAGGGCGACGCCTCCGATACCGGCAAGGCCGGCAACGATCGACAGCGGGTGCACCGTCGTTCCCATCACCGCGCGGGACAGCCCCAGCACGATCAGCGGCTGGATGGCGCCGACCGTCGCCGCCACACCGCCCGGCAGGCGATAGGCCGAGACGAACAGCATCGCCCAGAAGAACGAGAAGTTCAGTGCGCCGAGCAGAAAGGTCCGGCCCCACCAGATGCCCTGCGGCAATTGCCGGACGAGGAGCAGCAGGAGCAGCCCCGCGGGAAGTGCGCGCAGCATAGCGACGGTCAGCGGATAGCCGGCCGGCAGCAGCTCGGTCGTGACGATATAGGTACTGCCCCAGATGGCGGGTGCGGCGGCGGTGAGAAGGACATCGGTGGCGCGGGACATAATTATCTCCATTCAAAGAATCTTGAATTCAAGATATCTGATTTTATCTTGACGTCAAGAGAATCTCTTCGTTAAGTCGGAGCATGGATCACGTCGATAGAATTCTCGCCCAATGGAACCGCGAACGGCCCGACCTCGATGTCGAGCCGATGGGCCTGCTCGGCCGCCTGGCGCGGCTTCGCACGCATCTTGCCCGCGAGATCGAAAAGGCGCTCGCCGGTCACGGGCTCAACTCGGCGAGCTTCGACGTGCTGGCGACGCTGCGCCGCTCCGGCCCGCCCTACCGGCTGTCACCGGGCGATCTCATCGCGACGACGATGGTCAGCTCCGGCACGATGACCAACCGGCTCGATCAACTGGAAAAGGCCGGCCTCATCGAACGCTCGCACAATCCGGACGACCGACGCAGCGTCATCATCGCGCTGACGCCGAAGGGTTTTGCGCTGGTGGACGAGGCCGTGACATCGCATGTCGCCAACCAGCATCGGCTGCTGGAAAACCTGAGCACGGACGAACGCGCGGCACTGGATGGCCTGCTTCGAAAATTTCTCGTCGACTTCGAATAGTCAGATCCGGTCGACCAGTTTTTCGACCCGCGCGATATGCGCCTTGCGCTTTTCCGCGCTCACCCGGTCCATGTCGCAGAGATTGGTGAGCCTGAAATCGAGCCCCTTGGCGCAGAAAGCGGCGATGCCGCGCTTCAAAAGCCGCTTAACCGGGTTTCCCATATAGAGATTGACCACCCACCAGGGCGAGCCTGTGGTGGTGAAGGCCCAGAACAGGTGGATATTGCCGAGCCGCGGCTGGATGCGCCCGCCGTCCGGGTCGTTCTCGAAAGCGACGCCGGGTGCAAAGACCCGGTCGAAGAAGCCTTTCAGGATGGCCGGGAAATTGAACCACCATTGCGGAAAGACCAGCACCAGCCCGTCCGCCTGCTTCAGCCGGGAGATGAAGGGTTCGGCGGAAGATGGATCGTAAGCCGGCTCAAAATAGCGCGCCCGTTCGTCGGGCGTCAGACGCGGATCGAAGCCTTCGCGGTAGAGATCGAGCAGATCGACCGTATGACCGTTCGCCGTCAGCTTCTGCCGCACCGTCTCTGCGACGCTTGCGGCAAAACTTTCCTCCAGCGGATGGGCGAGCACGAGCAGGATGCGCATGGCGGCCTCAGAACAGCGAGCCTTGGCGGGCTGCGGGTTTTTCCGCCTCCGCGTCTGCCTTCGCCTTCCTGCGCGGCGGCGTCCCGCCACCCGAGCCGGTGACGGCATCCACCGTGCCGTCGGCGAACTCGATGGCGATCGCACGGCCGGGGCCGAGGTTGGCTGCCCCATTCACCGGCGCGCCCTCCTCGTCGCGCACCAGCGCATAACCACGCTTCAGCACGTTGCGGTACGACAGCGATTGCAGCATCCGGTCCTGCGCCTGAAGCAGCGCGCGGCGGCGGGCGAGGTCGCCGGCAAGCGCACTTTCACCGCGCAACGCGAGGCCGGCGAGCCGGTCGCGCGCGCGACCGGTATAGGCCGCGATACGCGCCGGCGTCGCCCGCAGCGAGACGTCGAAGGCCGAGAGCCGGGCGCGGAACTGGTCGAGCCGGCGCTCGACGATGCGTTCGGCCCGTTGCACGCGATCGGCGACACGCTGGCGGCGGTCGGCGATGCGGGTGAGAAGCATGTCGGGCCTCAGATGCGCCGCCGTGCGCTCGAAGGCGCGGCGCTTGTTCACCGTGTTCATCTGCAAGCCGCGGCCGAGGCCGGCGGCCGCTTCATCGAAACGGCGACGCGGCAGGCCGAGAAGCTGGTCCAGCGACGGAAGCGCGCGGGCAAGCGCACGAACACCCTGGCGGCGGTTGTCCATCTGGCGCAGCACGGCGCCGCTGAGCCGCGCACCGAGCGAGGCGGCCTCCGCTTCGAGATCGGCCTTCACAGGCACGGCCATTTCCGCGGCCCCCGTCGGCGTCGGTGCGCGCCGATCGGCGGCGTGGTCGATCAGCGTCCAGTCCGTCTCGTGGCCGACGGCGGAGATGAGCGGGATTTTTGACGCGGCAGCGGCCCGCACCACGATCTCGTCGTTGAAACTCCAGAGGTCTTCGAGGCTGCCGCCGCCGCGTGCGACGATCAGCACATCCGGCCGTGGCATCGGCCCGCCGGGCTCGAAGGCGTTAAACCCCTCGATCGCCGCGGCCACCTCCTGGCCCGACCCGTCACCCTGCACCTTGACCGGCCAGACGATGACATGCACCGGAAAGCGATCGGCGATACGGTGCAGAATATCGCGGATGACCGCGCCGGTCGGCGAGGTAACGACGCCGATCACCTTCGGCAGGAAGGGCAGCGGCTTCTTTCGCTCCTGGTCGAACAGTCCTTCGGCGGCAAGCTTGCGCCGGCGCTCCTCGAGCAGCGCCATCAGCGCCCCTGCCCCGGCCGGCTCCAAAGTTTCGATAACGATCTGGTATTTCGACGAGCCCGGGAAGGTGGTGATCTTGCCGGTGGCGATCACCTCCATGCCCTCTTCCGGCTTGAAACGCAGCTTTGAAAAACTGCCCTTCCAGATCACCGCGTCGATGCGCGCCCGGTCGTCCTTCAGCGAGAAATAGGCGTGGCCGGAGGAATGCGGCCCGCGATAGCCGGAAATCTCGCCGCGCACGCGCACCTGGTCAAAGGCCTGCTCGACGGTGCGCTTGATGGAGCCGGAGAGTTCCGACACCGAATATTCGGCAAGGTTGCTGGGCGAATCAGTGTCCGAAAAGAAGCTCATGGCAGAAGTGTAGTGCGTTTGCTTGCCGATGACAGGCCCGCAAAGGCCGCATCCCCAGCACACTTGGTTGTCAGGCGCCGCGTCCCGGAATGGGCCAGCCCTCTATTCCGGCCGCACCCGGTAGAGCCGCAGCGCCGCCGTCTCCGTGCCCGCGACCGGCTCCAGATAGGCCGGCACCCGGCCCTTGAGGAGATCGGCATAGAGGCCTTCGGGTTCGGCGCCGGCAATGTTGTGGGTCTGCGTGTCGGTTTCACAGAAGGCGACGAGCGTCACCTTCGCACCGCGCAGAAAGGCCTCGGCCTGATGCGGATTGGACAGGCCGATATGCAGTTCCGTCAGCATGCCGCCCTGGTTGCGGTGATAGGGCGCCGACAGAACGCGGTGGCGCGTAAAGCGCAGGGTCGATGCGCCAAGATCGGACGCCGCCGCGACCACGCCGGTCGGCTCGCCGGCGAGCGGTGCCATCGCCGCCTGGTCGTTGCAGACTTGCCGCGGCGCGGCTTCCTCGGAGATTTCGGCCGCCAGGATGTCCTGCGACCGGCCGGGCAGCAGTGCGCCCGCCAGCGCCCAGCTCGCCGGCACGGCGGCAAGCGTCGCAGCGACGAAGGCAAGCCCGCGCTTCAGGTTCTTCGGATCGGCATGGGAGGCGTGGCGCAGATCGGCAATCAGCAGGCCAAGCGGCAAGGCGGACAGCAGGTTGGAGAAGATCGCGCCGCGGATCTGGATGAGCGTCACGGCATAGGCGACGACATGCAGCGTGAGCAGCACCAGATGGGTTTCCACCCGGTCGCCGCGCCGGATCCGCCACAGGCAGACCAGGATCGCAAAAAGGCCCACCGCGTAAAAGCCGCCAATGGAGCCCGGATCGAGGCGGAACTGGGCAAACAGCGATTGCGCTTCGATCACGCCGGCAAGCCAGAAGGTTTTCAGCAACGGATCGAGCGTGTCCAGCGGGTTGGCAAGGCAGCCGGGCGCAATCAGCAGGACCGCGGCGGCCACCACCACCCCGGCAACGGCGAGCGCGCCGACTCGCCCGGCAAGTGACCAGGTGCTGGTGAGCGACACGGTCAGGAAAAGTATGCCGCCGCCGAAGGTGGCGAGCGCGTAGAAGCCGTAGGAAAGGCTGTCGCAGGTGACCTGCGCATAGTGCGACGGCGCGACGGTCGAAAAGAAGGCGATGGTTACCGTCAAGGCCAGGGCGAGGCCGAAAGCGGCCGCGGCTTCGCGAAAAGCCTGCCCGTGCCAGACCCAGCGCAGCGCCACCACGATACAGACGGCGCCGATCAGCGGCGTCGTTTCCGCGCCGATGGCAATGGCGAAACCCGAAAGCGCTCCGGCAATGGCATGATCGCGGGCCTGTTTGGCGGGGTCGAGCAGCATGGCGGCGATGCAGGCAATGAGCGCGATCTGGAGATTGTGATGGTCGATCGCGCCGGGCTGGAAGCGGTTGACCGAGAGAATGAAGATCGTCGTCAGCACCAGCGTCGCATGCATGGCCGCGGTGCCACCCAGCCGGTAGGCCGCGAGCCCCATGCCGAAGAAGGTCGGCACGACGAGGAGCGCCGGCCACACGGCGAGCGCCAGCGCTTCCGCCTGCTCCTGCCCGGTGAACAATGAGAAGAAACCGATGAGGTTGGCGATCGGCAAGTCGACGAACCGCGACCAGTGCATCGTGGTGCCGCCGTCGAGGCCGAGGCGATACTGGGTCGTGTCGAACCAGTTCTGGCCGGCGATGAGATCGCGCACCGTGACGAGCCGCATCGTGTCGTCATTGTCGGGGCCGACATAGTCGGTCGCAAAGGGCAGCGTTATCGCCAGCAGCAGAACGATCGTAAGGAGGGAATAGGCCGCGAGCACGCCCAGCGTCATGCCCTCGCGGCGCGATGGCGCCTCGGGGCTTGCGAACGGCAGGACCGCAGGCAGGTTTTTCAGCACGTTTCGCCCCTTCGTCCACCATTGGAACCGTGTGCGAAACCTAGCCTTAACCTTCTCAAGAAATAGTAAAACCGGCGGTCGCATGAGGCGGCCGGATGGGAGAACGCGTCGTCATGACGGAAGCCTTGCTGGAAGACCTCGAGATTGCCGTACTGCTGCCCTGCTACAACGAGGCGCAGACCATCGGCGACGTCGTGACGGCCTTCCGCGCCGCCCTGCCATCCGCCCGCGTCTATGTCTACGACAACAATTCCACCGATTCGACGGCGCTGCGCGCAGCCCTTGCTGGTGCCACCGTCGTGCGCGAGCGCCGCCAGGGCAAGGGCAATGTGGTGCGCCGCATGTTCTCCGATATCGACGCGGATATCTACCTCATGGCCGACGGCGACGGCACCTATGCCGCCGGCGATGCGCCGGAACTCGTCCGCACGCTGATCACCGAGGGCGCCGACATGGTCGTCGGCACGCGCCGCAACGTGCGCGCCGATGCCGGACGCCAGGGCCACGCCTTCGGCAACCGCATCTTCAACACGCTGTTCCGCTCGCTGTTCGGCAATGATTTCTCCGATATCTTCTCCGGCTACCGCGCCTTCTCGCGCCGCTTCGCCAAGAGTTTTCCCGCCGTCTCCGGCGGTTTCGAGATCGAGACGGAAATGTCGGTGCATGCCTCGCGCCTGCGCCTGCCGATCGCCGAACTGGAACTCGATTACGGCCGCCGGCCGGAAGGCTCGCATTCGAAACTTTCTACCTTCCGCGACGGCGCAAAAATCCTCTGGATGTTCGCCATGCTGATGAAGGAGACGCGGCCCTTTGCCTTCTTCGGCGCGATCAGCGGCCTCTTCATGCTGGCAAGCCTCACCTTCATGGCGCCCGTCCTGGCCGATTATTTCCGCACCGGCCTCGTCGACCGCATGCCGACCTGGGTGTTCTCGCTGGTGCTGATGATGATGTCCTTCCTGGTCTTTTCAGCCGGCATGATCCTCGATTCGCTCGCCCGCGCCCGCGCCGAGCAATTGCGCATCCACTATATGGGCCTGCCCGCCATCCAGAGCGGTCACCGCCGCCGCGCCCGGCCGGCGGAGGCACCGGCAACGCGGTCCCGCGCCGCATGAAACGCGTCCTGCTCTTCGCGGTTGCCGGCGCCGCCGGCTTCCTCGTCGACGCGGGCATCCTTGCGCTCCTCCTCTGGGCAACGCCGCTCGGGCCGCTCGTCGCGCGGCTCTTCGCCATCGCGGCCGCCATGCTCTTCACCTTCTGGGTGAACCGCACCTTCACCTTCGAGCGCAGTGAACGCAGCGTCGCCGCGGAAGGCGCACGCTATGGCGGCGTCGGTATCAGTGCAGCGGTGCTGAACTACGCCGTCTATTCGGCGCTCGTGCTCGCCTTCCCGGCGCTCTGGCCGGTTCTTGCCGTCGCCATCGCCTCGCTCGTCGCGATGGTCTGGTCGTTCCTCGGCTATTCCCGCTTCGTCTTCGGCGCGTCCTCGCCCTCGAAGTGAGCCCGGGTCTCGGCGTCCGCCGGGAAAAAGCTCTCGATCAGCACGCCCTGCACCAGTGCATCCTGTGCCGAACCAAAAGAGGTGAGCGTGGTGATCCAGTTGAAGCGCTTGGCGCCGATCTTCATCTCGATCGGCAGGATCGGCAGCCGGTCGGTTTCCGGGAACGCCTCCAGTGCCGCCTGAATATCCGCCGCCGCCGACAGTCGCTCGATGCGCTTGGAGAGCGGGCTGCGCGGCCCCTGCAGCCAGGCTTCCGCCCTGATGCGATGCACCAGATCGGCCGCCGACTGCGCCCAGTTGACGACGATGGAGCGCAGCGGCGTTGCGCCGAGATAGGCATCGAGAAAATTGTCGCCGGGTGACACCGCAATGCCCGCCATGCCGGCAAGGCCGAGAAATGCCGGGTTTGCTGTCAGCACGTTATATTCGTGGTCGAAGACGACACCGGGATAGGGATCGTGCCGGCCCAGGATGAGGCCGATCGCTTCCGCCACCGCCGGCGGGAAGGCCGCAAGGCTGGCGGCCGGCGCGGTTGCGAAGCGCGGGCGAAACCCGGCGGCGGAAAACAGCATGCCCCGGTCGCGCGCCGGAATGTCGAGCACGGCGGAAAGCCTGAGGATCATGCCCTCGGACGGACGCGAGCGGCCGGTCTCCAGAAAGGACAGGTGGCGCGACGAAATGCCGGCCTCGGTCGCCAGCTCCAGCTGGCTCATGCGCCGGTGGCCGCGCCACTCCTTAAGATGGTCTCCGAATTCCATGCTTCACTCCTCTCATGTCCCGCGCACTAAACATGAGGCACGGCATGATTTCCATTACCTCCAAGGTAATTGGTTTGCCGCACGGCTCCCGGCAGGATTGGCCCATCGAAACGAAAGGAGCCCCATCATGTTCGCCACCCTCAACCGCAATCTGCTGAAGTCCATCATGCTCTTCGACGGCGTGTTCTCTATCGTCACCGCCGCCGGCCTCTTCGCCTTTTCCGGCCCGGTCAGCGCCCTTGTCGGCCCCCATGCGACGCCTGCCATCGTCAACGGCTTCGCTGCCTTCTTCCTGCTCTGGGGCGCCTTCCATCTCGCTGTCGGCCGGCAGGAGCGGCCCTCACCCGCCGCGGTGCGCTTCGCCATCATCGGTGACACGCTGTGGATACTCGGCAGCATCGCCGTCCTCCTCGTCGCCCGCGACGGCCTGACGCTGATCGGTATCGGCCTCATCGCCGTCGCCGCCGTCGCCGTCGCCGATATCCTGCTTCTCAAGCAAATCGGCCTCGGCCGGCAACAGCGCGCCGTCCTCGCCTGACGCCCAAAACCCCTTCTCCCCAGCGGGGAGAAGGGGAAGCAGGAACCGCTCTTCAACCCGGTAGGATTGCCCTCGCCAAAAGCGGGGGCGAAGGCCGTTTGTGGCCCGGCAACAAAGCAGAAACCTACCCCGCAGGAGTGATTCCCCTCTCTCGCAAAATGCACTACCGTCGCGCCCGAATGACAATGGGAGCCTTTCATGCGCGTTATCTTTTCCGAGGACCACAAGCTCAGGAACGCCCGCAGCGAGCTGCACGGCGGCGAACTCGTGCCGCCGTTCGAGGCGCCGTTCCGGGCGGAATGGATTCTGGCCGCGGTCAAGGATGCCGGCTTCACCGACATTGCAGCACCGGAACGCCACGGGCTCGAGACCGCGCTGAAGGTACACGATGCCGGCTACCTTTCCTTCCTCGAAACCGCCTGGGACCAGTGGAAGGCGGCGGGCTATAACGGCGAGGCGATCGCCACGTCGTTTCCCGTGCGCCGCACCTCGCCGCGCATCCCGACCCAGATCGACGGCCTGCTCGGCTACTATTGCAATGCCGCCGAGACGGCGATCTCGCCCGGCACCTGGGAGGCAGCCGTCTCCTCCATGCAGACCGCGCTGACGGCGACCGATATCGTGGCGGGCGGTGAAAAGGCCGCCTTCGCGCTCTGCCGTCCACCCGGCCACCATGCCGGCATCGACAGTTTCGGCGGCTACTGCTTCATCAACAACGCCGCCGTCGCCGCCCAGCGCTTCCTCGACAAGGGCGCAAAGAAGGTCGCCGTGCTCGACGTCGACTTCCACCACGGCAACGGCACGCAGGACATTTTCTATGAGCGCGGCGACGTCTATTTCGCTTCGCTGCACGGCGACCCGGCCGAAGCCTTTCCGCATTTCCTCGGCTATGCCGAAGAGACCGGCAAGGGCGCCGGCGACGGCACGACGCAAAACTATCCGATGCCGCCCGGCACGCCCTACTCCGTCTGGGAGGCCGCCCTTCACGACGCGCTGAAGCGCATCGCCGCCTTCGGCGCGGAAGCGATCGTGCTGTCGCTCGGCGTCGATACGTTCGAGAAGGACCCCATCTCCTTCTTCAAGCTCGTCTCGGCGGACTACATCACGATGGGCCGGGCGGTCGCCGCCGGCGGCGTGCCGGTGCTCGTCGTCATGGAAGGCGGTTACGGCGTGCCGGAAATCGGCCTTAACGTCGCCAACACGCTGAAGGGCATTGCCGGCTGAGACCAGCATCAATTTTCCTGAAGCAAGACGTCACGATTATCCATTTGTCGCAGGACGCGCCCTCGTCTAGGACTGCGACGCGGTTCATTAGAGCCCCCTCATCCGCCTGCCGGCACCTTCTCCCCGCTGGGGAGAAGGGGAAGACATACGGCGCCTCGTTTCCCTTCTCCCCTCGGGGAGAAAGTGTCCCGAAGGGTCGGATGAGGGGGCTTTCCTATGATGGCGGCGATGCCGGGAGGGCTTCAACATGGCAGATCAACAGGTAGCGGCAGGCGGCGGGCTTTCGGGCTCGGGAAATGCGGGGCTCTTCACGGGCATCCTGCTCTGTTTCGCCTCCATGTCGTGCATCCAGTTCGGCGCGGCGTTTTCCGCGACGGCGATCGCCGATTTCGGGCCGTTCGCCACGACCTTCCTGCGCCTCGTCATGGCGGCGGCGATCCTCGCCGCCATCGTGCGCCCGCCGATGCGCTCCTACAGTCGCCAGCAATGGAAGAGCGCGCTGGCGCTCGGCGCCACCATGGCCGCGATGACGCTCTGCTTCTTCGCGGCGATCGGGCGCATTCCGCTCGGGCTTGCCGTGGCGATCGAGTTTCTCGGGCCGCTTGCCGTCGCAACGTGGGGCCTTGGCGGCGGCTGGCGGCTGATCTGGCCGCTCGCGGCCTTCATCGGCGTCGTGCTGCTCTCGCATGATGGCAGCGGCTGGGTCGGTGACCCCGTCGGCATGCTCTTCGCCTGTGGTGCCGGCGTCGGCTGGGGCACCTACATCATCCTGATGAAAAAGTCCGGCAAGCTCTTCAAGGGGCTCGAAGGGCTGTCCATGTCGCTGATCGTCGCCGCGATGGTCGCAGCACCCTTCGGCCTGCCGCGGGCGCATGAGGCGATGAACCCGGAAGGGCTCGGCATGATGCTCGGCCTTGCCCTCCTCGTGCCGCTGATCCCCTACGCACTGGAAATGACGGCGCTGCGGCGCATGCCGATGGCGGCCTTCGGCATCCTGATGAGCCTGGAACCAGCGCTCGGCGCGCTCGCCGGCTTCCTCGTGCTCAGCCAGCCGATGACGCCCTTCCAGATGCTCGGCACGGCACTTGTGGTCGCCGCCAGCGCCGGCGTGACCTCGAGCGGCGGCGGTGAAACCTAGTCAAAAGGACCGCCCCCTTTCATGTTCCTGCCGCAATCGGTAGGTTCAAGCAGAATCATCGAATTCTCGGGGACGCCTCAATGTACAAGAAATACGCTGTCGTCGCGCTTGCCGCGGTCTACCTCACCGGCTGCACGACCACCGATCCCTATACGGGCGAGCAGAAGGTTTCCAACACCGCAGGCGGCGCCGCGATCGGTGCCGGCATGGGCGCGGTCGCCGGCCTTCTCATCGGCAACAACCCGAAGCAGCGCCGCAATGCCGCGCTGATCGGCGCGGGCATCGGCGCATTGGCCGGCGGCGCCATCGGCAACTACATGGACACGCAGGAATCCGAGTTGCGCGCACAGCTTGAGGGCACCGGCGTCTCGGTCACCCGCAACGGCGACCGCATTATCCTCAACATGCCGTCGAACGTCACCTTCTCGACCGACCAGGACCAGGTAATCCCGCCATTCTACCCGACGCTTGATTCCGTCGCGATCGTGCTGCGCAAGTTCGACAAGACGCTGATCGACGTCGACGGCCATACCGATTCGGTCGGCAATGCCGGCTATAACCAGGATCTCTCCAACCGCCGCGCCAACTCGGTCGCCAACTATCTGGCGTCGCGCGGTGTCGATCCACGCCGCATGTCGGCAATGGGTTACGGTCTGGAGCGCCCGATCGCCTCCAACGCGACAGAAGCCGGCCGCGCGCAGAACCGCCGCGTCGAAATCGCGATCTCGCCGCTCAAGAGCTAGGCCGCGAACGCGTAAATTCGAAATGACCGGTGTGGGGTGTGCCGGGCCGTCCGGCGCACCAGAAGCCCGAGATCGAATGGGAAGCCGAAGTGGCATGCAGCTGTTGCTGATTACCGGACCCGCCGGCGTGGGCAAATCGACGCTGAGCTGGGAAATGAGTGCTCAACTCGCCGCAGCTCAGGTCGCTCACGCCGTTATCGAAAGCGATGAACTCGACAGGGTGTTCCCGCGCCCCGATGCCGATGAGCTTGGCAGAATTCAGCCCGGCGCGGTTGACGTCAGCAGCATCAACCTGGCTGCGCTCTGGTCGACATACCAGGCCTTGGGGCACACGCGCTTGATCATGTCGGGCGTCATGATGCACCTGAATTTTGACAAGCGGTGGATCCTTTCCGCCATACCCGAAGCGCGAATTACGGTGGTCCGCATGGTGGCTGCCGAGCCGACACTGTTGGCGCGGCTTGCGCAGCGGGAGACCGGTTCTGGAGCGGACGAACAAGCACAGCGCTCGCTTCGGCAGGCAAGGCGCATGGCAGGCGAAGACGCGGACGGCATCATCGTGCTGCCTACCGACGGCAAAAGACCTGCGGAACTGGCAGGGATCATTCTTCAGAAAACTGGCTGGCTCGATACCGGCGGTTAGCAAGAAAAAGCCTGCTGGAACATGCTCGAAGCGGGCTTCAGGCCCGCTTGAGCCGCGGGTCGTCGTCGGCCGGGTTGTAGAAGAGCGAGAGCACCAGGCTCTTCGCGATCCGCTCGGCCGTCGCCATGAACCACGCCTTTGCTTCCGGTGAGGGCGCAATATCATCGAGCGTGGCGGAGAACAGGCCGAGCCAGGTCTGAAACAGCGGCGGGTTCATGCCCTGAACGCCCTGATGCGCCATGACTGGCTTGCCGCCATAGCTGCCGTCCTTGAAGGCGACGGCGGACCAGAAGCGATTCATCTTTTCCATATGCTCGGGCCAGCGGCCGTTCAGCCGGCCGTCGAAGACCGGGCCAAGCTCTGGATGCGCCCGCACCCGGCCGTAAAACGTCTCCACCAGCAGCGGAATGAAATCGGCGGTGACGCCGATCGCCTGCATGTCGGACTGTGCGCGGACGCGCATGGCGGCGAAGTGGGAAAGACGGTCTGGATCGGTTTCGCTCATGGCCGGAAGATAGGGAGCTTTCCGTGCCGGTACAATCCGCCCGATCGCCGCAGGACGGAGCAGGACGAAATCAAGGCCCCTCCCGCCCCGGCGCCCATTCCAGCCGCTTGTAATCAAACCCGTATTCCAGCGTCGGCTTGATGATTTCGAAGTAGGGCGAGAGGTCGAAGTCGCGCGGCGTGTAGAGCGAATAATGCCGGATATGCAGGATTTCCTCGCGCGAATAGGTGGAGGTCGCGGCCGCATGGCCGGGCGCGCGGGCGATTTCCGGCAGGATCGGGTAGCGGATCCGCTCGAAAGCCTCGGCGATCAGCGTCGAGCAGATCGCCCGCGTCGGATCGCCCGAGCCGAAGGCCAGCATGCGGCGACGCCAGCGCACTGGCACGGGCGGTGCCGGCAGGAAGTAGCGCAGCATGTCGGTGATGTTCTTCAGGTCGTATTTGAGGCCGAGGCGCGAGACCATGAAGGAGACCAGCGCATTGCGGTCCTCCGGCGTCAGCCCGACCGGGCGGCAGATGCGCGTGTTGTAGGTGCGGTACTTTGTGAGCGGCACGGCGACGCAGCCTTCGCCGAGATTGACCTCGATGAGCTGCGGGCGCTCCACCGAGGTCAAGGTCGCCTGGTCGAGCGTCAGCGGGGTCTCGTCGCCGACGAAGAGCGCCGCATGCGACCAGGTGGATTGCGTGAGATACTTGATCACCGCCGAGACCTTCTGGTTGCCCTCGACGAGCAGGATGTCGCCGGGCCTCAGCGTGCGCGCCAGCGTTTCCGGGTCGGAAGGCGTGTAGGGTTCGTAGCCGGAGGTCTGGCTTTGCAGCCGGTCCGCGACGCGACGGCCGAGGCGGTCGAGCAGCGTGTCGCGGCCTAGGGAAAGCGGCTTCAAGGCAGCAGTCACGGCTCGTCCTTCACAGTCTCATATCGCGCCACTCTAACCCTAGCCGCGACATCCTGTCGAGCTTGACCAAAAGGCTCCACGCCCTATATTTAGAATTATTCTAAACTGGATATTTGCAGATGTTCTCCCGCCTTCTCCGCCCCGGCAAACGCAGCCTCGAATCCTTGAGCGAACAGGAAATCCTGGCGCTCGCGATTTCCTCCGAGGAGGACGACGGCCGCATCTACCTTGCCTATGCGGATGCGCTGCGTGATGCCTATCCGCGCTCCGCCCGCGTCTTCGAGGAAATGGCAGCGGAGGAAAGCCATCACCGCCAGATGCTGATCGACCGGCACATCGCACGCTTCGGCGATCGCATTCCGCTGGTGCGGCGCGAATTTGTGCGCGATTTCCCGGATCGCAAACCCGACTGGCTGATTCACAACATGCCGATCGAGAAAATCCGCGCACAGGCCGAGGCGATGGAGGAGGCCGCGCACCGCTTCTATCTCGAAGCCGCCGCGCGCGCGCAGGATGCCGCAACGCGCAAACTGCTTGGCGATCTGGCGCTGGCGGAAAAATCGCATGAATCGCTCGCCCGCCGGCTCGGCGAGGAGCACACCCCCGTGGATGTGAAGGCCGAGGAGGACCAGACGTCCCGGCGGCAGTTCGTTTTGACCTATGTGCAACCTGGCCTTGCCGGCCTGATGGACGGCTCGGTCTCGACGCTCGCGCCGATCTTCGCCGCCGCCTTCGCCACGCAGGATACCTGGCAGACGTTTCTGGTCGGCCTGTCCGCCTCGGTGGGCGCCGGCATCTCCATGGGCTTCACGGAAGCCGCACACGACGACGGCAAGCTGTCCGGCCGCGGCTCGCCGGTCAAACGCGGCCTCGCCTCCGGCATCATGACGGCGCTCGGCGGCCTCGGCCACGCCCTGCCCTACCTGATCCCGAATTTCATGCTGGCGACGACCATCGCCGTCTTCGTCGTCTTCGTGGAATTGTGGGCGATCGCCTTCATCCAGAACCGCTACATGGAAACGCCGTTCCTGCGTGCTGCCATGCAGGTCGTGCTCGGCGGCAGCCTCGTTTTGGCCGCGGGCGTGCTGATCGGCAATGCGTGAGGGCTAGCGCCCGGTCGGGCGGTTCATGTCGCGCACGACCCAGCGGAAGAAAAGGTAGATACCGCCGCCCATGATGGCGAGGGGTAGAAGATTGGCAATAGAATCCATGTCGACCTCGTTGTCCCCTTGAGGGAACAGTTAAGGTCTTGCTAACCAATCCGCAATCGCGAAACCTGTTACGCTGTGTTCACAAAATGCGACCGTCGCACACGGAAACGAGAGCGGGGCGTTGACGCCCCGCTCCCTAATCGCTCAGGCGCGCAGCGTGCCGCCCGTGGTCTTCAGCACATTGCCGACGATCTTGGCGGTCAGCGCCTCGAAATCCTCGTCGGTCAGGGTCTTGTCGGTCGGCTGGATGACGACCTCGATGGCGATCGACTTCTTGCCCTCGCCGACGGAGGCGCCCTCGAACACGTCGAAGACGCTGACCGTCGAAATCAGCTTGCGGTCGGCACCCGTCGCCGCGCGCACGATCGCACCCGCATCCACCGTCTTGTCGACGACGAAGGCGAAGTCGCGCTTCACCGCCTGGAACGGCGAAAGGTCGAGCGCCGGCTTGGTGCGGGTCGCCTTCTTCTTCGGCTCCGGCATGGCATCGACATAGATCTCGAAGCCGGCGAGCGCACCGGACACGTCGAGCGCACCGAGCGCCTTCGGGTGGAATTCACCGAAGTAGCCGAGCACGACCTTCGGCCCCATCTTGATCGTGCCGGAGCGGCCCGGATGATACCAGGCAGGCGCACCGGCCTCGATCTGCACATTGCCCATCGGCAGGCCGCAGGCCTCGATCACGGCCAGCGCATCGGCCTTGGCGTCATAGATATCGACCGCCTTGCCGCCGCCCTTGGCCGCATTCGACCAGAGGCGACCGGCGCCGGCAAGCGTGGCCGTGCCGCGACGGATACCGCCGGCGACGCGACGCTGGCCTTCCGGCCTGTCGTTCTCGTAGGTGCCGGAGACTTCGAAGAGCGCGACGTCGCCATAGCCCTTGTCGGCATTGCGCTGGGCAGCAGCGAGCAGGCCCGGCAGCAGCGAGGGCCGCATGTCGGACATGTCAGCCGCAATCGGGTTCGAGAGTGCAAGCGAAGCCGCACCGCCGCCGAAGAGTTCGGCATGGGCCTTCGGGATGAACGACCAGGTGACGGCCTCCATCATGCCGCGCGAGGCAAGCGCGCGCTTGGCCAGCCGCGAGCGAATCTGCAGCGTGGTCAGGATGCGGCCGTTCACCGCGCCATGGCTTTCCAGCGGCGCCGGCTTGATATTGTCGACGCCGTGGATGCGCATGACCTCTTCGACGAGATCCGCCTTGCCATCGACATCCGGGCGCCAGGAGGGAACCGCGACGGAGACGCGCTCGCCGGAGCCCGAAACCTTGAAGCCGAGGCGGGCCAGGATATCGACGCTCTCCTCCGACGAGACGTCGAGCCCCGTCAGGCGCTTCACCTCGGAGAACGGGAAGTCGACGATCTTGGCGTCATAACCCTTGTAGCCGACGACATCGGTTTTCGCGGGCGTGCCGCCGCAGAGTTGCAGCACCAGTTCGGTGGCGCGCTCGAGGCCCGGCACCATGTATTCCGGATCGACGCCCCGCTCGAAACGATAGCGCGCATCGGTGATGATGCCCTGCGAGCGGCCGGTCTTGGCGATGTTCATCGGGTCCCACAGCGCCGATTCGATCAGCACGTCCGTGGTGTCCGCGTCGCAGCCGGAATGCTCGCCGCCCATGATGCCGCCGATCGATTCGACGCCATTGTCATCGGCGATGACGACGTTGGCCGGGTTCAGCGTGTATTCGCGCGTATCGAGTGCCAGCACCTTTTCGCCGTCCACTGCCCGGCGCACGACGAGATTGCCCTTCACCTTGGCCGCGTCGAAGACGTGCAACGGACGGCCCTGGTCGAAGGTCATGTAGTTGGTAATGTCGACGAGCGCGTTGATCGGACGAAGGCCGATCGCCAGCAGCCGCTGCTGCATCCAGCGCGGGCTCGGGCCGTTCTTGACGCCACGCACAAGGCGGAGCGCGAAGCCCGGGCAGAGATGCTCGTCACCGCCGAGATCGAGCGTCACCTTGACCGGCGTCTCGCCTTCGATCGCGAAGGACGGCGCCTTCGGGGTCTTGAGCGTGCCGAGGCCGGAGGCGGCGAGGTCGCGGGCAATACCAAAAATGCTCGTGCAGTCCGGACGGTTCGGCGTCAGGTTGATCTCGATGACCGGGTCATCGAGGCCGGCATAGGCGGCATAGCTCGCACCGACCGGCGCATCGGCCGGCAGATCGATGATGCCGTCATGGTTGTCGGAGATTTCCAGTTCCTTCTCCGAGCACATCATGCCGCGACTTTCGACGCCGCGAATGGTGCCGACGGCGAGCGTCACGTCGATGCCGGGCACATAGGTGCCGGGCGCCGCAAAGGCGCCGACGAGGCCGTTGCGGGCATTCGGCGCGCCGCAGACGACCTGGATCGGGTCGCCCTTGCCGGTGTCGACCATCAGCACGCGCAGCTTGTCGGCATTCGGATGCTGTTCGGCGGAAACGACCTTGGCGATGACGAAGGGCTTGAACGCCGCCTTGTCGTCGACCTCTTCCACTTCAAGCCCGATCGCCGTCAGCTTCGCGCAGATGTCGTCCAGCGAGGCGGCGGTCTCGAGATGGTCCTTCAGCCAGGAGAGCGTGAATTTCATAATGTTTCTCCTTGGATGCCGGTTACGCGCTGAGGCCGCCGAACAGGGTCGGCATGTCGAGCGGGCGGAAGCCGTAGTGGCTGAGCCAGCGGACGTCGGCGTTGAAGAAGTCGCGCAGGTCCGGCATGCCGTATTTCAGCATGGCGATGCGGTCGAGGCCCATGCCCCAGGCAAAGCCCTGGTATTCGTCGGGATCGAGACCGCCGGCGCGCAGGACGTTCGGGTGAACCATGCCGCAGCCGAGGATTTCCATCCAGTCGGTGCCTTCGCCGAACTTGACGATCGGGCCGGACGAGCGGTCGCACTGGATATCGACCTCGAAGGACGGCTCGGTGAACGGGAAGAAGGACGGGCGGAAGCGCATGGTGACGCTGTCGACCTCGAAGAACGCCTTGCAGAACTCTTCCAGCACCCAGCGCATGTTGGCGACATTCGCCTTCTTGTCGACCACGAGGCCTTCGACCTGGTGGAACATCGGCGAATGGGTGGCGTCACTGTCCTGGCGATAGGTCTTGCCGGGGATGATGATGCGGATCGGCGGCTTTTGCGCTTCCATGGTACGTATCTGCACGGGCGAGGTGTGCGTGCGCAGCACCTTGCGTCCACCATTCTCATCCGGCGGGAAGAAGAACGTGTCGTGCATCTCGCGGGCCGGGTGGCCTTCCGGGAAATTCAGCGCCGTGAAGTTGTAATAGTCCGTCTCGATATCCGGACCTTCGGCAATGGAAAAACCCATATCCGCGAAGATCGCGGTGATTTCGTCGACGATCTGGCTGATCGGATGGATGCGGCCGCGCTCGGCCGGCGAGGAGCGGACCGGCAGGCTGACATCGACCGTCTCCGCCTTGAGGCGGGCGTCGATCGCGGCATCGCGCAGCGCCGTCCTGCGCTCGGTGATCGCGTCGGTCACGCGGGTCTTCAGCGCGTTGATCGCCGCACCGCGCGTCTGGCGCTCTTCCGGCGACATGGTGCCGAGCGTCTTCAGGAGGTCCGAGACGGAGCCCTTCTTGCCAAGCGCGCCCACGCGCACGGCTTCGATCGCCGCTTCGTCGGAGGCTGCGGCAACGTCGGCGAGGAGCTGATGTTCCAGTGTGTCGAGTTCAGTCATCTTTACCTGCTTTGCTTGCGTCGGCCGGGCGGAGGGCCAAGAGAACCTGCGACAGATAGCGGGTTGCGGCGCGGAAGCCCGCAGATCACTACCCATGTGCACGCGCCCGATCAATCGGGTGCGCCATAAAAACTTGGCAACGACCGCCGCCGGAAGACGAGGCATGGAAACGGTGCAGGCCCGTTTCGGCGGTGGCCATCACGCAAAAACCCGCACCGGTTTCCCGGCGCGGGTTTCACAACGAAAAGACGTTTGGTTGTGGAAGCGCCGGTTAGTTTACGGCGGCTTCAAACTCGTTCTTCGTACCAGCGTCCTTGAGGTATTCGAGAGCCTTCTTGGAGGCAGCGACGAGCGCGCCGAAAGCTTCGGTCTCATGGATCGCCATGTCGGACAGCACCTTGCGGTCCACTTCGATGCCGGCCTTGTTGAGGCCGTCGATGAAGCGGCCATAGGTCAGGCCATGCTCGCGGACGGCAGCGTTGATACGCTGGATCCAGAGCGCGCGGAAATTGCGCTTGTTGACCTTGCGGTCGCGGTAGGCGAACTGCTTCGAACGGTCAACCGCGGCCTTGGCGGCGCGGATGGTGTTCTTGCGGCGGCCGTAGAAACCCTTGGCTGCCTTCAGTGTCTTCTTGTGCTTGGCGTGGGACGTTACGCCGCGTTTTACACGTGCCATATCATGATCTCCTTAAACGTATCAAAAGTGCCAGATAGTCTCAGAGACCGTTGGGCAGGTAGTTCTTGATGACTTTCTTGCCATCGGCTTCGGCCAGCACCATGGTACCGCGCGCGTCGCGAATGAACTTGTTGCTACGCTTGATCATGCCGTGGCGCTTGCCGGCGGCAGCCGCGACGACCTTGCCGGTCGCGGTGATCTTGAACCGCTTCTTGGCGGACGATTTCGTCTTCATCTTGGGCATTTTGCTACTCCATTCTTCTTGAATTGAACCGCGTGACGATGCACGGCTCCAGCGAAAAGAACGGCCACGGCATGCCCTGCCGGACCGTTCGGACGGCGGCTTGTAACCGAAGTCCTTCGAAAGCGCAACCGGAATCCTTGTTTTGGTGTTCCCGGTGCAAAAAGGAAAAGCCGCCCCGTAAGGCGGCTTCGATCCGTGCGGTCCGTAGACGCGCGAGAGAGGGGCTCACTTCGGAGCGAGCACCATCATCATCTGGCGGCCTTCGAGCTTCGGCTCGGCTTCGACCTTGGCGATGGTCAGCGTGTCTTCCTTGACCTGCATCAGGAGCTTCATGCCGAGTTCCTGGTGGGCCATTTCGCGACCACGGAACTTCAGCGTCACCTTGACCTTGTCGCCCTCTTCAAAGAAGCGGTTCATCGCCTTCATCTTCACCTCATAGTCATGGGTGTCGATGTTCGGGCGCATCTTGATTTCTTTGATTTCGACGATCTTCTGCTTCTTGCGCGCTTCGGCCGCCTTCTTCTGGTTGGCGTATTTCAGCTTGCCGAGGTCAAGAATCTTGCAGACGGGCGGTTCGGAGTTCGGCGAAATCTCCACGAGATCGAGGCCTGCTTCTTCCGCCATGCGGAGCGCCTGATCGGTGGGGACGGTGCCGTGGTTGTTGCCGTCGGCGTCAATAAGCTGAACCCGGGGAATCCGGATTTCCTTGTTGGAGCGCGGGCCGTCCTTGACGGGAGCTTCCGCTTTAAAAGGTCTGCGAATGGTCGTGTTCTCCTCGAACTGTTTCGACAGGTATGAATTAGGGTGCGTCAACCGGGCCGTTTGCCCGCCTTTCGGCGTTTTTCGGCAATGTGTTGATCACGCTTGCGAAGTCAATAGCATGGCCCGTGGAAAAAATCACCACCTGTCCTTGCACGCGCGAATCTGGTCTAGGTTTCGGCAAAAGACCGGCTTTTCGGGGCCGGGATGCAGACAGGAGATAGGTATGACGGCGACGAAGGACAACGGGGCAGACTTCCTCACGGTCGGCAAGGGTGACGATGCCCGGCAGATCGCGATCGCGCTCCAGCCGGCCGCCGCCGGCAATGCGCTCGCCCATGTCGTCTGGCTCGGCGGTTACCGCTCGGACATGACCGGCACCAAGGCTATCGAGCTTGCAGCGCTCGCCGCCCGCCTCGGCACAGCCTGCGTGCGCTTCGACTATTCCGGCCACGGCGCCTCGGGCGGCGCCTTCGTCGACGGCACGATCTCGCGCTGGCTGGAGGAATCGCTCGCCGTGATCGACCATGCCGCAAAGGCCCTCGGCACGCGCCGCGTCGTCCTCGTCGGCTCCTCCATGGGCGGCTGGATCGCGCTGCGCGCCGTTGCCGAACTGGCCAAACGCCGGGATGTCGCGGTCGTCGGCCTCGTGCTCATCGCGCCCGCGCCCGATTTCACCTCCGAACTGATCGAGCCGAACCTGACGGATGCCGAGCGCACGGCGCTCGCCGAGCGCGGCCAGTTCGAGGAGCCGACGCCCTACGGCCCCGATCCGAACATCTACACGCTGAAGCTCATCGAGGACGGCCGCGACAACCGTGTTCTGACCGGCGTCATCGAGACCGGCTGCCCCGTGCACATTTTGCAGGGCATGGCGGATCCAGACGTGCCCTATACCCATGCCGTGCGCCTGATGGAGCACCTTTCCGGCGACGATGTGGTTCTGACCATGATCCGCGACGGCGATCACCGCCTGTCGCGCCCGCAGGATATCACCAAGATCCTCGAGGCGGCGGAGGCGCTCGCCCGCGCGGAATGAGGCCTTTGCGCATTCCGGCGGTCGCATTTTAACCATATTGTCGGATCGCCAATTCTGATGATTGACGAGATGCCCTCCTGACCGTTAACTCTTTGTTAACGATTAGGGGACGTTTCATGGCACGAATGATTGGTGCGAAGGCTGGGGCTGCGGCGTTTTTTGCGCTCCTCGTTTCTTCTTCCTCGGCTTTCACGGCTCCGGCGTCGGCGCTTTCCATGAAGACCGGCGGCGTGACCTCCCAACCGATCGGCCACTACGAGTTCTGTCAGACCTACAAGTCCGAATGCCGCGCCGGCGTGCGCAACCAGGCACCGGCCAAGGTAACGAAGGTCGGCTGGTCGGCCATTCGCCAGATCAATGCCAGCGTCAATCGCGACATCACCCCGATGACCGACAAGGAGCTGCACGGCAAGGACGAATACTGGTCCTATCCGGACGGCGCCGGCGACTGCGAGGATTTCGTCCTGCTGAAGCGCAAGAAGCTGATGCAGAAGGGTTTTGCCCCCGGCGACCTGCTGATCACCGTCGTGCGCAAGCCGGACGGCGAAGGTCATGCCGTGCTGACGGTGCGCACCACGGAGGGTGATTTCATCCTCGACAACCTCAACAACGAAGTAAAACCCTGGACGACGACGCCCTACCGCTACCTGAAGCGCCAGGCCTCGTTCCACGCCGGCCGTTGGGTCTCGATCGAAAACGGCGACGCCGTCATGGTATCGTCGGTCGGCCAGTAAGCAGGCCGCCCGAAAGATTTGAAAGGCCGCGGATCGCTCCGCGGCCTTTTTGCTTGGCGGGGTGCGATGCATCACCTCCACCTCTCTGCTGCGGCAACGCCCGAATGCGCGCACCACCTCTCCTGCGTCATCCTCGGGCTTGACCCGAGGATCCATGCCGCGGGCGAGGCGTGGATGGTCGGGTCAGGCCCGACCATGACGATGGAGAGGACGGGAGCGTGCGGAAAGCCGAGCCGGTCTCCTACCGATTGGCCATCGAGGCCATGCGCTGTGAATAGCGCCCGCCGGACACCTTTGCCGGCGACAGCATGTCGCCGAGGCGCGCCGCCTCTTCAGCGGTCAGCACCACGTCGGCGGCGGCGACGTTCTGCTCCAGGTGCGGCACCTTGCTGGCGCCGGGGATCGGCACGATGAAGTCGCCCTGCGCCAGCACCCAGGCAAGCGCCAGCTGTGCGGGCGCCACGCCCTTCTCCGTCGCCATCTCTTCAAGGGCTGCTACCAGCGCCAGGTTGGCATCGAAATTCTCCGCCTCGAAGCGCGGCAGCGAACGGCGGAAATCATCGGCGGACAGGCCATCGAGCTTCTTCAGCGCGCCGGTCAGAACACCGCGGCCAAGCGGGCTGAAGGGCACGAAGCCGATGCCGAGATCCCGGCAGGTTTCCAGCACGCCGTTCTCCTCCGGATCGCGGGTCCACAGCGAGTATTCGCTCTGAAGGGCTGCGATCGGATGCACGGCATGCGCACGGCGGATCGTCTCGGCGCCCGCTTCGGACAGGCCGAGCGCCCTCACCTTGCCTTCGCGCACCAGCTCCGCCATGGCGCCCACCGTCTCCTCGATCGGCACGGCCGGATCGACGCGGTGCTGGTAGAACAGGTCGATGACCTCGATGCCGAGCCGCTTCAGCGAGGCCTCGGCGACGGCCTTGACGTTTTCCGGCCGGCTGTCGGTGCCCGTCATCATCTGCGCCGCCGGCTTGCTCGGATCGATGCTGAAGCCGAACTTGGTGGCGATCACCACGTTGTCGCGCACCGGCTTCAGCGCCTTGCCGACAAGGATTTCGTTCTTGTAGGGGCCGTAGACCTCGGCGGTGTCGAACAGCGTGACGCCGAGATCGACGGCGCGATGCAGCGTGTCGATGGCCGCCGTCTCGTCCTGGGCAGGGCCGTAGGCATGGCTCATACCCATGCAGCCAAGGCCGAGGGCGGAAACATCGAGGGGGCCGAGTTTTCTGTGTTTCATGGCAAAATCCTTTTCGTGGCACCGGGAAGCAGGCCGTTGGGCCGACCGCCGTCATCCGGGCAACACCAATCTAGGGTGCGGCGCTTCATCTGAAAATTGCTGCAAAGGCCAACGGCTTGTTCTATCTGTTGGAACAATGAACCGAACCCAGCTTTCCCAACTCGCCGTGCTCGCCATCGTCGCGGAAGCGCGCTCCTTCCGCAAGGCCGCGGCCGAACTCGCCATCGCGCCGTCGGCCGTCAGCCACGCGGTGTCGGCACTGGAGGCGAGCCTCGGCGTGCGCCTCATCGCCCGCACCACCCGCAGCGTGGCGCCGACGGAGGAAGGCCGTCTGCTGCTCGAGACGCTGGCGCCGGCACTGGCCGATATCGGCGCCGTCATGGAGGGGCTTGCCGACCGGCAAAGCCGCCCGGCCGGCCCCTTGCGCATCACCATGCCGCTGATCGCCGCCGAAGACATCGTCATGCCGCGGCTCGCTGCCTTTCTCGCGGCCTACCCGGATATCGAACTGGATTTGCGCACCGACGACCGCTTCGAGGACATCGTCGAAAAGGGTTTCGATGCCGGCCTGCGCCTCGGCGAGCATCTGGAGGCGGACATGATCGCCGTCAGGGCGAGCGGCCCGTGGCGCGGCCTGATCGTCGGCGCACCCGCCTATTTCGAAACGCATCCGAAACCCGTGCAGCCGCGCGATCTCATGCAGCACCGCTGCATCCGCCGGCGCTTTTCGAGCGGCCGGCTCTATCGCTGGGAGCTGGAAAAGGATGGACGGCTGGTGACGGTCGACGTCACCGGCCCGCTGATCGTCTCCGACCAGCGCCTGATGCGCGGCGCGGCGATGGACGGCGCCGGCCTCGCCTATGTCTTCGACCAGCGCGTCGACGAGGATATCCGCGCCGGCCGACTCATCCCCGTGCTGGAGGACTGGTGTCCGGCCTTCGACGGCTTTTCGATCTACTACCCGTCCCGCCGGCAGATGCGCCCGGCCCTCAGGGCCTTTGTCGATTTCTTCCGCCACCGCGGCTAGACTAAGGCTATCGCTGATAAGGGCGGCGCGCTGCCGCTTTCCCCTTCTCCCCCACGGGGAGAAGGTGGCCCGAAGGGTCGGATGAGGGGGCCCGCGCGCCCTCTCACACCCCCTCATCCCGCTGCCGCGACCTTCTCCCCGCTGGGGAGAAGGGGCAAGCCGCACCCTCTCAATCCATGGCGATGGCCTTGAAGGTCAGGTCCGCAGCCGATAGCGGATGTGCCCGTCCGACTTGACATAACTGTCGTAGAGTTTGCGGGCGCGGGCATTGTCCTCGTTGGTGTGCCAGTAGATGCCGCGCCAGCCGTTGCGCTTGGAGATCACGACAAGGTCATCCACCAGCGCCCGCCCGACACCCTTGCCGCGCGTCGTCTCGTCGACATAGAGGTCTTCGAGATAACCTTCCGGCGCGATGTCCCAGGTGGAATCGTGATAGTGATGGATTGCGAAACCGAGCATCTCGCCGTCCTCCACGGCGACGCGCATCGAGACCCGGGAACCCGCGTCGAGAATGCGCGCCCAGGTGAAGGCGGTCACCTCCTCGGGTACCTCGGTCTTGTAGAAGGTGAGGTAGCCGGCCCAGAGTTTCCTCCAGGCCGCTTCGTCGCTTTCAATGGGATCGCGGATGGTCAGCGTCATGATGCGGCTCCTGCCGTGTCGAGTGCCGAAACCTGTTCGGCGGAGAGGGAAAGCGAGGCCGCCTTCGTCAGGCTGGCTAGCTGGGCGAGGCTGGTGGCGCTGGCAATCGGCGCTGTCACCGCAGGCTTTGCCATCAGCCAGGCCAGCGCGATTTCTGCGGGCTTCGCGCCGGTTTGTGCCGCGACCTCATCGAGAACTGCCAGAATGCGCAGGCCCTTGTCGTCCAGATAGTGCGCCACGTCTTCGCCGCGCGCCCTGCCCTCGGTATCGGCCTTCGTGCGATATTTTCCGGTCAGGAAGCCGGAGGCCAGGCTGTAATAGGTGATAACGCCAATCTCCTCTCTCTGGCAGAGATCTGCCAGTGCGCCCTCGAAGCCGGCGCGGTCGTAGAGATTGTATTCCGGCTGAAGCGCGCCGCAGCGCGGCAGGCCTGCGGTGTCGGCCGCATCGAACGAGGCCTGCAACTGGCCGGCATCGAGGTTCGAGGCGCCGAAGGCCCGCACCTTGCCCGCTTTCACGAGGCTGGCATGGGCCTCCAGCGTTTCCTCATAGGGCGTTTCCGGGTCCGGCCAGTGCGAGAGGTAGAGGTCGATATGATCGGTCTGCAGCCGCTTCAAAGATTTCTCCACGGCCTCGATGATCCACGACCTGCGCAGGTCCCGCCGGCCCTGCCCCATGTCGGAGCCGACCTTGGTGATGACGACGACCTTGTCGCGGGAAAGACCGGAACGCTTCAGCCACCTGCCGATGATCGTCTCCGATTCACCGCCTTCATTGCCCGGCACCCAGCGGGAATAGACATCCGCCGTGTCGATGGCATTGAAGCCGGCGCCGGTGAAGGCATCCAGCAGGTCGAAGGAGGTCTTTTCGTCGGCCGTCCAGCCGAAGACATTGCCGCCGAAGACGAGGGGCGCGATCGAAAGGCCGGTCTTGCCGAGGGTGCGATGCTGCATGGAGATCCTCCAAAGGGTTCGTGCTGAAAAGTGTCGAAGGGAACATAGGACGGTGTCGCGCCTATTGCACGCTGCACCGCTGCGATTTTTTGAACGCCTCTCCGCTTGCGAGGAACGTACCTCGCGACTAGTCTCTCGCCGCAATCAGGGAGAGATCATCATGCTGCGTTTCGGAATCCTGTCGACCGCCAAGATCGGGCGCGAACTTGTCGTGCCCGCCATCCAGGATGCGGAAAACTGCGTCATCACAGCCATCGCCAGCCGCGACCTTGCGAAGGCCCGCGCCATGGCCGACCGGTTTTCCGTGCCGCACGCCTTCGGCTCCTATGAGGAAATGCTCGCCTCCGACACGATCGACGCCGTCTACATTCCGCTGCCGACCGCACAGCACGTCGAGTGGTCGATCAAGGCGGCGGATGCCGGCAAACATGTGCTGTGCGAGAAGCCGATTGCGCTGAACGCCGGCGAGATCGCGGCGCTGATCGAAGCACGCGACCGCAACAAGGTGCTGATTTCCGAAGCCTACATGGTCACCTACAGCCCCGTCTGGCGCAAGGTCCGCTCGCTTCTGGCCGAAGGCGCGATCGGCAAGCTGCGTCATGTCCAGGGCGCCTTCACCTATTACAACCGCGATCCCGGCAACATGCGCAACGTGCCGGCTCTCGGCGGCGGCGGCCTGCCGGATATCGGCGTCTACCCGACGATCACCACGCGCTTCACCACCGGCAAGGAAGCGCTCCGCGTCCAGGCCACCACCGACCGTGACCCGGAGTTCGGCACCGACATCTATTCCAGCGTGCGTGCCGATTTCGGCGATTTCGAACTGTCCTTCTACGTCTCCACCCAACTCGCCCAGCGCCAGGTCATGGTCTTCCACGGCGACAAGGGCTTCATCGAGGTGAAATCGCCGTTCAACGCCGATCGTTACGGCGCGGAGGAACTCGAACTCACCAACCAGAGCCACACCGAAAGCCAGCTCTTCCGCTTCCAGGATGCCCGCCAGTACAAGCGCGAAGCCGAAGCTTTTACGCGGGCAGCGCTCGGGGAAAACGAGGAGATCGTCACGCTCGAAAGCTCGGTCAACAACCAGAAGCTCATCGACGCCATCTACCGCGCCAGCGAGAAGGACGGCTGGGAAGCGGTGTAACCGCCCTTCTTTGGAGAGGGAGCGTGCAGGGTGGATCCTCGGCTCCAGCCCGAGGATGACGACAGAAGGAATGTTCGTCGGCCAAATTGCCAGCACCGCCTGCCGCAGCATCGCTCCGCACCGTCGGTGAGCGGCAAAAACCTCTCCTCCCCTCCGTCATCCTCGGGCTCGACCCGAGGATCCACGCGGCACGGCATGCGTCCTGATGACCGGACGTCCTACGCCCCGTTCCCGATCCGTTTGTAGAAAAACGTCGTCGCGCAATAGCGCCCGTCCGGATAGAGCGCATAGTCCGGAATGACACCGGCGCGTTGCCAGCCGAGCCGTTCGTAGACGGTCTCGGCGGGGCTGCCGGTGGCGGTGTCGAGCACCAGCACGGTCTTGCCGCGCCTGACAGCTTCCGCTTCGGCCGCCGCCATCAGCGCGCGGGCAAGGCCGCGGCCGCGCTCGCTTTCCATGACGAGAAGTTTCTTGACGTCCGCCCGGTGCGGCTGGTTCGGCATCTGGCGAATACCGACCTGCACCGTGCCGACGATGCGCCCCTCCCGTTCGGCGGCAAAGAGCAGCGTCGCATCCTCGCCGACCGCCGTTGCGACCCCTTCCCAAAAGGACAGCGCATCATCAGGCCCATAGGGTGCCATGAAGCCGACGGAGGCGCCGCCGGTCACGCAATCGACCAGCACGTCGGCAAGTTCACCCAGCCGGGTGCGCGTTTCGGCAGGGGCGAGCAGTCTGATATCGCTCATCGCTTCCTCAAGGGTCAGGTTCGGCCGCGGTCCAGCACCACGGCATAATGGGCCGGTTCACTGCCGGGGTTTTCGAAAACGTGACCCTCGGTGATGCTCATATAGAGACAATCGCCGGGGCGAAGGTCGTGCACGACGTCCTTGATCGTCATGCGGAGTTCGCCGGAGAACAGCCAGACGTGCTGCGTCATGCCCGCCTTCGCGGTTTCCGGCGGATAGGCCATGCGGGCGCCCACCGGGAACTCCACCTCGATCACCTCGACACGCGAAACCGTGTTCGGCGCCGAGATGGCGCGGCGCTGGTAGCCGGTTTCCGGATCGCGCCAGACTGTCTGCTTTTCCCGTCGCGACAGCGGATCGCCGTCCTCCTGCGAAAAGGCGAAGAAGGCCGAGAGCGTCAGGTCGAGGGCCGCGCAGAGCCGCGACAAAAGCTGCGCCGTCGGGCTCGCCTCACCGCGCTCGATGCGCGAGATCATCGCCCGACTGACGCCGGACGCGCTTGCGAGGTCGTCGAGCGTCTGGTTGCGCGCGGTGCGCAGCAGCCGCACGCGCTCGCCAATCGCGCTTTCCAGGGGATCCGTTTCATTTTCCATCATTATGGAATAATTGTCTCGCATAATGGAGTCAATAGACATCAACCCATCTGAAAATAATTCTCCGCCATGCCGCTCCAGCGACAATGCGACATCGATCACCCGGATATGGTGACGCCGCTAGAATCAGGGAGGGCGGACGGATGACAGGTGAAACGCAGCGGGCATCCTCGCTCTTTTCCATCACCGCCATCGTCGTCTCGATGACCTTCGTGGCGATCGGCAACGGCATCATGCTCGCCTATGTGCCCTATGTCCTGTCGCGCGCCGATGCACCCTCGTGGACGCCGGGTGCTGCCGTCACCGCCATCGCCTTCGGCGGCCTGCTTGGCTGCATTCTCGCCGGCCCGGTCATCCGCCGCGTCGGCCATGCCCGCGCCTTCTCGTGTTCCATGGCGCTGGTCCTCATCGCCGCCTTTCTCGTGGCGCTCGGCGTCAACCCGCTTGTCTGGATTTTGGCACGCGGCATCTATGGCGCGGCGGGCAATTCCAATTTCATCATCGCCCAGAGCTGGCTGAACCACGCGGCCGACAACCGCTGGCGCGGCAAGGCCATGTCGTTCTTCTACATGGCCTATGTGCTGGGGCTGGGCGTCGGCGCCTGGCTGTTCGGGCAGATGCCGGCCGACGGCAACCTCGCGCCCCTCGTCACCATCTTCGTCACCACCATCGCCCTTTTGCCGATCGGCCTGACCCGGCTGCCGACGCCGCCCGCACCCGCCCGCGTCAGCGTCGATTTCGCCATGGCCTGGCGCAATTCCCCCGTCGCACTCATCGGCGTGCTCGCCGCCGGCGGCCTCTCCATGGTCGTGCAGGGTTTTACGCCGATCTACGCCGCCACCAACAATGTCAGCCAGACCGACGTGGCGCTCCTGATGTTCGTCATGCAGTTCGGCCTGCTCTTCGTGCAATATCCGCTCGGCACGCTGTCGGACCGCATCGACCGGCGCATCGTGCTGATCTTCACCTGCCTGCTGATTTCAGGCACCGCGGTTGCCGCGCTCTTCGTGTCCTTCCAGGCCTTCGTCATCCTCATGCTGGTCTTCGCGCTGTGGGCCGGCGCCGTCGAAAGCGTCTATTCGATCGCCAATGCGCATGCCAACGACCGAACGGATCCGGAGGATTTCGTGCCGCTCGCCTCGACGCTGCTCGTCGCCTGGTCGGCTTCCGCGACGCTCGTTCCGCTGGCGGTCACGGCGCTCACGCCCATCTACGGCCCCAAGACCTTCATCTATGCCGCCATGGCCGTCGCACTGCTCTACGCCGCCTTCGTCACCCATCGCCTACGCCGCCGCGAGACCGTACCGATGGAGGCGCGGGAGAGTTTTGAGATCCGCAGCGCCCAGGTGCCGAATGCCGGCGCGCTCGTCGAAGGCCAGAACGTCCCGGAATAGCGGTGCTGGAGCGCAGGAAACCCTTCATTTACCGCTTTGCGGGAATCTCGCCCGCTGCTATATGGCGCGCATGAGCACCAATAATTCGACGCCCCTCGACCATATCCGCAATTTCTCGATCGTGGCCCATATCGACCACGGCAAGTCGACGCTCGCCGACCGGCTGATCCAGTCGACCGGCGGCCTTGCCGCGCGCGAAATGTCGGAACAGGTCCTCGATAACATGGATATCGAGAAGGAGCGCGGCATCACCATCAAGGCGCAGACCGTGCGCCTGCACTATGTCGCCAACAATGGCGAGACCTACGTCCTCAACCTCATCGACACGCCCGGCCACGTCGACTTCGCCTACGAAGTGTCGCGCTCGCTGTCGGCCTGCGAGGGCTCGCTGCTCGTGGTCGATGCGTCGCAGGGCGTCGAGGCCCAGACGCTCGCCAACGTCTACCAGGCGATCGACAACAACCACGAGATCGTCACCGTCCTCAACAAGATCGACCTGCCGGCGGCCGAGCCCGACCGCATCCGCGAGCAGATCGAGGAAGTCATCGGCATCGACGCCTCGCAGGCCGTGCTGATTTCGGCCAAGACCGGCCTTGGCATTCCCGACGTGCTGGAAGCCATCGTCCACCAGCTGCCCGCGCCGAAGAGCGAGGGCGGCGAGACCGCGCCGCTGAAGGCGCTGCTCGTCGATTCGTGGTACGACACCTATCTCGGCGTCATCGTGCTCGTGCGCATTCTCGATGGCGTGCTGAAAAAGGGCCAGACCATCCGCATGATGGGCACGGACGCGAAATACCAGGTGGAACGCGTCGGCGTCATCACGCCGAAGATGGTCACCGTCGAGGCGCTCGGCCCCGGCGAGATCGGTTTCATCACCGCCTCCATCAAGGAAGTGGCCGATACCCGCGTCGGCGATACGATCACCGAGGACAAGCGCCCGACCGCCAACATGCTGCCGGGCTTCAAGCCGGCGCAGCCGGTGGTGTTCTGCGGCCTGTTCCCGGTCGATGCCGCCGACTTCGAGGACCTGCGTGCCGCCATGGGCAAGCTGCGCCTCAACGATGCGTCCTTCTCCTTCGAAATGGAATCGTCCGCCGCGCTCGGCTTCGGTTTCCGCTGCGGCTTCCTCGGGCTGCTGCATCTCGAAATCGTCCAGGAACGCCTCGAGCGCGAATTCGACCTCGACCTGATCGCGACCGCGCCGTCGGTCGTCTACAAGCTGTTCATGAACGATGGTACGGAGCGCGAGCTGCACAACCCGGCCGACATGCCGGATGTCGTGAGGATAAAGGAAATCCACGAGCCGTGGATCCGCGCCACCATCCTGACGCCGGACGATTATCTCGGCGGCATCCTCAAGCTTTGCCAGGACCGTCGTGGCATCCAGGTGGAACTCACCTATGTCGGCACCCGCGCGATGCTGACCTACGACCTGCCGCTCAACGAAGTGGTCTTCGATTTCTACGACCGCCTGAAGTCGATTTCCAAGGGCTACGCCTCCTTTGACTACCAGATCACCAACCACCAGGAAGGCCATCTGGTGAAGATGTCGATCCTCGTCAACGGCGAGCCGGTCGATGCGCTCTCCATGATGGTGCACCGCATGGCCGCCGAAAAGCGCGGCCGCGACATGTGCGAGAAGCTCAAGGAGCTGATCCCGAAGCACATGTTCAAGATCCCGATCCAGGCCGCCATCGGCGGCAACGTGATCGCCCGCGAGACCATCTCGGCGCTGCGCAAGGACGTGACCGCCAAGTGCTACGGCGGCGACGCGACCCGCAAGCGCAAGCTGCTCGACAAGCAGAAGGCCGGCAAGAAGCGCATGCGCCAGTTCGGCAAGGTCGAAATTCCGCAGGAAGCGTTCATCGCAGCGCTCAAGATGGGCGACGAATAGGGACGTGATCGCTTTAAGCCCGCCGACGTTTAAACTGAATATATACGCCAGCGCGTTGAAGCCGCATCTTAAGGAGCTCAATGCTGACGACATATTTTTCGGCGGCAACTTCGATCGACATGCCGCTGGCCATAATATGCACGAGCGCAACTCGGGGCAGTAGAAGAGTAGCGGAAAGCAAATCCGCCTCTTCTTCCTGCTCCGTGTCGTAATTTTTTAACATCATCAGTCCATTCGGCAGGAACTCCGTTTTTGCTGCTTCATGATCGCAAATTATATGCGAGAGTTCATGCATTATGTTACCGGATTGCCGTCCAGGGGGATGAGCACTGTTTGTGATTATTATTTTCTTTTCTTTATGAAAGATTGTCGCAGCGGACCAACTCCACGGGTCCAACTCCGTCAACTGCTTTAAACACCATTCACTTATTCCGGGAATGGAATTTACAGATAGGACGGAAATACCATGCTTTTCGGCGACGGATAGGGCTGGAAGAGGTGAGGTTGGCGGCAAGCCCAATTGAGCTCTCGTTTCGCCAGAGACCTTTTCGCACCAAGATTTAAAGCCTCTTTTTGCCAAGGGCTAAGCGCCTAAATTGCCGTTGTCCAAAGCTAGCTGGGCTGTCGCAATCATTTCCGCGAGAGCGCGAAGAGTTTCGGGGTGCTGAGTGTTCTGCTTGCGAAAATGTACTTCCGCAGGTTGCCCAGAATTAACAGAATTTTCGAAGCCAAGTATGCTGGCCGGGTCAGCCTCCAACCAAACACACAGCCTTCTAAAAGTTTCAAGGTCGGGTAAATGCCCGTTTTCTATGCGCGATAACGTCGCTGGGCTGATTCCAACGTCTGCAGCGGTCGCCCTTATTCCTTGAGCCCCACGCTTTGTTCGAACTGCTTCGCCTAAATTCTCAAGGCCAATAGGTTGCACGGTTTGAATCCTTCCAAGCCGTCTCACGAGTGAAACGATTTGCAATTGACATACAGAATGGAATCGCGCAGCTTGGGTGCGTGTTTCACCAATGAAACACTACTCGTCCGTGAGACGCACGGTGTTTCTTTCGTGAGACACTGTGACAAATCACAGAATTAGCGTCAAGAGTCCCCACCGACAGAGGTAAAAAATGACCAGCTACTACCGAAACCGAAATGCACAGACGAACGGTGACCACGAGGTTCACAAAAGCGGCTGTGCCTACATGCCTGCAACTGTGAACCAGCACTACCTCGGTGAATTCAATAACTGTTCCGAGGCTGTTGCAGCGGCCAAGATTTATGACCGTACCGCCGACGGCTGTGCTCACTGTTCCCCTGCCTGCCACACCCGCTAAGGAGCTTGAAATGACAAAGTCCATAAGTGGTGGCGTACGCCACAGAAGCGCAAAGTCCGGGCAATTCGTGACAGAACAAAAAGCCATACGAAGCCCATCGACAACTCTTTCTGAACGAATCAATGGTGGAAGCACCAACGGGTCGCACCGCAGTGCAAAGACCGGCGAGTTTGTCACGGAATCCTACGCCAAGAAGCACCCTTCCAGTACGATCAAAGACAACTGACCGTGCGGCCAACAAGTTGAGCACTTCTGAAAAGGAGTGCTCGCTCCACTCGTTTTTCAAAGGTGCAGTCACTATGAGCAATAAACGCAACCAACACGTCGTACCTCATCCCGATGGATGGGCAGTCAAGGGTGCCAGGTCTGAACGCGCCACAAAAGTGGTCGAAACCCAGCGTGAAGCGATCGGCCTCGCGCGCGAAATTGCACAGAACCAGCATACGGAAATGCTGATCCATGGGGAAAACGGTCGCATTCGCGAGCGCAACTCCTACGGCAATGATCCCTACCCGCCAAAGGGCTGAAAGCCATTCCACCTCGGGCATCAGGATTTGATGCCTGGGCATCGGATATGAAGACGACAGGGGCGGCTCCACCGCCCCTGTTTTTGCTCAATCCCGCTTGATACTCGCCAGAACCTCCCAGAGGTCCGCACCGGTCTCGAACACGGCGGCGTTGGCGCGGAAGCCGGTTTCGGCGGAGACGAGGTCCAGCATGTCCATGGCCGGATCGCTTGTGGGTGATGCCCCGCCGGCGGTGCTGCGGGCGATTTTCTCGGCCCGCGCCGTCTCGCTCGCCATGCCCTGGAGGGCCGTGTTCAGGATGCCGGCTATCTGCATTGCGGTGGCCTCGTTGATCCCTTGACGTTCTACGCGACGGCACTTTCCATCGCGTGAACGGCAAAGCCGGCCGGATGCCCGGTCCTGTGCGGAATCGGCACAGGACCGGAGGCCGTCAATGGCCCGGATGCAGCGCGTCGTTCAGATACATGCAGGTCAGCATGGTGAAGACGTAGGCCTGGATGATCGCCATCAGCAATTCCAGCGCCGTCAGCGCCACCGTCATGGCGAGCGGCAGCACCGCGCCCAGAAGGCCGAGCGTGCCGAGTTCGCCCATCGAGACGACGAAGCCGGCAAAGACCTTTAGCGTGATATGCCCGGCCAGCATGACGGCGAACAGACGCACGGAATGGCTGACGGGGCGGGAGAGATAGGAGATCACCTCGATCGGCACGATGATCGGCGTGAGGATCAGCGGCACGCCGTCCGGCACGAAGAGTTTCAGGAAACCGGCGCCATGCCGGAACAGACCGTAAAGCGTCACGGTCGCGAAGACCAGCATGGCAAGCGCGAAGGTGACGATGAGATGGCTCGTCACCGTGAAGGCATAGGGGAACATGCCGACGAGGTTTGCCACCAGAATGAACATGAAGAGCGAGAACACCAGCGGGAAGAAGCGCATGCCCTGTTCGCCGGCATTGGCCCTGAGCGTCGTCGCGACGAATTCGTAGACGATTTCCGCGCCCGATTGCCAGCGGCCCGGCACCAGGCCGCGCCGGCCCGTCGCCAGAAGCAGGAAGGCGCTCGCGAGCACGACGGTCGCCACCATATAGGCGGAGGAATTGGTGAAGCTGAGGTCCAGTCCGCCGATTTCGAACGGAACTAGCGGCTTGATCTCGAATTGCTCAATGGGTCCGGCCATCGGATATCCTCGGAAAGGCAAGGCGCACGACAAGGGCGCGCGCCGTGATCGCGACGCGGCGATGCAGGGCACGCGCGGGCCGCGCGGCAGATTTCAGAACGAACGGGAGTGAAGGGTTCATGGGTCGCGGCATTCTCTCTCGATTGCGAGATGAGGGGCCGTCCCCGGAACGAACAAGGCGCTGGTCGTCCAGCGCGAAGGCTGTTTAGCCGCTGCATCGGCCGATGGCAAGGACCATCGAAAGCAACCGCACCCCTCAATTCGGCGCTGACCGGCCCGCGCCGCAGCAGATCACGCCAATGGCCGCTCGAACACCATCCAGGTCCAGCGGACACCGAGCGCCCGGTTCGCCGCCTGGTGTGATCCCGCCTCCCGGCACCGCAGCAAAGTGAGGCCGCAGCCGGCGGCGGCCGCAATCGTGTCGTCGTCGCAAATCGGGAAGGCGGGCCGGCCGGCGGCCCCGACACCGTGGCGCAGCGCAAGGACGAGGCGCCCGCCGGGCGAGAGCATCCCCGCCAGCACCGGCAAAGCGATGGCGCGTGCCGCATCGTCGATATGCTGCCACACGCCGTTCAGCGTCACGAGATCGAACGGTCCATGCTGTCGCGTTGCCGCCAGCTCCGGCAGGGTGTCGTTTAGCCAGGTGAGGCCCTTGTCGCCATGCCGCGCCATCCCGGCCTCGCGCAGCGCCCGGACCGGCTCGACCGCCAGAACCCGGTGCCCTTGGCCGGCAAACCACGCCGCATCCCGCCCCGTGCCGGTGCCGATATCGGCGACCCGGCCGGGTGTCTGCGGCAGCAGGTCGAGCACCGGCGCGTAGAGCAGCGCCGGATCGAAGGCCTCGTAGCGCTCGATCAGCTCTGGCGTCGCGGCGGCGGCATAGCCGTCCAGGATGTCGTTCATGGCGCTGCCCGTCAGGGAGGCGGAAGCATCTTGCCGACGTCGCCGCTCAGCAGGTGCTGGAACGGCCGCGGCGGCAGCTTTCCGGGATTGGCATAGGGATTGGAGAAGGCGAAGATGAAAAACAGGATGACGCCGGAATAGGCGCCGAAAAACGACAGCAGGACGAGATGCGTCTTGGTCGGCCGGTAGACGTAGAAGGCCGCCGAAATGATGATGAGGCCGATGATCGCCGGCCCCCAGAACAGGCCGGAGAAGCGGCCGGCCGAGGCCGCCTCGCGCAACTGGCGGAACCTTGCGATCGCCGCGGTCTTATCCTTCATGTGGCCGCTCAGATAGCGCTCCCGCTCGGTGGTCGGTGCAAGATCCAGCACCCGCGTGTAAACGGCATTCCACTCCTCCCAGGCACGGGGCGACAGCCCCTCGCGATGGCCGAGCCGCTCCCACTCCTCGTCGACGACGATGACGACATAGCGCGCCAGCCCCTGCTGGATCGGCAGCGCAATCGCCCCGCCATAGCGGCCCGCATCGTTGAAGACGTCGGAGATCGCAATGGCCTCGTCAACCAGCGTCGCGCGCACGCCCTTGTAGTCATCCAGTTCCTGCGCATAGACGAGCCCGAGGATAAGGCTGTGGAGCGTGGCCACCCGCACGGCGACGTTTCCAGCCACTTCCAGCGTCCTGTCGCCCTCCTGCCCCGGATGGAGCAGCCGGCGCGCCAGGAAATAGGACCCCAGCACCAGCACGACCGTCGCCACAACGACGGCGGAACCGGACAGCAGAGACGAGAGGACGTCGGCGAGATCTTCCATCGACGCACCATTCGTTACGACCCCTGAAGAATCAAGCCAGACGCGCCCGCAATCGTTCTTGCGCACGGCGCAATTTTCCCCGCTGTCGCCAGCCGCGCCATACTCAGTGCATCCCGCTAGAGGATACGCTGCCAGGCGTGGCAGTCAGGCGGGGTCGGCGCTTGCGGTGCGGGGAGGACGTGAACCTTCACCGGAAGGGCCTGCGGAAAATGGTCTCCCTCCGGCGACACGGGGGAAACGGCAGGGCATCG